>NZ_JACXIY010000012.1 GCF_014705655.1 Paenibacillus arenilitoris | reverse complement strand
GGGGCGCGAGGCGGCGGGGACGCCGGGACGCCCGCCCCGGTTACCGAGGCGCGCGCAGCTTGGTCCGCCGATGTCGAGCAGCCAGCCGGTCGGCTTATGCTTGCCGGACGCCGCCAGCCGGACGAGAGAGAGCGGCAAACCGATCATCGCAGGCGCCGCCGGAAGGCAGCGGTCCGTCAGGGGATTTTCGACATCGAAAAAATCTCTCCTTCCCGCGAGCCGCCTTAATCCGCCCGCTCCTTCGACAAATTCCACGACTGCCACTTGCCGCCGGCTCGCGCCTCATTCCGCATGTTCCGGACGATCTCGTCCAGCCCTGCGAGCTCGGGATGCTTCGCTTGCAGCTTCCGCAGCGCCGGCGCGGCATCGGCCGACAGCGTGCCGAGGTAGGCCAGGTCGATTTTGCCCGTTCTCTCGTACCGCTCGATGTTCGTGCTTGCGATGCGGGCATCCAGGTTCGCGTAGTTCATCAGCACGTACGCGGCGATGGAGACGCCGATATACACCTTCGCCATCGAGAAGCGCTCCTTCCAGATGCGAAGCATGGCGACGGCCAGCAGGACGCCGAGGTAAATCATGAAGCCGTGCACGAGCAAGCGGGAATGGGTGAAGCCGTAGGCCTCCTCGTAGAGGGACAGGCGGCTGTAGGCGGACGCGAGCATCACCATCGTGCAGCCGATCAGGACGGTGAGCGAGAGCTTCCGCACCAGCTCGGCCGCCCCGCCGGTACGGCGAATCAGGTGAAGGCCGCCCATCAACAGGCCGATGTTGATCAGCGCGACCATGATCAGCTCCGCGAAGCCTCTGCGCGCATATTCGGCATAGGCCGAGCCTTCCGGCAGCAGCCCGCTTGCCGCGCCGAACAAATAAGAAAATTGAATGACGACGAACAGCACGTATACGGCATTGATGCTGACCAGCAGCGTGCCAGCCGTAACCGGGTCGATCGTCGTGCTCGCCGTTCCCGCCGAGGGCTCTGCGGCATCGCCGGCGGGAGCGGCCAGCCCGTTCTCCGACGGCTTGCGGAACAACAACCCCCAAATGTAGCAAAAGGCGTACAGCATGAAGAAGGCGGCGACAAAAAGCCGGAAAAAGCCGTCTCCGACCGAGAAGCGGCCGAACGCCTCCAACAGCTCGACGATCCACGAGAAAAATATTTCATCCGCCGATGCGAGCAGGGAGACGACCACGACCAGAATCGGAGCCGCGAGCACGAGTCCCAGCGTGATTTTGCCGGCATTGCCTTTGAGTGCCCCCGTCTCCTCCCCGCGGTTCCCCTTCAACCGGTCGGCGAGCAAGGAGAAAGGAACCCCCAAAGCGGTGATCGGCTTGATCAAGCTCAAATACAGCAAATCCGCATAGAAGACGCCCCTGTACCACGGCTTCGCGCTGCTGCGCGTAAGCAGAACCGTCTGCGCGACGACGAGCGCGAAGATTGCCGGTCCGTTCAGCGCCCGGAAGAAGTCGTTGTCATAGACGGCGTAGGATAAGGACAGCAGTGCAACCGGGACGAACAGCAGCCAGCCGGAGCTGAGCTGGCCCCGCCATTTCTCGAAGCCTCCGATTCTCCCCTTCACGGAATAGAAGAACAAGCCGTAGAAGCCGAGCACGAAGACGAGCACCGACACGCCCGGCTCGGCGCCCACGAATAAATATTGGCTCAGCAGTCCGAACAATAAGGCAAGCAAAAGCATTCTTTCGTACCTTTTTTGCCATGGCGCCGGATCTCTCATAATCGTTTCACTCCATCATCACCCTCGGTTTGTTAATTTCCTCCTTTTATTGTAACCTAGAAAACAAGAACAAAAAGTGTAAGTTATAACCGGGAAATTTCATATTTTAAAGGCTGGGGTTGACGATATGAAAATTCGCAGGCATTACTTGGCGATCCGGCTCGCCTACCCGGATATTCAGGAGGATTCCCCGTTCGAGGTGACGACGCAGGAGCTCGCGGATCTGCTGGAATGCACGCATCGCAATATGGTATTGCTGCTCAAGCGAATGCAGCAGGAGAACTGGCTCGCCTGGACGCCGAAGCGCGGCCGCGGCAACCGCTCCGCCTTGACCTTCCTGGCGGGCAAGGAGCAGATCGCGCTGCTCGAGGCGCAGGAGCTGATGCAGAAGCAGGATCTCCATTCGGCTCTCGAGCTGCTCGGGCAGCTGGACGAATCGACGAAGCTCCGCGGGCAATTCCAGGAGTGGCTGTCCGGCCAGTTCGGCTTCCACTCCGACAGGCAGGGCAAGCGGCGCACCGATATTTTGCGGTTCCCTCTGCCGCAGACGATCTATTCCCTCGACCCGGCGGCCATTCATTACATGGGGGAGTCGCATCTCGTCAATCAGCTCTTCGACGGGCTCGTGCGGATCGATCCGAAGGGCGGACAGCTGTCGCCCCATCTCGCGCATGCGTGGGAGGTGGACGAATCGCGGACGATGTGGACCTTCTACCTCCGCAAAGGAGTGCTGTTCCACCACGGCCGGGAGCTGGATTCGTCCGACGTCAAATATTCGCTGGGACGGCTCCGGACGCTGAACCCGCACGGTTTGTACGGCTGGACTTATTCCGGCATCGCCGCCATGGACACGCCCGACGACACGACGATCCGCATCCGGCTCGCCGAGCGCAACGAAGCTTTCCTGTCCTTCCTGGCGACGAACCGGGCTTCGATCGTGCCGCAGGACGCCTGCGAGGCGGCGGGCGGGCGATTCGGGGCGAGCCCGGTCGGAACGGGTCCGTTCCGGCTTGCGGGCAAGGAGCAGGGCGTCTGGATTCTCGAAGCGTTCGCCCCGTATTTTCGCGGGCGGGCGTTTCTCGACCGCGTCGAAATATGGACGGTTGCGGAGAGCGACGGCCAGGACGGCGGCGCGGAGCTGCAATCGTTCCAAATCATGCACAACGCGAGGCTGTCGGACGCGGCGGCGCAGCGGTGGCAGCAGGTGCGGCAATCGGGCATGACCTGCAAGTTCATTACGGCGAACGAGCATGAAGGAAGCCTGCTCGCCAGCCCGGCGCTGCGGGCGGCGATCGACCGCGCGATCGGGCGGGACGAGCTGCTCCGGCTGCTGTCCGGCGACGTGATCGAGCGCGTGGACAGCTTCTGGCCGCGGCAGACGGACGGCGGCGCGGACGAAGCCGGCGCGGGCGAAGCCGGGGCGGATTCGCGCAGCGCGGAGGAGCTGCTCGCCGCCGCGGGCTATACCGGCGAGACGCTGACGCTCGCGACGATTCCGCAATACGAGGCGGACGCGCGCATCATCCGGCAAGTATGCGCCGGCAGCGGCGTGAATATCGAAATCAGCCTCATCGACGCGGAGCGGTTCAAAGGGACGGCGCGCATGTCCGCCGACCTGCTGCTCTTCGCCGTCATGCTGGACGAGCACCGGGAGCTGCGGCTGATCGACCTGTTCAAGAGCATGCAGCAGCATGCGACCCCGGAGACGCAGGACATGCTCGAGGCCGGCATCCGGCACATTCTCGCGGAGCCGGATCCGCTGCGCCGCAGCGAAATCTTCCAGCGAGTCGAAGCGGAGCTGAAGGAGCGGCACAGCCTCCTATTCCTGTACCGCAAGCAGCTGAAGACCGCGTTCCACCCGTCCGTGCGCGGCATATCGCTGGAATCGCTCGGCTGGGTCCGCTTTCGGGATATTTGGTTTACGTAACGGCCATATTGAATGGTAAAAGAAGGAGGGACGAGCCTCATGAACCGATCCGCGCCTAATAGCGATACGATGCGCCTGTTCGTCGCCGTTCCGATACCGGCGGACATCGCGGGGGAATTAAAGGAATGGACAGACCGCGCGAGAAGCCGGCTGCCCTTCCGCAAATGGACGCACCCGCAGGATTATCATATTACGCTTCAATTTCTGGGCGATACGTCCGCCTCGGCCGTCGGCGCTCTGCACGAAGCGCTGCGCGGCGTCCGCGGCGGCCCCTTCCCGCTCCGCTTGGACGGAGCCGGCACCTTCGGCTCCCCCCCTGCCGCTCCCCGCGTGCTGTGGGCGGCGGTCATCGGCGGGCGGGATGCGCTGACCGCCCTCCATCTGTCGGTGGCGCAGGCAACGCTTCCCCTTGGCTTCGCCAAGGAAGAGCGGCCCTATTCCCCGCATGTCACGCTGGCAAGAGGCTATGCGGGAGGGAGCGTCCCGATGCCGCCAGGTGCGGTCGCGGATGCGCCGAGAGGCGCGCGGTGGGAAGCGGACCGGTTCGTGCTCATGCGCACCCATATGCACGCCTCGCCGATGTACGAGTCGATCGGCGAATATACGCTAGTCAAGCCTTGAAACGCGGCTCAGGACGAAACCGAAAAAAACGAACGCCGGCCTAACGCGCCTGCGTTCGTTTTTGCTTTTTATCCCCCTTGATTTTTATCCCCCTTGATTGCCGCAATGACGGCCAGCAGCACGAGCGGGACGGCAAACCCGGCCGACGCCCATACCGGATGCAGCACCGTTACGGTTCCGACCCATTCCGACACGCCGTCAAAGTCGACGAGTCCCATCAGGAAGCCGATGAGCGCGAGCGGCATGACCAGCACCCGATAATCCTTCATGCCGAGCAGCTGGCTTAAAAAGAGACTGAGCACGAACAGGGTGATCGTTACCTTCATATACGAGCCCAGAATAAGCGACATGCCGATGATCGACTCCATCCGCTGGACGATTTCCTGAAATTCGACGACCCTTGCCAAGGAGTACAGAACGTAAGGCCTCTCCCCCGCTTCGAGTCCGAAAATCATAATGGCGCACAGCGTCGTTCCGCACAACGTCACGATATTAAGCAATAAGGTGATCGCCATCGTTCGGGGCAATTTGTTCGCCGATTGTTTGTGCACGAACGGCAGCAGCATCCCGAACAGGAACACCTCGACATACGGAAAGCCGAACGAGAAATAAGCGCCGTGCAGCACCGGCTTGATGCCTTCGGGCATAATGGGCAGCAGCAGGGACGGATCGTAATCGGGCAGGCCGACGACCAGGACGAATAACAGAAAAAAAGCCGACGTAAACATGATCAGCGTGAACATCCTGGCCATCACCTCAAGCCCCGCCCTCGCGCTTAAAGCCGCGATTATGAAGATCATGATCGTGAAGGCGTAAATCGGGGTCTCCCTCAGCATGGAGCTGATCATGAACAAGCCGACGTCGACGACGATCGCCGACTGCATTTGCAGCAGGAACGTGATCGCGACAACGGACAGGACGGCGGTGAGAGCCGGTCCGATCAGCTTGCGGCTGTACTGCACGAAGGTCAGCTCCGGAAATCGCCGGTGCAAATACAGAACGCAGCCGAGCATGCAGAAGCCGAGCCCTCCCGACAGCAGGAGGGACAGCCAGGCGCCGTTCCCGGCTTTGCCGATGAGCGGTCCCGGTATATTGATGATGGAGGAGCCGGTCATAAACACAAAGAACAGCACTCCCATCTGAAAATGGCTTACCGCGCGGTTGTCGATGCCGATCGCCTCCCTCATCCTCCCGGACAGTCTAATCCTTCACGTTCAAATAGCCTTCGATCGCCCGCGCGAGATCGCCGATGACAAGGTCGATCGCCATATGAAAATCCGGCCAATCCTTATTTAACGCATAATCGGCCCCCATATACAAGGAAACCAGCAGCAGCACCGAATAAATCAGCTTGTCCCGTTTGCTTATTCGGTTGCGCCATTTCAGCCCGTCGTACAGCAGCATGCCGCCGAACGCGACAACCAGTACGGTCAGCCTCTCCGCCATATCCTCAACTTCCTTCTCGCCGTCTTAAACGGCCGGCTTGCCGATCGTCGTCCCGCTTGTCATGAGCCGGAGCTTGACCTCGAATTGAAAAGGGATCGCCGCGAATTGCCGGCCCCAGTCCTTCTCCATCTTCTTCCACATGCCCGGATTTTTGCGGTAGATCTTGTTGCCGATCCCGATGACGTCCATTTGATTCTTCTGCAAAAAGGAGATGGCGCTCTCCAGCTGCTTCTTCACCGCCTGCTCCACCTTGCCAAGGTAAGCCGCTTCGTCTTCAAGGGTGACGATCTTCGTGCATTTCAGTTCGCCGATCGAAACATTTCCTTCGACCGCGACGCTGACGGACGTCCTGCCGTCCTTGACGCCCGGCCTCGCTTTCACATTCAGTGAGAGCACCTCGACGGTCTCCATTTCCTTCGTGCTGCCCTCGCAAGGGAACTCCACGATGCCCGATTTGTACTTATTCCTCAGCATGAGCAGCCCCTCCACTTTGCTCGCCGGCATGACCGTCTTCATGACCCCGTTCTTGAACAGAGCCAGACCCGCGGCGGAGAACATATTTTTATCCTCCTTGCTTTCGTAGACGTAGGCCACGGCCGCGTCGCGCGTCGCGCCCTTCGACTCCAGCATGAACTTCAGCAAGGAGGTATCCACCGTTTTGGCGGAGTTCTTGTACGACGCTTCCTCCGTTCGCAGGAACTGCTGCGCCGACGTCTGTTCGATGAGCGGCTTCTTCTCCAGCAGGTCGGCGGCGCGCCCCTTCGAGATCATGAGGGAGACGCTGCTCCGCGGCTCGTGATCCCGGTAAAATAAATCAAGCAGCTTGCCGAGCGGCATCGTCCTGGCGAGCCGCTCGCCGACGATGATGACCCGCAAATGACTCCATTGCGCCTTGCGGCCGAGATGCAGCGGAATATCGCGGATCGCTTCGTTGACGGTGTCGTCGCTCGTCTTAATATTGATGCTGGACACGCCCGTAGCCGTCGTTTTGTTCATATCGACGGAAGCCGGGCGGTAAACTTGCGTCAGCATATCGATTTTGCCGGTTTTGCCCAGATCGAGCGCGACCCCCATGACGAAGCCGCGGTCGGTCAGCTCGTACTTGCTCCAGCAGCCGGGCAGCAGCAGCAGGGCGGCCGCCAGCCCGAGCAGCGTCAGCGTCCTGCCCATCCTTCCCGCCATCCGTACGCGCAGCCTCGCCATCAGTTCACCGGCTTTCTCTTGTGCAAATCCCGGGGCGTATGGAGCAGCTTCTTCAGCGGAATGCGCACCAAGACATCGCGCAGCTCCTTCCACCTGAACGGGGCGAGCGGTGCCAAATAAGGCTGCCCGAGCGTGCGCAGCTGACAGAGATGAAGCAGGATGAACAAGAAGCAGATCATCATCCCGAAGCCGCCCAGTACGGCCGCGCTGACCATGAGCGGAAACCGGAGGATGCGCAGCGAAATCGCGATATTGTATTGCGGAATGGAGAAGGAGGCGATGCCCGTCAAAGCAACCACGATGACCATGATGGGCGACGCGATGCCGGCGCTGATGGCGGCGTCTCCGATAACGAGCGCGCCGACGATGCTGACCGCCGAGCCGACCGGCCTCGGCAGCCGGACCCCGGCCTCGCGCATCAGCTCGAAGAAGAACTCCATCAGCAGCGCTTCGAAGAAGGCGGGCAGCGGAATGCCCTCCCGCGCGTTAAGAACGGCAAGCAGCAGCACCGTCGGGATCAGTTCGGGATGGAACGTCGACAACGCAATATAGACGCTCGGCAGCGTGAGCGCGATAATAAACGCGATGATCCGCAGCCAGCGGACCAGCGTCGAGATGAGCGTGCGCTGGTAGTAGTCCTCGCTGGACTGGAAAAATTCGGTGAAGAGCCCCGGGCATAACAAAATGCCGCCCGTCCCCTGTACGAGAATCGCGATTTTGCCGGCCAGCATGCCCGCCACGGCCATGTCGGTCCGCTCCGTATACCGGTGCTGCGGGAAAGGCGAATACGAGGAATCCTCGATAAGCTGCTCGATATAGGAGGTCTCCAATATTTCAACCTCCTCGATCTGCTCGATCCTCTTCTTGAATTCCGTCAGCATCTCCTGGTCTACGACATCCTCGATATAGCCGTAGGCGACCGACGTCTTCGTATTGCCTCCGGCCGTGAGCAGCACGATTTTGAACTTCGGCGTTTTCAGCCGCAGGCGGAGCAGGCCGAGGTTTTTTTGCAAATTTTCGACCGTGCTCTCCCGGGGGCCCTGCACGACCGACTCGTTGACCGATTCGCTGACCTGCCGTGTTTCGACGGACTGCGCTTTGAAGGATAACCCTTTATTCCATTGATCGAAAAAAATAACCAATCGCCCGTTCGCGATATGCTCGACCATCCGCTCTATATCCGCGAGAACGGACGCCTTCTTCCCCGACACGCCGTCGTGCTCGAAAAAAGCGCGTACTTCCTCGGGCTTGACCTCCATGCCGGGACCGATTTCGTGCGTGACCATGTCCTGCAGCGTAATCTTCATATAGTTGACGGTATCTTCCTGGACGAGAGACTCGTAATAGATCGAGCAGGCCTCGTGCTTCAATTCGGGACCGTAATTCCAATGCTTGAAGACGATATCGGAGCTGCCGCCGAAAATTGTTTTCATATAATCGATATTTTGGGACAGCTGCTCGGAAATCGGATATTGCGGGCCGTCCGAACGCTTCCTGCTTTTGCGCAGCGACCCGTCCGCCGTTGAAGAATCCGAATGCGGGAATCCGCTTGGGTTGTCCGTCACTTGTATCACCTGGCTTCATCTTGGAAGTAATTTTTATCCAGTATGGCCCTCGCGGAGCACCCCTATACAAGCTTCCCTTAGACGGCGGCAACGCCGGTTCAAGCCACCGTCAAGATGATCGGCTTATCCCTCGTAATGATAATCGTATGCTCGTGCTGAGCCGCGAATGTGCGGTCCGGCGTAACGAGCGTCCAGCCGTCGCCCGTCCCCACGACATGCTCCGCGCCGGTCGTCAGGAACGGCTCGATCGTAATGACCAGCCCCTCCCGCAGCACCCGCTTGTCGTTTTTGTTGTAGACGGACGGGATTTGCGGCCATTCGTGCACCTTGCGGCCCACGCCGTGGCTGCACAAATCCTCGATGACCTTGTAGCCGCCCCGCTTCGCCTCGCGCTGCACGATGCGGCCGACCTCGTTGATTTTGACGCCGTGCTTCAGCGCCCCGATCACCTTCATCATCGTCTCGTGCGTATAATCGCACAGCCGCACGATCGCTTCGTCGTAAGGCGGCAGCTGGAACGAATGGCCCGTGTCCGCGACGTACCCGTCCTTCTCCGCGCAGACGTCGATGTTGACGAGGTCGCCTGGCGCCAGCTTTCTCTCGCCCGGCAAGCCGTGCGCCACCTCGTCGTTTACGCTGATGCATGTATAGCCGGGGAACTGGTAGTCGCGCTTCGGCGCCGATACGGCTCCGCGGCTTTGCAGCAGCTGTCCGCCGAATTCATCCAATTCCTTCGTCGTCATGCCGGGGCGCGCCGCCTTCTTCATTTCCTGCATCGTCTGCGCGACGATTCTGCCTATCTCTTTCAATCCTTCAACATCCTTTTCCGAGCCTACTGTCATTATGATTCTCCTCTCTTCTTTGCGGTCGATTGGCGGCCGGTGCAACTCCTCCGCCGCTTTCGCGTATACTTTTTTTAGCCTGCAAAAACAGAAACCGATGGAGGGAGCAACGCGCATGAATGGATTCGGTCCGTCTTTTGGCGGAGGGTTCGACCTGATGTTCACGATCGGCCCCATTTTTATCGTTATCGTATTCGTCCTCATTATAGGAGGCATTCTCTACAGCGTATTCACCCATTTTAAAAATGCGAGCGCGCCCAGGGAAAGCAGCTACGCCCGCATCGTCTCCAAGCGCATGGAGGTAAGAAGCCATACTAATCATCATCACCAGCATAACGGCATCGGCCATATGTCCAATTCTTCACGCACGTATTACTATATTACGCTTGAATTCGACAACGGCCAGCGCAAGGAGTACCTGGACGTGAAGAACCTGTACGGCCTCGTCGTCGAAGGCGACGCCGGCTACGCCGCCACGCAGGGCGACTGGATCGTCGCCTTCGAGCGGATGTGAGGCGCCGCAGCGAGTACGTCCCATCGACATGAGCCACTTCCTCGCCGAAGCTGCGTCGAATAAGCGTCAGGCCGAGGCCGGCTTAGGGCAGCCGGTAGACCGCAAACGGCTCCCCGCTGCGGAACGGTCGGCTAACGGCGTCCAGCGCCTCCAAGGTCCCGTCCTTAAGCGTTAGCGACGCGCTGTTCAAATTCTCTTCAAGCTGCTCCGCCCGGGTCGCGCCGACGATGACCGTCGACACGGCCGGCTGATGCATGAGCCAGGAGAGCGACAGGACGCCCGGGCTGCAGCCAACGCCTTCCGCCAGCTTCCGGACGCTTTCGCCGAGGGCGATCGACCGGTCGTTCACGAACCTCGCGAAGTTCGGGTCGGTCTGCGCTCGCGAGCCTGGCGGAGCTTTGTCCCCGCCGCCGTATTTCCCCGACAAAATCCCGCCCGCGAGCGGAAAGTACGGGATAATGCCGACGCCCTGGTCGAGGCACATCGGGACAAGTTCGTTCTCCGGCGTCCGGTCTGCGAGCGAGTAGCTCGTCTGCGTCGACACGAAGCGGTTCAACCCGAGCCTGTCGCTGATGCCGACGGCCTTCATGAGCTCCCACGCGCAATAGTTCGAGGCGCCGATGTAACGGACCTTGCCGGAGCGGACCATGTCGTCGAGCGCGCGAAGCGTCTCCTCCAGCGGCGTCTCCGGATCGAAGGTATGGATTTGATACAGATCGACATAGTCGGTGCGAAGCCGCTTCAGGCTGTTCTCGAGCTCCGCCTGCAGATGGTAACGCGAGGAGCCGCGCTCGTTCGGCCCTCCGCCTTTGACAAGCCCCGCTTTGGTAGCCAGCACGACGTCGTGCCGCTTTCCCTCGAGCGCTTGGCCGATTATTTTCTCCGATTCCGTGCCTGCGTAAATATTGGCGGTATCGATGAAGTTGATGCCGTTATCGATGGCGCAATGAAGGATGCGCCGCGACGCTTCGAAGTCGGCCCGCTTGCCGAACGAATTCGTGCCGAGACCGAGCGCGGATACTTTCAGCCCGCTGCCGCCCAGACGCCGGTATTGCATAATGATCAGCCCCCTTGGTCTGCCGTTTGTTCAATACTCCCTATTATAACGCTGTCCCTCCGAACGGTCTAACCCGGGAATCGGTACGGCGCTTCCATATGACTGCACTGCCGGAGGCCCCCCGCCTACCCGCGCACTTTACCAGAGTGCGGCAGTTAGTCGGATGGATTACAAGCAGAAATGGCAGGCGGGCTTTGACTGTACTTTATCCAAGCAAAACCCGGTTCGGGCGCGAGTAACTTACGTTTGATTGGATTTTATGCAGGCTAATGAGCTTTCAGCGTGCCCGAATAGCCGATTTTCGGCGATTTGACTGGATGGAATCCAGTCAAACGCCTCTCGGGGCATTGTCGTGCGAGGTTTGACTGGATGGAATCCAGTCAAACGCCTCCAGAACGTTGTCGTGCGAGGATTAATTGGCATGAAATACAGGAAAAATTTGTTAGGCTCGTTTGAGGGGCAAGTTTGATTCGAGTAAATAGATTTCTTCTTCTATTCTGCCATTTTTGACTTCTCCCGCATTCGCTATTCTTCTTTTGTTCATTAGAAAATGGCAGGCGGGCTTTGACTGTACTTTATCCAAGCAAAACCCGGTTCGGGCGCGAGTAACTTACGTTTGATTGGATTTTATGCAGGCTAATGAGCTTTCAGCGTGACCGAATAGCCGATTTTCGGCGATTTGACTGGATGGAATCCAGTCAAACGCCTCTCGGGGCGTTGTCGTGCGAGGTTTGACTGGATGGAATCCAGTCAAACGCCTCCCGGGGTGTTGTTGATCGAGGTTTGGTTGGATGAAGTACAGGCAAAATTTGTTTGGCTCTTTTGAGAGGCAGGTTCGATTCGAATAACTAGATTTGTTCATACGAGGGGGCAAGTTTGATTCGAGTAACATTCCTGAGTTCATTTGAGAGACAAGTTCGTTTGGAGTGGGCAAAACCTGTCAGCCGAATACCGACCGTTCGGGGCGATTCCATAGAACGAGTCGGCGCGAAATGTCCGATCAAACGCAAAGAAGGCGCACGGAATCCCGTCCACCTTCTTTGCACAGCCTTCCGTGCGCTGCCGTTCCGGTCGGCACCTGACCGTCGCCAGGCCCGTGCCGGATTTGCCGCCGCTATTCGTTCACGCCTCCACGCCCAAGCGCCGATGGACGTCCTCGCCGAGCCAGGCGCCCTGCCGGACGAGCAGCGTCTGCAGCCGGTCGACCGGCACCTGCCGCGATGTCTGCCCGGCGGCGCCGGCCATATAGGCCGCGGTTCCCGCCGCCTGCCCCATCGCGAAGCAGTTCGGCATGACGCGCAGCGAGCCCTGCACGACGCGGTCGGAGGAAGCCGCGCGGCCGGCAACCCACAGGTTGTCGATGCCGACGGGCAGCAGGGAGCGGTAAGGCACGCCGTGCGACTTGCCCTGCGGCAGGCGGCGGATCGTCACCTGATCCTTCGAGGTCGCCATATGGATATCGATAAAATACGCGTTTCTGGCGATATCGTCCTCGAAGCCCCGCATGTCGAGGAAATCCTCCTGGACCAAGACGTAATCGCCGACGATTCTGCGCGTCTCCCGAATGCCGAGCTGCTCGCCCGTCGACACCAGGTGCGCCTTCTCAAACCCCGGCACATACTTGCGCAAAAACGCGATTTGCGTCTGGACGCCCTTGCGCCCCTCGATCGCGCCCCGCGTCAAATCCTCCGCCTTCGTCCCGTCGACGCCGAATACGTGGCCGAAGTTAACGCCGACGAGGGATTCCGAGATCCAGGCAAAGCCCGATACCTCCTTCCTCCCTTCCGGCAGGTCGCCCGCCGCCTGCGCCGCCTGCACGGCCTTCGGAATTTGGCCGGAGTCCCCGCTTTCCTTCAAATAGCGATCGAACTGCCGGCGGTCGACGTCGGCCAGCACGTAGCACATCGTGCCGGGCTGCAGCTCGCCCTTCTCTCCGCCCTTCTGGAACGGCGCCCCGGCCAGGGCGGCGATATCCGCGTCGCCCGTCGCGTCGATGACGTTGCCGCAGGCGATGAAGGATCGGCCCGTCTTGTTCACGACGACGGCTCCCTCCACCTTCCCGCCCCGCTCGTCCATGACGATCTGGCCGACGAACGTATGGTACAGCGCTTCCGCGCCGCTTTCCAGCACGGCGTCGTCGTATACCCGCTTCAGCACCTCGGCGTCGATCGGCACCCAATCGAGCCTGTCCGCATAGCTTCGGCGGTAATCGGCGTCGCAGCTTTGCTTCATCCGCTCCAGCAGCTCAAGGCCGATCCCCCGGATAACCGGCTTCTCCCCGTCCGTGTACGGGCAGAAGGCCGGGACCAGCGCTACCGTTCCCATTCCGCCCAAAAATCCGCGCTGCTCCACAAGCAGCGTCTTCGCCCCGTTCCGGGCAGCCGCGATCGCGGCGGCGATCCCGGCCGGCCCTCCCCCGACAACGAGCACATCCACCTCACGACTGACCGGCACCTCTTGCGCCGGAAGCGTTACCGTTCTCATTCGCGTTCCCCCCGCGTTTCGTTTTTGTTCGATTTTATTATATAATTTGATGTAGCTTATATTTAGTTTCATTTTCGTTTCATTTTACGGAGGCCCCACTCATGCCCATAAAGAAAAAGATTACGCTGCAGCATATCGCGGCCGAGCTCGGGTTAACGGTCCATACCGTGTCGAAGGCGCTTCGCGGCCTGCCCGGCATGTCGGAGAGCACGCGGGCCAGCGTGCGGGAGCTCGCCCGGAAGCTGGGTTACCATACGAAGGAGCAGGAGCGGAGCGCGCTGTTCGAGCGCGTGCCGCTCTACTTCAGCCATTCGCGACGGTTCGTCTTCCTGATCGCTTCGGAGATCGGGATGTACTCGGCGCTGCACAACGCCCTGCTCGAGAGCGTGCAGCGCCGGCTCGCCGATGCCGGCCATAAGGTCGAGCTATCCTTCATTACGGATCGGCTGCGGGAGGACGAGGCGTTCGAGGCTTGGGTCGACAAAACGGGCATCGCGTTTTCGGACGGCGTTTTCATTAGTCCCAATATTCCGTATCCGGTCGAGGACAAGCTGATGGCTCTGCCCGTCCCGCGCATTCTGCTCAACTTTCCGCCCGCCATGGCCAGGGTGGACAGCGTTATTTGGAACGTGGGAGACGCGATGCGGCAATGCGTGAATTACTTGCTCGAATGCGGGCATCGCCGGTTGATGTATATCGGGGATATCGAACGGACGCGAGGCTACCGGATCAGATGGAGCTCGTTCCGCTCCACGCTCGAGGAGGCGGGAATCGCCGCCTCGCTTGAGGGCCATTTGTTCGAGACGAACGGCACGAGAGAGGAATGGGCGGCGCGCTGGCAGCGGCTCGTCGAAGCGCATAAGCCGACCGCGTTCGTCTGTACCTCGCAGGAAGCGCTCACCCGGACCTACTTGGCCTGCAGCATGACGGGGAGCGGCATACCGGAGCATTACTCGCTCGTCGCGCTCGAAGCCGAGCCCGCTCTGCGGGGCTTGCTGCCCGATATGACCAGGCCGGCGCTGCCGGTGCAGGAAACCGGCTTCCGAGCCGCCGAGCGAATGCTGTGGCGGATCGCCAACCCGTCGGCGCCGTACGAGCATATCGTGCTGCAGGGCGACCTTATTCACGGGACGACCGTAAGAAGCATCCGATAGAGCGGGGATCGGCGAAGATTGATTTTGGCGGCGGGAACATCGAAGCTTGACCATATAGGATCGGCTTGAATTTCAACGTGTAACGAGCTTATGCCCAATGGACCTGCGTCGGACGTTTACACTAGGAAGGACCGAGAACATGCACCCTCAATTGACCAACCGACTGATCAAACAGTTATGCGGCGACCTCTTCTACGCAAGGGGCGAGGCGCTTTATCGAGCGGAAGGCGTTACGCTGACGAAGACGGGGGCGGGCAGCTACGAGGCGCGCGTCATGGATATGACGCCGTGCCTCGTAAGCGTCGAGCTCGACGGAGACGGCGACGTGCAGGCGGGCTGCAGCTGCATGGCTGCCGGCAGCTATGATACGTACTGCAAGCATGTCGCCGCCGCGCTGCTCCGAATCGCGGCGACGGAAGGCGGCAGCGACCAGCCCGTCCGCAAGTTCCCTTCCCTGCTGCATCCGGAGAACCGGCCCGCCGAAGAAGAGGCGGAGGAGGGCGTCCTTACGCCCCGACGTGACCGTCATGAAAGGCAGGACGACAAGCTCGCCGGCAAGCTGCTCGGCCTGTTCGGCCGCCAAGCCTCGCCCGCGAGCGGGAGCGGGCTGCTCTATGACGCAAGAAGCCTGCTTGAAATCGAAGTAACCTGCAAGCTCTTCGAATACGGCTACCGGAAGCAAATGATCGGCATCGAGCTGAAGGTCGGTCCGAAGCGGCTGTACATCGTGCAGCGGATCCGTGAGTTCGTCGGCTGCGTCGAGCGCCGGGTGCCCTACCCCTTCTCGAAGCATTTCGTCTACGATCCCGCGCAGCACCGCTTCTCGGCGGAGGACGACGCGATCATCCGTCAGCTCGTTCAAGTGTACCGCAACGAGACGATGTACCGGGATTCGGCGGCCCGGCTCGTCAGTCCGGGAAGCCCGGCCAGCGGCGACCGCATGCTGCTCGTCCCGCCCTATTCATGGGATACGCTGCAGCCGCTGCTTCTGAAAGCTCCCTCCGTGCTGCTCGTCCACGGCGGCCGCGAGTATATCGGCATCGAGGAGTCGAACGATCCGGTTCCGCTTCGTTTCGCGTTCGATCAGGCGCAGGGCGGGGGCTATCTCATGGACGTGCAGGGGCTGGACGGACTGACCATTCTGGAAGACTACAGACTGGCGCTGGACGGAGGCAAGCTGATGAAGCTGCCGGCGGAGGAATGCAGGCGCGTGGCGGAGCTGAAGCATATGCTGGACGCGACCGGTCAAAGCCGGATTCCGATCGCGCCGGACCAAATGGAGCCGATTATGGACCGCGTCATTCCCGGCTTGATGAAGCTCGGCAGCGTGCGGATCGCGGAGTCGATCGCCGATCGGGTGCTGCAGACCGAGCTTGCGGCCAGGCTGTATTTGGACCGGGTAAGAGACCGGCTGCTGGCCGGACTGGAGTTCCAATACGGCGATATCGTCATTAATCCGCTGGAGAGCGGCGACCGGAAGCGCGGGAGCGATCGGATCCTGGTCCGCGACGGGGAGAAGGAGCGCCGCATCCTCGATCTGATGGAGCGATGCCCCTTCGCCAAGACCGAGAGCGGCTACTTCATGGAAGAGGAAGAGGCCGAGTTCGATTTTCTCCATCATGTCGTTCCCGAGCTCGAGAAGCTGCTGACGGTATACGCCACGAGCGCCGTCAAGGTGCGGGTCGTGACCAAGCATGCCCCGCCGAAGATCGTGGTCGACGTCGACGAGCGAACGGACTGGCTCGAATTCAAGTTTTCGATGGACGGGATCCCCGAATCGGAAGTTCGCAGCCTGCTGAAGTCGCTCGAGATCAAGCGCAACTATCACCGCCTGCCGGACGGCGCGCTGCTGCCGCTGGAGGGCGAAGCGTTTCTTGAAATCATCCGCTTCTTGAACGAGGTCGGCTTGCCGAAGGGCGACGTGCGCGGATCGACGTTCCGCATTCCCGCCGCGCGGGGACTGCATCTTATGGATGCGAGAGAACCCGGCAAGGCGGTGCAGCTCGGCAAGTCCTTCCGCCGCCTGCTCGAAAATATGCGCAACCCGGATCATTTGGATTTTCCCGTTCCGGACCGGTTAGCCCCGGTGCTGCGCGACTACCAGACGTACGGGTACCAATGGATGCGAACGCTCGCGCACTATCGGTTCGGCGGCATTCTCGCGGACGACATGGGGCTCGGCAAAACGGTGCAAAGCATCGCGTACGTCGTCTCGATGCTGCCGGAAATCCGGCGGCACGGGCAGCCGGCGCTCATCGTCTCGCCCGCTTCGCTTGTCTATAACTGGCGGAACGAGCTGCTGAGGTTCGCGCCCGAGGTTCGCGCCGTCATCGCGGACGGCAGCAAGCATGAGCGCAGCCGGCTGCTGAAGGATCCGGCCGGGGCGGACGTCATTCTAACTTCCTACCCGATGCTGCGCGCCGACGTCGGGATTTACACGAAGCAGTCGTACCATACGCTCATACTCGATGAGGCGCAATTTTTCAAAAACCATGCGACCCAGACGGCGCAGGCGGTGAAGGCGCTGCAGGCGAAGCACCGGTTCGCGCTTACCGGAACGCCGGTGGAGAACCGGCTCGAGGAGCTGTGGTCGATCTTCGACGCCGTGTTCCCCGAGCTGTTCCAGGACCGGCGCTCGTTCGGCGAGCTTGCCCGGGAGACGGTGGCCAGGCGCATCCGCCCGTTCCTGCTGCGGCGGCTGAAGAGCGACGTGCTGCAGGAGCTGCCGGAGAAGATCGAATCGATCCACGCGGCCGAGCTGCTGCCGGAGCAGAAGAAGCTGTACGTCGGCATGCTGGCCAAGCTGCAGCAGGAGACGGTCAAGCATCTGGACGCGGACGACTTTCAGAAGCACCGGATCAAAATTTTGGCGGGCATCACCCGGCTTCGCCAGCTGTGCTGCCACCCCTCCCTGTTCGTCGAGGACTACGCGGGGAGCTCCGCCAAGTTCGAGCAGCTGCTCGAGATCGTCGAGGAAGGCCGCGGCGCCGGCAGGAGGCTGCTCGTCTTCTCGCAGTTTACCGAGATGCTCGGCCTGATCGGGCGCGAGCTCGGCTACCGGGGCGTTCCGTATTTTTACCTGGACGGCCAGACGCCCGCCGCCGAGCGGGTCGAGCTGTGCAGCCGGTTTAACGACGGGGAGAGGGACCTGTTCCTTCTCTCCTTGAAGGCGGGCGGCACCGGGCTGAACCTGACGGGCGCCGACACTGTCGTCCTCTACGACCTGTGGTGGAACCCCGCCGTCGAGGAGCAGGCGATGGACCGCGCGCACCGCATCGGGCAGAAGAACGTCGTGCAGGTTATCCGCCTCGTCGCGCAGGGAACGGTAGAGGATAAAATGTACAACCTCCAGCAGCGCAAAAAGAGCCTGATCGACGAAATGATCAAGCCCGGCCAAGAAGCGTTGTCCTCGCTCACCGAGCAGGATATCCGGGAAATTCTGATGGTGTAAGCAGGCGGGGTCGGCGGCGGAATAGCTCGGCCGACTCCCTGATGGACGGTTGGCCCGCTATCATGGATTTCATCCAGCATGGATACTTCAAAAAGGGCCGGGAGGCCGTCTATACTGGATTTCATCCAGCGCGAGACGGCCTCCTGGCCTCTTTTTCGCCTCTAAGCACCAAATTGACTGGATGAAATCCAACATACGCCTCATCAAGGGGCGAATAAGGGGAAAGTTACTGCAAATATCCATTATGGCGACCAAGGTTGGATGATCCTGCGGCGAGGGCAGGCCATGCCGCGCGGCGGAATAGCTCGGCCGACTCCCTGATGGACGGTTGGCCCGCTACCATGGATTTCATCCAATATAGGCACGGTAAAAAAGGCCGGGAGGCCGTCTATACTGGATTTCATCCAGCGCGAGACGGCCTCCTGGCCTCTTTTTCGCCTCTAAGCACCTATTTGACTGGATGAAATCCAACATACGCCTCATCAAGGGGCGAACAAGGGGAAAGTTACTGCAAATAGCCATTATGGCGACCAAGGTTGGATGATCCTGCGGCGAGGGCAGGCCGTGCCGCGCGGCAGAATTGCTCGGCCGCCTCTCTGATGGACGGTTGGCCTGCTATCATGGATTTCATCCAATATAGGCACGGTAAAAAAGGCCGGGAGGCCGTCTATACTGGATTTCATCCGACGGCCTCCTGGCCTCTTTTTCGCCTCTAAGCACCAAATTGACTGGATGAAATCCAACATACGCCTCATCAAGGGGCGAATAAAGGGAAAGTTACTGCAAATAGCCATTATGGCGACCAAGGTTGGATGATCCTGCGGCGAGGGCAGGCCATGCCGCGCGGCGGAATTGCTCGGCCGCCTCCCTGATGGACGGTTGGCCCGCTATCATGGATTTTATCCAGTACGGAGACTTCAATAGGGCCGGGAGGCCGTCTATACTGGATTTCATCCAGCGCGAGACGGCCTCCTGGCCTCTTTTTCGCCTCTAAGCACCAATTTGACTGGATGAAATCCAACATACGCCTCATCAAGGGGCGAATAAGGGGAAAGTTACTGCAACTATCCATTATGGCGACCATGCGGCGGGGGGAGCCCATGCCGCGCGGTTGGATGAATAAGCGGCGGGGCAGGCCATACTGCGGTGCATGCGCCGTCGTGACTGCCCGGCCTTTTGCGCGGCGCCCAGCCTCACCCTGCCAGCAGCAGGTCGATTTCGGCGGCGGCTTTCGTCAGTCCGTCCTTCGCAGACAGCTTGCCCTGGAAGATTTGGGTCATGTAACCGGTATAGATCTTATCCATCGCGCTCCATTCCTTGACCGGCGGGCGCAGAAACGTATGCTCCAGCGCTTCCGTAAAGGGAGGGATGAACGATTCTCCCCTCGCTTTCATCTCCTTGGCCTCCACGTTGGTCGGAATAAGGCCGGTACGGGACATGGCGACCTGCGCGTCCTTGCCGATCATCCACTTCATGAACGCCCACGCCTGTTTCGGATATTTCGAGCCTCTCGGGATGACCAGATCTTCTCCGCCCAGAATGGAGGCAGGGCCGAAGGCGGGGAAGAAAGGGACCGCAACGGTGGAGCGGACGGCCCGCTCGAGCTCCTCGCCCTGGAACACGCTGTAGAACCACGGCCCGTCGTCCATCACGAGCAGCTTCCCCGTCTTCACGTCTTCCCAAAGATCGGCGCCGCCGTTAATAACGGCACCGTCGATGAGCCGCTCCTTATAGAGCGACAACAGCAGCTCGACCGCCTTCACCGTTCCTTCCCCGTTCAAATAGCCGGTCGCTCTCGTATACGCCTCGTCGGTCATTCGGCCTCCGAGCGCATACACATAGGGCAAGCTCTTCCACGCTTCGAGCCCGCTCATCCCGATCTTGTAGCCTTCCTTCCTCGCCAGCTCGATGACCTCTTGAAAGGCTGCTGGCGGCTTGGACAGGCCCGACTTCTCCAGAAGCTCGCGGCTGAAGATCGCGACCTTCGTGTTCATATTGACCGGCAGCGAATAATGCGCCCCGGCAAAGTAGCCGGCCGAGCCCGTATTGCTCTGAAGCGACTTCGTAACGTCATCGAAATCGTCATTGTCGCTAAGCGGGAGCAGAAGGCCGCTCTGCGCGAACTCGGATACCCACGCGATGTCCATGCGCACGACGTCCGGCGACCGGTTCGCGGAAGCTTTGGAAATGAGCGTATATTTGAGCTCCGCGTTATTATACTGCCGGACGGGACGAACGCGTATATCCGGATGCGCCTTCTCGAACGCCGGGAGGATCTGGTCCTCTAATATCCGGGTTTCCTCGTCGCTGTAAGTATGCCAAAACTCGATTTCGACCTTTTCGTTCTGATTCAGCCTGGCCACGCTGCTTTCATCCGATATGATCGACTGTCCTCCGCAGCCCGCGGCAAGAAACAGCATGCAGATTAACGCGATCAGCCTTCCCCTGGGCATTCGAATCCTCCTTATCCGCTACCGCTGATGCTTCTCCCGATATTCGACCGGCGTCATTTGGGTCGTCTTTTTGAACAGCTTGCTGAAATATTTCACGTCGTTAAAGCCGGCTTTCTCCGCGACCTCGTATATTCTGCACTCGTTCCGGACGAGCAGCCGCTTCGCTTCGCCGATCCGCAAATCGATCAAATAATCGATAAAGTTTTGCCCGGTCTGCTTCTTGAACAGGTTCGAAAAATAGCTCTTGCTCACATGGACCGAATCCGCCACGTCCTGCAGCGTCAAATCGTCGCGGTAATGCCGCTCGATGTAGGCGACCGCCTTCGCGACGAGCTGCCCGCCGTGCCCGTTATCGTTAAGCCGCAGCCGGTTCGGCTGCTCCATCTCCCGGACCAGGGCGCGCATCAGCTCCCCGAGCCGGCTAACCGTGTCGCAGCGCCAGACGCCGTCCCGGAAGCCCGTGACCGTCCTCGTGTCGCCGCTCGCGTAAGCGAAAGCCGACAGCAGCTCGCAAGCTTCCCGCTTCGTCTGCTCAGGGGACGGCCCCTCCCGCCTCCAGCGCGCGACGAAGCCGTCGAGGACGGCGCCACCGTCCTTCTC
This sequence comes from Paenibacillus arenilitoris, assembly GCF_014705655.1. GTDB lineage: Bacteria > Bacillota > Bacilli > Paenibacillales > Paenibacillaceae > Pristimantibacillus > Pristimantibacillus arenilitoris. The sequence goes on along the minus strand of NZ_JACXIY010000012.1, from coordinate 182,854 downwards.
CGCGCGCACCAGCTCCAACATGGCGTGCCGGTTCATCTCCTCGAAGCGTCCGCCCGCCTCGTCGGCGCCGTTCGTCCCGTCATTCGTCCCGTCATGAACGAACACGCGGCCGGTCCCTTCGAAGAAGCGGCGCTCCGCGGCGGCGCGGCTTCGGCGATACGCCGTCTCCAGCCGCTCCGACGCCTCGACCTCGCAATAGCCCGCCGATACCGAAAGGCCGAGCTCCGCTTCCGCGCGCGCCTTGAACCGTTCGATCGAATGCCCGCCCGCCCCTTCGTCGCGGGGATAAAGGAGCAGCAGCCCCTCTCCCGCCAGAATCGGCGCGCTGCCCGTTTGGAACTGCTCGTAGAACAGCGCCTGCAAATCCTCGTATACGATGCTCGCGTGCAAATTGCCGTACCGCTCCCCCCATTCGCTTAAGCAGTCGGCCATGACGTAAGCGCAGACGTAAGCGGCGCCCCGCCGGCCGAACAGATCGGCGAAGCGCGTCTCCTCCCGGGCGCCCGCAAGCAAGCGGACGATGTCCTGCTCGATCCGCTTCCTCTCGAGCAGGGAGGTCTGCCGGGCAAGCCGCGTCTTCTCGTCGGCCTGCTTGCGGCAGCCCGCCAGCCTTTCCTTGCATCTGAGCAGCACGGCGATCAGCTCGTCGGCCTCCAGCGTCGGCTTCAGCAAATAATCGACGGCCCCGTGCTTCATCCCTTCGCGGACGTAGTCGAATTCGTTATAGCTGCTGATCAGCACGATTTGCAAGTCGGGATTGATCTTCAGCGCTTCGCGCGTAAGCTCGAGGCCGTCCATGACCGGCATTTTGATATCGGTGATCAGAATATCGACCGGCCTGTCGCGCAGCAGCTCCAGCGCGGCGAGGCCGTTCGCCGAGTCCCCCTCCACGGCGAGCCCGAGCTTCTCCCAGTCGATAAAGCTTTTGAGGCCGTTGCGGATGATCGGCTCGTCGTCCACGATTAAGACATGATCCTTCATGCTTGTATCCTCCTTCCAAGTTGCGCACCGCAAGATCATGCCGCCCGGCAAGGATTACCTTTGAAGCCGCAGAACGATGTGAACGCTAGTTCCGGCGCCAAGCTCGCTGACGATCGAGAGATCGGAGCCGGCTCCGTAATAGAGCCGCAGCGAATCGCGCACATGCTGCAGGCCGATTCCCGCTTTTTCGTCCGTTACCGCCGCATTCAGCCTCTCCAGCTTCCCGGGCGCGACGCCGGCTCCGTCGTCCTTCACTTCGAGGTGCAGCTCGCCGTGCCGCGCCCGCGCATGAATCGAAATGCCGCCTCCGCGGTTCAATGGAACGAAGCCGTGGAACACCGCGTTCTCGACGAGCGGCTGCAGCAGCATGCGCGGAATTTCCATGTCCTCAAGCCCCTGCCCGATATCGAGCGTTAACGTATATTTATGCTCGTACCGCATTTCAAGAATGACGATATATTTCCGAATGATCTCCAGCTCTTCCCCCAGCGCGATCATTTGACCGCTCTTGCCCATGTTCGCCTGCAGCAGCCTCGTCAGCGCCGCAAGACCCTGATCGGCCCGCTCCGTCTCGCCCGAACGGATCAGCCATCTCAGCGTGCTGAGCGTATTGTACAGGAAGTGGGGATGGATGCGATACGTGACGGCGCGCACCTCGGCTTCCAGCTTCTCGCGCTGCTCTTCCTCGATACGCGCCATCAGCTGCCCGATTTCATCGAGCATTTTGTTGAAATGCTTGCTCATGAGGCCGATCTCGTCCGAAGACTCGATCTTCGTCCTTACGCTCAGATCGCCCTGCTGCACCCGCCTCATCTCCAGCGTCAGCTGCTTGATCGGCTTCGTCACCCGCTTCGCGATCAAGAGGCCGATAAGAACCGCCACGAGCGCAAAGCAAGCCGACAGCGTCAAAATTCGGTTATGAAGCTTATCGAGCGCCCCCGTAATTTCTTCCGTAGGCACCGTGCCGACCAGCAGCCAGCCGTTGCTCAGCAGCTGCTTCACGCCGTAATAAGGAGTGCCGCCGCTTGCGAATTCGAATTCGGCCGCATCGCTGCCGACGATCCTCTCATGAAGGCTTCTCTCCGCTACCGGCTTGCCGATCCGCGACAAATCGGCATCGATCATCACGCGCCCTTCCGAATCGACGACGGTGTACCTCCCGGTCTCCCCCAGCTTGACCTGATGAATCGTATTCATGATCGCCCTCCCGTTCAAATTGACGACCAGCAGGCCGATCTGCTCCAGCGTCTGAAAGTCTTTCATGGCCCGGCTGACGGGCAGTACGAGATCGGTGTTCTCTCCGGCTCCGCTGAAGGGATCCTTGCGGAGCGGCTGCCATACGAGCTCCCCGTCCTTCTTCCTCGATTGCTCCACCCAGTCAAGCCCGGCAAGATCCGCCTTTCTCAGCTTGGGCGTGGAGAACGTGCCGCTGCCCCAGCCGATCCCGCCTTCTTGCAACAGATAGACGATTTTGACGAACGAGCTGGAATAGACGACGTTATTGAGCCGCGTATTCAACGATTGGGACATCTGAATCTGGGCGTTCAGCGGACTTGTCGTATAGCGCATGGCCGCCTGCTGCACTTCCAAATCGCCGTACAGCAGATCGGACGTATCGCTTCCCGCATTGAACATGGAGGACAGCGCGTCCGCGGTTTGTTTCGTCAGCTGAACGGCGGAAGCCCTTACGTTCTTCTTCACCAGCGCGGAGGATTCCAAATAAAAGGAGAAGCCCGATAGCGTTGTCGGGATGAGAATGAGAAACAGAAAAGCGACGATCACTTTGGAAGCGTAGCGGTTGGTCAGCCTTTCGAAACGCAGCATAGGATAGCCACCTTACTTTTGAGGGATACTACCAGTTTACCTCATGCGGAGCCGAAGGTTAAAAGACAAAAACAACCAAAGCGACCGATGGTTTAACGTCGTTCGCTCTGGCTTCTTCCGCGCGTCCTCGCAGGCGGTGTTACTTGTACGTCACTTGGAGCAAATCCCAATACTTCAGCCCGGGGAGCCTAAGCGTCACGACGCCGTCCTTCTGCTCGAAGTCTAGCTGCACGGGCGAGCCGTCGTAATAATCGGGCGAAGCGAACATAATCCCGGCGACTTCGTCCCCGGCCTTGAACGAGACGGCGACGTCGCTGCGCTCCGCGGGAGCTGCCTGCTTGCCCTCGTCATCCCGCCATTCCAGCGTCGTCGCGTCGGCGAAGTTGAGGAAATGGACGATGTCGCTGCCGCCCTTCCGCTTGGCGAACGACCAGACCTTCCCGATTTCCGGCTCGGCCGAAACGGCAAGCTCTCCCGCCCCTTCCGCGGCGAGATCGGACGGTTCCAGCCCGTCGCGCAGAATGTTCTGGTACACGACCAGGAAGTCGTAATACCGGATGAGCTGCTCTTCCAGCTCGGCAGGAATCCGGAGGTTTTTGTTCGGAAAATACTCCTTCGCGAGCATGTTCTCCCCGAGCTCCAAGTGGGAGCCGCCGGAGGCGAAGATGACCGCGTCGGTCAGCAGCACGCCCGGCGTATTGAACTCGCCAGCCGCGTCCGCCAAATCGTAGTTCATGTAGGCGGCGAGCACGGTGTTCAGCTTGTTTTTGCTATATTTGCCGTTCTGGTCGATGATCGCCTTCAGGTCCGCGTACTTCGGATGCGATTCCCATACCTCCGTGTACAAAAATTCGAGAGGCGCCTGCGTCGCCAGGAACGGCTGCCCGTACTGGCCGACCGCGTTCATGACGTAGTCGACGTCCAGCTTCTCCTTCGCCGCCTTCAGGAACGAGACATAGCCTTCGGACAGCTTGGCGGACCGGCCTTCACCGTTCCAGAGCGAGCCGCGGTCTCCCAGCTGGTCGACATGCCAGCCGTCGAAGGCGAGATGCCCGAACGTTTCGATCTCCTTGCCGATCAGGTACGCTTGCCATTCGGGATTCATCGGATCGTACAGCATAATGTCGCTTGCCCAGCTGTCCGGCAGCGGATGCTTATCCTGATTCGTCAGCGTCGGATCGCGGAACAGTCCCCATTCCCGCTTCACGCCGTCCGCTTCCGCGCCCTCGTAAGCGCCGAACAGCAAATTGTAGTTCATCGCTTTCATGTTTCGGTCATGCGCGAGATCGATGTAGCCTTGGACCGTATCGAAGGCGACGGGACGGTTCGCGATGTCCGGCCATTCCGCCGCGGGCTTGCCGCCCTCGAGCTTCAGCGGCTGATGGTGCTTGTACTGCCAGTCGTAGAACTGGATGCCGTTAAGGTGGAACCGGTTCAGCCGTTCGATGACGGCCGCCCGCTCCTCTTCCTTCATCGCGTGGAAGTCCGCGAGGTAGCCATAGCGCGGAAACTTGCTCCAGTCGGAGGAAACGTCGACGGCGATATTCAGGCGATCCTTCGCCTCGCCGCCCGATGTAACGAACACTTCGGCCATATAGCCGAGTCCGTCCTCCTTCGGCGCCGTCCAATCCCACGTGACTTGCTCGCCTTCCGACTCGATCTCCTGCCTGCCGACCGTCTCGCCGAGATGGCGGTACTGCACGACGATCGTCGCTTCCGGCTCTGCCTTGGCCAGCTCGAGCGTAAACTTGACGGCCTCGCCCGGCTTGTAAGCCGCCTTATCCGTCGACAGCTTCTCCATCGCTCCGCTTCTTTGCACCGTTTCGGCCTTGATCGCCCGATCGCCGCTGCACCCCGCGGCCGCAGCCGCAAGGAGGCAGCCGGCGAGCAGGACGGACGCCGTTCTTATTTTGCCGCGATTCGATTGCATCGGTTGACTCCCATCCGCGTATTTAGCCTTTCACGCCGCCTTCGTTAAACCCGCTCTGCACGAACCGCTTCTGAAAAAGGATATACAGCAGCACGGTCGGCAGCAGCGCGATAATCGAGGCCGCAAAAATCCAGGAGTAGTTCGTCGCGTACTTGTCGTTGAACATGAGGAGCGCGATCGGCAGCGTCCGCATCGCTTCGTCCTTGATGATGACGAGCGCGGTGAAATACTCCTCCCATGTCCCCTGGAACGAAAATATGGCAAGCGTCGCGATTGCCGGCATCGACTGAGGGAGGTAAATGTTCCAGAAGATGCGCCAGTTGCCGCCGCCGTCGATCAGCACCGACTCCTCGTACTCCTTCGGAATGCTCTGGAAGAAGCCCCGCAGGAAGAACGCGCTGCCGACGACGCCGCCTCCGATGTAAATGAGCCACAGTCCCCCGTACGTATCGACGAGGCCGAGCGATTTGACGATCAGAAATTGCGGAATAATGTTGATCACGCCGGGAATCATCATCGTCAGCAGAAACGTGCGGAACAGAAATTCCTTCCCCGGGAACGTGAACCGCGCGAAGCCGTAGGCGGTCAGGCAGCCAAGGAACAAGCTGCCCGTCATCGCGACCAAGGTCACGACGCTGCTGTTCAGAAAGTATCTCGCGAAATTGTTTTTGCTCCACACCAGCTTGTAGTTGTACAGGTCCGGCACGACGGAGAACACTTCCTTCGGACGCGGCAGCGAGTAGGCGCCCTTGATGAAGCTGGTCAAGATCATGTAGACGAAGGGGAACAGGAACGAGAGCGCTCCAAGCGCAATAATCGCGTAGACGAGAAGCTGTATGGGCCATTTTGTTTTCATTGCCGTCCCCTCCTACAAAAACCGCTGGTTGCCGAATTTTTTCATCTGGGTGTACGTCAGCGCGAACACGGCGATGCCCATCATGACGGCGACTGCGGATGCGTAACCGAAGTTGAAGTTTTTGAACGCCTGCAGGTACATCAGGCTCGGCAGCGTCTGCGTCTGGTCCATCGGACCGCCGCGCGTAATGAAGTACACCTGCGGGAAAAAGTTAAAGGCGCCGTTGACCAGGTTGATCAGAACGAATGCCGTAACCGGTCCAAGCATCGGAACCGTAATGCTCCAAAATTGCTTCGTGCCGTTCGCGCCGTCGATCGCCGCCGCTTCGTAATATTCCTTCGAAATGCCCTGCAGCGCCGCCAAGTAGATGACAACGCCCCAGCCGACCGTTTTCCAAATATGGAACAGCCAGATGACGACCATGGCCGACCAGTAATTGGACAGGAAATTGATCGGTTCGCTGAACAAGCCGAGCTGCTTGTAGAGAATATAGTTGATCAGGCCGTATTCGCCGCCCGCGAACAGAAAGCGGAACAGGAACGCGACCACGATCCAGGACGTGATGATCGGCAAATAGTAGACCGTGCGGAACACGATTTTGTGCTTCACGAAATGCAGGTTGATCAACACGGCGAACACGATCGCGAGCAGCCAGTTGACCGGAACGGTTACCGCCACGTTCAGAAACGTGTTCCGGATGGCCATCAGCACTTTATTGTTCGGATCGGTGAACGCCGAAACGTAATTGTCGAAGCCGACGAACGGATTGTTCGCGCCCGGCATGATGCTGTAGTCTTGAAAGCTGATGACGATGTTCCGGATCATCGGGTAGATGACGAATACGGCCGTACCCGCGACGCCGAGAAAAATAAACGGCAGAACCGCCATCCATTGCTTCAAGCCTTTCTTGAGCTTCGAGCCCGCCCGGGGATCGCGCCCGGGTACCGGCTGCCCCGTCATTGGAATTGACATGCTGCGGCTCCTTCCCTATCGCTTTCGGTTGCGGCCCTCCCCCATCGGTACCGGCGAAGGAAGGCCGCTTCTTGTCGGTGTTCTCGCGCTTTGCGCGTTACTGGGCCAGGATGGCGTCGATGCTCTTGGCCGCTTCGTCGAGCGCCGCCTTCGGGTCGAGCTCTCCGCGGACCGCTTTCTCGAATGCTAGGTTAACGATGCCTTCCATCTCGCCGTATTGCGGAATCGGCGTGCGCGGCAGCGCCGTCTCCAGCTGCTTCACGAACTCGGTTACGAACGGAGTCTCCAGGAATGCCGGATCGTTGGCCGCCGTTTTGTTCGTCGGAATGAGGCCCAGCTTGCTCATGATCTTCTGCGGCTCCTCGCCGAGCATCCACTTCGCGAACGTCCACGCCTCCTGCGGGTGCTTGGAGTTCGCGAAGATGACCAGATCCTCGCCGCCGACGACCGAATGGCTGCCGGCCGGGCCGGCCGGTATGAGGCCGCGCACCGTCTGCTCGAGCGGCTTGAACGCGGACTCCGCCTCGTTCATCAGAATGCTGTAGAACCAAGGGCCGTCGTCGATCATCATATACTCTTTGTTTTTCATGCCGTCCCACGCGCCCGGCTCGCCGCCGAGAATCGTCGGCGTCACGAGTCCCTCGTTATGCCAGCGCACGATCGTCTCCAGCGCCTTCACGCTTTCCGGGCTGTTCAGGAATCCGTCCGCTTTCGTGTAATCCTCGCTAGTCAGCTTGCCGCCGAGGCTCCAGAAGTAAGGCGATGCCGCCCATACGTTCGCGCCGCCGATGCCGATCGCGCCCGGCTTGCCTTTCGCTACCGCCTGCTTGGCCGCCGCCTCCAGCTCCTCCATCGTCTCCGGCGCCTTCGTTACGCCGATTTCATCCAATACCGCTTTATTGTAAATCGCGATTTTCGTATTTGTATTGACCGGAACGCCGTAATAGCCGCCGTCGTACGCGTTCGTCTCCATCGGCGCCTCGAACACGTTCGCTTTAATCTCGTCGAAGCCTTCGAGCTTGCTCACGTCTTGAAGAGCGCCCATCTTCGCGAACTCCGGCACCCAAATAATATCCATCCGCATCAGGTCCGGCGCCGCGTCGCCCGCCACGCCCGCGATGACCTGCTCCTTCAGCCCTTCGTACGGCATTCTCGTCAGCTTCAGCTCGATGCCCGGATGCTCCTCCTCGAAGAGCGGCTTGATCTCCTCGGTCAGCACCTTCTCCTCCTGGTCGCTGTACGTGTGCCAGTACTCGATCGTTACTTTTTTGCCGGGCTCCGCCCCCGCATTCCCGCTTTCGTTCGCCGGCGCGTTCCCGCCGCTATTGGCCGGATCGTTATTGCCGCCGCTGCAAGCCGCAATCGTGAATGCCATCGTCGCCGCCAGAACTCCATATGCGATTGCTTTGTACCTTTTCATGAATGAGACCCTCCTTCTCGTGTGCGATGCTTCCCCATTATGCTTTGAAAGCGGTTTACACGAAACCGTTTCCATTACGCTTTCGGTGTCTCTTTTTACTGGGATGACGATGGCTTATCGCAGCGGACGAACGGCAAGGTGCAATATGTTGCGGCGATCGCAGCAACATATTGCACCTTCGTTCGGGGAACTTCTCGAAAAAAGTAAGTAATTACTCACTTTTTCATTGACGGACTATCGATCCGGGTGGTATAACGTTAGTAGGTGAGTGATTACTTACTTTTGTGAATCGGAAGAGAGGTTACCCCATTGACCAAAAACAATCTATTTAATGAAATGCACTTGCCCGAAAAGCTGACCGCAAAGCAGGAACGGATTATCGAGTCGGCTATTCGGCTGTTTGCCGAAAAAGGCTATTCCAATACTTCGACCGCCGAAATCGCCAAAGCTGCCGAGGTTTCAGAAGCAAGTATCTTCAAGCAATACGGGACGAAAGACAAGTTGCTTCTGTCGCTTATTATCCCTTGCTTAAAGGAACTGTTTCCTGCTATGGCCGATGAAGTGCTTCATACCGTCATGAGCAAAGCGGTCACTTTCGAAGACTTTTTAAGGGGATTTCTAAAAAACCGCGTGGAGTTCATCTCGGAAAATAGAGAAATTTTTCAAGTCGTCATCAAAGAAATCGTATATAAAGAGGAATTAAAAAACGAGCTCCTTCCTTATCTTTCGGAAATCGTTACCTCACGTTTGTCCAAAGTCATAGCATTTTTTAGAGAACGGGGCGAATTCATCGATATCCCGGCGGATACCATCTTGAAAATGCTTTTCACATTCGTAGGGGGATTCTTTGTTTCCCGCTTTGTATTGTTAAACTTGCGTTCCATTGACGATCGTGAAATCGAAGATGCCATCCGTTTTGTTATGGATGGCATTCGAAAATAAAATCCATTGAAATGAGGTGCTGACCGTTGGAAATTTTCAAAAACAGACTGGTTATGTTGTCGCCTATTATCGCTTTCGTCATTCTATTCATTTTCACGCTTACGCTTATCCCATCCGTTCAGGTCCAGCCTAGAAATTTGCCCATTGCAATCGTTAACGAAGACGAAGGAGTAGAAATTCCAAATCATCCAATGATGAATATGGGGCAAACCGTGGTTGACATGATGCAAAAAACATCGGCAACAACATCTGGCGAGGATCCCGCTGTAAAATGGGTGGAAGTAAAGAGCGTTGAAGAACTGCAAGAGGCATTAAATAATCAAGAGTATTACGCGGCTCTTGTCATTCCGAAGGAATTTAGCGTAAAGCAAGCTTCTTTGGGCACGGCAACGCCCGTCTCGCATCAAGTCGAAATCTTCATTAATCAAGGCATGAATACGGCGGCATCCACATTGGCAGGTCAAATCATAAACGGAGTCGTCGATACCATGAACAACAAGGTTCGTGACCAGCTCCTTGAAGCCTTTAAAAGCAAAGATGCGACGCTCACCGTTGAGCAAGCCTCCCGTTTGGCAGCCCCCGTTGCCAGGAAGGTTACCACCGTAAATGAGATCGGATCGAAAAGCGCAAACGGCAATTCCCCCGTTTCCTTATTCCAGCCGCTTTGGATGGCATGTATGGCAAGCTCTGCGGTCCTTTTTATAGCGGTCAATAAGACTATGGTTAAAGCACGAACTGAAAACCTCCCCGCAAAGTTCATGCAGATCGTCATGGGGGCTATTGTTGCAATAGTCGTTGGATTTGGATTAACCTGGCTCGCCGAGAGTATGGCCGGACTGGAAATCCCCCGTTTTGCGGATACCGCGTTATTCTTAACGATTGCGTTTTTCAGCTTTTTCCTGATGATATCGGCAGTTATGTCCTGGTTGGGCATCAAAGGAATCGCCATATTTGCCTTACTCCTTTTCTTTGGCGCACCATTACTGGCTCTTGCTCCCGAAATGATGTCCCCGTTCTACCAAAACGGGGTATACCCTTGGCTGCCAATGCGTTTCATGGTAGAAGGTCTTCGAGAGCTGTTCTTCTTCGGTAAAGGATTGAGTTGGAATCATGCCTTATCCTCGCTCACATGGATCGGCTCTGTAAGCAGCATCATGATCCTCGCTTCTGTTTTGAAACCTCGCGCAGTACAAGAGCGGCAAAAACTCAATGGATAATACGATTGCGAAAAAAAGCAACCGCTCGTTCAGAGCGGTTGCTGCCAATGGGATTCTCGGCTGATTTCGTCCTAAAGTTAAAAAATATTGTATACATTTTCGCATTCTTCCGCGGTCGGCTCATAAAAACAGTGAAGCTTGTATCGTCCAACATGCGGCTGATCGTACCAGGTCGGCGGACATGGCTCGGGAGCTTCGGCCGTCCCGGGACGGAAATACCAGAGGGCGTATTTCGCCGGCCAATACCGCTCCCCGTTCACGACCCGCTGCGCCAGACGCCGCTCTCTATCTCTCGCCTTTTCGTAGTACATGCCATGCAGCAGCGCTTCAAACGCATGCGGCTGGTTGATCATTTGCGGAATGGTCCAAAGTCCTTTAAAATCGGAGCAATTCGCTCTTACTCGATTAATCCCGACGTTTCCGACAAGGAGCATCCCCATTTCGCCTTCGCCTACGGCTTCGGCTCGGAGCAGCCTCGCCAACATGTCAATATCCCTGCTTCTGGCTTTTACGACGGCCATCGGCTCACCTCTTTAGTTGATCTAAACCCATCATATTGTAGGCGAAACGGATGTGTTACGATGCCAAGCATCAAACCGGCGATGATGGGGAAATGCTCGAATGTAGAGTGTGCTTAAAAATTATCAAACCTGCCAGATAGCTTAATGCCATTAGGAGCAGCTACCATGGCGATAAACGGCTCCCTGTATTTTCGTTTTCCTTTAAAGATTCAATTTCAAAATTCATTTTCCCATCTCTATACATCGCAAAGGGGTCATCTTTTTCGCCGATTATCAATTTCCCCTCATAAATATCGGCGACTTCAATCCATTCGAATTTATGACCATTCTGCTCTACTTCAAGTTTGATATGATGCCAAAATGAGTGCCCGTCTTCATACTCAACTTCTATAATTTCAAAACCCTTTAATTTATAATTTTGTTCCTTCAAGACATATATTTTCTTTAAGTAGAACGCCTTAGCTTCTTCATTAGATAATGTAGTTCCTTCTGTATAATGACCATCTCCAGTCCTTGCATCATAATCGTATAGTTGCAACTGTTTAAACGCTTTTTCATAATCTTCACTTCTAATAGCTTGATAATAATCTTTGATAATGTCTTCTGCTTTCTGTTCTTCTATGAAATTACATCCTGTTAACATAGAACTTAAGGTGAAAATCAACATAATCAGAAATGATTTCTTCATGTTAACCCCTTATCTTTAAAACTCTTGTTAGAAATCTCCCCCGCATGCGAACTCATTCCACTTCGACAACACTGGAACTGGTTCCTTACCTGGTCTAATAGCACAAACTTGTCTTGGAGATCCAGTAGTAAAAACAGCTTCAACGGCTAGCGATTCTCCGGCATTATCAAAAATCAAATCGACATGTCCTGTGCATACGCATCCATCGTCGTAGTCCCCCTCTACATCCTTAAAGGACAATAGCTTGAAACCGTCTTGCGTAACATTTTGCTTGATCGTTTCCAGTTCGGTATGACTCAGATAAAATGCTGAAGCGACCTTCGGATCTCGCTCAATAACCTGATTCAAATAGGTGGTCAGTTCTTTTTCGACCAGGTACTTACTTATTGGCACCTTGACAAGGACAAAAAACAGCAAAAATAATACATAAGCTATAGATACAGTCCATAACACTCTCAGCATAAATATCTTCATTAAGACGCTCCTCATTTCGAAAGGGGAATATTGGAAGTATTCCCGTACAGTTGACATCCTTACACTTAGACTTGTTACTGAATGCTTGAATGGTCTAAGGTTGAGCAAGTCTTTCGTTGTTGCATACGAATCTGCTATCATCTCAACGTTAAATAAATCGCTCTATAATGCCATGCAATATCTTTTTGCTCTCTATGTCCTTTGGCCGAGGTGTCCGACCAATTTGCTCATAGACCTCTTTTTCTTCGAGCAGTTGTCTTGGGTTTAATACACGAGCTGATATTCCGTTCAACATATAACTTTGTGGCAGCAAGGAATCGGCCCTCCATACCCATACGGGTAAACCATTCATAATGAGACTTCCATCATTAGCTCTGGTTATATAGCCAATCGTGACTTCAACGTTATCCTTACAGAAATCGGACTGCCTATCACGAAACTGGTCTTTTATGGGTGTCCGCTCATAACCAGCTTCCTCAAATGCCTGCTCTAACTGTTCTCGGTGTTGTATCCATGTAACGAAGTCGATATCCTCATGCGGACGAGTAACTTTTCCAAGCAGGAAGTCTATTGCCCATCCTCCACGCAACCAAAAATTTTGTCTAAGTAGGGAACATATTGTACTGATCTCACCTAGCACCTTCAATTGGGACTCAGTTTGATTGTCGGAATTTTGCAGTGTCATATGCTATCTCCTCGCTCCCGATTTTCACCTTATCGCTGACTCTGCACTCGATTTGCTTTATTCCTGCCATGCCTGAGATCCAGTGAGGTTCAAAGCAAATAATCCTGCCTCTGTTTTAAAGGGAGCGTTTTGAAATATCTCCTTTGCATGACCAATTAATTTGGCGCCTGCATCTACACCTGTGTACGTGGATCCTTCAGGGAGCAACGGCATGAGCTTGGTGCCTAAATATCCGTAGCCGCAACCAAAATCGATGATTCGAACGGGGGATATTATTCCCCAGACTCTTTTAACAAGAAAATCTAAATAATCATCATTATAATACAGCCATCTGGTCTTGCTTAAATAATCGATTTTACTGTCCCAATAGTTCCCGTCCACATGGGGACAGCACCGGCGGTAGGAAATGGGTCGCGTTGTACTTCTCTCCTCTGCGCGGCGTTCGGGAAAACGTATATTGTCAAGTTTCCTGGTTCGAGTTGATAAAAATGCCGCTCCGCGTTATCTCTTTGAAAATCGTATGCATTTCGGGTTTCAGCCCTTTCGACATATGGAATACCCGCTTCATTAAGGACGGTCAACACGTCGTTTAACGTCACTTCCGCAAACGGTTCCTTCGTCTCTGCTTTGCTTCCGCAAGCACATAAAATAAAGACTATAACAATGGAAATAAATAAAGTCTTGTACATCCTCTTTTCCCTCCTTTTTATCTTAGACATGGTTAAAGGTGGGAAGGTTGCGGCAAGCCCCATGATTCGGAATGCCCAGCGTGGGAGCATGGATTCATTTTTCCATGCAGCGTTTGCGCCTTCCTTATGGGGCCCTTTATGATGAACATATGACCAGCGTTTTTCCTTGGTCGCGATTCTATCGTTTCGTTCTTTCGGGAGAGGAGAGAAATCATGAAGCAGAGCGAGAACAAGCCTTATTCCACCATTATTCCTATGCAAGAGATCGATTCGCCGGGGACGGCCGTCAATCCGTTCGAGGTCTTCGACAGGCTCCGGGAAAGCACGCCCGTCCGATACGATGAAAGAAGGAACTGCTGGGACGTTTTCCGTTACGAAGATGTGCACTATATCCTTAAAAACCCCGCGCTTTTCTCATCAAAAAGACCGATCTCCGATATGGAGAACTTGCTGATCATGGATCCGCCCAGACATTCGCAGATGCGCGGCCTGGTCAACCAAGCCTTTACGCCCAAAGCGATTGCCGCGCTTGAACCGCGCATCGCGGATATTGCGAATGAACTCCTGGACGAGGCGGCAGCCCGAGGCGGCATGGATACCGTGCACGATTTCTCCGGTCCGCTGCCCGTCATCGTCATCGCCGAGCTGCTTGGCGTACCTGCACGGGATAGAAAACTGTTCAAGGAATGGTCGGACGTACTTGTTACCGGGCCGCAGATGAATACGGAAGAAGCGTTACGAGCCGTTATGGCCGAGCGCCATGAAGCGATGCGCAAGCTCGGCGGTTACTTCACGGGCATTCTCGGGAAACGTCGCGGCAAGCGGGAAGAGGATCTTATCTCGCTGCTGCTCGATGCGGAGATCGATGGTCAGAAGCTGACCGATCAGGAGGTGCTCAGCTTCTGCATCCTGCTGCTTGTGGCAGGCAATGAAACGACGACCAATCTCATAACCAACGCCGTCCGTTATATGACCGAGCATCCGGAAATGCAGGAAATGCTGAGGCGGCAGCCCGATCTCATGCCCGCGGCCGTCGAAGAAGTATTACGCTATTACCCGCCCATTCAGGCCATCGGCCGGGTTACAACGAGCGACGTGGAGCTTGGCGGTCAGTTGATCAAAGCAGGCTCGCAGGTGGTGAACTGGGTCGCTTCGGCCAACCGCGACGGAGCGAAATTCGAGGACCCGAATACGTTTGTCCCGGATCGGAAACCGAACCCCCACCTAAGCTTCGGCTTCGGGATCCACTTTTGCCTCGGCGCGCCGCTTGCCCGTTTGGAAGCGAAAATTGCGCTTAACCTGCTCCTCGAAAGGTTCGGGCATATCGCCCGCAGCGGGGAGGAAGAGCTTCAGCCGATTCAAAGTCCGTTCGTGTTCGGCGTGAAGTCGTTTCCCGTGACCATTTCCTAGTTGGATTGAAAAACCGGCGCATCGCTTGTGCCGGTTTTATTTATTTCGTTCATGCAGTCCGCCCATTCGCTTAACGCCGTTTTAGCCGGTACGGACAGTCATGGACGGGGCATGGCCGGCTGGTCTAAAGGGGGCCGTATTTTCTCCGCTAGTGGTACGAGCGGTATGGGAAAATAGACCAATTTTTTACCAAATCCCCTGTTTCATGATTCACCGGCCGGTTTATCGAGTATGATTTGGAAAGAGGATTTGCCGGCTTTCGCGCGGAAAGCTTCGGCCGAAGGAGGGATGGATACGGATACGATATGGCGGATCCGATGCGGGATCAGAGACTACGCGGAAGCGATTTACCGATTCGTGAGGGAAATCCCGAAGCATCATCCGTGGCTCAAAACCGTCTACGCGATCTGGTGCTGGTTGTCGCTGCTGCTGTTCATCGCGGGCTTGATCTTCTTTCGCGATTCGCGAACGATGCTGGTGCAGTATCTCTGGTCGTTCTACGTCATGCTCCAGTTCTGGCTGCTGTGCCGGAGCAAGACGTTAACATGGAAACGGACGGCCGCGTTCATGCTGCTCGGCGTCTTCCTCGTCATCCCCGTAACGGCCTGGACGCTTATGGCGGCGCACGGCTTGTTCGGCGGGAGGACGTCGGATACATGGTCGGTCGCGGTCGTCACCCCCATCGTGGAGGAGGTTTGGAAGCTCCTTCCCCTTGCGCTTTATTTGTTGTTCTCGCGCCGGGCGTCATCGATGAGCCTTGGCGACTATACGTTGGCGGGGGCGGCAGCAGGCGTCGGCTTCCAGCTGATGGAGGAGCTGACCCGCAGATGGCTCAACTCCGGCATTATCGGAAGGACGTACGGCTACAGCACGACGATGCTCGGGGGCGAGACGATCCATTGGGATTTCTGGACGCTGTTCCCCGGCCGGTTCGAGGAGAGCTTCTTCCCGACGCTCATGACGGTCAGCCATCCCGTGCATACGGCGATGGTCGCCCTCGGTCTCGGCATGGCCGTGCGCGCCCGCAAGCGAATGTCGAACGCGGTCTACGCCTTGCCCGCACTGCTGCTTGCCTGGTCGATCCTGGACCATGCCGCCTATAACGGACAGAACGATTTGCCGGACTGGTTCATGAGAATCCATGAATTAACCGGGAGCGGGTACTTGACGAAAAACGCGTTCCTGCTCATGCTCGCGCTGGGGCTGATTCTGGATTACGCGGCGCTTAATCGGGTCAGGAGCAAGCTGCCGGCGATGGCGGGCGAGCGGCTTATCGAGCCGCTCTCGGAGCTGCTGCATATGGCGACGTCCTTCTTCCTGAGAAGGGAGCGGTTCGTCAGCGTCATAGCCTGGACGAGGGAGCGCCGGGAAGCGGGCTTCTCGATGCTGTATGGCAATGCCGAAGCCGTCTCCGTCCGGGAAGAGCTGCTCGGCCGGATGCGGCTTCACTACAAGCTGGCGGCGGGCCTTGCCGCGCTGCTGATCGGGGCCGGGCTGCTTGCGGGGCTCGCGGCGTACGGGCAGGCGCCCGCACTTTCTGACGGCGGCGCCTGCTTCTCCTGCATGTTCGACTCGCTCCAGGATTGGTGGGACCGCCTCAGCGGCTGGGAGAAGGGAGCGATCGTGCTCGGCGCGTTCGCCCTCTCCCTGCTGTTCGTCGGCTTCTGGCCGGCGCTCGGCATCGCCTTGACCGCGGCGAGCATCCCCGCAAGCGGCCACGAGATCGCGAAGAACATCCGGGATCCGAAGCGGCTGCTTACGCCGGAGAACGCTATCGCGGCTTTGATAGGCCTTGCGCTCAGCCGCGTGCCGTTCGGGCGTCTTGCGGGGAAAGCCGGAGACTGGCTGAAGGATAAGCTGGAGAAGCTGTTAAAGCCCGGCGGGAAGCCCGATCCGGACGTCCCGCGCAAGCCAGATGCGGATGGGCCCGGTGACAGGCCCGATCCGGATGAGCGTGGAGATAAGCCGGATCCGGACGAGGAGCAGGCCCCGCCGAGAGACTCGGACGATTACGTCCACTGGAGCAAGGCGAAGTACAAAGGCGTCGAGCTGTACGACAGCCGAAACGGGGCGCTGGGGGAATTCGACGGCGTCGACATCGAGAACGGCATTTTCTACGAAGCCAAGTCGGCCGAAGGCTTGAACCGCATTCATCCGAAAACCGGCAAGCCGCAGCAGACGCCGCAGCAATTTACGGATAAGCAGCTTTACCAGAAGACGAAGACGCGGATCAACAACCTGCTGGAGAAGGCGGTCGGCACGCGAACGACGCCGGACGGCACTTCGGAAATTCCGACCTTGGAGCAAATCAAAGGAATCCGCCATTTCCAGTTTCAGCTTGACGGCGACACGCCGGAGCTGCGAGCCGCGGCGGAGAACAGCTTGAACCGGCTCCGTCAGGAGTTCCCGGATTACACATTTACGATTAGATTTGGAGTGAAGTAACATGTCGATTAGCGCCTTTATCCTCGATCCCGAAGACGACTTCGAGAGGTCGTTCATGCTTCCGATCGCGACGGAGGCCTTCTACAAAAAATATTGGGAGCCTGCGGCCGAGGAGCTCGGCCTCCAGTGGACGGCTCTGTTTCAAGGCGGCACGGACGTGGAGCGGGACGATGTGCCCTCGGTCCTCGACGAGCTGTCGCGGCTGAAAGAATGGGTGCTCGCCCGAATGAGCGGCGACGAGCGGGAGCATATGCTGCGCAGGCTGGAGCTGCTCGAGCGGGAATTGCCGACCGCCTACCGGCGCGGGGACGCGGTCGTTTATATCGGGTGACGCTGCGCGGCGGCCGGGCAAATAAAAAACCAGTACAACGAGTTAGGTGTCATCAGAAAATAAGTATTAGACTGACCCTAGAAATTGAAACAGCGACAGCCAAGGACGAGAAAATATAGTCCAATACTGTCGCTGTTTCATTTAGCTATCGTACCCCGTTAGGACAATATCAATCATCCAAGGTAGAAACCATAATTGCACTTACAATCCAAATTACTACTGCTGGGACATAATATATTACCGCTATTCCCGCATCCGTATTGTTTAGAATTACCTTAAAAAAGAACAAATTATAGGACAAAAAAAGAATGAAAGATATTAATCCTTTTACAATACCACTTCCATATAACACAAATCCCATTCCTGGAATAATTAAGTTTGCTACAACACTAATTCGACACTTTAATGCTTTTTGTTCTCTCTTTAAATTGTCGATCTCTATATAAATTTATAATCGACAGCCTACTTTAGCCAGGGTTTATTTTTCACCGGGAAACAAAATAGCAAGTATTATGATTTCGTCACGAACTAATTCGTAATAGATTCTGAATTTACTTATGACAATACGAGAAACACCTTTATATTCGCCTGTCTCTTCTGTATATGACTTTCCAATAACAGGATTACCCAACAAATCCTCAGCTTCTAAAACAAGATGAGAAATAAAGTCCAATGTCTCCTCAGGGGTAAATCGATCACTTCGAAATTGGATAAGCTTATTCCTTACACTGGGGAGCCAAATTATGTTTCGAGGGTTCATTTAACAAAATCCTGAGGAGAAAAAGATTTCAAAAGTTCGGAAGTATTCATTCCAAGCCCTTGTTTGTACTGTTCTCGGCTCTCACTAATCATCTGCTTTAGTTCAGGATTCGCCATTACGTCTGCATGGATTGATTGTTGGTCTTCTTCCTGAAGGACAAGTGTAAATCTCCCTTTTCCAGGAATAAAAAACTGGCACACTGAATTATCCCGATTCATACTTGAGATGTATTTCATTAGTTCTTCAGAGGAACGGAGATGTTGCATTCTTCCTCACCACCCTAACAGATTTTATTAATTATACCATAATAATCGACTGCAATTCATTACACTATCCTGCCCGTTACTTCTTTTAGGATTGTTATGATAACTAGTATGTTTACAAAAAAATGCAATGCCAAAACGTTAACACATAAGTGGACCTGCCGGGTACATAATAAACGATTACTACTTTTTCACTCGTTTTCGTTCAGTTCTAGACGGAAGTATGTTAATTACATCGACAGTTCGATCTCTATCATGAACGGCATAATAGATCAAGTAGTTCAATAGCATATGTCTGCTTTTCCCGTAGATAATTCGCCGAAGTCCTTTAAAGCTGCCACGCTCAACGATTCGCCC
Organism: Paenibacillus arenilitoris; assembly: GCF_014705655.1. Taxonomy (GTDB): domain Bacteria; phylum Bacillota; class Bacilli; order Paenibacillales; family Paenibacillaceae; genus Pristimantibacillus; species Pristimantibacillus arenilitoris. Next base: position 164,089 of record NZ_JACXIY010000012.1, on the reverse strand, counting down.
AATAAACGGATTCCATGAGAGCATATCTTCAATGTGATCGATTGATCTCAATTTCTTTGGTATACCACCATTCCAATGGTTCCGGCCCTTGTTCCTCAAAGAAGGACTCTATACGATTCAGTCATATATCAAACTCTTCCTTGAAAATAACACGAAAGGGACGATTATGTTCTTCTGCCACGGCGCTTCTCCTTTAATTCGTTGGCGGTATCTCCCTTCATATCTGGATTATCCAAGTAGCGCTGCAGGGAAGCTTTTAGTTCAGGATACTCCTCAATTTCTTGGGCTAGATCCGTTTCTGAGTCATCTTCATTAAACGACTCGAAGTTTTCGACCTCAACAGAAACCAGTTTTCCATCAAAGACAAAAAGACTAGACTTTTTGCCTTCGAATGCAAGAAGAAGCTCTTCCTTGGTTTGATCACTTAACGGATTCATTTGGATCACCTCAAAATCATTATAACAGAACCCATATATATTCGCTTAAAGTTCCATGTGACAATATTGCCATTCAACTATCCTGCCCGTTACTTCAACAATCAGGAGCAGGTCGCCGCGGCACCTGCTCAGACATAATCAATTCACTATCATTCCCGTTAGTTCCTCAATCTAGGCATTTGGCGAAGCGCTCTGTCAATTGGATACCTTTGTGCCAATCCTTCCCTCCGTTTTCAATCGTCCAGCACGCCTCAAGCACGCCTCGTGCTATACCCCACATTGCGATTCGGCGAGGGTCCAGGCCGAGGCGATCGGTCATAATCGCAATCCGGCGTCGCAGCACCTGCTCGCAATCACCGCCTCGATCCTCGTAATTAAGCAGATACTGGATCGTATCAAAATGGATGTCGCCGATGATGCCTTTGGGATCAATGACAGCCCATTTCTCTTCGCCTTGACGAAGGATGTTTTCATGATGCAGATCGCCATGCAGTAGGAGATTCTCACTCGTGGTCGTAATGAGATACGCCAGACATTCTTCGGCATTTTCCACCCAGCTCTCAGGCAGTGGCGCGGCAATATTCACATCGTTGAATCGCTCGCGGTATCGCTCGATTGCCGCGAAGTGCTGCCTCATGGTCGGGTACAGACTACCTGTTGCTGCAGGAAGGTGAAGTCGGCGAAATACTTCGCAGAAGATATTCGTCGCAAGGGCATCATCCTCAATTGTCGACAACGGTGTGCCAGGATCGGCACCCTCAAGCAGGGCAACGCCCTGCTCCTCGTCTGCATCTAGCACATGAATCATTCCCCGGCCCTCATATGCACGAAGCACACTAACTTCCCTAGAAAGCTCGTCTTTCATGAAAGATGATTTGAGGACTGCCGGCTTCCCGTCGCTGAGCTTTGCGCGGAGAACGAAGTTATAGGATAAATTAGAGAATGGAGCCTCCGGGCTAAAGTTGAAGCGGCCTGCACAGTCGGTAATCAACCCAGGCAGCGCCTTCGACCATGCTACGCCTTCCTTGCCGTAGAGTTCGTGCATTCTTTCAATAAACGTATCAGGGATCTCAATCATGCCGCAATGGCTCCTTTCAGCGTAGTAGTCTGCTTCTTCTTCTTTTCTTCGACATGATGTGATGTAAAAACCTGTTTCGTTCAACTCCAGCATTCTTCTGATTAAACTGCCCTTGAGCGAAGGGCCGCCGGACATTCACAGGCAGCCTCATCTGATTGCCTTATGGAACTAACGTTCGCCATTAGCTTAACATGATACGGTCATTGTTATGGTTCTCGTTTACAATAAACTAATCAATCTTTTAGTCTTTCTATCTCACCAGCTACAATTTGAGGGGGATCGGAATCCATTACACTATATTCACCTTTGTCATTCGTTTTTGGAGTTACATTAACTTTTTCGCCTACCCTAAGCTCGTTGTAGAGTTACTTCGGCGCGATAAGCGCGCTTTCGCTCTTATCGCGACCGTTCGCCGCCCCTGCCACACCGCACTGCGCAAAAAAAGAGCGTTGCCGCCAACGCTCTTCTCCCGCTCTCCTCTTACTTCCCGATCGGCTCCAGCGGAGCTACTCGCCCGTAGGCGGCGCCGGCGCCCACGGCCGGAGCGGCCCAGCGGACCGCGTTCGCGATCACCATCAAAATTTCCGGCTGATGGTAGATCGGGAACGTCTCGTGCCCCGGCCGGAAGTAGAACAGCTTGCCCTTGCCCCTGCGGTAGCAGCAGCCGCTGCGGAACACTTCGCCGCCCTCGAACCAGGAGATGAAGACGAGCTCGTCCGGCGCCGGAATTTCGAAGCGCTCCCCGTACATCTCTTCCTTCGGGATTTCGATATATTCGCCCAGCCCGTCGGCGATCGGATGCCCGTGCTCGATCACCCAGATCCGCTCCTTCTCGCCGTCGTCGCGCCACTTGAGCGCGCCCGTCTTCGTGCCGAGCAGCGATTCGAATATTTTCGAGGCGTGCCCGGAGTGAAGCACGATCAGCCCCATGCCGTCCAGCACGCGGGTGCGGACCTTCTCCACGATGTCGTCGCGGACTTCGCCATGCGCCAGATGCCCCCACCAAATAAGCACGTCCGTGCTATTCAGCACCTCGTCGCCAAGCCCGTGATCCGGATCGTCCAGCACGGCCGTCCGCACCTCGAAGCCCCCGGCCGACTTCAAATAGCCGCCGATCGCATTGTGGATGCCCTCCGGGTAAATGCCGCGCACCTGCTCGTTATGCCGCTCATGCCGGTATTCGTTCCATACCGTTACGTTAATCGCTGCCATTCGCGTTCTGCCTCCTATTCGACGGTTACCCATCGTTCCTCGGTAAAAGATTGAATAATGCGGTCGATCGTCAACTGGTTGACGTAACCGTCCTCGATCGTCGCGTCTAGCCCGTCGCCCCTTCCGTTCAACAGGTTGAAGAAGGACTGCATCTGCCCCGCGCGGTACGCCTCCGGAATGTCGACCCGGCGGAACGTCCGGTCTTCGCCGAGCTTGACGTGGATCGCGTCCTCCTCCTCCAGGTTATAGACGAGCGCGCCCTTCGTGCCGTAAATCTCCAGCTGCTGGTAATTGCCCCGCCCGTAGGCGAAGCGCGAAATGCTCATCGACGAGGAAGCGCCGCTCGCAAGCCGCGAGAGCACGTGACAGAAGTCGTCGACGTCGACCTCGCCCTTCCCTTCCGCCCCGATCAGGCCGCGCTCCTTCACGATCGTGCCCGCGTCGGCGAAGACGCGGACGGTGTCGCCGACGAGCAATCGCGTCAGGTCCAGAATATGCGAGCCCAGATCGCCAAGCGCGCCCGAGCCGGACAACGCTTTGCGGAACCGCCATACGAGCGGGATGTCCGCGTCGATGCCCCAGCTTTGCAAATATTGGCTGTACACGTGGTTGATCGTCCCGAGGCCGCCGTCCTCGATGAGCTTCTTCGCGTATCGGACGGCCGGCTTGTAGCGGTAGGAGAAGCATACCATGTGCGGCACGGGATTCGCCTCGAGCTCCCGCTTCAGCACGGCCGCTTCCTCTTCGTTCATCGCGATCGGCTTCTCCAGCGCGAACGGCTTGCTCAGCCGGATCGCATCGCAAGCGATGGCGAAGTGGTTGCTGTTCGGCGTGCCGATCGTAACCGCGTCCAGCTCCGGGTCGTTCAGCATATCCGCGTGATTCGCATAACGCCTCGACGCCGGAACGCCCAGCTGCTCGCCTTTGGCCAAAAGCGCTTCCTCGTTGCAATCACAAAGCGACCATACCTCGGCGTCCGCGCTTGCCAATATGCCTTCAATATGAAAATTCGCGATGCCGCCAAGCCCAATAACGCCGATTTTCAGCTTTTTCATCTGCATCATCCCATCCTAGCCCTCAGTTGATTAACAACCTCAGTATAGATTGTGTTAGAATGAACGAAAATGGCGGATCAAGACTCTTTTTGTACAAAAACGACTTCTTCAGATAGGGGGAACATGGCATGCTGGCCATTAACGTGGAAATCGTGCCTCGGGTCAAAATCATGGGGTTTATCGCCTACAAGAGCCCCTGGCTTCACTTCAAGCGCAAGGTGAACGAATACGTGCTCTACTTCATCCGCAGCGGCGAGCTGCATATCCGGGAGGAGGACAGGAGATACGCGCTCCGGAAGGGGGATCTGTTCATTCTGGAGCCGAACATGGAGCATGAAGGCACCGAGAAGCATACTTGCGATTACTATTACATCCACTACGAGCATCCGGCTACGAGGACCGTGCAGATCGACGATATGCTGGCGACGGCCCGCTATTTGATCGCCCGGCACGAGCAGCCGCCCGTCGACCAGCCGGAGCGAGACGCGAACGGGATCGGACCGTACGACTGTTATTTTCCGAAATACCATACGATCGCCGACAAAACGAGATTCCAGCAAACCGTTCACGCCATGAACGAAATGCTGCAGCTCTACAAGCGCAAGCACTACAACCGGAGCCTGGCCGCCCTGCGGCTCACCGGCCTGCTCATCGATCTGTCGCGGGACCATTTCACCGACGAGCTGCAAAAAAGCGACCGCTTCCATTCGAAAGCGATCGTGAAGGTCAACGCGGTGATCGATTATATTCATCAAAACTATCAGAGCAAAATAACGGGAGACGACATCGAGCGCCTGTTCGAAACGAATTTCGACTACTTGAACCGCGCCTTCAAGAAGGCGACCGGCCAGCCGATCGGGCGCTACATCAACACGGTGCGCATCCGCCAGGCGAAGGAGCTGATCGAGACGACTCCGCTTGGCATCGGCGAGATCGGCTACTTGACCGGCCTGAGCGATCCTTACCATTTCAGCAAGGTGTTCAAGAAATACGTCGGCGTCTCGCCTACCCAGTACTATAAAAATCGAAATGAAATCGATTAGTTCGCTTGCATGAAGCCGCTGATCTGATCGGCCGGCATCGGCTTGCAGAACAGGAAGCCCTGGATCTGGTCGCAATGGTAAGACTTCAGCAGCTCAAGCTGCTCCGGCAGCTCGACGCCCTCGGCGACGACGACCAGCTTCAGGCGGTGCGCCATATCGATCAGCGATGAGACGATTACTCGGCTGCGCTCGTCATCGGATATGTGGTCGATCAGCGTTTTGTCGATTTTCATGCATTGGATCGGAAGCCGGCTGACGTATTTCAAGGACGAGTAGCCCGCCCCGAAATCATCGATCGAGATCGTGAAGCCCATGTTCCGCAGCTCGACGAAAATCGCGTTCACCTCGTCGAAATTTTCGATGGCGAAGCTTTCGGTCACTTCCAGCTCGAAGCGGCTCGGGTCCACCCGCTCTTCGGCGAAGATGCAGCCGATCCTCTCCGCGAAATTCGGCTGCAGCAACTGCGCCCCGGATATATTGATAGCGATAACGACGGACAGCTCGTCCAATTGCTCCCGCCACGCCTTGAACTGCCGGCAGGCCGCATGCATGATCCATTCGCCGATCTCGTTAATCAAGCCGGACGACTCCGCGATCGGAATGAATTCCGCCGGGGACACTTGCCCCAGCCTGTCGTTCTTCCACCTGAGGAGCGTCTCCATGCCGGATATCCGTTCCGCGGACAAATCCCATTTCGGCTGAAAATAGAGCTGCAGCTCCTCCTTGTCGATCGCGTTCCGGAGCAGATGCTCGATCAGCGCCCGCCTTGTCCGGTTCGCCTCGATCGCCTGCGAATACCAGCGGTATTGGTTGCGCCCGCGCTCCTTCACGTCCAGCATCGCCACGTCCGAATAATGAAGCAGCGCTTCGGATTCCGTGCCGTGCTCGGGATACAGGCTGATCCCGATGCTCGCCGTAACGATGACGGGATTTCCTTCGATCTCGAACGGTTCGCTAAGCTCGTCCTTAATCCGCTGGGCCAAGCTGTCGATCTGCTTCTTGTCCTGCACCTTCGGCGAAATGATGCAGAACTCGTCCCCGCCTAGCCGGAAGAGGCTGCCGCCTCCCTTCAGGCACCGTTTCAACCGTTTGGACGTCTTCAGCAGGAGCAAATCCCCCGACTGGTGGCCGAGCGTGTCGTTCACCCATTTGAAGCTGTCGATGTCGATCAGGATGACGGCGAAGCGGGCGCGCGTCTTGCCGCTCAGGGCGATCGTCTCTTCCAGCCGCTCGTAGAACGCCAGCCGGTTGGACAAGCCGGTCAGCGTATCATGGTACGTCTGATAGCGGATCCTCTTCTGGGCATGCTGCAGCGAAGCCGTCATAAGATTAAACGACCGTTCCAGCTGGGCGATCTCGTCCTTGCCCGATTCCGGAATGCGGATCGAGAAGTCCTTCTCGGTCTCGATCTCTCTCATTCCCCGGATGACCCGATTCAAGCGGCCGAATATTGTCCATTGAAGAACCAGTCTGGCGATCACGAAGAAGCCGATGCCGGTCAGGCCGAAAAACAGCATGTAAAATTCAACGCTCTTCTTCGCTTGCTTATACAGCGCCATCGGCTTCTCGAGCGTCAGCAGGGCCGCGTATTCGCCGCGAATATCCGGCAGAACCGCATAGCTTGCGATGCTCCGCTTGTCGTTCGCCGTCCAATAAGGCATCGGTTCGCGGTTCTGCACCGCGATCGTGCCGGCCTCTCCGGGAAGAGCGAACGAATCGTCCAGCACGTCGATATCGATCGGAATGTCCGCTTTGCCCGCTATGTAATGAATATAACCTTCGTCAAGAAGGCGGGCGAACACCAGCCTGCCCTCCGCGGGCCCCCGGTCGCCGCTCGTCAATATCGGGTACGAGGCGACCATCATCGGCAGGCCGCCGATCACCGCCAGGCCGGTTCGGCCGGCCGAATCGCCGGGCCGTCCCCCATCATCGGCATACTCGCCGCGCATCGCGTCGATCAACGTCTGGGGATAAGCCAACTCCCGCTTGCCCTCGTAGTCGTAGCCTCTGGCGTAATAAACCTCGTTGTCGCCGTTCAACAAGACGGTATAGTTGAGGCGGGCGGCTTCGTATAACGAATCCGTGAAGTTGCTTTTCAAATACGGGTCGTCCGCCGCCGGGGCGCCTTGCCTCTTCACGAAACGATACGTTTCGTCCCAGCTTGCGTAACCGATGGATACCGCGTCGAGAGAGTGAAACTCATCATAAAACGAAAGGAGGGCCCGCTCCGTCTCCTCCTCCGAATCGCGCAGCTCCAACGCTTCGTAATGATGAAGGAGCGCCTTCTCGGATATGAGGTACAGCAGCGCCAGCAAAGCGAACGTGATCAGCCCTACGTAAATCATGATTTTGCGGCGAAGTTGCATCATCATTTGCCCCCCAAGTCTAAACGGCTGACGCCGTCCTTTGGCGGTATAAGCTCGTTTCGCGATGAAATATAAGCTAATTTATAAGGGCAAAACTTATAAATTCTTATCTTTTGAATAAATCCCCTTGCCGTACAGGCTTATCGCTATGTATAGACGCTTCCGGTCCGTTAGCCCGGGAGGATCATGTTAATGCGGAATTCCCCGATATCCGGAATGTGCAGCGGGACTGTAACCGCTTTAAGCTGCTCCGAGGAAGCGTAGTCCTTCAGGATGCTCGGGGGGGTAATGTCGACCTGGATCCCGTCGTTGTACAGTAGAGTCGTCGCGTTGCCGCTGATCATGTTGCCGAGCTCCGATATCGCGCTTTGGCACATCTCGTCGAGCTGCGTGACGGCGTAGCCTCCCATCATGGCGGACACGATCTTCAGCGCGACCTCCTCCGGTATGCCGAACAGCACGTTTCCTTTGAACTCGCCCATTATGCCGATTTCAAGCCAAATGTGGTTGTCGAGCAGCTCTACGTTGATCAGCTTCAAATCGCCGACGGTCGGCTTCGCCTGAACGAACGTCTCGATAATGTTGACCGACGAAGAAATAAACGGGTTAATGTAGCTTGCTTTCATCACGGATCCCCCTTGTCAAATGCAATAAAAAAAACTGCTCGAAATGAGAGCAGTTTCCCGGTAAAAAAGAAAAGGCTACATTTCGGCGACCCAGCCGCCATAGAATCATAGATTCCGTAGGCCTGAAGCTTTGCGTCCCTGCCTTTCGGCAGGTTTGCCATTATCGTATATAGTCGGCTTTGGTATCAGGTATAAAGTCCTGATCTTAGGAGCCATTACCATTCTACCATAAAATTTCAATATGACAAACGACTTATTTCAACAATATTTACCGTCGTTCGATAATCCCGGTCCGTCCGCGTATCCAGTCGAAATCTATTAATCTCGGGCGGCGTCAAGCGCGCAGCAAAAAGAGCCTTCCGTCATAGGAAGGCTCAATAGTCGGGCGAACGGGGCTGCAAGCCCGGAGGATTCGCTGCAGCCATGCGCATGTCTACGATCAGAGCCGTGTAGGATCAATTATTGATACTATACGGCGTTTGGACGGCTTCTCCAACCGTTTAATTTCAATTTCTGCACGAAATCCCCCAAACTTGCCTATTGTGCTCCGGTTATTCACGAAATGATTTCAATATATGCAACTAATCCCCTAAGCTTCCACGCTTTTAAGTAAGTAATTTCAATATCCGAAACGAATAGCCATCGAAGCCTGTCTCAGGAACTCCTTTTGCCGCTTATCCTGCTGCCGCCTCCCACACTTCGCTCCAAACCTTTGCTCACACCCGAAACAAGCCGTATCCGGGCAGCGGGACGACCGGAGCCTCGTCCGTCTTCAAGCCCCGCCCTTCCCCGTGGAAAGCGACGTCGACGAGCCAGCGCGTGAACGGCGCGACGTTCATGCCTTCCATCTCCTCCAGGCTGAAAAACCCGGCTGCATCCACTTCCACCCGATCGGGGGTCGGCTCGCCGCCCGCATACTCCATTTCGAAAGCGATGTAGACGTTATGTATGCCTCTCGGCTGATCGCGCAGCGCCGCGACGCTCTTGACGGTCGCCTGCACGCCGCACTCCTCGAGCACCTCGCGCTCGATCGTCTCCCGAATCGGCTCCAGCTGCTCGATATAGCCGCCCGGATTCGTCCAATACCCTTTGCCGGGCTCCTGGGCTCTTCGGACAAGCAGCAGCTTATCCTCTTTCTTCACCAGCGCTCCCACGCCGATGCTGTAGCTGCCCCAATGAACGAAGCTGCAGCTCCCGCACGCCCTTCTCATCGTTCCGTCTATGTCGCGGGTTTCCAATTCATGTCCGCAGGACATGCAAAACCGTGCCTCCATCGTTTCGACCACCTCTGCTTATATGCTCGCGCATGATCCGATTATAAGGCGAAATCGGACGGTTGCATAGCCGTCGTTAGCGCTTGTAAGCGCCCAGCTCCTTCGACATCTTTTAACAAACGGAGCGAGAAATTACGAAATCTTTCCAAAATTTTCGAATAAATAAAGGACTTTTGTAGGATATGTCGAATAGTACCCTGTTGCATTTCGTTAAAAATATAGGAGGAACGTCATGAATTGGCTGTCTAAAAGATTCACGTTCGTCATCATCCCCGAAGCGAACCAATCCGTTCGGCAGTACCGCGTTTCGGGACTCGCGCTCGTGCTTGCGCCCGCTCTCGCGCTGCTGCTCGGACTGTTCGCGCTCGTTATATTCGCGTTATTCTCGAGGGCATCGATAACCGCAAGCGACCTGAAAGGGGAGCTGTCATCCTCGGCGGACCGATACGAGCTCCGGCTCAGCGAGAAGGACGCCAGCATCGACAGCCTGCGGAGCGATCTGCTCCGTCTGTCCGAGCAAGCCCGATCGATGGAGGGCAAGATGGCCGAGGTGAAGGCGCTCGAAGCCCAGCTGAAGCAGCTGGCCGGCATCGACGCCAAAGCGCCCGTCTCCGTGTCGAGCCTCGTGGCCGAGGAAGGCGGACAAGGCGGCGAAGAGCTCGAGCTTCCAGGCGGTTCGGCCGCCGCGCTCGCCGGAGAAACCGCCGAACGGTTCGCCGACATCGGGAAGAGGCTCGAAACGATGCTCCCGCAGCTCGAAGACACGAAGGAAGCGGTTATCGCCTATAAAGAAATGTTAAGGATCACGCCGACGATCTGGCCGACCGACTCCCGCAAGGTCACGTCCCTGTTCGGCATGCGCAAGGATCCGTTCACCGGACGGACGACGTATCATTCCGGCATCGACATCGGCGGAAGCACGGGCGATCCGATCTATGCCGCGGCGGACGGCGTCGTAACTCTGTCCGAGAACGACCGCGTTCACGGACACAACATTATGATCGATCACGGACGGGGCATCAGCACCCGCTATCTTCATTTAAGCAAGCGCGTCGCCGGCGTAGGCGATAAGGTGGCCAAAGGCCAATCGATCGGCGAGCTGGGCAGCACGGGCCGCAGCACCGGACCGCACCTGCACTACGAGGTGTACATAAACGGGGAAACCGTCAATCCCGAGCCTTACATTACAGCAGACAGAAAGGAACCTTGACATGTTCAAAAACAACAGCGCGAAGCGAAACCCCGACGCGACCGATACGCTTGTCGGCGAAGGCACGACCTTCGAAGGCAAAATCAAATCCGAGGCGAGCGTCCGCATCGAAGGCCACGTCATCGGCGACATCGAATGCGCGGGCAGCGTCACGATCGGCGAGCGCGGCTCCGCCCGCTCCAACGTGTCGGCCCGCGATCTGATTCTGGCCGGCAAGCTGACCGGGGACGTGTCGGTCGAAGGGACGCTGACTATCCATCCGACCGGCGAGCTGAACGGCAACCTGTCCGCCGGCAGCCTGCTGATCGAGGCGGGCGGTATTTTTAACGGGACGAGCACGATGGCGGTCAAGCCGTCGCCCGGCGCCGCATCCGCCTAACCCGCAGGATCGGCCGGTTTGAAAACCGCCTCCCCGGAAGGGTATAATGCCCATAAGCATCGCGCTTCATACGGGAGGAGGAATGAGCATGCGTTTCATCAGCAATAACGACAATACCGATCCCGCGCTGAACCTGGCGCTAGAGGAATACATTTTGCGCTCGCTGCCGGACTCGGACGATTACTTGCTCTTCTACGTTAACGAGCCGTCCATCATCATCGGCAAAAACCAGAACACCGTCGAAGAGATCAATGCGGAGTACGTGGAGAAGAACGGCATTCACGTCGTCCGCAGGCTGTCCGGCGGCGGCGCCGTCTACCATGACCTCGGCAATCTGAACTTCAGCTTCATTATGAAGGACGACGGCCGGTCGTTCCACAACTTCAAGAAATTCACAGAGCCCGTCGTCCGGGCGCTGCGCAAGCTCGGCGTAGACGCGGAGATGACCGGCCGCAACGACCTGCAGGTCGGCGAGAGGAAAATATCGGGCAACGCGCAGTTTTCCGCGAAAGGCAAAATGTTCAGCCACGGCACGCTCCTGTTCGACTCCGAGATCGACAACGTCGTCTCCGCGCTGAAGCCGAGCGCCGAGAAGTACGCGTCCAAATCGACGAAGTCGATCCGCAGCCGCGTCGCCAATATTGCCGAATTTCTCGCCGAGCCGATGACGATCGAGCAGTTCCGGCAAAGCCTGCTGCAATCGATATTCGAAGAAGCGGACGATATCCCGTTCTACGAGCTTGACGAGCGGGACTGGGCAGCCGTCCGCAAGCTGGCCGACGAGCGCTACCGCAGCTGGGAATGGAACTACGGGAGATCCCCGGCCTTTAACATGCAGCAGAAGAAAAGGACCGAGGCAGCCGGCACGTTCGACGTCAGGCTGCAGGTCGAGGAAGGCGTCATCGTCTCCGCCGCGATCTTCGGCGACTTCTTCGGCCGCGGCGACAGCGCTGAGGCGGCGGAGCGCCTGATCGGCGTCCGTTACGAGGCGGACGCGCTCGGGAAGGTCGCGGATAGCATCGATTTGCCCTATTACTTCGGTCCGATTACGAAGGAAGAGTGGCTGGGGCTGCTGCTATAAAGCGAAAGGGAATGCGCGCGTAGAGCGGCATTCCCTTTTTTTGGCGCTACCGGGCGGGGGCGTAGGGGCGGGGGCGGCTCCTCCGGATCGCGTTTGCGTCGGTAGCGAGCCTGCGTTGCCCCGCGGCACCGCATGCTGCGTAGCGCAGAAGGGCTATGTTGCACATAAAGCTACGTTGCACGGATAGCTGTGTTGCACTTTATACAGCAGAAACCTGACATGGAGGCGCGGTTGAGCGGCTTCGGTGTATTTGTGCAACAGTAATGCGGGAATAGGTGTCTGATTGAGCCTTATAAGCTCATTTTGCTGCACGAAGTGCAACGTAGACGGCTGCCCACACGTTATAGTGTTGTCCTATTGTACAAAGTACAACGTAGCTGAGAGCGCCGGGATCGGATAAGCATCAAGCGGCAAGTAAGGGCAAATGAGGTTGGACGATTCGCCATAATCGAGGCTGAGGAGGGCTGACCCCAAGGCGAACAACCGCAAACGGGCTGAAACTGCATGATGTAACACCGAATTAGTTTATCCAGACGAGTCAACAGACTTTGGAATTTTCAAGGTGTTTTTATATCCCCAATTCCAATAATCCGAGCCATAACTCACAATGAATCTATTGAAAAATTCAGTGAAGTTGCTCCCGATACTGTAAAAATGATCATCTGCTATCGGATCAATAACATATACAGAATCAAAGTCTCGTTGAAGATTTAATGCTATTTGTATTTGGGAACTCATACTTGTCGCAACTACCAACATATAGTTTGGGTAGTCAAATGTGTTTTTAAATGAAAGTACCTCTTCAATACTATAAATATTCGCATCATAGTGATTAAAGCTTAATCCATTTGTAAATGTTAAAAACTTCTTGTAATCTTCCGGAATTGCATAACCTATTGCCTTCTCTAAGAAGGTTATGTCTTCCTGCTGTGCAGCAACTTTAAAACCGAATCCATAATCGACCATGGCCCCGTGAAAATACATTTTCACATCTGAGTCGTTTGATTGATGTAATAGCCGTAGTATTTCTTCAATATCCAGAATATTCGAGGCATCAAAATCATCAGAACTTAATTTTTTGTTCATTAGCCATTTCTCCTCTGGCACTTAAAAATCAAAGGGCATGAGATTATTTAAAAATCATCCATGCCCATTTCAGTTCAATTATATCTAAAAGTATAAATGTTGATCAACTCTTACTATCCTGCCCACCAAGCCGTCACACTTGTGTGAAATGTCTTCGGGAGATGTATTAAATTGCTCATTGTATTATTTCCACCGTAAGCTAGGGGTCTGATATGATGAGTGCGACTCAAGCAAGCGTCACCAACCGTTCGCAACTCGACTGCGCGAAGAACGCCAAGAAGGCCTTAGGCGTTCCCTGAGGAACGCACTAAGGCCTTTGTATTGCCGCCCGTCGCCGCAAGAGCAAGCCTCCTTATGCCGAAGCCTCGCTTGCGATGCCCGCCCGACTTATTCGGATGATTGCAATTGCCGCCGGACTTCCAGCGCGGGCGCAATATCGTTGCAGGTCATCAGCGTCGCCCCGCAGCCGAGCGAATACAGAACCTGCTGCCGGTCGTCGGGGCAGTAGGACCATACCTGCAGCCCCATGTCCCGGTACCGCTTCACGACTTGCGGCGTCAGCAGCGACATCTCGATGCCGATCGCCCACATTTTCGAATAGGTGCCCCCTTCGCCGCTCGCGAAGTTCGACATGACCTCTTCCTTGAAGCCTTGCGTCTTGACGCCGTGCGCATCGTGCAGATGAGCGATGATGGCCGCGTCGAAGCAGGTGAACACGCTGCGGGACAGGAAGCCGCGCTCCGCAAGCATAGAAACGGCTTTGTCGACGGCGTCCTTCGCATCGGCGCTTCTCTTCAATTCCACGTTCAGCAGCACATCCGGGTAAGCCTCCAGCAGCGCGCACAGCTCGGCGAAGGTCGGAATTTTCAGCCCTTCGAATACGGGGCCGAACCAGCCTCCCGCGTCCAGCCGCTTCAGCTCTTCCAGCGTCAGGTCGCCGACCTTGCCGAAGCCGTTCGTCGTGCGGTCCACCGTCTCGTCGTGGATGACCATCAACACCCCGTCCTTCGACAGGCGCAGATCGAATTCGATCATGTCCGCCCCGGCCTCGAGCGCTTGCCGGAAGGAAAGCAGCGTATTCTCCGGATAATCGGACTTATAGCCCCGATGTCCCGCCACGATAATGGACGGATTGTCCTGCAGCCGTTCAATCATGTCCCCAATCTCCTCCTTGCCTTAGTCTGCCAAAATACGATCCGCTTCCTTCTTGAACGTGTCCAGCGTCGCCTGAATATCCTTGCTGTCGTACATGATCGCTTCGATCGCGGAGAAAAATTCGTGCATGACTTCCGGCCACGCCACGTCGTTATTCGTATCGACGGCATATTGCAGCTGGTCGTACGCGACTTTGCGGTTCGGCTCCTTCGCCCACAGGTCCTTCATCTCCTGCGACTCGACCATCGATTTCGTGAACGGCAGGTAGCCGGACTCCAAGATGAACGGCAGCGCGCCCTGCGGGTCCGTCTCCATCCAGCGGATGAATTCCCATGCCCCTTCCTTGTTCTCGGACGCCGCGAGCATGGACACGTTCGCGCCGCCCGTCGGATTCGCGAATACTTTATCCTTCGGCAGGAACGCCGTTACATAGTCGAAGTCCACCGCCGACGCCAAGCCGCCGATCGAGCCGGTCGATTGGTACACCATCGCGACCTTGCCTTCCTTGAACATGCCGTTGACGATATTGCCGGAGTCCGTGGACGGCGGGTAGTAGAGCGCGCCTGTACCTTGCAGCTTTTTCAACTGGCTGAACACTTTCATGCCGACCCCGTTGTCGTAGAAGCCGATCGACGTCTTGTCTTCGTTGAAGAACGTGCCTTCCGCCTGGCTGATCATCGCGATCGGATACCAGGTGTCGTACGGCATCGAGAAGCCGTAGCGCGTATATTCGCCGTTCTCCTTGACGACGAGCGCATTCGCGGCTGCCTCAAGCTCTTCCCAAGTCGTCGGAACGGCAAGCCCTTTCTCGTCGAGCAGCGTTTTGTTCACGTGCAGGATTGGCGTGGAACGGTTCAGCGGCAGCGAAACCAGCTGGTCGTTGAAATACGAATGGCCCATCAGGCCCGGCGTGAATTCGTCCGCGCTAATGCCCGATTTCTCCAAATACGGGGTCAAATCCTCCAGCACCTCGGAATCCGCGAACATCTCGACGTAGGCGCGCTCGAGCATGCTGACGTCCGGCGCGGAGCCGGAGGCGACGGCCTGCTGCAGCTTCGTGACCGTCTCGTCGTAGCCGCCCTGGAACGTGCCGACGACCTCGATATTGTCATGCGACTCGTTGAAGCGCTGAATCATCGCGTCGATCCGCTTGCCGTTGTCTCCTCCCATCGAGTGCCAAAATTGCAGCGTGACCTTCTCGGCCGGCGCCGCCGGCGCGTTCGACGGCGCATTCGCATTCCCCGCGTTCTCCGCGCCGGCATTACCTCCGTTCGAGCTGCCGCAGGCCGCGAGCAGCCCGGTCATTACCGTCATCGTCACCAACATCGAAAGCTTCTTCTTCATCTCCATAACCCTCCGTTTAATCGTTTGGTTTATTTGAAACCGGCTTATGCCGCCCGTGGACGGCGCAGGCCGTTAACTCATTCATTTAATGCCCGAATAGACGAACGCCTTCACGATCTGCTTGGAGCAGAACAGGTACACGAGCAATATCGGAATGACCAGCACCACGTTGCCCGCCATAATAATGTGCCAATTGCTGATCCCCTCCGTCTCCCGCAGCATCGCGATGCCGAGCGTCAGCGGCCGGATCGCCTCGGCATCCGTCATGATGAGCGGCCAGAAGTAGTCGTTCCAGTGGCTTACGAAGCTGAACAGCGCAATCGTCGCGAGCGCCGGCATCGACATCGGCACCATGATCTTCCGCATGATTTTGAACTCGCCGGCGTTGTCGAGCCGGGCCGCCTCCACGATCTCCTCCGGTATTTGCATAAAATATTGGCGAAGGAGGAAGATGCCGAAGGCGTTCGACATGAACGGAATAATTTGCGGCAGCAGCGTCTTCGCGATGCCCCAATCGGCCATCATCAGGTAGACGGGAATGAACGTCACCTGGCCCGGAATCATGAACGCCAGCAGCACGAGGGAGAACAGGATGTTTTTCCCCGGAAACTTGTATTTGGCGAAGGCGTACGCCGCGGGAATCATGACAAGCAGCTGGATCGCGATGATCGAGAGCGTCACGATCGCCGAGTTTTTAAAGTAAGTCAGGAACGGTCCCGCGCTCATCGCTTCGGCGAAGTTGATCCACTGCGGCATCGCCGGCACGAGCGTCGGCGGATAGGACAGCGTCTCGCGGTACGTCTGAAGCGAGGTCGAGAGCATCCACAGGAAAGGAAATACGAATACGATGAGAATGGCCGTCTTCAATAGATAGCCCAATGTCAACCCCGTATAACGCCATGCTTTGGTCATATTGGCCTCCTTATTGATAGTGAACCTTTCTCGACAGCAGCCGGAAGTAGACGAAGGTGAGCAGCGCGATGATCGCCATCAGCACGACACCCGTCGCCGACGCATAGCCGATATTCGTCGTCCTGTTCTCGTAAATGTAGTAAACCAGCGTGTTGGTCGCGTTGTTCGGACCGCCTCCCGTCATGACCTTCACCGTATCGAACACCTTGAACGAGCCGATCGTCATGATGACGAGGATGAAGAAAAGCTGGGGCGAGATCATCGGCAGCGTAATTTTCCAGAACGTCCGCAGCTTGCTCGCGTTGTCCAGCGCCGCCGCCTCGTAGATGCTCGGCGATATGCTCTGCAGCGCCGCCACGAGGATGAGCACGTAATAGCCGATCCCTTGCCAGACCGATACGAGAATGACCGACATGAGTGCCGACTTCGAGCTTTGCAGCCATTCGGACGTCGGCAGGCCGAACGCCTTCAGCACGTAGTTGAGGAAGCCCAGGTTTGGCTCCATCATCCACAGCCATACGAGCGCGATCGAGACGATCGACACGACATGAGGCGTGAAAATGCCGGCTTGCACGAACACGTTGAACTTGCTTTTTTTGCCCAGCCATACGGCGAGAAGCAGCGAGAGCAGCAGCGTCAGGATGACGACGCCGGCCGTATAGAAGACCGTGTTCGACAGCGACTTGTAGAAATCTTCGCGCGAGAAAATTTCCGCGAAATTGTCGAAGCCGATGAATTTGCTCTTCGCCTTGTTCATCAGGTTGTAATCGTATAAGCTCAAATAGCCCAGAAATACGACCGGATAAAGGACGAACAGAAAGATGCCGGCCATTGCTGGCGCGATCATCAGATAGGGCCGCAGCGTCTCGCCCAGTCTTTGCTTATCCATGGCTTCTTCCCCGCAGCGCCTCCATGCACTTCCCGTAGGAGCTCTCCTTCTCGTCGATTCTCCTCTCGTCCTCCCCGAAGAAGTGCAGCTTCGCCGCAGGCACGCCGACGTACACCTCTTGGCCCGCGGCGAACAGGTCCTCGCTGCACTTGACCATGTAATTGCCGCTGCCGCTCCTTACCTGGTAGATCGTCTCGGAGCCGAGCATCTCGCGCGTGGCGATCACGCCGCGGACGGAGAAGGGCTCGTCTCCTTGCGCTTCGGACAATACGGCGCTCTCCGGGCGGAAGCCGAACAGGCTCCCGCTCTCGCCGAGCTCGCCGACGTTCATCGGCGGCGTGCCGATGAATTGCGCCGTGAACCGGTTGCTCGGCCGGCGGTACATCTCATCCGGAGGAGCCTCCTGCTGGATGACGCCCTTGTTCATGAGCACGATCGTATCGGCCATCGACATCGCCTCCACCTGGTCGTGCGTGACGTAGACGAACGTGGCGCCGAGCTTCTTGTGCAGCTCGATCAGCTCGATGCGCATTTGCACCCGCAGCTTGGCGTCCAGATTGGATAGCGGCTCGTCCATCAGGAAGACGGACGGCTTCTTCACCATCGCCCGGGCCAGCGCGACGCGCTGCCGCTGCCCGCCGGACAGCGTCGACGGCTTGCGCTCCAAATATTCGTAGAGGCCGACCGCCTTGCTGATGCCCTCCACGAGCTCTTCCCGCTCGGCTTTGCGCACCTTGTTGTTGACGAGGCCGAACTCGATGTTCTCCCTGACCGACATCGTCGGATAGATGGCGTAGTTTTGAAATACCATGGCCACGCCCCGCTTGCCCGGCGCGATCCGCGACACGTCCTTGCCGCCGATGAGCACCGAGCCCGACGTCTGGGGATCCAGCCCCGCGATCATGCGGAGCAGTGTCGTTTTGCCGCAGCCGGACGGGCCGACCAGAACGGTAAACTTGCCGTCCTCGATTGTTAAGTCCAAATCCTTAATGACCTCGTGCTTATCGAAAGCCTTCGACACGCGCTTGAATGCAATGGATGCCATTGGCTCCTCCCCTTCTTCGCAATTCGTTATACCGTATATACCGTTATGCCGCCGTCCCGGAAAGGCTTCAAATCCTCCTCGGCCGCTTCCTCGCCCGTAATGAGCGTATGGATCTCGCTGTTCGGCGCCACCGTATGCAGCGACAGCTTGCCGATCTTCCGGTCGTCCGTGACGACGATGATTTCCCGCGCCGCCCGGATCATTCCCTGCTTGGCCGGCACGAGCTGCGCTTCCGGATGCATCAGCCCGTGCTGGGGATGCAGCGCCGGCGTACCGATGAACGCCTTGATGACGTGGAGCGACTTCAGCGCGTGATCCGTCAGCATGCCGTTCAGCATGTAGCTCGACGGATACAGCTCCCCGCCCGTCAGGATGACCTTCACCTTCGGCGCGTCGCGCAGCTCCGCCGCCACGTTGATATCGTTCGTCACGACCGTAATGTTGGAGCGGTGGACGAGATTTCTCGCGATATGAAGCGTCGTCGTCCCGGAGTCGATAATGATATGGTCCCCGTCCTCCACCAGGCTGGCGGCCTTCCTGCCGATTCGCATCTTCTGGTCCAGGTTCTGGTTCGACCGCTCGTTAAAGGAAGGCTCGTCGTTGGTCCATGCTTCGATGACGACGCCTCCGTGCGTCCGCTTCAGGCTGCCTTCCTGCTCGATCTCGGACAGATCCCGGCGGATCGTCGCTTCATGCACGCGAAATTCCTTGGCCAGCGTGCTGATCGACGCCGTATTATGCCGCCTGACGTAATCCAGAATCCGGCGTTTTCGTTCGGCTGGTAGCAAAGGCATCTTCTCCATTCACGCAAAATCGAACAGATTCTGCTTGTCGTTTTTTTAGAAAATGTAACCGCCTCACGCGTCCGCGACCGCCACGTTCCGCGCATGTAACAGCGTGTACCTCTCCGGCCTGATGAGATGCGCCTCCCGCAAGCTGCGCGCGAGCAGCTCCGGATGGACGCTGAGCTCCTCGGTCGATACGGGGCCGCTGACCGTCCGAAGCAGCTCCCGCAGCTCGCCGTCCCGAGGAATTTGCCTAATGGCCTGCTTGATCACGTCCCAATGGGCTGCGACTGTCGGCTTCGCGCCGCTCTGCCGGCCGAAGTCTTCCTCCGCGAGCCGGTGGTACAGCTTGCTGATCTCGGCGCACGCCGCGCCGACCTTCGCGCCGTGGAGCAGCTGCCTGCGGCCGAGGCGGATATATTCCATTTCCCAGTAATGCGACAAATGATGCTCCGCGCCGGACGCCGGATGGGACTGGCCGAACAGCAGCATCGCGAGGCCCGATTCGATGAGCGAGCGGATCAGCGTATGAATGCCTTCCTCCTGCTTTCGCGCAATAAGTCCGGCCTGCTTCACGCACTGCAGCAGCGCCGCTCTCGTCACGTCCTCGGCGGCCTTCAAGTAAGGCTCGCCGGCCGTCAAGGCGCCGAATCGCCAGTCGAACAGCGACGTATATTTGCCGAGCATGTCGCCGAATCCGGCGGCCGCCAGCGCGGGGGGCGCTTTGACCAGCACGTCGAGGTCCGCGAAGATCGCGTCCGGCCCGATCGCGAGAATCGTCTTCTTCTCCCCGCGGACGATAATCGGCGCGCCCTTCGAATTAAAGCCGTCGACCGAGGCCGAAGTCGGAACCGAGAGGAACGGAATGCCCTTCGTATACGCGGCATACCGCGCAAGGTCATGGATCGTTCCTCCGCCGACCGCGAGCACGGCTTGCGCGGAGCTTCGCTGAATTTCCAGAATAAGCTGGATGATCGACGCTTCGTCGGCGATCACGTCGCCCGCGGCATTCGGCTTGATCTTCGATAGCGCGGCGGCGATGCCGCTCCGCTCGAGAGAGGCTTGCAGCGTCTTGCCGGCCGCTTCGTACGTATGGGCATCCGCCGCAAGCACGACGCCGCGAAATCCCTTCGTCTCGAGGTAGCCCGGGATTTCTCCCAGCGCGCCGGCCCGAATTTCGATGCGATTCACCGCCATGCGCGCAAGCGCCTGCTCGTCCAGCTCTCCGGCGGCTTGCTTGATGCGCTCAATCACCGTCGTCATTTCGCCGCCTCCGTTTCCGCCGAGAACGCGGCCGCCCGCGCGGCATCGGCCAGCGAGTCCCAAATCCAGTCCGGCTGCCACTCGCTCGCCTCCGCATCCTCCCGCTTCGCGGAGCCCGTCAACACGAGCGCCGTCCGCATGCCCGCCTTCTTGCCGAGCTGGATATCCGACGCCAGACTGTCGCCGACGACGAGACAGCTTGCGGGCGGCAGCCCTATAGCGCGCAGCGCGGCCTCGGCCATGATGGAAGACGGCTTGCCGATGACCAGCTCGACCTCCTTGCCCGTCGAAGACACGATCGCGCCGATCATGCCCGCCACGTCGATCGAGTCGCCCTCGTCGCCGGGGAACGTCTTGTCCGCGTTCGTGGCGATGATCCGGGCGCCGCTTCTCACGGCGCGGAACGCGTCGTTCAGCTCCTTGTAGGTGAGCGTCTCGTGCAGCGTAATGACGAGCCACTCCGCGGACTCCGGCTTGTCCGCCATTGCGAGGCCCGCCGCAGCCAGCTCCTCCCTCAGCCCTGCATCGCCGAGCGTCCAGACCGGCGAGCTACTATAATAAGCGCTCAAAAAATTCGCGGTAACGGTCGAGCTGAGCAAAATCTCCTCCTCCGGCACGTCCAGTCCCATGGCGCTCAGCTTGGCCTTGCACATTTTGCGCGAAATATTTCCCCGGTTGCTCAAAAAAACGGTCTTCATCCCGCGCCGCTTCAGCTCGGCGATCGCTTCGACCGCACCCGGAATCGGCTGCTTCCCCTTGTATACCGTTCCGTCCAAATCAATAATGAATCCTTCTATGCCCTTTACTGTCATGCCTGTCACAGCCTTTCCGACTTGAGCAAAAAACCGGCGTCCCCGTGCGGCTCGCCTTTGTTCATTCACGCTCGTTTCTGTTGCTTGGTTGCTCGTATTTGTTCGTTTTCACTATAAAGAGGCAGTGTCATCCGAATGTCATCGTCATATTGAGTTTATGTGAAGGGGGATGGAGGCAGCGCAAATAACCCGGCGAGCATTGGGCCGCCGGGCTTTATCGGTGATTCGCCGGTTAACGGCAGGGAGATTGGAGGAGACGCGCGTTTAAGCGCGTTTTTGCGCATATTCGCCGTAACAAGCGCGATTTCGTCGCAAGAAACCCTATCTAGCTGCTTCCATCATACAAGTAACCTTAGAGTTGCTCGACTTGACAAGCAACTTAAGAGTTGCTTATACTCCGTATATGAATGGGGACAAAGACGCTATATTCCATGCGCTTGGCGACTCGACTCGGCGGCTGATGTTAGACGAATTATCCGAACGCAGCGAGCTGACGTTGTATGAGCTTACGGCACGTCTCATCATAAAGTACGACCTTTCCATTTCGAGACAGGCGATAGCCAAACATCTCTCCGCATTGGAGGCCGCAGGGCTCGTAAAATCGGAAAAAAGGGGAAAATATCGAGTCATTATTTTCAACAACGAACCGCTTAAAAATTTGTTGAAAGGATGGACAGAGTAATTTTATTACAATTGCAACTATTAAAGGAGGCAAAAACATAATGAAAATCATGGTTACCAGCCTATTCGTTCAAGATCAAGACAAGGCATTGCCGTTCTATACGGAAACGCTGGGCTTTGTAAAAAAGCATGACGTACCCGTCGGAAAATTCAGGTGGATCGCGCTTGTATCTCCCGATGAGCAGGACGGTACCGAGCTGTTGCTCGAACCGAACGATCATCCTGCCGCCAGAGAGTATCAAAAGAAAATATTTGCCGACGGCATCCCGGCCACCATGTTCGGCGTTGCGGATATTCATCAAGAGTACGAACGATTATCGGAAAACGGCGTGAAGTTTACGATAGAGCCGACAAAAATGGGCGAACTCACCATAGCTGTCTTCGACGATACATGCGGCAACTTTATTCAGATTGTGCAGAAATAACGTTATGACGAGATATCGCGAGGTGGTCATGTGAAAATAGTAGAGGTTTATCATTATGATGCATTCAGCCCTATTC
Organism: Paenibacillus arenilitoris; assembly: GCF_014705655.1. GTDB lineage: Bacteria > Bacillota > Bacilli > Paenibacillales > Paenibacillaceae > Pristimantibacillus > Pristimantibacillus arenilitoris. Next base: position 141,855 of record NZ_JACXIY010000012.1, on the reverse strand, counting down.
CGAATATGGGAAATCCGGCAGGAATCGTCTTTGACGGCGAAACCCTCTCCGAAGAGCAAATGCGGGAAGTGGCGGAGAAAGTCGGGTTTAATGAAACGGCTTTCCCTTTGAAATCCGATAAAGCCGATCTCAGAATCCGTTTTTTTACGCCAGGGCATGAAATCGATCTTTGCGGACACGCAACCATGGCCACTTTATACGCTTTAAAAACAAAGGGGTTACTCGGGGATAAAACCAAACTGACAATTGAAACAAAAGCAGGCGTTTTGCCGATTGAATTCACTTCAAACGACGGACTTTACATCACTATGAGACAGACTGTCCCCCGGTTTCAACAATTTAATGGATCACTTCAAGAACTTGCTCGCTCATTGGGTATCGAAGAGAGCGATATCGAAACGGGACTGCCGACATTGTATGGCAGCACAGGTACATGGACTTTATTGATTCCAATCAAAAGCCTCGCCGCATTCAAGCGGATGTTACCCGATAACAAACGATTTCCGCATGTGTTGAAGGAAATGCCAAGGGCGTCGGTCCATCCGTTTTGTTTGGAAACCTACGATCCGAACGCGCATATGCACGCACGTCATTTTTCGTCTCCGTTCTCGGGCACTATTGAGGATCCGGTCACCGGAACGGCTTCGGGGGTAATGGGGGCTTATTACGCGAGATACATCGACAATCAGTCCGCTTTATTACATCTTCTAATCGAACAAGGAAATGAAATCGGACGGGATGGAAGGATCAGAGTGTCGGTTACCGAAAACGGCAATCGGATAGAGGTTACCGGAAACGCTGTTTATGTCAATCAATTCGAGGTATTCCTATAATCATGATACGAACGCGGCCATTGCATGCTCCCTTACGATAGACAGGTGAATGACGAATAACCTGTTAGGGTAAGGGAAGCCTGCATTGGCCGATTATGCCATCCGAACCTACAGGAGCGTATTCAAGCAGACCGCTCCGATTTCGCGTACGCGGATCGTGAACAGTTCCGTGCCGGTCGTACGCCCGATCAGTTCCCGGTATTCCGGTACCGCCGCATGCGGCAGAACGGCGAGGATGACGCCGGCGAAGCCGCCGCCGTGCACTCTGCAGGCACCGTCGCCCAACCGGTCGATGAACCGTTCGGTAATGGCGAGCGTAAGCGCAATTCCCTGTTCACGGGACACCGATTCCTGATAGATGTTCTGCAGCCATTTCCACGAGGAATTGCCTGAAGCGGTAATATCCTTCAGGACGTTGTGCCACTCGCCCGCCTTAATTGCCTCTACCTGCCGCCCGACGCGGTCATTTTCATCCAGATAATGCAGCGCTCGCAGCACCGCCCGATCTCCGGCGGTTTCGCGGAGTTCCGCGAGCCGGCCGTAGATCATCTCCGCCGTCAAATCGCGACATACCTCTGCACCGAAAGCTTGCGCCACCGCCCGCATCTCGTTCGGGATCGAAGCATAATCCGCCGTCAGGTCGGCATGATTACCGCCGGTGCCGACGATGACAAGGCTGTAACCCGCTGCTTCAAAGGTGCCTGGAATACGCTCGATCCGCGGCTCTGCCGGCTCCTTAAAGTCGATAGTGATCATACCGCCATGCGAGCAGGCCATCTGGTCAAGCATCCCCGACGGCTTGTTCCAATAAAGATTTTCGGCATGCTTGCCGATTCGCGACATCATGACCGCATCCAGTTCTCCGTCGTTATAAAAAGTACTTAAAATTTGGCAGATCAGAATTTCGAAGGATGCAGAGGAGCTGAGTCCCGACGCCGGAAGCACGCTGCTGCTGACGTAAGCATTGAATCCGCCGATTCGGTACCCGTGCTGCCGGAAACCGTGCGCGATACCGCGGATCAAAGCAGCCGTCCCGCCCTCGCCCGCCTGCGGTTCCAGATCATCCAGATTAATGACCGACACGCCCGGATACCCTTCGGAAATGACGGAAATGACTCCGCTGTCCACAGCTGACGCAGCCGCAATCGTATCCAACTGAATACTGGCCGCCAGCACCTTTCCATTGTTATGGTCCGTATGATTGCCGCCTATCTCCGTGCGACCCGGCGCACTGAAGTAGTTCAACGACTCCGTCTTCCCGTATTGCGCGCCGTATCCTTCCATACACTTCCGGTACCTGTCGATTTGCCGCTCCCGTTCTTCGCTGCCGTACATCTGCTCCAGCAGCCGTTGTGCCTGAGCCGAATCAAAAAGCTGCTCGAATTGATCGTTCATCTGGAATGTTCCTCCCGGTTCTAATGGTTTGAGTTGTGGTTTTCATTGTCCATTGTACCGAAAGGCGGCGTTCACGGATAGGCTATTTATGAAAGCAGATTTTATTTTGCACTTGAAACTTACGTAACGTAATGTTCTACGATAGGGATACCGGTAATGCTTCGCGCGAAAGAAGGGGATGATCGTGAAACGGGAGCTTAGCAGGATTAACGGTTAACCATTTTCCCAAGGGAGGATAAAATAAACCATGTACGAACGATCAAGTAAGACGAAGGCCGGCATAAGGGAATGGCTAGGGCTTGCGGTACTTGCCCTGCCCGCCCTTCTCGTCTCGATCGATATCTCCGTCATGATTCTCGCACTGCCGCATATCGGCGCCGACCTCGGTGCCGATAGCGCCCAGCAGCTGTGGATCATCGACATTTACGGCTTCATGCTCGCCGGGTTTTTGATCACCATGGGAACGCTGGGCGATCGGATCGGCCGCCGCAAGCTTCTGTTGCTCGGCGGTGCTGCATTCGTCATAGCCTCGATTTTGGCTGCATTCTCCAGAAGCGCCGAGATGCTCATTGCCGCCCGCGCGCTGCTCGGCATAGCCGGGGCGACTGTATCGCCATCTACTCTAGCCTTGATAAGCAACATGTTCCATGACCATAAGCAGCGCTCTCTCGCCATCGGTATATGGTTAACATGTTCGATGGGCGGCATGGCCCTCGGGCCCGTAGTTGGCGGTATCCTATTGGATTACTTCTGGTGGGGCTCGGTGTTCCTTCTGGGCGTGCCGGTCATGCTGCTTCTGCTAATAACCGGTCCCATGCTGCTGCCTGAATACCGGCACCCCGAATCCGGCCGGCTGGATTTGGCCAGCGTTTCGTTATCGCTGGGCGCCATTCTACCGGTCATATACGGCCTCAAAGAAATCACCAAGCACGGACTGCAGACGGTTCCTGCGCTGCTTATACTGGCGGGCGTCGTCCTCGGCGCGGCGTTCGTGTCGCGACAGCGCAGGCTGACGACTCCCCTGCTCGACCTGCGCCTGTTCGCGAGTCCCGGATTCGGCGCCGCACTGGGGGGCATGTTCGGTATTACGCTGACAGGAGCGACCATGCTCTTCATCGCGCAGCACCTCCAATTCGTGCAAGGAATGTCGCCGCTCCAGGCAGGGTTGTACATGCTCCCCGGGGTCATTGCTTCGATGGCCGGCATGCTTCTCTCGCCGCTTATCGCGCGCCGGATCCGGCCGGCCCGTCTTATCGGAACGGGGCTGTTGGTATCGACCGCGGGCTGTTTTCTGCTGACCCAGGCAGGAGTTGAATCGGGTCTTGCGTTTCTGGTGCTCGGGTATATCTGCTTCAGTATAGGCTCAGCCCCGCTCCCAAGCCTGTCCAGCGACCTTGTCATCGGCTCGGCCCCGCCGGAGAAGGCGGGTTCGGCTGCCTCCATGCTGCAAACAAGCGGCGAATTCGCCTTCGCGCTCGGCATCGCGGTCTTGGGCAGCATCGGCACGGCCGTTTACCGCAGCCAGATGGCGAACGCGATTCCCGCCGACTTGCCGTCGTCCGCGGTACGAGCTTCCCTGGACGGCTTGGCAGGTGCCACGGCTATAGCGGAAGGCCTCTCCGAACAAGTCGGATCGGCGCTGCTCACCGATGCGCAACAATCCTTTACCAGCGGAATGCATGCCGTTGCGGCTGCTAGCGGCGCTATCATGCTCGCAATCATCGTCCTTATCGTTACGCGGCTTCGGCACGTACGGCCAATCGGAGAGACGCAGTCTGACCAGATCGACCATATTCCGGAAGTTGCACCCGGTGTCGCCGGAGAATCAAGTTAGTTGACGCACCGGAAGTCATTATGTAGGATTATGGAATTGACTGCTCTCATCTGACCATGGGCTGATTGCCCGTGGTCTTTTTTTATGATTTCAAATTCAGAATCGATTAGGGAGGCAAAACAGATGTTGAAATTATTCGAGTATAACTGGCAAGTTCGGCAATGTCGACCGGTACTCGGATGGTTTCTGTACGCTTGTTAGAAATCGATGACGAACAAGAGCCCGAAGGACGTTTGGCATTCGCTGAAAATCCACCATCGGACGGTTTGCAGACACAGATCCATACAGAGCATCCGAATGGGGCAATCGAGTTAGTCGAAGCGATCCTGTGTATCGAGATGGAGAGCTAGATACATGTGCGGCGCGGTATCGTCTTTATTTGTTAACTCAAACGGATTTCCGGTTATTGAGACGGCGAGGGGAGATGTTTTTGTGCCGGGCGCCTCACTTCTCGGGACTTCAATAATATTGCGACAGTAATAAAACGAAGTCATTCTCGTGGGGAGAATGACCTAACGAAAAATGAATTATTGAGCAACGGACTTTAAATCGTTGTCATAGTATAGTCCGAGATGATACGCTTGCGTCAGGAGTTTTTCGAAAGTTTCCGGTCTTGAATCCAAAGTGTCATACAATATCTCAACCTTGCTATTAGAAATTCCGCAGTAATCGGCAATTCCGATGTTCAGGTGATGGGTCATCATCTTATCGTACTGGTATTTCTCATAGTGTTCTTTCGGAGCTGATGCTAGCCCGATCCACAGTACTTTTTTATGATGCAGTTTGTTGGAGCCGTACGCAAAACCATTGTTCCAAACACGGTCGATATATCCCTTTAATATCGCTGGAAAACTGTGCCACCATATTGGAAAAATATAGGCGAGAGCATCGTGTTGCTTCATTCGTTCGATTTCTGTCTCAACCTCAGGCGAATAGATCTTGCGATCAGTCGACGAATCGGGTTCATCTGCCTCCCACAGTACAGGATTAAACCCACTGCGATGCAGATCAAGCACTTCCATTTCGTGGCCCGCATCAACGAGTCCCTGTGTAAATCTGTCTGCAACAGAAAAGGTTAAGGATTGCACCCTTGGGTGCGAAACAACGGTCAAGATTTTCATAGTCGTCACCTTCCATTTTCTACTTATTACCTCATCGAGGTACGATATGATTATCTGATAGGCTGTGAAAAAAGGGAAGAACGTACTTTTTTGTACAATAGGAACCAAAAAGTGATATAGGCACCGAAAAGGACCTATACAAAACAATCTATTAAAGGGGGGTTATTCCTTGGAATTGCAGAGTATGCGAACTTTTAACATCCCCGCCGAAGCGACACTGGAGGTTATAGGGGGGAAATGGAAATTATTGATTTTATGTCACTTAAATTGTGGACCCGGACCCAAGAGAACGAGTGAATTAAAAAAGAAAATTCCCGATATTACACACAAAATGTTAACTCAGCAGCTTCGGGAGCTAGAGGAAGCCGGCATCATCGTTAGAACGGTTTATAATCAAGTTCCGCCAAAAGTTGTCTATGAAATGAGTGAATTTGGAATGACGCTGAAATCAATATTAGACCAATTAGGTGAGTGGGGAGAACAATATATCAATCAACGTAAATGGAAGTCCTCCTGCTCCGAATGAAGATAAGAAGACTTGTAGGACATATTGGCATAATAGCATACAGAAATATGTGGATTGAATTTGCCGACTGGTGCATTAGTAAGGAGGTACTTAAAAGTGAAAATAGGCGAGTTATCCCAATTGACTAATGTCAGCATTCGTTCCATCCGGCATTATGAAAAAAAAGGGCTGTTGCAAGCAGATAGACTGGAGAACGATTATCGGAGTTTCGCCGAGTCTGCGGTCGATCGAGTCGTGGCGATTCAGTTATATTTAAAGCTAGGGTTGACGGCAGATGAAATTGGGGTGCTGTTCACGGGTAATATCGCAAATCCTGACGATTACGAGTATTGCGAAGCGATGCTGTCCATGTACGAAGAGAAGCTGACCCAAGTTGATCGTCAGATCGCAGCGCTTCAACAATTGAAGAAAATATTGAAACGTCAAATCTCTCTGACGTTGTCAAAAAAATAATATTTATTCGCACCCAGGCCATGGAGCATCGTCATTTGCTCTATGGTTTTTTTATTCCTGCGGCAGCTCTTGACCCTAACACTAGTGTAATACTCTAGAATGAGGTTCGAACACGAAGTGAAGAGCGTTTTGCGGTTTAAATTAACTAAATTATTGAGGGGGTTTTTCATTTGGAGAGGAAAGATCAAAACTCTACTGTTACCGGTGATAAGATGATGGGCATGGATCGCTTACCAGTATCAATCATCGGCTTGGGCAATATGGGCTCGGCGCTGGCCGAAGCATTCGTCAAAGCGGGACATAAGACAACCGTTTGGAACCGCAGTGCCGTGAAAGCTACTCCCCTCGTTGCCATGGGTGCGGTACACGCGGATACGATCGAGGACGCAGTCTCGGCAAGCCCATTAGTTATTACTTGCCTTACTACTTATGATGCCACGATCCAAACTATGGAACCGGCTGGAGTTGGACTAGCTGGCCGAACTCTAGTCTCTTTGAATTCCGGTACACCTTCAGGTGCTCGTAAAATGGCCGCTTGGGCAATTGGACACGGTGCGAGGTTCCTCGACGGAGCTGTCAAAAATGTACCTTCAGCCGTAGGGAAACCGGATACCCTTCTGTACTACAGTGGTGACAAGGCTACTTTCGACGAGCACGTGGCGACGCTGACGGTACTAGGCGGCGACACCGACTACCTTGGCGGAGAACCGGACCTCGCTAAACTTTACGAATTCGCCGTGGGAGGAACGCTGCTGCCGGCCCTTATTGGTTTCTTCCAGGGTGCCGCTCTTGTCACGGCGCGCGGTCTGCAGGCAAGCTCGCTGGTACCTTATTCCATTAAATGGCTAGAGATGATCGGATCGGTCCTGCCTATTTTTGCGGAGGAGATCGATGCAGGCGACTACACCAAGCCGGCCTCATCTGTCGGCATCTTCCATGAGACTATCGCATACGACCTTGAAATCGGCGAGGAGACAAACATTGACGTCACTTGGCATGCTCCCATGCATGATCTCCTTAGACGAGCGGTAGCGACAGGTCACCGGGACCATAGCATTTCGTCACTGGTCGAGCTACTCAGGAAATCGGAACGGTTGGAATAAATATTTGCTATTTGTCACCATGCCGAATTTTCAAGCTGAAGGGAGTTTCTCCATGAATAGTAGTAACCAAAGTGAGAAAATAGACAACGAGTCGATTGATGATGCTATAGCAGGCGGGAGCCGCTCATCGGTCACGGTCATCGGGTTAGGTCCCATGGGTAGGGCGATGGTTAGCGCTTTCTTGAAGCGCGGTTACGAGGTTACCGTATGGAACCGAACTTCAAGCAAAGCAGACGAGTTTGTGTCAAAGGGGGCCATTAGGGCATCTACTGTCAACGAGGCGCTTGCCTCCAACGAATTGGTCATCCTCAGTCTAACGGACTATGATTCAATGTACGCTATCCTCGAATCGGTCTCGGAGAAACTATCCGGCAAAGTTATTGTCAACCTGAGTTCGGATTCCCCGGAGAAAGTCCGCGAAGCAGCGAAGTGGTTAAACGAACGCAGAGCCTGGCATCTCACCGGTGGCGTGCTGGCCTCACCTTCAGAAATCGGCAATAAGGAGTCTATTACGCTTTATAGTGGTCCAAGTGCCATCTTCGAAGCTCATAGGAAAACACTTGAGGTGCTAACAGGCACTGATTATAAGGGCGAAGACCCAGGACTTGCCATGTTGTATTACCAGATTCAGATAGATGTCTTCTGGACCGTAATGCTTAGCTACCTTCACGCCCTTGCCGTGGCGAGAGCGAATGGCATCACTGCTAAACAGTTCCTGCCATACGTCTCGGAAATCCTATTCACTATGCCTAAATTACTTGAGTTCTACACTCCCCGTGTCGACTCAGGAATGTATCATGGTGACGTTGAAAAACTTGCTATGGGATTAGCAAGCATCAAGCATGTTGTTCATACCTCCAAAGAAGCTGGAGTTGATGCTTCTCTGCCAGCCGCAGTTCTAGATGTCTTCAAGCGTGGCATTGCGAGTGGTCATGCGGATGATAGTTTTACCATACTCATTGAAATTCTCAAGATGTCCGGTGCTCGTTCATAACTCAACTTTCGCAGCTTGAAATCGGCAAATAAGCCTTGAAAGCGATGACGCACAAAGACGATGGTAACGGGAATTCCCGGGGACAGCTTGGTACGGATGGAACGCAGGATGCCCTTGCTCTTTCCTTGAACGGGTGTAGCTTCGTAGTAAAGCTCCCGGAGTGTTAATCGACGATCACCCACGAGATAGCGTTTCTTATCTGCCTTAACCATACCGATGACATCCAGTCCGCGATCAAGCATCGCCCTAATCAGCGGAGCATGTGTAAAACCAACTGTCCATAAGCACGTAAGAAGCCTGCACACCGGCAGCCAGCGCACGATCGACCATGGCGGGAATGACCTCAGGTGCAGCCAATAGAGCTTCCATCCGCCGCTTGTACCCAGACGTCCGTTTTTCAATGCCTTCCATGATGCCGTTCACTTGCGACTTCAGAGAAGCGAGCAAGGAGAAGTCGACAGGGATGAACGTATGACCGTCTGACCGAACCGAGTGTGAGCATCCGAAATCCCTTGTAATAGCAACCCGTTGCGTGGTCCTTAAACCTTGAAAGCAATTCGACCATTTTGCTGCGGTTCCGATCAAACATGGAATCGTCGACCACAAATACGGACACGCGATTCTCTTCTGTCAGTGGCTGAACCTTACTAATAGCGGAGGTACTGAGCAAGGACAAGAACCTACGCCAAGCGTAGCCACTATGATGAAGGAAACGATAGACGGTGTCTTTGCCAGGGAATGCTTCTCCCTTATCGCTTTCCAGCAAACGAAACCAATTCTTGTGATGAAACAGCAGGACGAAGACAAGCTGGAATAAGAATGAACAGGTATATCCGAATCTCTTCTTGAAGCCTGCTGTTTTCAAGTGCTGCAGTACTTTCAGTTCTTTGAAAGACGCTTTGATTTCATTTGGAAGTTGATTAGCCTGTACGTTTGCTCTATCATATAGAGGACACCTCTTCTGTATGGTAGTGATGATCTCGACAATCTCACTTTACCAAATGAAGTGGTGTTTTTCTATTTTCGCAACTTCCATATTGAACTGGCCTTCAATTCAGTTACATCGTGCATTTAAGCCGATTTTCGTGGATTTGATACTCCTGCGCGTCGTCTTTTAGAATGTGCTATTGAATTACCGCCTACAATCTCAGGGGCAAAAAAATTCGTAGAGGAAAATGCTGATTCTCTTAAAGTATACTTTCTTTGAACGAAGACTTAACAAATTCAATGACTGTGTTCTTGAAGGAAATGAAGGTTCTGTAAAGATGATGAAGAAATTGAGAGTACACTTATTGGATCACCCCAGTTTATGGTCGGAGAAAAAAGATAAGAATTATCAAATTACGACGAACTATCGAATCATTGTTAAAATAGATATCCTCTCTTTTATAAATATGACATAAGGTGACGTATTTGAGGTCTAAAATGGGTGTTAGATCAACGAAAGGAGTTGCAAATCATGAAACGAAGAATAATTTTAGATTTAGCGGTTACTTTAGATGGTTTTATTGAAGGGAAAAATGGTGAAGTTGACTGGTGCATTATGGACTCTGAGATGGGGTTTGTAAATTTTTTAAATCAAATTGATACCATTTTATATGGAAGAAAAAGCTATGATTTATGGGGACAATTTACTCCGGAAATTGAACATACTGATTCTGAAAAAGAGTTTTGGGAATTGGTTCATAGTAAAGAGAAATACGTGTTTTCCAGAACGCAAAAGGGGACTGATAATAAAGCAATATTCGTAAATGACAGTATTCTTGAAGAAGTAAATAAATTAAAGAATAAGCCTGGTAAAGACATCTGGCTATATGGCGGAGCAAGTCTTATTACAACTTTTATCAATTTAGGACTTGTTGATGAATTTAGATTATCTGTTCACCCTGTTGTTTTGGGAGAAGGGAAACCGCTGTTTGTGGATATAAAACAGAGGTTGAATTTAAAAATGGTTCATACAAGAACGTTCTCCTCAGGCGTTGTACAACTAATTTATCATTTTGACGGGAACTAATCATATTGAACCTTCCAATGCTAAAAATCGTTAGTTTCATATTAACAGCGGCAAGTCTACGACTTTATTTTCTGGTCTTCGATTGCCGCTTTTTCATTTATTGGGTTCAGTCTAAAATCGGAGGTAGAGTCTATGAGCGTCGAAAATATCATAATCAAAGGAGCACGCGAGAATAATCTGAAAAACGTGAATGTCCGTATACCGAAGCGAAAAATCACAATATTCACCGGCGTCTCGGGCTCGGGGAAATCTTCCTTAGTATTCGACACCGTAAGCGCAGAAGCGCAGAGGCAGCTTAATGAGACTTTCACCGCATTCATCCGGAATCGGCTGCCCCAGTTTAATCAACCAGATGCCGATCTCATCGAGAACCTGTCTACGGCGGTTGTTATCGACCAGAAACGACTCGGCGGCAACTCCCGTTCGACGGTCGGCACGATCACGGATATTTATGCGATGCTCCGGCTGCTGTTCTCCAGAATAGGTAAACCTTTTGCTGGCAATTCGCATGTTTTCTCGTTTAACGACCCGGCCGGCATGTGCCCAGAATGCTCCGGAGTCGGACAGGTGGTGCAATTTGATGTAGACAAGTTGCTTGACAGGTCCAAGTCGCTAAATGAAGGCGCGATCTTGTTCCCCGCATTTAAAGTGGGGAGCTGGTACTTGAATACGTATACCCATACCGGCTTGTTCGACAACGACAAGCAGCTTGCCGACTATACGCCGGCAGAATGGGATACCCTCCTCCACGGCAAAGAAAGCAAGATCGTATACCGCACCAAAGGCGGCGATATCGAATCGGATTATGAAGGTCTGCTGCCCAAGCTCACCCGCTTGTATTTAAAACGGGACAGCAGCGAGATGTCAGATGCCAAACGCGAAACCCTTGACCGATTTCTATCCTATAGCGATTGTAACCTTTGCGGGGGAAGCCGGCTTAATCAAGCGGCCTTGGGCTGCCGGATTAACGGATACAACATTGCGGAATGCGCAGCGATGGAGATTGGAGAGCTAATTCGTATGATTGAAGGCATTCAGGATCCCGTTGCCGGCCCGATGATTGATGGGATTCTGACCCGGCTCAACCATCTGATCTCCATCGGTCTGGAGTACCTGAGTCTGGATCGACAGACCGCAACTTTGTCGGGCGGGGAGTCGCAGCGCATCAAGATGGTCCGTCATCTGAGCAGCAGTCTTACCGACATGATCTACATTTTCGACGAGCCGAGCGTCGGGCTGCATCCGCGGGATGTCCATCGTCTGAACGGCATGCTGTGCCAGCTCCGGGACAAAGGGAATACCGTACTTGTCGTCGAACATGACCGCGAAGTAATGGAAATCGCCGATTACATCATTGATGTCGGACCTCATGCGGGAACCCGCGGCGGAGAGATCGTCTACGAAGGCGACTTTGCGGGCTTGCTCCGATCGGATACCTTGACAGGACGGTACTTGAAGCAAAGTCTGCCCTTGAAAACTTCTGTCCGGGTGCCTAAGGGTTGGTTGACGGTAACCGGCGCCAGCCTGCACAATCTGAAGAATGTAAAAGTCGATATACCCTTCGGTGTGCTGACCGTGGTGACGGGAGTAGCCGGCTCAGGCAAAAGTACGTTGATTAACGGAGCATTCCTGCCATCGCATCCGGATGCGATTGTCATTGATCAGACGGCCGTGGGCACGTCCATCCGCTCCAATCCGGCTACCTACACGGGGATGATGGATGAGATCCGCCGGCTGTTCGCAGCCGCCAACAAGGTGAGCGCTTCCCTGTTCAGCTTCAATTCCAAGGGAGCCTGTTCCAACTGCCAGGGTCTCGGGATGATATACACGGATTTGGCTTTTCTCGAGCCAATAAGGACGACTTGTGAAATTTGCGCTGGTAGGCGGTTCAGCGATGAAGTACTAGATTATAAACTAAACGGAAAATCCATCAGCGACGTTCTAGCCATGACGGTGCGGGAAGCTTCGGAGTTCTTCAGCAGGAAGGAACTACTCCGTCAATTGCAGACGCTGGAGGATGTGGGACTCGGATATATGACGCTGGGCCAGCCTCTAAGCACCTTGTCTGGCGGGGAATGCCAACGTATCAAACTGGCCGGAGAACTTCATAAGGAAGGCAGTCTCTATGTCATGGACGAGCCGACAACCGGATTGCATATATCCGATATCTCTCGTCTGATGGACATTATGAACCGTCTGGTCGATGGGGGCAACACAGTGGTGGTCATCGAACACAACCTGGATGTGATCAAGAGCGCGGATTGGATTATTGACATGGGTCCCGAGGGCGGACATCGGGGTGGCCGAATTGTATTCGAAGGCACTTCTGTCCAGCTTACTGCTGCTGAGCATTCGATAACAGGGGCGTATTTGCGCAAGGCAGAAACCGGCCAGGGAGCGTCTTCCTGACAGGAGCCGATTGAGCTCGCTCGATAGTTAAATAACGACGGCAGCGGCCAACCGCCGTTGTCCATTGAATTAACTGGAAACGTTAGCATTCCTGTAGAGCGTTAATTATCAGCTTTGCAAAAAGAAGAGCGCCCCGGTACGATGGGAGTACGCAACGGGTCATAGCCCTTAAAATCCCATCATCCAGGAGGACGCTTTACTATGAAGTTTAAAGCCCAAGACAAGCAAAATCAACTTATTGAAAAATTTACCCCTCAGCATCTCGTCGTCGGAATCGACATGGCACAACTAACGCATGGCAGCCTTTGCTCAAATAACTGGCAGAATAATGCAATTGATTTGAAAATTGTATTGACAGTAGGTTGCTAATCTGGGATGATAATTTAATTTCTTCCCATTGAGGTGATCTTGTTGGAACATGCGAAGGCAGTAGATAAAATAAACAAAAGGGTATGCGAAATCATAAAGAAGCATCTTGACTCCTCATGCGTAGGTTTGATAGTACATGGATCTGCTATCAAGGGAGGTTTCATACAGGGTAGTAGTGACATTGATTACATTTTATATGTAGACGATGCAGCTTTAAACGAAGCAATGAGATTACCAGCGGAGCTTTGTATATCCATTCATAAAGATCTGTCGTCAGTTGATGTATGGCCTTTTCGATATATTCAATTTAGTGTGTTGTCATCAAAAACTAACACATATCTTGGTCCGATTCCAGGATCTTATCAACTTTTAACAGGGCGATTGCTTGTTCCTGAATCAACCAATGATGAAATATATCAAGATGCTATTAAATCGTTAGACAAATTAATCCCAGCTGATTCCTTTAACACCCATGGATTACTTGATCATGGTGAAGATCGAATAGAAAGATGTACAAGGCTGTTGTGTACGATTGTATGGCCAATTGCATTTCAGTTACTGACCGTTATTCATAAAGATGATGGTATCAGAATATGGAACCTGAAAAAACAAGAAGCTGTCTCATTGTTGACAACAATACCCGCGGTTAGAAATGAAATAACATCCTTCTATCAGTCAGTTCAATCTTACTATCCATTAGAGCAATCTGCTGAAAAGGCCTTAAAGGTGATTGAAGAGGGTCTCTCTTTCATTAACGCAGCTAAACGTCACTGGATATTTATAAAATCACAATTGTTATTACTCTAACGGGAGACGTTAGTTTCATGACGGCAGCCGGCTGAGTAGTACAGCTGCCGTCTCCACGCTAACGGGCAGTTTAGCGACAATATAGAAACAACTAATTTATTGTGCTTATCCAGTTGGAGGGTCTGCTATGGGCATTAGGAATTATCTGATTGAAGGCGTTTCCGGCGCCGGCAAAACTACGGTCTGCAACGAATTGCAGCGGCGCGGCTACCATGCCATTCATGGTGACCGTGAATTGGCTTATCAAGGCGACCCGGAAACTGGTACCCCGACGGATGGCTTTAAACCCGAACACCACATTTGGCATGTAGATAAAGTAGAAGCTTTGGTCGCCAATCAAGATGAGGCGGTAACATTTTTCTGCGGTGGTTCGCGGAATTTCCCCAAATTCATTGATCTCTTCGACAGCGTGTTTGTCCTTGAGGTCGACCTGGAAACCTGTCTCCGGCGGATTGATGAGCGAGTGGCACTGGACCCAACTGACTGGGGTGGCAGACCAGAGGAACGGGAAATCATTCGGCGCTTGCATCAAACGAAAGAAGGCGTTCCCAAAAACGGGATTATGATCGACGCCTCCGCACCGATCGCGCACGTCGTTGACGAAATCCTCCATCAAATCGAAGCAAATGAACGCCAATGACAGTAACTTACGGGCGCTCAAGGACGCTGAGTTAACGGGTACGAGAAATAACACCATGAGGCTGCCGCGGGTCAAACATGCAGCCTCATTAATATTTGGCAGTATATGGGTAAACTTACCTGTTTTAGTAGTAAGGATTCACATGTAAATTAGAAGGATCAAACTATAGACATATTGAAGAAAGTGGAATTCATATTTTACTCGGATGCATTTTTTGGATTTCTGCATTTTCTTATCTTAAAAATAAATAATCAACGTGTTATTAAGCTAACGGGCACGTTAGCAGAATGATGACGCAAAGGCAGCCGTATGTTTTGGAACTGGAGACTCTTACGCACGATTTTAATCAGAATGGGCTTGCAATAAAGGCTAACATACAGGTGGGTAAAAACACTAAAGTAGATGCTTGCTTCGGTTACAAATAACAGTGGAGAGACCGTTATTTATAATGGGCGTTGCGGCATTCCTTTCTATATTTCAGTGAAAAAGGAAGACGCTTATATGCACCTCATTGCACGAGTTTAAGAAAAATGGAACCGAACGAAACATTTGAAAAAGAAATGGACGTACTGTGAGTGCATTGAGCGGCACCTATGAGGTATCATTGTTTTGAGATAAAAAAAGAAGGCAGCCGAGCAGATGATCGGTTGCCTTCTTAGCTTGATGCTGCTTACCTATATTTGACGTGAAATTCCAATGATGATCTATCCGTTTGTACTGCGAGCCAACAAGCGTTTTAGGCTGTCATCAATAAATTGATTATCGGCACGGTTGATTCCGCGACCGGCAAAATGGCCCCAGATCGACTCGATCGGATTAAAAACAGCATTAGGCATAAGCTTGGCCTCGTATTCGTTATCGTCCGCCGTGCAGAAGAGATCCGTGCTCCCCGGCATGACGCAGGCGAGCGCTTTAATGCTTCTGAGCGCCGCATCGAAATCTCCGTTATAGGCCGGGTTTGCACTAATATCCGCAAATTGGCCTGTCCATAACATGGCCAGGACATTGTGCGGATCCATCTTCATAAAGCTGTCTTCCCAGACGCCAGCCACAAAATCCGCCAATGAATCAAATCCCAGCTCACGGTAAAGTTCCTCTCTGTAAAACGCCTGCGATAAGCCCCATCCCGCGTAGACACGGCCCACGGCGCGCATGTCCGCAGAAGTCAACTGGTCTCGTTGATTTGAATCGAGGCGGGCCGCAGCCATGAGAGCAGCCTTCATTCCGTCCAGGACCACATACGTATGGGGCCAAGTCTTGGCAGCTCCGGCGAAAGGCGCGATTCGTTCCACCATGTCCGGATAACTTGCCCCCCATTGGAACGATTGAATGCCTCCCATTGACCAACCCACTACGAGAGCGATCTTTTGAATGCCGAACTTTTCGGTTACCAGCCGATGCTGAAATTTAACGTTGTCATAGATGGTTACCTGCGGAAAATTCACCCGGTCGAATGGGGGAGGCGTGTTGCTGGGAGACGAAGATAATCCGTTGCCAAGCAGATTCGGAACGATAATGAAATATTTCCGCGGATCCAGTGCCATGCCGTTTCCAATCAACCATTCATTCTGAACATGCTGGTCGCCAAAAGCAGTTGGATAGACGATGACATTATCTTTCTTTTCATTCAATCTCCCATAAGTCTTATAAGCAAGAAAAGCGCCCGGTAACGTCACGCCCGATTGCAAGGCTACGTCACCCAAATCAAAAATCTCATAATCCATCGTATTGTCGCTCCCTTCAAAATGAAACCACACATCTAAAATGTATGTCTTGAACCTAGTATAGGCCTGTGGTACCATCAATAAAAGTGAATGAAATTCAAAATAACATTCAATATTATTGAAAGAAAGGGGGAGTATGATGGAATTGCGCCAACTGATTACGTTCCGCACGGTTGCCTCCACTTTAAATTTCAGTCGGGCCGCGGAAGTGCTGAGCTACGTCCCCTCCAACGTCACGATGCAAATAAAAGCATTGGAGGATGAGCTTGGCGTTCGTCTCTTTGACCGCTTGGGCAAGCAGCTCGTTCTCACGGCCGCGGGCAAACGCTTTTTAACTTACGCCCAAGGCGTTCTAGATAAACTGGACGAAGCTCGCAGCGTCGTGCATGACAATGAACATTTAAGCGGCACCGTAACGATAAGCGCCAACGAGGTTCTTTGCGCCTATCGGCTTCCGGCTGTCTTTCGCCTGTTTCGTTCGCGCCATCCGGGCGTTCGTCTCATCTTCCGCTCCGTACCAAATCAACAACTCAAGCAAACGCTCTTTGAGGGAACCGCGGATGTCGTCTTTACGCTGGACGAACCCATTCGCTCAACCGGACTTGCAGTCGAACCGTTGCTGGAAGAGACTTTCCGCTTATTCGCGGCCCCTGACCATCCGCTCGCGAAACGGACTGCACTTCAGCTGGAGGATTTTCACGGAGAAGTGTTTCTGACTAATGAAAAGGGCTGTACCTATCGAACCATGTTTGACCGGGGATTTGAGAAAGAGGGCATTGACAGTATTACGTATTTAGAGTTTCAAAATGCCGAAGCCATTAAACAATGCGCAATGACGGGAATCGGGATTGCCTTTCTTCCTGAAATAACAGCGGAAGCCGAAGTTGAACGGGGCGAACTTGTTGCTCTTCCCTGGAAAATTCCGGACTTGCACGTGTATACGCAGATGTTATGGCATAAAGACAAGTGGCTTTCGCCAATCCTATTATCTTTCATAGAAGCGGCAAGGGAGGTTATCGCTACAGAGGAGAATAAAACCGATTAGCCTATTCGGCGATAGCGGCGGCACAAAAAAACGGGCGAGAATCGGGAGCGCTCTCCCGTATCCCGCCCGGCCGCGCGTATTAGGCCTCCAGGAAAAATTGCATCGTCATATCGTTGAAGCCCGGCAAATCCTCATGGCCGAAGTCCGGATATATTTCGAGCCGCTTCGGCGCCGTTATTTTATTGATCGCGGCAAACTGCGAGGATGGCGGACAGATCGTATCCATCAGGCCGATGCCGATCAGCGCCTCGCCCCGGATGCGCGGCGCGAGAAACTGGATGTCGATGTAGCCCAGCTTCGTGAATATCTCTTCCTCCCGCTTATGCTGCGGATCGAAATGGCGGAAGAACGTGCGCAGCTCCGCGTACGCGTCCTTGGCCAAATCCATTTGCCACACCCGCTTGTAATCGCTGAGGAACGGGAAGACCGGCGCCAGCTTCTTCACGCGCGGCTCGAGCGCGGCGCAGGCGATCGTCAGCGCGCCGCCCTGGGAGCCGCCCATCGCCATGACGCGTTCCGGATCGACCTCCGGCATCTGCATCGCGATGCCCGCGAGCTGGGCCGTATCCAGGAAAATATGGCGGAACAGCAGCTGGTCCGGATGATCGTCAAGCCCCCGGATAATATGGCCGTGATGCGTATTTCCCTTCACCCCGCCCGCATCCTCGGACTTTCCGCCTTGCCCGCGGCAGTCGAGCGAGAAGACCGAATAACCGAGCGCCGCATAGCCCAGCTTGTCGTGCCAGCTGCCCGAATGGCCCGTATAGCCGTGGAACTGGAGGATGGCCGGATGCGGCTCCGCGACGTTCCTCGGCCTTATGTATTTCGCATGGATGCGCGCGCCGCGCACGCCCGTGAAATACAAATCGAAGCATTCCGCATACGGCACTTGGAACGGGCTCGGAACGAGCTCGATCTGAGGGTCGACCGCCTTCATCTCCGCAATGGCGCGGTCCCAATATTCATCGAAATCCGCAGGACGGGGATTCAATCCTTCGTACTGCTTTAATTGCTCGAGTGGCATATCCACTAACGGCATTGGCTTACCTCCCGCAGCGATCCTAAGTCGCTTGAAGTTTGTCGCTCTTTTTCATTGAAAGCGCTACCCTCTATTTTAATGACATTTGGAAGGAATGGGAATAGCCAAAAAAAGAACGTCTTGCTCCTTGCGGCTCGGACCGCCGCGGCTCCGCTCGGACCGGGCTTCGAATCGTCCCCGGGCTGTCTCATGCTCACCGGTATAACCGCTCGTCCCGCTTCTCCTTCACCCACACCTGCATGAAGCCGGGCTCGCGGTTATCCCATGCGTAATACGGCACGAAGGCGCAAGCCTCTCCCCCGACGGCGCGGCCCGTTATAACGGTAACCCCGCCCAGCAGATCGTCGCGGCGAACGGCTGCGAACGGTTGATCCGGATCGAGCCGCAGCTCGTCGAAGGCCAGCCCCGGATTGTCGGCCTGCTCCGCGCAGTACACGAGCGGTCCGCGCTGCAGCGCGACGTGTCCGACGTTCTCGGCTACGTTCGGATGGGAGCGCACGACCTGCACCGGCATGTCCAGCACAAGCTCGATCCGGTCGCCCGCGCGCCAATGACGGTCAAGCACGAGGTAACCGTCCTTCGTCGCCGCTTGCGATACGGCAAGCTCCTCTCCGTTCACCGTTACCTTATAACTCCGGCACCAGCCCGGAATGCGCAGCAGCACCGGGAACGCTTCCTCGCGCTCCGGTCGAACGTCCAGCCGGATCGCGCCGTCCCGTGGATAGCCGGTTTCCATCCGGATGCCGACGCGGTTGCCGCCGCGGAGCGCAATCGCCGCCTCGCCGCCCATATATTGATTGACGGCGACGCCCTTCTCCGTCAAGGCGTATTGGTAGCCGCCGACGGATGGCAGGAACCGGACCAGATTGGTCGGGCAGCAGGACGTATGGAACCACTCCACCCGGTGATGCTCTCCTCTCGAGGCGAGCGGATTGACGTAGAAGAAGCGGTCGCCGGACAAGGAAATGCCGGCCAGAGCGCCGTTATACATGCAGAGCTCGACGACGTCGGCATACTTGGCATGGCCGAACAACAGGTTCATCCGCTGGTTCCAGAACGCCATCGCGATCGCGGCGCAGGTTTCGCAATAGGCCGATTCGTTCGGCAAATCGTAATCGTGCGTGAAGCCTTCGTTCTCCTTGGACGGCCCGATGCCGCCGGTTACGTACATGTTGCGCTCCACGGTATGGGCCCAGACGCGGTGCAGCGCGTCGATATACGCGGGATCGCCGGAGACGTTAACCGTATCGGCCATCGCCGTATACAAGTACATTGCCCGGACGGCGTGCCCCTTGACCTCCTTGATGTCGCGGACCGGCACGTCGTCCTGGCAGTAGGCCGGCCCCCATTCGGCCTTGTCCCAAATCGCCCCGGATCCGCGGCCGTGGCCCCGCTCCTCAAGCAGCCACAGCGCGAGCCGCCAGTAGCGCTCCTCCCCGGTCGCCCGGTACAGCTTCACGAGCGCCAGCTCGATCTCCTCATGCCCTTCGACCCAGTGGCGTTTGCCGGGGCCGAACGTCCGGTCGTAATGGTCGGCCAGCCGGCACGCGACGTCAAGCAGCGTCCGCTTGCCCGTCGCTTCGTAATAGGCGACGGCCGCCTCGATCAAGTGGCCGCCGTTGTACATTTCGTGCTTCTCCATGTCCGACCATTTCTCTTCCGGCTTCTCCAGCGTGTAGTAGGTGGACAAATAGCCGTCCGCTTCCTGCGCGCCCGCGATCAGCCCGATGATCCGGTCGATCTCCGCCTCCAGCTCCGGGTCACGGCCGGTCATCAGCGAATACGCCGCGCCCTCCAGCACCTTGTAAACGTCCGAATCGTCGTAATACATCCCCTTGTGACCGCCCTCGGCCATGCCCGCCGCCTTCGCGAAGTTCGCGATGCGGCCCGTCGATTCGCACTGCTGCAGGCAAGATTGCTGCGTCACCTTCCTTACGTTCGCAAGCCGCGGCTTCCAGAAGGCGTCGTTCAGCTCCACCTTCGTGAAGGGCACGCCTTGCCAGCGCTCCAATGTTTGCATCCTATCGCACTCTCCCGTTCCTGCCGCAACGGATCGTTCGGCATATTCGTCTCATTCGCAAAGACGGCAGTCCGATTAGACTGCCGCATCTTTTGTATCAATTTTCGTCGAAAGGACACCTACTTCTGTAAATGGCGAAGTGAATCGGCGCCCTGCTGTGTAAGACCACAATAATTTCTTTCCTTCCTCTTGTTTTAGCGATACAATAACCACAGAACGCACGTTCCCATTCCAAATTTGAAGGAGGTGAAGTTATGACGGATTCAAAGTCCATGTACAGGACTCATCAAGTATGGATCAAACCCGGTCACCGTCTCTTTACGTACCTAGACCTAGCGTGTCAAAACGCAAAGAACCTGTACAACACGACTAACTTTTACATCCGACAGGTGCTCACTTCATTTGGACAGAAAGAGTCCTTACAGCCATTGCAACAACAAGTAATGATCCTACTTGCAGAGCATATCGATGCGATGAACGAACGGCTGCGCGAGAAGAATCGTTCTCGTCCCTTCAAGCTCCCTACCGAGGAGAAGCCATTTGTTTCTTACAACTTCTTGGATGCTTTATTCAAAGTGATAGATCAGAGCGACTATCGGGCACTCCCTACGCAAAGCAGTCAAGGCATCATGAAGATTGCGTTTCAAAACTGGGTCTCTTTCTTCGCCAGTATGAAGGACTACCGAAAGCATCCCAGGAAATACAGCGGAAAGCCCCGAATACCGGGATACGTCCGCAGTAAGGTGAAAGAAGTCGTGTTCTCCAACCAGGATTGCGTGATCAAAGAAAAAAAGTTTCTAAAGCTTCCGAAGACCAAGCTGCAGCTTAATATCGGCAAGCTAGGCTGTACCGGCGGACAGTTGAAGCAGGTGCGCGTGATACCGCGATATGGGCAATATATCGTCGAACTGGTCTTCGCTTATCCAGAAGTAAAGAAGGAAGCAGCGAAAGAATACGCATTAGCCATTGATCTTGGCGTTGAAAATCTTGCAACCATCGTCACGACTACCGGTTCGAAACCGATGCTCGTGAAGGGCAAGATAATCAAGGCGATTAATCAATATTACAACAAGATGAAGGCTCATTATACCGGCATTCTTCGTCAGGGCAAGAAACCGAGCGAAGGTGTCCATACGTCCCGTCGATTGGAACGTTTGCATTTGAAGCGCCATCGCCGGATCAAAGACTTATTCCACAAAGTAAGCCGTCATATCGTTCAACTGGCTGTGGAGCAACAAATCGGCACGATCGTCATCGGTCATAACGATGGATGGAAGCAAGCGTCCGCGATCGGAAGGCGAAACAATCAGTCTTTCTGTCATATCCCGCACCAGATGCTTATTGGGATGATCCAGTATAAGGGAGCTGAACAGGGAATAACCGTAACCTTGACCGAAGAAGCTTATACCTCGAAAGCCAGCTTTCTCGATCAAGACCCATTGCCGCGTTACGATGAAGAAGGAGAATGGATCTTCACTGGCAAGCGGATTCATCGCGGACTGTATGCGAGCACAAGGGGCCTGATTCATGCCGATGTGAACGGCGCAGCGAACATTTTGCGTAAAGTATTCCCATACGTATCCACCCAAGGAACGGATGGGATAGAGGGGTTGGATGGTTACCAGACCATCAACGTGTCAACTCCACTGGTGTTAAGCATCCTTAAATAAATCAGGATGATACATCAGAAACCCACACTTTAGCCGAAGCGACAGCATCGGTAAGTGGCGGGAGTATTCATTCGATATCCCGCCGTCCCTGCACCTGCGCCTGTGCTTTGTCCGCGATTGCGTCCATCGCTTCCTGGGCGCTCTGCTCGCCCAGCCACACTTTGTCGAGAGCCGGCGTGACGATGTCCATAATTTTGTTGAAGTTTTTCACGTAGCCGGTCGGCGTCTGACGGCTGTGCTCCAGCAGCATGTCGATGACGGCGGTCTTATAGCCTGCCGTCCGCCCCGGCGAATCCTTCGTCCATTTGTCGATCAGGGCCGGATCCTCGTACCAGCTCCGAATCGCCGGCATCCATACGCCCTTATGGTTCAGCTCCAACGTGCCTTCGGGATCGAGCAGCGCCTTCACGAGCTCCCACGATTCCTGCGGATGCTTCGTCGATTTGAAAATCGAGAACATCCCTCCGACGACCGTCGTGACCGGCTCCTTTATAACCGGGAGCACGGCGATGTCGTAATTGACATCCGTCACTCCCAAATCCATGTTCGCCCATTGTCCGTCGATTACCATGGCCACCTTCTTCGTCTGCAGCGCTATATTCGTGCCCGGCACGTTCTTCGCCTGCACCGGCGACGGCGCGACGTGATGGACGTTCACGAGATCGGCCAGCTTCTGTAACGCCTCGACCGCCTCCGGCTGGTTAAGCGCGAAGGTTGTGCCGTCCTCCGAGACGAAATCGCCTCCGTTGCCGTACACGAAATTCGACCAGCTGCCCCACCAGCCGTTCGCGCCGCTAATACCGAACTGTCTGATCCGCTTCGGATCGAAGCCCGGCTCGGACGCGTTTTTGCCGTTTTCGTCGATCGTCAGCCTCTTGGCGACCTCTACGAATTCATCCCAGGTCCAAGCCTCTTCGGCGCTTGCGGGCGGCGGCTCGATGCCCGCATCCGTGAACATATCGACGTTATAATAAAGGGCGAACGTCTCCGGACCGGGCGAGAGACCGATCAAATTGCCGGGCTCGGCATAATAGGAAATATGCGGCACCAGCTTGTCGGCGCTAAACGAAGGATCCGAGTTCAAATAGTCCTCCAGATTGATAAACTTGCCTTCTTCGGCCAGAGGGAACGCCAGCGTTGCCGATTCCATCATCGCCACGTCCGGCTCCTCGTTGCCGGCAATCATCGTCGTCAGCTTCGTATCGTAGTCCGTCGGGATCGACTCCAGCTTGACGGTCACGTTCGAATGGCTCGCCTCGAAGCGCTTGATCGCGTTCTCGAACGCTTTCACTTCGTTCTGATTGCCCCACATCGTCAGCCGAAGCGTAATGGGCTCTTTGCCCCCCGCGCCGCCCGCCGCGTCGTCTGCTTCATTGTTCGCATTGTTCGCATTGCCGCCGCTGCCGCCGCCGGAACAGGCGGAGAGCAGCAGCATGAGGAAGAGAATTGCGGATAGACCCGGCTTTATTTTCCACAACAGCTTCACGTTCGTACCCCTCTCGATTGCGCGATTTAAGTCATAGCTGCAGTCTATGATACTTGTATTGTAAGATGAAAAAAGCGCTTGCAAAACCTGAACATGATTAGGTTTGGTGGACTATTCTTGGCTGTTGACGGGAAGGTCGAGCCGGATCAATGTCCCTTGGCCCGGACTCGACGCGATGTCGATCCGCGCCCGCTCGCCGTACTGCAGCCGTATCCGGTGCAGCGTATTGCTTATGCCGACGGAGGCGGCCTCGCCTTCAAGCAGGCGCCGGGCGACGTCTCCGCTCATGCCCTTGCCGTTGTCCTCGATCTCGAAGCGCCGGATTCCGTCCGCGATCCGTCCGCGGATGGCGATCAGGCCGCCCTCCTCCACTTCTTTGAAGCCGTGCAATATCGCATTCTCCACGAAAGGCTGAAAGAGCAGCCGCGGCACCTTGTAGTCGAACAATTCCGGCTCCAGCTCATAGCTGACGTTGAACATATCTTCGAACCTCAGCGCCGTAATGTAGAAATAATTTTTCATCCATTCCAGCTCTTCCGCCAGCGACACCTCGCCCCAATCCTTCCGCGACGTATAATGCAGCATGCTGGAGAGGCTGACAAGCGATTTGCTAACCTCCCGCTGTCCTTCCTCGATCGCCATCCAGTTGATGACGTTTAACGTGTTATACAGAAAATGCGGATTCATCTGCATATTGAGCGCGACGATTTCCGCTTCCTTCTCCCTCAGCTTGATTTCGTAGTTTTCCTTCACGAGCGTCTGGATCCGGTCGTTCATCTTGTTGAACTTCTGCAGCAGCGTGCCGAACTCGTCGTTGCTCGTCGCCTCCACCCGCGTATGGAAGTCGCCTTCCCCGACGAATCGCATCGCGACCAGCAGCTTCTTGATCGGCCCGATAATCCGCGCCGAGATGACGTAGGCGAACGCAATCGCGATGATGCCGAGCAGGGCGGCGAACAAGAACGTCGAAGTCAGCAGCGTCGGCACCAGGCCGCCGATCAGCACCGACTCCGGCACGACGGCGACCGACAGCCAGCCCGTCACCGAGGAGCGGTCATAGACGACGAGCTTCTTCTCTCCGTCAAGCTCCATCCGCTTCGTGCCGCTTCCAGACAGCAGCCCCACCCACTCCTCTCCGAGCTTCCCGGCGACCATCCCGCCGTCCGAATGCGCGACGACGGTGCCCGCCGCCTCATCCACGACGAAATAATCGGAGCCTTCCGGAATGCTGCGCTCGAACAGCGAGCGGAACATGTCCGCCTTGAATAATATAACGAGCGCCGGACGCTCGACATTTTTGTCGAGCGTCCGGAAGGTCGAAGAATCGAGATACGAGAGGTTGAGCAGCCGCGACGCGGAGAACATGTAGCGATAATCGATTTCCGCCTCCGACAGATAGGGCTGATCGAACATTCGCGAAAATTCGAAGGTCGGCGTCCATACCATCTTCCCGTCGCTTTCCATCGTTTGCTTGTAAATAGCCGACTTTGTCGGATCGCTCATCGGCAGCTTGCGATTGGTCGAATCGCCGCCGAACGTAAAGTAGGTCGTCCACAATTGCGGCATGTAAATATCGTCGTTCATCGAAAAATATTTGCTGAGAATCGCCTTCACCCGTCGCTCCGCCACCAGCAGCTGGTCCTGGCGCGCGGGATTCAGGCTCTCGAAGATGGCGAACATCTCCGCGTCGACGAACAGGGCGCGGCTGCCCTTCTCGATCTGCTGCAGCTTCGTGTCCAGCACCTCGTTGTTCTTCCTTACGATCTCAAGAATGTTTGTCTGCGCCTGCTCGCGGACGACGTTCAGGCTTGTCCGGTAGAACAGCGTCCCTAGCGCGAGCAGCGGCAGCAGAATAAGAAACAAATAACTGATCAGCAAGCGGCTGCGGAACCTCATTTACGTCACGCCCTTGACGGCGCCCGACAAGGCGGCGCCCCGGAACACCTCAGGCGAGACGCCCGTATGCTTGCGGAATAACCGGCAAAAATATTTGGAATCGCGGTAGCCGCATTGCTCGGCGATCGCGTATATTTTCAAATTGCAGGAGGCGTCGGACAGAAGCTCCTTCGCCCGGTTCAGCCTCGTCTCGATCAGCAGCTCCGAGAACGTCTTGCCGGTGGCGCTTCGGAACAACGTGCTGAAGTAGGAGGCGTTGAAGTGGTACATCTCGGACACGGATTCCAGCGTCAGGTCGTCCATATACCTCGTCTGGATAAGCTTGATGCAGGATTCCGCCACGAATTCGCCTCGCCCTCGCTTAGACCGGCTATGAACGTCGCCAAGCGCCTGAAGGCATTCTTCGACCGTCCGCAGAACGGCGGCGAAGGAAGGGCTGGCCGGAATGACGGTCAACGCCGCTTCGTTCAGACGGTCCGACGCCGCCTGATCGAGCAGATGCCGGGTTCGGCTCTTCAGCTTCATGACGGTCAGCGACGCGCATTTGCGCACATGGGCCGGGTCCGCCCTTCCGCCTTGCGCCAGCCCCTCGAACGCCTCCTTGCACAGGCCGAAGGCGGCCCGTTCGTTACCTTGCTGCGCGATCGCCTCATAGACGAGCTCCGTATCCAGCCCGAAGCTTCCTTCCTTGCCGAACGAAGCATCATGCCAGACGATGCCGTGCCAGCTTTCGTAGAAGGCGTAGACGAGCGCCTGCCGCGCGGTCCGGTACGAATCCGGGGCGCCCGTCAGCAGCCGCTCCGTCCATTCGCCGAACCCGTGCGCGACCGTCTCGCCGCCGCGCCAGAAGTCGGCATCCGCGAAGCGGAGCGCGCGCCGCACCTCCTCCTGCGGAAGCTCGCCCGCTTCGATCAGCGTAATGAGCCGCGAGCGGCGGCCGTCCCTTGACTCGGCCGGTATCGTGATCAGGGGGCCGAACGGGGACAGCGTCCGCTCGAGCAGCTCCCGGTAGCTTTCCATCCGCCGCACGGCCGCCTGGCCGTCCGGGGCTGAAATTTCCGTCACGGCCGCGTACCCGCCGCCGTGCAGCAGCTTGATCGCGGCGATGGCGCCCTTATCCTCGGCCATGTCTCGCCCGCTCAGCCAAGCATGCAAAATCGCGTTGTAGGTACTGCCGCTCTCCTTATGAAGCTGGGCTTCGATGCGGTTCAACGTCGCCTCCACCTTGTCTTGGTCAACCGGCTTCAGCAAATAATCGAAGGCGTTATGGCGAATGGCCGACTGCGCGTACTCGAACAGGTTGTAGGCCGACAGGAAGACGACCCGCGGACGCTCCGGCAAGCTATTAATATTCTCGAGAAAGGCGAGCCCGTCCATGCCGGGCATCCGGATGTCGGTCAGCACGATCTCCGGGCGCTCGGACCGCACGATCTCGAGCGCGTCCGTCCCGTTCTTGGCGGCGTACAGCTTGTAGTCCGGCCGGATCGCGCGGATCATGTTCACCATGCCCTTCCGGTGCCTGATTTCGTCGTCGACAACAAGCAGCTTCATCGTCATTCGTCCCTTCCGTCGTAAGCGGTTAACCGCTTCGTATTCCAACTATTATAACGGAGATTCGGAATCCCGTGGATGGCAACAATTACCTGCGTTACCCCTTCAAGCCGGTCAGCGTAATGCCTTCGAGAAAATACTTTTGGCCGAGCAGGAAGACGAGGACGCACGGCAGAATGACGGCCGCGGACGCCGCCATCAGCAAGTCCCACTGGGACGAGTACGTGCCCTGGAACATCTGCAGTCCGAGCGCGAGCGTATACTTTTCCGCCGATTTAAGATAAATGAGCGGGCCGAAGAAATCGTTCCACGTGCCAAGAAACGTGAACAGCGAGATGACGATAACGGCCGAGCGGCTGAGCGGCAGAATGATCCGGTAATAAATTTGGAAATACGTCGCCCCGTCCACGACGGCCGCCTCGTCGAAGTCGCGCGGAATCGTCATGTAGAATTGCCGCAGCAGGAAAATATTGAACATGCCGCCGCCGAAGAAGGCCGGCACGATTAGCGGATAGAACGTATCGTAGAAGCCGAGCTCCTTCCAGCCGATGAAGGTCGGGATGAGCGTGACCGCCCCGGGCAGCATCATGCTCGAGAGCAGGATCATAAAGATGATATTGCGGCCCTTCCATTCGATCCGCGAGAAGCCGAAAGCGGCGATCGTGCTGCTGACGACCGTGCCGGCCAGGCCAAGCGCGACGATAATGATCGTGTTGAGAAAAAACCTGTCGAACGGCAGCTCCGTCAGCGCCCTCGTGAAGTTATCCCACTTGAAGGGCGAGGGCAGCCACACCGGCGGCATTACGAAAATTTGCGACAGGCTCATCAGCGAGCTGCGCAGCATCCAGACGAACGGCATCAGGAACAGGATCGAGATGACCGCCAGAAGGATATAGCCGAATAGTCGTTTCGTTAGCGATTCGTTCATGAACGGCCCTCCCCTTCGTAATAAACCCATGATTTGGACGTGCGGAAGATGAGCAGCGTGAACAGCATAATAATAACGAACATCACCCAGGCCAGCGCGGACGCGTAGCCCATCTCCGTATCGCGGAACGCGGTGCGCCACAAGTAGAAAATATAGAACAAGCTGGAATTGTTCGGACCGCCCTGCGTCAAAATGTAAGCTTCGTTAAATACCTGGAACGAGCCGATGATGGTCATAATCGTATTGAAGAAGATCGTCGGGCTGACCATCGGAATCGTAATATGGAACAGCTTATGCCGCCATCCTCCCCCGTCCACCTCGATCGCCTCGTAATATTGATTCGGAATGCCGCTCAGTCCCGCCAGGAAAATAACGACGGTGCCCCCGATGCCCCACATCGTCGTCAGTACGATCGACGGTATGACGCTGTTCTCTGCGTACAGCCACATGCCTGTCGGCAGATGGAGCCAGCGCAGCACCGTATTGACAAGGCCGAGATCGGGATTGAGCAGCCAGATCCAGATCATCGAGGTCGCGACCGCCGGCACGATGCTCGGCAAGTAGACGATCGTACGGAACAGTGCCCTGCCCTTCAGATTCATATTAAGCAGCAGCGCGATCGCGAAGGAGACGATGATCGTCGCGGGGACCTTCAGAACGACGAAATAAAACGTCACCTTGAGCGATTTCCAGAACAGCTCATCCTCGGTGAACAGCCGGATGAAATTGTCCAGTCCGACGAATCGGATGCCGTCCTTGAATATCGAGTAATCCGTTAAACTTAGAAATAGGCTTGCCGCCATCGGCCCCGCCGTAAACAGCAGGAAGCCGAGCGTAGCCGGAAGCGTAAACAGAAAGCCATACAGGAACGCTTTTTGTTTGCGCGAGCGCGTGCCCGCCTTCCCGAGAAGCGGGGACTGCCCCTGCGCCATAAGCTTAGTCGTCATGTGGATCTCCTTCCTTAAGCTGGCGATATCGGTTCATAGCTGCAGACTATGATTACTTTTATTTTAAAGGCTGCCGCTCTTCCGCCATATCTGAATAAGGTCAGGTTTGGTGGACTTCTATTGGGTTTTTGCCAAGGCGCGCAAGCAAAGAAGCCGTCTCCCGCAGCATTAGGCTGGAGAAACGGCTTCCGTTGTAGCGGACGTGCTATGTTTCGAACAGATGGCATTTACAGGGCGAGAGTCGTTAAGTACTTGAAGCTGATTGCCAGGCTCTCGAACGGGTCGCGGCGGCATACGTCCTGCTCCACCACGTACCATTCGACGCCCGTCTCGCGGCATGCCTGGATTATTTCGTTGAAATTCAGATTGCCTTCCCCGATTTCCGCGAACACTTGCTGACGGCCGTCGATCGCCAGATCCTTCAGATGGACGACGCCCATCCGGCCGCTCACGCGGCGGACCATCTCGGTCGGATCGACGCCGCCGACATGGACCCAGTACGTATCGAGCTCGAAACCGAACGCGTCGGCGTCGCTTTCCGCGAGCAGGATGTCCATGCCGGTCCGGCCGCCGAACTTCTCGAATTCGAACTGATGGTTGTGGTAAATAAACTGCAGCCCTTGCTCCTTCAGCCGCCGTCCGACCTCGGACGCCTCCCGCGCGAAGGCCGCATACCCTTCCGCGCCGCTCTGGTACTCCTTCGGAATGGAGCCGATGCCGACATAGCCGCAATTCCACAGCTTATGCTTCCGGACCTCCGCCGCGAAGTCGTTCTGCAGCGCTTCGAAGCTTACATGCGTCGCGCAAATGCGCAAGCCCGCTTCGTCCGCGATTTGTTTGATGGCCTCGGGCGCGATCGGGCCGACACCCGACACCTGCACCGCTTCGTAACCGATCTCCCTTACTTTGCCCAGCGTCCGTCTCAAGTCGTCTTCCGTCTTGCAAAAGTCCCTTAGCGTGTACAACTGCGCCGCGATCTGGGATCTCTTCATGATTTCGCCGCCTTCCCCGATTTTTCGCCATTGTTGGTAGCAACGACTTCATTGTACCACCGCTCATGTAAGCGCTGCTTTACTGAGGTTATCGAACTTGGGCCGGGCATTTGACCGTCGTTGGACGATGGCCGGTAACGAAGCGGACAGGATTGATTCCAGATTTCGCGCTGGACGACCAGATCGTTTATCGATATCACCCGTTACGATATCGAAGTCGCCATTAGAGAAGTTTTGTTGAATACTCACAATCTTTTGCTCGAAGTCCCGCTTGCTGGAACTGTGCGTGAAGCGTATCGACTGGCAGCGTAATCATTATGTTTCTTTTGAATTTCTCTGCGAACAACCGGAGCAACTTCTGTAGCCAGTAGTTCTATGGCTTTCGCTACTTTAGAGAGTGGCTGTCCCCCCCATGTCAAACTGCCCCATAAAACGGCTATGACCAAAAAGCTCATGCTGATAGAGAATCTTTTCAACAAGTTGCTGCGGGCTTCCTATCGCAAGGACAGAATCATGAATGTATCCTTGAAGGGATCTTTAACTCGGATATGAGTGATAATACCGCCGATACCTGTAATGCCAAGGATTAACGCGCCCAAGGCTACCCAGCTGGATTCCCAATAGCCAACGATTAATGCAGCTGTGCCGGCAAGTTCGATAATACCCGTTACAACGCGAAACCATTGCGGATATCCCCAATGCTTGAAGCCCTCGACATGCATCTTGGAGCCGGATACTTTCCCAAACCCCGCCATTAAGAACATGAGTACTAATATACTTTGCAAAATAATCGAAAAAATAGTCATGTACGTCTCTCCTTATCGATTGAAAATTATGGGCATTTTCTTGCTGTATAAATTTTCTTTTGCCACACGATACATGAACTTACCTACATTCTCCCGCGATACTCCCATTTTTGCGGGTTTATCACCGAACGAAAAGGCATACTCTTGGTTCCGATGGTTTACGTTTGGATTAATAATTCGAACGACAGTCCAGTCCAGTGGAGAATGTTTAATAAGCTTCTCCATCTTCTTCATCTCCAGATAACCACTGGGCAAAAATAGTTTTGCCATTATTCCAGGGAAAACGGTGCTGAACTGTTTTTTATCCTCATCTGATTGCAGCGTAGGAGTAGCCAAAGTGATTAGTCTTTTCTTATTGAGTTTTTTCATCGCATTAATAATGGCTTCATGACCATCAGCTACTGGGGTTCCTTTTATTTTGCGCGATAATGCTGGACCAAGTGTGCTAATGATAACGTCCGAATGCTCAATTGCTTGATGAACTAAGGCCTGATTTCCCAGCTCCCCAACGATTATTTTTACATTCGGGTGTACCGTTTTAAGGCGATCTGGATTTCTAACGTATGCGGTAACCGTGTTATTCGTATCTCTTAGCGCCTCTTCCAACACGATCTTGCCAATGGCTCCGCTTGCACCAAATAAAGTGATATTCATTTTGACTCCTTTCTAATTTGTGCTTGCGAAAAGCACAGTTCGTTTAAATTTTTTTGTGCTTATAACAAGCACAATTTATTCTAATAAAAAAGTTGCATTCGCGCTGCAACTTATTATTGCAATCGAGCTTTATTGTTCTTTAAAGAAATGGACTCGATCCATCAATTGGGCAATCGTGTAATTCCGCAAATGCTCAATGGTCTTCATTTCGGCTTCTTGGAGAATCTTCTCAAGCTCAACATCTAACTGTTCTCCAGCTTCTCCACAATCCACATCGACTTCGGCTTCGGCTTCATTAGAACAGCTGCTTATTGCCTCATAGATATCTCCTAAAGTAATTTCCGTGGACGATTTTTTTAATAAATATCCGCCTTCGCGACCGCCTTTGGATTCGACAATTCCAGCATGGTTTAATGACTGCATCACTCTTCGCAGGAAGGTAGCATGTGAATCGACTTGACTCGCTATCGTAGCACTGCTAAGCATACTGCCACTTTTAGCTAACCAGACAACGGAGTGAATGGCTATTTTAAGACGAGGGGGACCAATGTGAACTCCACGCGACGCGTTACTCATATCTTCTCCCTCCTGTATATCACTAAAGTGCAACTTCCATAAGCACATTATACGTGTTATGTAGCTATTACGCAAGTCGTTTTTTCGTACGATAATTTTTCAACATTATATCTCTAATTCACTATTCCCTCTAATTTGATCCACAGCTTTTTGCAGACCGTTGGCGGTTGGTTGCAGTTCTGGCACCATAATGAACCATATCATTTCAGTTTACGACTTTACTACCGATAGTATACATGGTATATTATCGGTAGTAATCATATCAATATTCATACAGGAGGTTGTTCTATGTACAGATCAGGCGTAACCGTATGGTACAGTGTCGCAAATTTGGAGCAAACATTGGAATTCTATTCCGGCAAGCTTGGTTTTGAGGTGATTTTCCACGATTCGTCAAGCGGCATGGCGATGGTGAACACGAATACCAAGGATTGTGTCATTGGATTTTCGGTAGCAGAGGCTGTTGAACCCGCAACCTCTTCGACGGTATTCGAAGTCTTGAATATCGAAGATGCAATGAAGCAACTGGGGGCTAACGGCGTGTCGTTCGTCGGTGAAGTGGAGCATGTCCCCGGGATGGCCAAGCTCGCAACTTTCGTCGATCCCGATGGGCATAACCTGATGCTTGCCGAAACACTTGCTGAGCTTTGAGCCAGGAAGAACGGGTTCTGAGACTGAGCCGGGAATTGACCGGGCAATGGACATTGCCCATCTTGTTAGCGCTTGAAGGTAATGGAGGCCGGTTCACGCCCCTCCAGAACAAGCTTAACATTGCCCCCTCTCGGCTCAGCGCTAATCTGAAGAAGATGGTCGAGGATGGCTTGCTCCTCCATCTTTCTCCGTCAGAGAGGCGACACCCGCTCTTGCCCGAATATGTGCTGACAGAAAAAGGACGGCTCCACCGGGAAGCAGCCCGCGCCGTTCAGCTCAGCGAAGAGCGGATCGGACATGGGAGGCTTTCCGACAAGATGTGGGGCATGCCAATTCTGCTGACACTTAACTTCAACCACACGCGATTCCAAGAAATTCGTCAATTGCTCGACGGTATTACTCCGCGTATTTTATCCTTGCGTTTACAACAATTTCATGATGACGGCCTAGTCTGTAAGCATATATCGGAGGAACCTCGGCCCTCATTTCTGTATCAGCTGGAAAAGCAAGTTCAGCATCCGGTTCAGCAGCTTTCGATTGACTTGGCTTCCTTAGTTTGAACCCACTTTTCTCCTTGGGTTCTTGTTTGCAAGCTGTTGAACGAGAACCCGAAGAGGGCTGCAACAGGTCGCCCACCGGCAACCTGTCACAGCCCTCCATTCCGCGACTGACCGGGTTTACTTCTTCCCCTCTTCTCCCGTCGACACCGCTATCGGGATATAAATATCCAATTCCGAATTTTCCTCTTCCGTTCCTGTAAACCGCTCATCGTATCGTTCAAAGTCAATGCCCTTGACCAACTCGAGACCTTGAAGCTGCAACCACTTGCTGTAAATCAGCTCATACGTCTCGCTTAATCCCCCGATATTTCCTTTGTGGGTGAAAATAGCGTAGCGCTGCGCCGGTACAATAATCTTCTTCATCCCTTGCGGGATGGATTCTTCATTGGTTTTGAATCCCGCTACATAAGTGAACTCCTCTTCATTATCGCTAGGCACGCAAATACCATAGGAAACTAACGGTTGAAGTTTACCGTGAATTTCATGCTCGCGAGACATGAATCGCTGCCACAACCCGGGAATGTCACCCTCATCAGATTTGCTGTTCCATGCCATCCCGACAACAGTAAATGCCTCTTTCTCCACAATTTTTGGTTCCATCGGTATGCCTCCAGTTAACGTCATATACTTGACCATCTGTTGAATGGCAAAGAACTGCTTCTGGCTGGACACGATTTCCTCTTGAATATCGTTCGCACGTTCTTGCAGGAGTCGTATAATCTTGTCATCGTCATCCAAGGTTCCGGCGCGTTTCAATTCCAATATCACTTCAATGCTCAGCCCCATGGAGCGCAGCAATAAAATTCGCCGCAGTTCGGGTAATTGATCGGAAGAATATAGCCGGTAATGATTGGTCTCTCCTATTCTACTCGGGGTGAACAATCCAATGGAATCGTAATACCGGAGCGTCTTGGAGGTCACTCCGAACAAACGCGCAATATGGCCGACAGTAAGCAAGATAATGTCTCCCTCCAGCAGTGGTCTGTATGTTCATCCTACAACATTCACCTTAGGGCAATGTCAAGGCCTGTAAATTCACAGACTTTGGACGATTACTGATTGCATGTATAAACTCTCACACCATTATAATAAAACTAAAGAAAGAGCCGTGCGACCAACACGACTCCGACAGCACAGTAGACCGCTTCAAAGGCGGTCGGCTTTGGTTATTTAGTCAGAAATGGATCGTTCACCTGGCAGTGGGGCGGTCACTCTTAAGACATTCATCTATCGTACCCGTTAGTGTAATCGTGCGTGGGCATCAAAAATCATTTCTTCTATGACAGCAATAGCCTTAGATATGGATAAGTTTATGTACTCGATGATGTCATCATAATTATATACTTCAAGTTCGCAACTTTTATTTTGTTCTATAATTTCAAAATCTCCGTACATCTCTTCAATAAATTTTTGCAAGTCGTCTCGAGTTATATCTTCTATTTCTCTCGGGAGAGCATAAATTTCCAACCAATCTTTAAGGTATCCCATTTTATAATGACAAAGCAGTTTTGTATTCATTTTTCTAAAATCAGAGTGCCATTTTTGCAAAAAGGTCGGGTCTAACTCTTGCTTCTGCTGCAATTCATATGGATAGTAGATGTACTCCATCCACACGTTGTCGCCGATTAAATGAGTCAAATATCCTAATGAGTAGTCATCTTTTATGTCTGACAAGTATGTATCCATGTATCTTTGATAATTTACCTGCCTGGTTCTCTTGTCCACGTCCCCTTCGAAATAATGGGTAGCAACTTTTCTTTCAAATGAGAAAGCAGCATCAGGCGCAATTGAACCTATCAAAAAATCTCTCTTGTTTTTTATACCATCAAGGCTAGAAGCAACTATCTCACCAATGATTAAATGCATCAACCGCGAACCCATAAAATCCCACCTCGCCCCAAATTTTACGGCGAATCACCCCATAAATATGATTCATTGATTGCGCCATTTACTTCCTTCGATAATAGATGTTGCCTGCGGCTTCTTGAGATATCATATATTCTTCTCATCATGAAACTCCATACAAAAAGGTTGAATTTCAGGGTTTAAACAGTACTCAATTCTTTTTCTGAAATCTTTCCATTCAACCTTTTTTAGTGCTTCGTCTAGCGGGAAGAATCCCGTCTCCAAACTTTCTGGTGATTGTATTAATTCTCCACCTATTGGCTTCGCTAAAAATAAGGTGTTACAAATTGAATTGCCTACGTTTTGAAATATTCCGCAGAATTTGATAATTTCAATGTCTATTCCGGATTCTTCCTTTGTCTCTCTTATTGCAGCTTGACTTAAGGATTCTCCTTCTTCTACTTGACCACCAGGCATCTCCCAACCTCTTCTTGGTCCCTTAATAAGTAATAATTCATTCTTTTCATTCACAACAATTGCCGCTGCAGAAACGATATGTTTAGGTGTACTCATTTTTAATACTCCCCGTATAATCGTAATATTTATTATAAAACTCTTTAATTATTCGCAAAGTGATTGAATTATCACTGCCCGATAGTTGAACAGGCTGTCGATCATCCGGCAGCCTGTCTTCATGGAGCTTTCGTTACTCGTTGAATCGAGGTGATTGGAGATTTTCGTTATTTATTAGTTTCTCTGCAAGGTCTTTTTCTTCCTTTTTGACAAAGATATCAAATTGATTGAAATCATTTCTACTCGATCCTGCCATCCCAGTATCATGGCCGTATTATAATAGTCCGCTTGTTTGAATGAAGTGAAAATCAAATATCTATTTAGGCGCTTGTAGCAGAACTTGTCGTACTTCTCCGTTAGCGCGATAAGAGATATTAGTTTTGGTAGCAAGTCTCATATTCGCCTTTCATTAATAAACTCTTACAAGCCAAACCATTTTCGTGATAAATCTCTTTACCGATTTCTAATTTGATACTTCTATTCGAATTTGGATAATTAGGTTCGTCATTTAGAATGTACAGTGTATTCTTATCCA
This sequence comes from Paenibacillus arenilitoris, assembly GCF_014705655.1. Lineage (GTDB taxonomy): Bacteria > Bacillota > Bacilli > Paenibacillales > Paenibacillaceae > Pristimantibacillus > Pristimantibacillus arenilitoris. The sequence continues at coordinate 105,859 of NZ_JACXIY010000012.1, read as the reverse complement.
CCCATTCCATAGCAAAATTACTTTTTGCATCACTATAATAAACAATTTGCACTTTATTCTTCTCATTGTTTGTTATTTCAACCCATACATTAACACCACCTGCTGCACCACCATAAAGTTCATAAAAAGCATTAGCCGTATATTCTTCAGTGGGGGATGTTAAAGGTCCAGAACCCTTTTGGGTGGATTCTCTATCAATATCACTAAATGTAAAAAAGTACATCTCATAAAAATAGATTGAAGATGCCAACACAACCCCTGACAACGTTGCAATCATCAATTTTTTAGGAAAAGCCCTCTTTTTAATAAAAGAAATTATTATGTTAACACATAATATCAAAAATAATATAACGGTAATGAAAGAAATTAAGAAACCAAATAAAATTAGAATAATGATAATCCCCCCTTATTATTCGCTTCCCAATTATAACCTAATACGCAGTAGACATAGGTATTGTTGCGCTATCCTGCCCAAATAGCTTAACGATGCTGCCGATCATGCCGGCAGCATCGGGGTATTTATTCAACTATCGGTCTCCCGTTAGCTTAGTGGTGTTTCGTTTACATTATGAGTTATTAATGGAAAGTTTGTCGATCGCTTGAACAGCTAGTTCTAATGCTTTAATTCTTCTTTCCAGAAGTGTTCTTTGGGGACTACCAGTCTTTGACTTAGCATAACTGTTTTCAATTGATGAGAATAAACCAGTAATAACATTGCGAGCCTCTGCTAAATCTTCCTGGGTATAATGATGGGGGCTTTGATTCCAAACGTTTTCTAGCATAGCTGAGCCGATGTAAATAGCTTTGAGTCGTTTCTTTACTAGAGTAGTACTTGCGCCATCGCGAGTCATCTGAGACAAGGCATTCTCTAGTTTACTGATTGTCGATTGCAAAGATTTTATTGATTCCTGCTTATCTACATTTGACACGTGTTCCATGTTAGAACTGTCCTTCCTTCGTACCATTTCAAAGAAAACTGCCCAATAGCTTAACGAGGTTGCCAATTAATGCGCAACCTCGTCCTGGCCTGTTTATGAAACTAATTTTAGCGTATTCATACAATATTCCACACCGCTGCAGTATCGTGGTGTTTGTCTTATTGGAATAATCATTGATTATTCAACATCGTCCTGTAATTCACCAAACAGGATTCGCATGTAATCCCGCCTGCCATAAAGTATGCGATAGATGGAAACATATTCGACATCGACTCTGTAAAATATGAGATAATTGCCACTTATGAGGTAGCGAAAATCTGTTTTCACGTTAATTAATGCAGACAATTCTTTGCCTAACAACGGAAATTCCCTCAACTGCTCATAACGTGAGATGATCATCTTTACGACACTCACCGCAGCCTCCAAATGACAAAGTTCCTCGGCGATATAGGCTTTGATTTCCTGTAAGTCTTGAAATGCAAGGGGGTTAACCCGAATTCTGTACATAACCTAGACTCCTAAACGGTTTTTCACATCTTCCGATGATAGCCAATCCCCGTCTTTCACAGCAGTTTCAGCTTCGGATAGTTTGGACAATAACTTAATGGTTGCTTGTGTTTTTTCATACTCCTCTATATCTACGAGTACATAACGTCCTCTTCCATTTTTGGTCAAAAAAACAGGCTCATCAACGGCAATATCACGCAGAACTTCGTTATAGTTCCTCAAATCAGAAATGGGCTTTATATTGGGCATCATAACAACTCCTTTCTTCACTATGTCCATTATACCCGTATTATTCGTAAAATAACACATCAAATTTATCATCATATTTAACATCCGCGCCCATTCGTCTAGTCAAAGAGGCATTGTTTTGTAGCATGCTTTGTCGGGAGTATGAGAAAAGAATTGCATATCTGACCGAAATGGCGAAAAAAACGCCAATCAGGAATTTTAATGATTTCAAAAATCTTGTGTTATTGACTTTATCGATAAGAACGGACTTCATGGACTCAAACGTGAAGTTAAACAAGATGTTATTGCAACAATGAATCATTATCTAGATGGTTATAGTAGAAATCGAAAATAATAACGCCTTCGATCATTCATTCCTAATTAGTTGATCCGGGCTTCATTAATGTAATCTGCCCTCAACAGGCTACCGATGATGCCGGTAGCCTGTTGTTATGATACTATCGTTCCCCGCTAGTTTAACGGGTTATTATTGGTCAAGATCCTATCTAACTTTTTGAAAACATTAGTGATTTGTTCGATTTCTTTCTCTTCAAAGTCCTTAAAGACTTGAACAAATAAGTTTACTCTCGCACTCATAACTTGCTCAACTAATTTTTCACCTTTATTGGTGAGTGAAAGGTGGACAACTCTTCTGTCATTTTCAGATCGGTTGCGGTTTATTAAATTATTTTTTTCGAGGGTGTCAGTAAGACCAGTTACACCTGCTGAAGTAATACCTAGATATGAAGAAATATCAGAAGCGGTACAACTTCCCTTTTTGTAAAGATGTAAAAGAATAAACATGTGCCCTGCAGCAAGTTTGTAGTCGGTTTTGGGAAAGAACTCATTGCCTTTCTTTAACTTACGAAACACACTTTCAAAAATATCCTGGAACTCCTCTATTGGCTTGACTTTATTAGCCTCCTCCATTGAATTATCCTCTTCCTTCCTCAGTTGAAAACGTAATTGCTTTCAATAGCTTCCGTATTCCCTTCGGAAAAAAGTAAGCAGCAGGTAATGCACATAGAAAAGCTTCACTCCACATTCTTAACCACGTTTTCAAAAACACATCGTTGTAGCCAGTGTTTATAGAAACCAATATAAATGAAATAAAAAGCGACATGCACAGCGCTGAAAGGAAAACATAAAGCAAGGGTTCATATTTTTTATTAATTTTCATTATAAAATTACCTCTTCATATTGACGAATTGTCTTTTTAGCTTTTTCCGCCGGTTCTTGGCCTTTATATTTATTCATTTCTTTGTGTCCTTCAACATGATCTTCTCTGGATACCCATAACTTAAAATCCTCTTTAGTATCCCATTTTGTAACGAATACATATTCAACATTATCCTTAGTTTCGCGCGACCAGCATTCTGCAGAAACAAGACCTTTTGCACCAATAGTTTCATTCATACTTTTTTGGAGCTTATTAAAGATCATTTGTTCAACGCCCTTATGGCCTTCAAAACTTGCTTGACTGATAAACATTACCCAATCACTCCTTATAATGTGAAACTTCATGATTATTAAGTCGCTTATTATTTAAGTAACTTAGTTAGTTACTGACTAAATTAAAACACATGCTTTAACCAATGTCAACGAGAATGATTTTCATTAAAAGTGTACATGAAGTGATGCCATTCCGTTCGGAAGTTGTTCTAGGTATTGTAGCAATAGGTATGATTATATTGCTTACCCGGTAATTACTAATCAGGGAGCAGAGCATCGCTATCTGTTCCCCTGTATCTGACGTTTATGTTGGTCCGACGGAGTTAGAAATCTCAATTAGATTATCATCAGGATCTCTTATATACACAGATGTTATAGGAGTTAATGCTCCTGTTCTTATTACAGGACCTTCTTCAACAGGTACATCGCAACTACCTAAATGATAAATCACATCTAAAATTGGGGTATCTGTTATAAAGCATAAATCAGCAGTACCAGGCATGGGCGTTTTTGCTTTTGGTTCAAACTCTTTACCTACTTCATGCAGGTTTATTTTCTGCTGTCCAAAGTGGAGTGCCTTTCTCCCCTCTCCAAAAGTGGTCACTTCCATTCCTAATACCCGGCTATAAAAATCACATGTTTTATCAATATCCTTTACAGTTAAAACCAAATGGTCCAATCGAGAGATATTTATTGCGATCAGCTCCTTTTTCATTTGCATTTCTACAGACCGCCTGGATGCTCTGGCTATGTAACGAATCGTTTCTTTTGTTAGCTTTTTGAAGCTGGGTCTGATCGATCCGCTTGCCGTGTTCCTGATGATAGGCGCGCGCAATCTCCAGACAGTCGTTCCAAACATCTGCCGAAATACGATTGCACGCAAACAGGCGATCTACATCCGCTTTGCTCGTGCTGAAGGTCGTTTTGTGGACCCGTATCAACCGTTTCACCCTCTTTCGATAATCGAATGGCTGGTACCCGAATCTCTCGGATTTTTCCAAGGCGTTACAGATAGTATACCAAACATATATTCTTACCCAGAAGTGATGAATGAGATGCTGTTTGAACGTTTGATCAAAGCGGGTCAGCGATGCGTTCTCCAACATTAGCCGGCTTCACTACCGCTAGCCGGTTCAGATCATATCCGAATTAGCTATTGACCTTCACGCTAGCGTGAACCTTTATACTCTCCTTAGAAAGACATCAACAAATATTGTGAACGGGAGGAACAAGATCATGAGGGAATATGAGGGCAAGAAGGCTGTTATAACTGGAGGTACGCACGGTATGGGAATGGCGGTGGCCAAATCATTGCTGGCGGGGGGAGCTGAGGTCATACTGACAGGACACAATCCGATCAATGTAGAAAAAGCGAGGCGGGAACTGGGAGAACGGGCACACGTCATTCAATCAGATGTGTCTCTAATGGCGGATATTGATGCATTAGGCGCTTACGTCGCCGAACGGTTCGGCGAGATCGACTTCGTCCACATCAATGCAGGAATCGCGCTGCTCGAACCTTTCACGGAAGTGACCGAAAGCACGTACGACAAAACATTTGGCATTAATACGAAGGGGGCATTCTTTACGGTTCAGCGTCTGGCTCCGTTCATTCGAGAGGGCGGATCGATCATCATTACGTCATCCGTGGCAGATGAAGGCGGCACTCCGGGAATGAGCGTTTACGGCGCTTCAAAAGCGGCACTGCGTTCATTTGCCTCTGGTTTTGCGGCTGAATTGCTGCCGCGGGGCATTCGCGTCAATGTGGTCAGTCCCGGTTTCATCAAAACGCCGACGATGGGTGTAGCAGGCTTATCGGAATCGGAACGGTCCGCCTTCGAGGAGCTTGGCGACCAGATTACGCCAATGAAACGTCATGGCTCGCCGGAGGAGGTGGCCAAGGCCGTGCTGTTCCTCGCCTTCGAGGCTACCTTCACGACAGGCGCCAAATTGACCGTAGACGGCGGTCTGGGACAAGGCCTTTCCGTAGAATAAGGAACGGTAGCGCAAGCGTTCGCCGTGTCCATATCAAGATGATCATGCATGCCGGATGGATATCTGTGGTTTCTGCTCTTTGCTGGCAGCCGTCAGCGCAACCTGCCGCTTCAGCAACCGCTTCAATTGCAGCATGGAATCGATCTGGCTTTGCACCTTCCGTAGTTTTTCTTCGTAGATTTCCTGCATTTCTTCGCAGTATTCGTAATCATCCGGCGAGGCGACCTCGCACTGGAACAAGCTCCGTATTTCATCTGCCGTAAATCCCAGCTTCAAATAGAGCTGAATCGATCGGACCCGATCGACGGCAGATTCGCTAAACTCACGGTAGTCGTTGTCAAGTCTGCCCGCCGTAAGCAACCCTTTTTCTTCATAATGTCGTATTGCGCGCGGGCTGACATTTGTAAGACGGGATAATTCGCTTATTTTCATAATTGAGGGGTCTCCTCGCACGTTATTTATTTCAATTATATGTCGTTGTGCCACGGAAAGAAACCATTTAATCTAGGGGGGAAGATAACATGAAGAAAACCGATTTAATCCCAATAACCGTCATAGGGCTTGGTAATATGGGACTGGCGCTGGCGGCTGCATATCTGGCGGAAGGCCATCATGTGACGGTCTGGAACCGAACTGCGGGCAAAGCCGACCGCCTTATCGGCAACGGGGCCGTTCAAGCTGAATCAGCAGCCGGGGCAGTTGCCGCTAGCAAAGTGATTGTGGTCTGTTTGTCGACATATGAAGTCGTGAGAAGCACGCTGATTCCTATGGAAGCGGAGCTTGCCGGTCGTGTCATCGTCAACTTGACTACCGGGACGCCGGAGGAAGCGCGCCATCTAGACAGATGGGCTAAGGAGAAAGGAATCGATTATTTAGATGGAGCGATCATGACTGTACCCCCGCTGATCGGAACGCAGGAAGCGCTGATTCTCTATAGCGGACGGAAGGAACTGTTCCATACTTATCAGTCCGTACTCAAGGTGATGGGGGGAAGCACGACCTATCTGAAAGAAGATCCAGGTGCGGCTCTTCTGTATGATCTGGCGATGCTTACCATGTTGTACGGCGCATGGTACAGTTATTTGCACGCCCACGCTCTGCTCCGCACTGCCAATATAACAGCGGCGGAGTTCCTGCCGTATGCAAGCAATTGGCTGCAGCACTTGATTGTGCCTTCACTGACAACTTCGGAAGCCGCCCGCATTCTGGATGAAGGCCATTATGTCACGGACGTATCCAACCTGGCGGTTAACAAATTTGCGCTGGATAACATTATTAATAGCAGCCAGGAATTAGGCGTGCCAGCCGATTGGCTGCTGCCCATCCAAGCCGTCGCTGAACAGATGGTAGCCATAGGATACGGAAATGACGGCTTCGAACGCGTCTTCGAGACGATGATCAACCGTCCTGCAAATCAATTTGCCCTCTCGCGGTCTATTCCTGCGTCAATCTAGGGAACGATTCTGGCGGCTTATACTCACTCCTCCATAAGTCTGTCCCTCAGCCTTCTGCGCAGCTCGCGGCAGGGCTCGCATCGCTTGGGCGGCTCCCAGCCGCGCATGCGGAATGAGTCTTGCTCTTCCACCGACCACTCGAATCGGGTCCCGCACTCCCAGCATTTCAACCGTTCGGGACCCCGAGCTTCCATCATAGTTGGCCCTGCTGCATAATAGGAAGTCGGCACCCCCTCTACCTGAATCGGAACGCTCGAGCCTTGTTCCAACGCATTCACGACCTCCCGAATTGCTTGCTTCACTTTCTTGACGTCCACGGCCTCCCATCGCTTCAGCAACGGGATGAAGCGCGCGTCCCTCGCGTCGGCCGCCTTCTGTAAGAACAACAGAATCATACCGCGATTCCGCTCTTTTAAGTAGGACATATCCACATCGGTCACCCCTGCCTCCACCCATGCGTTCCACTGCTGCAGCAGGTGCTCCGCGGTCTGTTCTCGTTGGATGTCCCAGCCCCGTTCAGTAAAGACGAGAAGCGGCATGTCTCGATCGAATTGGATCGCCAGATAATCGTTCTTGATCATCCAGTCGACGCGATCCGTAATTTGTTCCAGCGTCAGCGACTTGAAGCAACCGTACGTTGCCGCCCGATCCAACCCCAGCGTCAAGAGCTTCTTGTCGCGGGACCCCTTGAGCAGCTTCGCCAGCATCGACCGTCCCGCTCGCCCGACAATTTCGTCTGCCGCATCCAGCATTAATAGCAAGTCCTCCTGCTGGATTTCCTGTTTTTCCTTACGCATCTGTTTCGCCCCCCATACTTGTCCTATACATCTATTTACGAATAGTATAAACTACATGCATCAATGATTGGAAATGATTGAGGTAGCGGGAAGAAATATAAGAAATACTGTGGGGGACCAACATAATGGCTAGCATACAGAAAAAGCAAAAGATCGAACAGCAGTGGAAGGAAGCAAAATTCCGGTGCCGTCTCAGCGACGAAGCCCTGCGAATGGCCAAAGAGATGGGCCTCAATCCGCTGAGCCTGATCAAGAACATTCCTTCGGCGAGCCAACGTTGGAAAGCGCCGGTCGAAGATTGGGTTCGCGACATGTACGAAGAGCGCAAACGAAAAGCAGAGAAGCGAAAGCAACGGAAGCTGGCCGCTGCGCAAGAAACGAACGACCGACTCCAAGTTCTAGAGTGAGGCCTTGTTGCCGGGCTGCGTGGGAGGAAAACTTATGCAAGTGCGAGACGTTCCCCGTCATGGACAGTATGTCGTGGAACTGGTCTTCTCTTATCCAAGAAGCAAGCGGAACAAGGACAGATGATGGCGATTGATCTTGGCGTGAACAATCTGGCAACCATCGTCACGACCACCGGCAACAAACCGATGATCGTGAAGGGCCCAAGGCATTTAGCTTGAAAAAGTACCGCATAGTTTATTATCCCTCCAATTTGAGGACTTCAACGATTAGGAGCAGGTCGCCGCGGCGCCTGCTCCTGTCATAATCATTTCACTATCGTATCCGTTAGGTATGTTTTACTTCATCTATGTTGATCTACCAGAATGGTATTACCATCAGGATCTTCAATAGTAAAGCTTGCTGGCCCTTCGCTTGTAACATCTGCTTCTGACAACATCTTCATTCCTTTTGCTTTAAGCTGCTTTTGAAGGTCTCGGATATCTGTAAACGAATCAAGATTTTCGGCATTTTCATTCCAACCTGGATTAAACGTCAGAATGTTCTTTTCAAACATTCCCTGAAATAGACCAATAACGGTACTTCCATTCTTCATAATGAGCCAATTTTGGGCAATATCTCCGCCTAAGGCTTGAAATCCTAGATTTTCATAAAATGATTTTGATTGATTAATGTCTTTTACACTTAAGCTTATAGAAAATGCTCCTAATTCCATATTTCCTCCTCATCAAAAATAAATTTTAGAAAGTTTTTTGCATAAATGAAGTGTACATCATTTCGTTGGAAGTTATACTGCCCGTTAGCGCAATGAGGTTTCCGGTTGAAAATCTTTGCTCCATAGCTCTTGGGAATTTTGACATCTTTTCTTGACTTTCAAGGCTGAAGCGCCATTATCTTTTCCAATATGCTTTTAACATTTTCCTGCCTCCAAAGAGTTGATAGAAAAAAAAGCCAAAGGTCACATCTGTTATCCTGATCAGCATCAATATTGACGGATCCACTCCGAACAAGACAATTTTAAGTAAAGTTCCTTTATTGAGCTATCCTGCCAGTCAGGTAAAAGAAAGCCGCCGATCGTTCCGGTAGCCTTTGTTCATAATCTGCGCTTTCCGGCATTGATTTTTTTGCCAAAATAGGTTATTTTATAGACGGCTTGTCGATAAGCAAGTTCCTGACACGAAGGGAGATGTGTTTTAATGACAACTACTTATATGGTGGTTTGGTCCTAAACCGAATAGCAGGCATACGCGAATGAAGCGGGAAAACGCCCGTATTATTTGCTATGCCATCCAAAGTAACCTTTCGTGAATATTGCTGTTTGCCGGATACGATGAAGGTCGTATCTTTTTTGCGTCCTGACGCCGCGCGACAGCAGCTTCTTTAGAGGCTGCTTGTCCGTGGCATTTTTGCTTCCAAAAAACAACATTAAAGGAGCAAACAAAATACCATGACGGATTTGTGACGGAGCTTCGACGCGAGCGCTTCACGGTCAAGCGCGGATTACTCGGGGCATGCCGCAGGCTATACCAAAACCGTGCAAAACGATCGCCATGGTTAGCAAACAAACGAAAAAAAATGGAGGATGGAAGAAATAAATATGAATCTCGAAACGCTGATCTATGCCTTAAGCCAAAGGTTCAAGACGGATATCATCTCGGCCGACTGCCAAACCATGCCGTTACAGGGCGGAACTGTGGGAATTGTGTACCTGGTAACGGGGATCGCGGAATCAGCGGACGGCGAAAAATTGCCGTACCGTATCGTGCTGAAAATCCAGAAGAAATGGGAGCGTTACGGCGATCCGGGTTCATGGCGCCGGGAATATGATCTCTATGCGTCTGACTTGGGAGCGACGTTCTCGGATGCCTTCCGCTGGCCGACATGTTATCACGCCGAGGTCAATGCCGAAGAAAATGAATTCCAGCTGTGGCTGGAATATATCGATGGCGTAACCGGTTTAGACTTGACTGGTGACATGTATGAACAGGCCGCGCTGGAGTTAGGACGCTATCAAGGCAAGCTGTATGCGGAGCAGCCCGCTGTGCTGCAGAGCCTGACCAACCTGAGCCATGCGGATCTCATGAAGAATACGTATTTGCATTACCGGTCATGGCCGGTTGTCTACGATTATATACGCTCGGAAGACTGCGAATTCCCGCAGCACGTACGGCAAATGCTGATCGACATCGATGAGCACGCAGACGAGATACTCGCCCGCATCGAAAAATTGCCCCTCGTGCTATGCCACCGGGACTTCTGGGTGACCAACCTGATCTATGCCGACGGGAAAATCGCGCTCATCGACTGGGATACATCCGGATGGGGCTATCTGGGCGAGGATCTCGCAAGCCTGATTGCGGATGAAGCGGATATCGATCACATGGTCGAATACTACCAGCGATGTGTCCCCGCGTATTACAAAGGCTTTTCGGAGTATGCGGATGCACCCCCTATCGCCGATCGTTGCGTCTACGAGATGATCCTTCTCGTATTCGGGTACAGGCTTGTGGAGTCGTATCTCCACACGGAGGACGATGACGAGAAGACGAAGCATGTCCATACGCTCCAAAAAATCTATGAAATGAAGACCAGCCCTGCGCAGGGTTGACGCTAAAAAAGAACTCCGAAAACCTTTGAATGTTTACGATGCCCATCTTGTTAGCGCTTGAAGGTAATGGAGGCCGGTTCACGCCCCTCCAGAACAAGCTTAACATTGCCCCCTCCCGGCTCAGCGCTAATCTGAAGAAGATGGTCGAGGATGGCTTGCTCCTCCATCTTTCTCCGTCAGAGAGGCGACACCCGTCTCTTGCCCGAATATGTGCTGACTGAAAAAGGACGGCTCCACCGCGAAGCAGCCCGCGCCGTTCAGCTCAGCGAAGAACGGATCGGACATGGGAGGCTTTCCGACAAGATGTGGGGCATGCCAATCCTGCTGACACTTAACTTCAACCACATTTCGATTGACTTGGCTTCCTTAGATTGAACCCACTTTTCTCCTTGGGTTCTTGTTTGCAAGCTGTTGAACGAGAACCCGAAGAGGGCTGCAACAGGTCGCCCACCGGCAACCTGTCACAGCCCTCCATTCCGCGTCTGACGCGGGTTTACTTCTTCCCCTCTTTCCTGTCGCCACCGGACTCCCCTCATAACTAATCCAATCGCTCCAGCTTCTTACTCCCGATGACACTGCAAATTCAACAATATTGTAATATAATCACGATATTAATATATGATCTTTATTACCAAATGCGGAGAGGAAGCGAGGATAAACGATGAAGAATTTAGAAAATACGAGAATTCCCACTGCGTACATGAAGGCTGCCAAGAGCAGCAAGCAAGGAATAGTACGAGAGCTTTTTTATCCTGTAAACAACTATATAAATCCGTCGCGCCAGCTCGTGACGAATCGTCAGATCGATCCTTTGGAGGCGGGAAGAGCCACAATTAGCGGACAGGCCATCATGAAAAGCTGCAGCGTCTATCTGCCTGCGGGCTACGACAAAAGAGATGCGGATACCCGTTATAATGTGCTGTATTTGCTGCACGGAGTAGGTGGAGATCAACATGAGTGGTTACTCGGAAGCGGGAGTGAGGGCGGGCATTCTATCTTATGCAATATGATGGATAATCTTATTGCGAATGGAGATATCGAACCGGTCATTGTTGTGATGCCAAATGGAAGAAGCTCGCAAGACTGGACGGATCGTACCTTCAATTCCGAAGGGACTAATATGCTCGGGTTCTATTATTTTGATTATGAGCTCCGGTACGATTTGATCCCGTTTATTGAATCTGAATTCAAGACGTATGCGAATATACAAGAGACAGCTCCTGAAGCAGTCGAATACAATCGTATGCACAGGGCAATCGCAGGTTTATCCATGGGAGGGATGCAGGCATTGAATCTAATCCTAGGCGGATTTCGTTGCGATTCTGCGGCTATTACCGGAATGGCTGGCGAATGGAGCAACGGGCTTGTCGAGACAGTTCCTGCGCGCGGCATGACCGATTTGTTCGCTTATGTAGGCGCTTTTTCTAACGCGCCTACTTCGAGCAACGGCAAGTTTTTGGGTGCGAGCATCGCATCAAATGGCCATAGGCTTCGACTGCTGTATATGACATGCGGAGACGCCGACAGCGTATCGATCGATTGCTACGCCAAATCGATCGACCAACTCGCTGATTTTGGCGGGGATTACCTCGATAGGTTTTACCGCGTTCTAATTAAGGACGGGGTCCATGATTTTCAAGTTTGGAGCAATGGTGTATATCAATTTGCCCGTCTTTCCTTCGGGAATGAAGAGGCACACTAATATGTATTTGATACCAAACAAAATTAGATTGCCTCGACTGATCATTCCGGCCCAAAGCCGGGCGGTCTTGAATGCGTAAGTATGAACAATTCGGATTATAGGTTGAATCTCGCTCCCGCCGCCAGGTGGGGGTTATTTGTCATCTGAGCCGGTTACGGATGTAACGTCCTGGAGGCATTCCTTCCGATTTCGTAAATTGTTTGGTAAAGGAATAAATATCCGCATAACCAAGACTATCGGCTACGTGTTTGATGGGGAGTCCGGAGAGGAGCATCATTTTTGCCTGTTTGATTATATGTTCAATGTGATACCGGTGAGGGGAAACCCCGGTCGCGGCTTTAAATAACTTCCTGAAATTCTCATAGCCCATTTTTACGGCTGCCGCAGCTTCCTTTATATCATAATGGATATCGTTGGAGCCGCAGATTAGTTGGCAAGCCTTCGATACTCTAGGATCATTGTGCTCTCTTTGCGTATAATGAACGCTGCCGTGCAATCGGATCATGAGCTCTTGCGCTCGCATCAGCAAATAGGGGAGCTTTTCATCTGAAGCGCCTTTTAGGTTTTTTAGCAATGCAACGAAATCAAAAACAAAATCGCCCGTAACCTGCGTTGCTTGCACCTCCTTATCGGAATTTATAAGTCCAAGCGTATTCAAGTAATCATAGACTGGATAACCTACGCTAATATAAAACTCTATCCATTCCCCATTTGGCTCGATTTCGGTGGAGTGCAATCGTTCGGGCAAACGCTGAACCAGATCCCCCGCTTGCATCGGAATAACGGTACCGTCCCGTGAGATAAATCGTCCGCTGCCTTGCAGGATCAAAAAACAGCTGTAATATCCGATCTTAAAGTCATACTGGGAACGGTCTGCCGTTCTTTTTCTCATAAAGCCGCACGACAAAATGCCTTGGTCGAAATCACCGCCGATACACCGGTATGCGACATCATTTTCCTTTATCTCGTCGTAATTCATATCGTCGCTACACCTACCAAAATGGATAAATGAATTGCCAGACTTAACATTTTATATGAAGACTACTCCATATATTATAAGGGTATCGATTTTTTACTACAACCAATTAGAACAACTGCAGGGAGGCTATTCGAAACGTATGAAGCTGAACAGAGACTGGGAGAATCCGCATGTCGCTCAAAAGAACCGTTACCCTATGCATGAGCCTTACGGCGTATACGAAACCTTAGAACAAGCGCTAAGCGGCGACCGCAGAACGTCAAAATACGTAAAATGCTTAAACGGATCGTGGAAATTTAAGTTGTTTTCGTCTCCAGATATTGTAGCCGATGAGTTCTATAAAACTGAATATGACGTTTCCCATTGGGATGATATCGTTGTTCCTTCCAACTGGGAGCTTTCCGGATACGGAAAACCTATTTATACCAATATCAAGTATCCCTTTGCACGGAAGGGGGCGGACTCCCGTCATGAAATTCAACTGCAGAAAGATGAATTTATGTTGAATCCGCCTTATGTGCCAGAGGATAACCTTACCGGATGCTATGTCCTAAATTTCGAAATTCCGGAACATTTTAACGGCCGAGATCTATTTATCGATTTTGCCGGCGTGGAATCTTGTTTTTATTTGTGGTTAAACGGGAAGCTCGTCGGTTATTCGCAGGACAGCAAGCTTAACGCTTCTTTCGAAATTACGGATTACATCCAAATGGGACAGAACCATTTAGCCGTACAGGTGATGCGATTTGGAGTCGGCACTTATTTGGAGGACCAGGACTACTGGCATCTATCGGGGATTTACAGAGATGTTCTGATTTACGCAAAACCGCGAATGCGCATTCATGATTATAAAATCGAAACACACTTTTTGGGAGATTACGACAATGCCGAATTAGCCGTGACGGTTTATCCCAATAATCAAGCAAGCTGTTACGGGGAAGCTCGTGTGCGCCTGTCTCTTTATGATCACGAGCAAAAATTGGTTACGCAATTTGAAACGCCGAAATTTGCGGATTGCAGAGCCTACCTGCAAGAGATCTTTGTGGCGAAGGTCAAACAATCCGTTAAGAGTCCCCAATTGTGGAGCGACGAAATACCTTACCTCTATAGATTGGTATTGGAAATGATCGGCCCTGACGGAAATGTCGTTGATATCGAGAGTGCAAATGTCGGCTTCCGCGAAGTTAACATCGATAAGAACGGGATATTGAAAATTAACGGCAAACGTCTCATCATCCGCGGCACCAATCTTCATGCGTTTTGTCCCGAAACGGGGCGCGTGGTATCGCCGGAATATATGCGTGAGCAAATCAAGATCATGAAATCGCTAAATATCAATGCGGTAAGAACGAGTCACTATCCGCATGCAGTCGAATGGTACGACCTCTGTGATGAACTGGGCATTTATGTCGTGGATGAGGCCAATATTGAGACCCATGGCATCGGCGGCCAGTTGAGCGCATCTCCCGAATGGACGCATGCTTATATGGAACGTGCAGTACGGATGGTGTTGAGAGACAAGAATCATCCCTCGATCATTCTATGGTCTCTTGGAAATGAATCCGGTTACGGAGCGAACCATGCCGCAATGTACGGCTGGATTAAGGAATATGATAAAACAAGATATGTCCAGTATGAGTCCTTGAATCCTCCGGCCAATATTACCGATATCGTCGCACCCATGTATCCTCAGAAGGATTGGATTCTGGATTGCATGGCCGATAGCGAAGACTTGCGGCCGTTTATTATGTGCGAATATGCGTACGCGAAAAGCAACAGCAACGGAAATTTCAAGGAATTTTGGGACCTCATTCATAAATTCCCGCGGTTTCAGGGCGGTTTTATTTGGGATTTCCAGGATAAAGCGCTTGTTAAGCATGATGAATCCGGGAACAAAAAATATGTATATGGCGGAGCGTTCAAGGAAGAGATTATGGATGCAGCGCCCGATATGTGCCTGAACGGCATTGTATTTCCGGATTTAACGCCGAAACCGGCTGCCAATGAAATCAAATATGTTCAGGCTCCCGTCCAGATCGATTACTTTGAACGGCCTTATTATGTTCCGGGTAACAAAAGTTATCGAATTTATAATCATTATACGCATCGAGACTTAAGCCACCTGGATATCGGTTGGGAGCTTGTTTGCGACGGGAAGGTTGTCGAAAACGGTACATTGCCTAAATTGAGCACGCCGGCCGGATCGATGGACAGTGTTCAGGCGCCATACGATCCAACCAAGGTATTTGGAGAAGCGTTCCTAAATTTCTATGCTTATCTTAATGAGTACACTTATTATGCAAATAAGGGAACCTGTATTTATGCATGTCAGATCGAGCTGAATGATTCTGTTTATGAAACACATACCGGAGATATTGAAAGCGGAAGCCTGGTATATGAAGAAAACGCAGAGCGAATTCATATTCATAATGAAAATACGAACGTGATATTCTCGAAAGAAACGGCAGAGTTCGTTTATGTGAGATACAATAACCAGGACTACTTTACGGGCGGAGCTAACAATTTCTATCGCCCGCCAACGGGTATCGACGCCGGTATACATGGCGAGACGCTTAACTATGCGGATGACTGGAGAAGCCTCGGGCTGGACTCCAATCAGAAAGAGATCAAGCGTATCCGGGTATATTCAGCACCTGCTTCCGTAATCATTCAGGTTCATGCTCTGTATCATGGTTGCATTGAAACACGAACTGACTATGCGATTGGCGGTAAAGGCATTGAAGTTACCAACACTGTCGTGAATAATGCCAATGTCGATACGATTCCGAGAATCGGTTTAAGTTTTACCTTCTCTGCTGCCTGGAAAAATATCAAATGGTATGGCCGCGGGCCATGGGAAAACTATGCGGACCGTAAAACGTCTGCCTTCGTCGGTATATATGAAAGCTCTGTTGAAGAACAACATGTTCCCTACATCGTGCCGGTTGCATGCGGGGGCAAGGAAGATGTCCGTTATTTAGTAATGTCCGCGGATGATCGCAAGGTAAAAGTTACCTCGGCAGGTTGCTTCCATTTTGATATTCATCAATACAGCATCAGACAGTATGACAATGCTGCTTATGAAGACGAGCTTGGCACATCCGATTCCGTTTTCCTTCATATCGATTATAAACATGCAGGTCTTGGCGGAGACAACGGTTGGACCAAGAATATTCACGATGAATATAAAATCCAAAAGGGCATCTATGTTTACAAGATCACTTTAGAAATCATGGATTAAACAGCAAAGCCCCGAAGCTAAGAATAGAAGTGAAATTCTAAGACCGTTGACAATGGCACATGCCAAAGTCAACGGTCTTGTTTCATCTGGTTTGTTCGACGGGCGAGTACGTTACGTTTTGAACGATGGTATCTTCAAAAATGACAACGCTTTCTTAAGAATGTCGTCTATCTGGGTGCTGTCCCGAACATATAGACTTGTAGCAAAGGAGGATTATCGCATGAATATGGATTCACGAGCAATGGAAGCGGTTAATTCGGAGCAAGGTCGAATCTGGAAGCGGTTTAAAAAGCAATGGATGCTTCATTTGTTTGTTGGTATCGGGATGATTTTTCTCATTGTTTTCTCGTATACGCCAATGTTCGGCATTATCATGGCCTTCAAGAATTACACGATATCCGAAGGAATTATTGGGATTTTCACCAGCGAATGGGTCGGACTCAAGCATTTCGACGAGTTTATTAACGACTACCAATTCGGCACGATTGTCAGGAATACGTTGGCCTTAAGCCTTCTTAAAGTGTTGTTCACCTTCCCGGCTCCGATCTTGCTGGCGATTCTGCTCAACGAAGTCAAAAACGGGGCATTTAAGCGATTCGCGCAAACCGTCAGTTACCTGCCCCATTTCATCTCATGGGTTGTCGTCGTCGGCATTTCATTCGCCTTCTTGTCCACCGATATCGGACTTGTAAATAAAGCGCTACTGAGACTTGGACTTATCGACATG
Source organism: Paenibacillus arenilitoris (assembly GCF_014705655.1). Classification (GTDB taxonomy): domain Bacteria; phylum Bacillota; class Bacilli; order Paenibacillales; family Paenibacillaceae; genus Pristimantibacillus; species Pristimantibacillus arenilitoris. The sequence continues at coordinate 88,826 of NZ_JACXIY010000012.1, read as the reverse complement.
CCGCTTGACATACTTACAAACCCCGACTATTTCTGGGGGCTGGCCGTTGGTAGCGCCGTGTGGAAGGAGATGGGATGGTGGACCATTATATTCCTGGCGGCCATTACGGGCATTAACCCGTCGCTTTACGAAGCGGCGAAGATAGACGGGGCGGGGAGGCTGGCTCGGATTCGTCACATTACGCTTCCCGGCATGCAAGGCACGATTGTCGTTGTTCTCATCCTTACGATTGGAAGCATCCTAGGCGGCGGGTTGGTCGGCTCCAATTTCGAACAAGCTTTTCTGTTCGGAAACAGCATCAACAATCCTACCTCCGAAATCGTACAGACATATGCGTTCAAGGTCGGCCTGAAAGACGGAAGGTTCTCCTATGCGGCAGCCATCGATTTAATTCAGTCCGTCATCTCCGTCGCGCTGATTTTCTCCAGTAACTACATTGCCAAACGAATTTCGGGCTCTGGCCTGTTTTAGAAAAGGAGATCCATCGATGAATGTAAGTCAAAGGAAAAAGGATCTTGTCATGGACAGCGTTGTTACCGTCATCTTGTTGGTCATCATGCTGGCCATGCTGTACCCGTTTTATTATGTCTTGATTCTCTCGTTTAACAAAGGTACCGATTCGCTTCTCGGAGGCATATATTTCTGGCCCCGGAACGTGACGTTCGAGAACTATGCCGCATTTTTGAACGATCCGCAATGGTATAAGGCGTTCCTGGTGACGGTGGTCCGCACGATATCCGGCTCCGCGCTGGGCGTGCTGCTTACGTGCCTTGTTGCATATGGACTTTCGCATCGTGAGCTTTTGTTTAGCAAGTTTTATTTTACTATGATTATTTTCGCTATGTATTTCTCCGGCGGTCTGATTCCTTACTACGTAGTGCTGCGTTCCGTCGGGCTGCTGAATTCATTTGGGGTCTACATTATCCCGTCCATGCTAAGTACGTTCTTCCTGCTGATCGCCATTTCGTTCTTCCGTGAAATACCGGGGGAGCTGAAAGAATCCGCGTATATGGACGGAGCGAATGAATTTGTTACCTTCTATCGCATCATCCTCCCGGTTTCGATGCCGCTCATCGCTACGATGGCGCTATTCATGGGCGTTGGCCAATGGAATTCCTGGGTGGACTCCGCTTATTTTGTTCAATCCGACAATTTGCGGACGCTTGCTTACCGGATGATGGAGGTCATAAACAAAAGCAATGCGCCGATGGATGCTGTCGGTGCCGCCAACAGCGCATCGTCCGGCGTCACCAGTTATTCCCTGCAGCTATCCGCCATGGTGGTCTCAATCGCACCGATCGTTTGCGTGTATCCGTTCCTGCAGCGGTTTTTCATACATGGCATTATGCTTGGCTCCGTCAAGGGCTGATGCCGCCGGCTTGTTATTAAAGCTTTTTGCTTTAATATATAATACAAATCATAGGAGGGGTTGTTTTGAATCAAGGCAAGTTTAAAAAGACTCTGACGGCATCTGTAGCGGTTATTCTAGTATTGTCATTGCTGTCGGCATGCAGCGGCAACGGCGCGAACAGCGGTAACCCGCAAGCGTCCGACTCCGGCGGCGGATCGGCGAAGGGGGGAGAAATCGAAGAGCTGTCGTTATTTATCGACATGCCATGGTATCCGGTCCGGGAATGGAAAGGTCCGGTAGCGGAAAAAATAACCGAAATGACGGGAGTTAAATTAAACGTGACGGTCGCAACGGATGACAAACAGCTTCCACTGATGATTGCTTCCGGCGATTTGCCGGATCTCATTTTTACTTATGCCCAAATTGATCGCCTGTCCGATTCCAAATTGTCGTATCCCTGGAATGAATTAATCGAAAAGTACGCGCCGGACTTTAAAATCGACGACACGAGAATCGGAATTCACACGATGGATGACGGCCATTTCTACACGGTGCGGAACTCTTTCGCCACGCAAGCGGAATTGGAGCAGAACAAATACGCGGTCGGCAGCGACGGCAACCCCGGCATTGCCGTGAGGGAAGACATCCTGAAGGAGCTTGGAAATCCTACGATCGCCTCGTTGGAGGATTTCACGAACGTTTTGGCCATGGTCAAGGAGAAGTATCCCGATACGGTACCGCTCGTGATGGACAAAAACTGGATCGAACAATATTTTATCATTCAGTTTGGCATCGATGCTTACTTTGAGAATTGGTACGAACAGGACGGAAAGATCGAATATTACCTCAAGCATCCCAAAATGCTAGATTTCTTCAAATTCATGAACAGCCTTTATCGCAACGGCTATATACAAGCCGAGAACTTCGCTCATGCCAATGACTTGATCGACGATCAATATGCGACGAGCGGCAAAGCGTTCGCCCACAGTCAAACGGTAAGCACGGCGGACAAGGACAACATCGCCATTAATAACGACGGAGGAGATTTCTCCTTCAAAATGCTGCCTACGGCATTATCGAAAGATGCGAAGGTCGTAGGCACGGGGCTTGGCTTCGCCGGAACCTTCATTACCAAAAACAACAAAAATCCAGAGAAGTCTATCCAATTTTTGCAGTACCTAGCAAGCGATGAGGGCAAAAAATTGACTATGTTCGGGGTTGAAGGCGAGCATTGGACTTGGAATGAGGAAGGTTATCCAAACCTAAAATATGATCCGTCCGACGCTGATTTCGTAAATAGCAACGGAATCAAGTGGTGGTACCTCTACAACGATGGCATCACAGAGGGGATGCTGGGATATAAACCAGGTACGCAAACGACTCAGGCATTGATGGAGCTAAAAGAAATCAAAACCTCCAAACCAGCCGTCGGTATGATCCAAACGAAGCCGGATTCTTCGGAGAAAACGATCAAGACAAAGATAGACGATATGATCAGGAACGAGAAGGTAAAAATTTATTTGGCGAAAACCGAGGAGGAAGCCGTGCAAAACTATGAAGCCTTGGTAAAAAATGCTGAGAATATCGGGCTTCAGAAGTTGACAGACTGGGCGAACCAAACGTATCAGGAGAAAAAGGATTTGCTGAAGTAATGTCCGATTAGCTGGTAGAGGCGCATAGGCGCCTCTATTGGTATTTTTGCAAGAACACGGGAACGCTTACCGCGCCGTCATCAGGAGGAGTTCGAACGTCATGAGCATCGTACTCAAAATGATATGGGGATATGTCGTTTTGATTCTAATCCCGATGATTGCCCTTGGAAGTTATATGTACTCGTTCATATACGACAATCTGTCGCAGCAATTTGTAGAAAGCCGTCAAAAAATATTGGAACAAGCATACGCCAACATGAAAGCGGATCTGACCCGAATAGCATCGGTGCATCGGGTGCTGCAATACAACCCCTACGTCACCGCTTATTTGGACGGAGAATACCATTCCGACAAGGAAAGCGTTTATGCTTATCTTCGCTATATCAGTCCCGCTTTCACCCAGTCGATGTTTGCTAATCAGGAAATCAGCTCGCTGATGATCTACAAAATGAAAGATCACGTGATGCCCATTCCAGAGCAGTTTCTTGAAGTATCCAGCATGGATCCGGAAGTGGGGAACATTGTCCGATCGCTGAAGCCAGGGAGCGGCCAATGGACGATTCTTTATCGGAACGATAATCAATCCGAGCTTGTTTATTTGCAAAGCCTCTATAATACGTTGATTACGGAAAAGATCGGTATCCTGCAGATTCACGCCGGAGACGAGTTGTTGAGGAAATTTTACCAAGCGGCTGGCGTAGAAGGCAATTGGAGGGCTTACCTGCTATCGGAGACGGGGAATTCGCTGCTTACCGACGAAAAATTATTAAAAGAAGTCAAGCCAATATTACGGCTGGTGAATTCGAATCCGCAGACCTCTTCTTTCATTGATCGAAAAACGATAGTTAACCAAATGTACCTGGAAGAGTTGGATGTTCGCGTCGTTATTGTCGGACAAATCAGCGATGTATTTCACGCAATCAGAGAAAAGGAAATGGTTATCGTGGCCGTGATTGTGGGGCTCTTGACCATATTTTCGGTATCCTATTACTTTTTGGCTTCGTTCATAGCCAAACGAATTCTTCAGATGGCAAGGCATATGCGCTCCGTCAACGACGGGAATTTGAAGCCTATGATCGTAAAATTAGAAAGACCTGGCAAACAAGACGAAATCGGTTTCCTGATCGTCACGTACAATAACATGATTGATCGCATGGAGAAATTAATTAATAACGTGCACCGGGCGGAGCTGCGAAATAAAGAAGCAGCCTATAGGGTACTACAGGCGCAGATTAAGCCGCATTTCCTGTACAATACGCTGGAAACGATCCGAATGCTCGCCGAAACGAACAATGACAAGGAGGTTGCCGATATTTCGTTCTGGTTCGGCAAGCTGATGCGTTACAGCCTTACCACCGGGAAGGATGTGACGATGCTGGACAAAGAAATAGAGATCATTCGTTTTTATTTGAATATTCACAAGAAACGTCTGCAGGAACGACTGACTTACGACTTTGCGGTTATGTTAGACGCTAGTAGCATGCCATGTCCTAAATTTATTTTGCAACCTCTCATTGAGAACTGTATCGTCCACAGCGTCTCGAATGTTCTGCGGCACGTTCGAATCCGAATGGAGGCCTATGAGGAGATGGAAGAGGTACGGATTGTCATTTCAGACAATGGGGTAGGGATTCCTCCGGAGAGACTGAGGGAGATACGAAGCAGGCTGGACGCTTGCGACGCCGGCATTCCACAAGAAGGTGAAAGCGGTTGGGGGCTCTACAACGTTGCAGCCAGAGTCAAATCGTTTTATGGCGGATCATCGCGGCTCGAAATCGAAAGCGAACTCGGCAAAGGCACGGTATTTACTCTATATTTGACAAGAAGGACGGTGAACGCAGGATGAAGATTCTCATTGTGGACGACGAGCCATTGATTCTGGGCGGATTGGTGAAAGTCGTTAAGGAAGTCGCACCGGTCTGTACGGAAGTGCAGACTGCGGGACACGCGAGAGAAGCAATCGAGAAGATGAAGTCCTATATGCCGGACGTGATGATCACGGATCTTCATATGCCGGAGCAAAACGGCTTCCAGCTCATTGAGGAGGCCAGGGAAAGCGGACTTTGCGACCGTTTCATTATTCTGACGGGTTACGACGAATTCGAATATGTTCGCAGGGCATTGCGTTGCGGCGTCATCGATTATTTGCTAAAGCCGATAGATAGGGACGAAATTGCCATTCTGCTTAATCGTGTTCGGGAAGAACTGCCAAGTGCCGCCGCAACGGAATCCGAGTATCGGCATCATGCCCAAAAAATACTTTCTTATATGGAGGAGAACTTTATGGAGGATATTTCCTTGGACAAGCTGGCCGATCTCGTGAATCTTCATCCGAATTACATTAGCAGCTTATTCAAAAAAGAAACGGGCTCGAACTTTGTCAATTATTTGCACGAGATACGCATTCGCGAGGCAAAGAAGCTGCTGGAGAGCGAGCAGTATTTGACCATCAGCCTGATCGGTCAGCAGGTTGGCTACGAGGACAAACATTACTTTTCGAAAGTGTTCAAGAAATACACAGGCAGAACACCGGGAAGCTATAGGGGAATCGCAGAAGGCGTGGAGACGGAAGACAGCCTCGATGAATAAGGCGAATTAAGGAGTAATGTGACGTGATCAGTTGTTTGTCACGTATGCTCTGATCATTGTATTGGTTGCCGCCATTCATGAATGCGCTTTCTATTTCGATGAGTCGAAGCAAATTACTATACCGGAGGTCATTTCGATATGGAGAAAACATATGCAGCGGTCAGGCGCGCAGCATTTCCCACCTCTTTGGCTTCTTGTCCCAACCTCTTCTTGGTCCCTTAATACCCGGCAGCCTGTCTTCATGGAGCTATCGAAAGGTAACTAATTATTATGTCGTTTGTTAACTTCAATCGCAATGAACTCCGGCAAATAATTGGGAGTACATCCCTTTGATACCATTTCATCTTTATAAAGACCCGTTTTCTCACCAAGTTTAATACAACGTGCTCGATTCTTTTGATCATAAACGCCTATCCAGCCTGCGGTGAAATTCATAGCCCATTGTACTTCCGGTTCTTCCAGCGTAATATTAGCTTCAATTGCAGATAGTAAGTCTTCGGTGTTATCAGGCGGTGTTTGTCCAGTCCATCTCAATCGTGCTTGATAATACCAGAAAACTCGCCTTTGAAGAGCAGAAGGGCTATTTTCCCATGACTCCATCCATGCAATTGTCTCCTTGTCCTTGGTGAGCTGATTAGCCATTAACCAATCCATTAAGTTATTTCGCTCATCAAATGTGTGAATCTGCATATCCTTATCAAGCTTATTTAGCACATCTTCTGAAAGAAGTTTTTTGTCCATAATTAAGATTGCCAATAGTCTGGGCAAAAACTCTTCGGTTGACCAAAGCTCCATAGCTAGTTCGTGATCTATTTTAATGTCCTTCGCGATTTTTCGTAAGTCGCCAAGCTTAGTTTTACTATTGATTTGTGGCAGAATGTTTTCTGCTTTTGAAGAACGTTTTATTTCTGTACCTTTATTTTCATTCATTTTAAACAACTCCTTTATTAAAGCGCTGTTCCATAATATGTCCTCAGATTCGACTGTTTCGAACGAAATCCCTCCTTGATAACAATATTACCGCATTATGGGGGTTACCCTCATCGCCCTTTTAACTATTCTCCCGTTAGCGTAATGAAAAAGGAGCAGCTGTGAACTATCGTCTCCCGATAGCTCAATGGGGTCTTCGGTCTCTCTTCAATGAAATTTATATATTTTATATTGACCATTATCTGATGAATACCTTAAAACATTGCCATCCTTCGGAATACCTTCAAAATAAGAACCGATACAGCCTGTTGTACACCTATGACCAGATAGCAAAATATTAACATTTTTCGTTCCATACTCATCCTTAAGTTGATTCATAAATTCAAAAATTCTCTTTATAAAGGTATTTATATCTTCAACACCTCTATATACACTGGAATCAGGAACTACTCCAGCCATCTTTACTTCGCCTCTTTTCAGAGTGTCAGCCTCGCCTAAGTCAAATACATCAAGTCTATTATCAATTATCGCTTTCATACCTGTTGCTATCTCAGATGTTTGAATAGCTCTTTCTTGAGGTGATGAATAAACCTTATCAAATTTAATGTCATTAAGACTTTCTCTTAGAGACTTAGCTTGCGCCATTCCATGTTCATTTAATTGCAGTCCGTGTCTTCCCTGAAGCCTTCCTTCTTTGTTCAGATCTGTTTGCCCATGTCTTACAACGTATATCACTCAATTACCTCCCACGTATCAGCCAGCAAATAAAATAGTAAGATTGATATAACAATACCACAAAATGGGAACCTGTAATGGCGACATTGACACGTTAACCTGCCAGATTTTCCATTTCCTTATTTTCTTCCGACACAATAAACCGGCGGCGATCCGGGACTTAACGGTCCCAGACTGCCGCCGGTACTATTAGCAGCGTCCGGCTGCGATTGATCTAAACGCCTTACAGCGACTTGTCGTCCACGCCGTCCAGCCACGCTTCGATGGTGCCGATGACGGAGGCGACGCAGCCGTCTTCGAACGGCGAGTTCAGGCCGGCCGCGCTTGCGAGCTCCGTGAAGGAGAGGCTGCCGCCGAGACGGCATAGGCCGAGGTAATCGTTCCATGCGGCTTCGCGGTCTTCGCGGGACTTCTTCCAGAATTGGAACGCGCAAAGCTGCGCCAGCGTGTAGTCGATGTAATAGAACGGCGAATTGAAAATATGTCCCTGCTTGTGCCAGAAGCCGCCTGCCGCCAAGTACGCGTTGTCCGCGTAATCGCGATGAGGGAGGTATTTCTTCTCGATCTCGCGCCACGCCTGCTTCCGCTCGGCCGGCGTCGCGTCCGGATTCGCATAGACGTAATGCTGGAATTCGTCCACGGTGACGCCGTACGGAATGAAGATGAGCGAGCTGGCGAGGTGGTCGAACCGGTATTTGTCCGCGTCCTCCTTGAAGAACAGCTCCATCCACGGCCAAGTCAGAAACTCCATGCTCATGGAATGGATCTCGCACGCTTCGTACGTCGGGAAGGCATATTCCGGCACCGCGTAGCCGCGGCTCTCGTACACCTGGAACGCATGCCCCGCCTCGTGCGTCAGCACGTCGATATCGCCGGAGGTGCCGTTGAAGTTGGAGAAAATGTAAGGCGCCTTGTGCTCGCTAATATACGTGCAGTAACCGCCGCCTTGCTTGCCCTTCTTGGCGACGAGGTCCATCAGCTCGTTGTCCTGCATGAAGCGGAAGAACGCGTCCGTCTCCGGCGACAGCTCCGCGTACATCTTCGCTCCCCCGGCCACGATCCAGTCCGGATCGCCCTTCGGCGTCGCGTTGCCGGACAGGAAAGCGAGGTTCTCGTCGTAATAGAGCAGCTGCTCGACCTCGATGCGGCTCCGCTGACGTTCCTTGAGCTTCGTCGCGACCGGCACGATATGGTCCCGCACCTGTGCCCGGAAATTCGCGACCATGCCCGCGTCGTAGTCGGTCCGGCTCATGCGGGCGTAGCCGAGCTCGACGAAGTTGTCGAAGCCGAGCTTCTTCGCGATGCGCGTGCGCACTTTGACCAGATCGTCGTAGATGCGGTCGAGGGTCGCTTCGTTCTCCGCCATGAAGCCGGAGGACGCTTCGGCTGCGCGTCTGCGCATATCCCGGTCGGTCGATTGCTGGAACGGACCGAGCTGCGCGAGCGTGCGCTCTTCGCCTTCGAACGGAATTTTCGCGGAAGCGATCAGCTTCGTATATTCCGTCGTCAATTTGTTCTCCTGCTGGAGGTCCTCGATCACCGCCGGGCTGAACGTTCTCAGCGACAGCTCGGCGAGCCGGAACAGCTGACGTCCCCACTTGGCCTCGAGCTCGGAACGGAATTGCGAGCCGACCAGCGCCCGGTAATAGTCCGTCACGAATTCCTGCACGACCGGGCCGTTCTCGTCGAAGAAGTCCTGCTCGGTTTTGTAAAATTCGTCGGTCGTATCGATGGAGTGGCGAATGCTCGCGATCGTCTGCATCGTGTCGAACTCGCTGCGGAGCTTGTTCATGCCCGCCATCGCCGCGTCCTGCTCCTCGTAGCTTCCCGCCGCGGCGAACGTACCTAGCAGTCCTTTGAATTTCTCCTCGAACGCCTTCACGTCCGGCCTCTCGTATGTATAATCGCTAAATCTCATACACTATGCACCGCCTTCCGCTTATTAAGGCCGAAGCGCGCTTGCCAAAGCCATGTGCCGGGTTCATTTGCCGCATCCGGCGGCAAACCGGGCGCTGGGCCGACATGCGCGCAGCCATGCTTCCATTATACCCCATTCCCTGCGGACCTGGTTAATGAGTTCACCGGCCGCCGGCCCATCAACCACTCAATTCCGCCAAGTCGAGCTGGCGAATCCGCGATTGTTCGGCCGTCATGTCGATCTCGGCGATCTTGCCGTCCACGATTTTGAGCTCGAGCACGAACAGCATTTGACCGCGGGGAGCGACGACCACGCCCACGGTTCCGTTCACGAGCACCGTGCGCGCGCCCTGGGCGCGACCGGCGAAGCCCTTCGCCACGGCTTCCGCGCCGTGAACGACCGGCCATGCCGCGACAGGCGGAAAGGCAGGGTCTTGCCGGAGCACCACATCGGGATCCAATACCTCGAGCAGCTTCCCGAAATCCCCGGAACGCGACGCGGCAAGGAAGGCATCGACAAGCTCCCGCTTTCGTTTGAACTCCTCCGAAGCCGCAATCGCTTTCGCTCCCTGAATCCGGCGGCGCGCACGGCTCGCGAGTTGTCTGGCCGCAACCTCGTTGCGCCCGATGATCGGGGAGATTTCCGAGAATGACACGGCGAAAATATCATGCAATACGAACGAGACGCGTTCGGCGGGGTTTAAATTTCCAAGAACCATCAGCATGGCAAGACCGACAGCGTCGGACAACAACGTTTCGTGCTCGGGATCGCTTTCGTCCTGGCGGCTATTCGCCGGTTCGGGTATGTTGTCCAGCGTAAGCTCCTCGCGCCGCGATTTACGGGTTCGCAGCATATCCAGACACACCCTGGAGACGATCGTCGTCAGCCATCCCCCCATATTCTCGACCTTGGCGGCATCGGTGCGGCTAAGCCGGATCCATGACTCCTGGACGGCGTCGTCCGCTTCGCTTGCGGATCCGAGCATCCGGTAAGCGACCGATTGCAGGTGATTTCGATGAGCCTCGAATTGTTCCGCAAGCCGATTCCTATCGTTCATGCATCCTATTCCTTTCTTCAGATCCCTTTTCCTTATATGTCGTACGAATCCCGACAAACGTGACAACGGAAAGAGCGAAACTTAAACTTTTTTAAAAAAATTTCGCCGCATCCGTCACGTTTCCTCCCCGGCTTGCGACATAGCAAGTGAACAAGGGAAACCGGAGCAAGCGAACCATGCTGAAGGCGTCCCGAAAAAAATGATACTGAGGAGTTGGTTATGGTGAGTACGATTTTGATCCCTTTTCTTGAAATGAACGGATCAGCCAGGGAAGCGATCGAGTTATACGTGAAGGCGCTGGATGCCAAGGTCGCCTATATGCTGCGATTCGGCGACATGCCGGAAAGTCCCGAAGCTCCGCTGCCGCCGGAGAAGAGGAACTGGATTAATTACGCCGTCTTGAAAATCGGCGATTCGGAGCTGCAAATTTCCGATCACGTCACCGGAAGCCGCTACGAGAAGGGGACGCAAATAACGATCGTCGTTCAAACCGACGACAAGGATCAAGCTGCCCGATATTTTGATGTCTTGAAACAAGACGGTCAAGTGAACGAGCCGCTGCAAGCCAGCTTCTTCAGCCCCGCTTACGGCAATGTCACGGATAAATTCGGCGTCACATTCCGAATCCTTGCAAAAGGCCGTCAATAAGGCCAAGTGTAAACGGCTGACGCTACGCACGAACCGCTAGCTGCATCTTGCGCAGCTCGGTTCTGTGCCGGCCTTTGGCGGCATAAGCTCGTTTCGCGATAAAAAAATGAAGCCGCCCCCAGCCATCGTCCATGGCTATGAGGGCAGCTTCGTTAATCGCGGTTACCCTTCGATCAGCTTCTTGTACTCATCCAGCTGGCGCTGCAGCTCGGCAAGCACTTTGTCGTAGCCGGCCGTCTTCAGCTTGCTGCGGAATTCCTCGACGGCCGCGGCCGGATCGCCCGCCTTGCCGTACGTGATCGCGGGACCCATCTCGCCGGTCACCTGCGTCATCGCGGTCAGCTCCGCCTCGACCGGCGTTTTGTCGAAGACGAATTGGCCGTACGGATACGGTTTTTTGATTTGATCGTATTCGGCGTAGAGCGTTTCTTCGAGCTGATCCCAAGTCGTCGCGCTCGGAATTTCGAATTTGTCTACGCGGCCGCCCCAGAAGTCGGCATAGAAGCCATGCTTCGCATCGTCGTAGCCCTCGGGCTGGACGCGCTTGCCGTCTTTGATTTCGTATTGAACGCCTTCGATGCCGTAGTTGATCAGGTGGTAAATTTCTTCGTCGTTGCGGATCAGATCGTAAGCCATAAGGGCGCGTTCCGGATTTTTGCTGTGCGCGCCGACGGAAGTGCCGCCGTGCGTGATGGACAGCTCCAGCAGGTTGTTGCCGCCGGTGCGGTTGAACGGGAACATTTGAAGCTCGGAGTTCGGCTGGTCTTTGTCCATCTGCACGCGCAGGCCGCCGAACGTTTGCGTATGGTGCTGGTCGAGACCCGACAGTCCGGCGCGCAGCGATGCGCGGTTGTCGTTCTTGTTGTTCAGCACGTCCTCGCGCCAGTAGCCTTTGTCCGCCCAATCCTTCATCATCGTCGCGAAATCCACGAACGTCTCTTCGAATACCGGGCTTGTGACCGTGAACTTCTCGTCGTACGACTTCGTCGTGAATACCGGCAGGTAGCCCGTCGAAATCGGAAGGTCCAGGTTATCGGTGTACGATTGCACGAAGCCGCCGAACGTGCTCGTCTGGGCGACGGCATCCCACGGAACGACATCCGGTTTGTTGTCTTTCACATATTGCAGGTACTGGCCGATGCCTTCCCAATCCTTGATCGGCTCGGTAATGCCGGCTTCCTTCGCCCAATCGCCGCGGTAGAAGAAGCCGTGGTTGACCCATTGCGTATAATCGTTCTCCGGAATAAGGACGATTTGGTCTTTGTATTTGCTCTCCGCCCAGTCTTCCTCGGGAATCGAATTCCAGGTCTGCGGCGCGTACTTCGGCAGCAGCTCGTCAAGCGGCATGAACGCCCCGCGCTGCGCGTTGCCCCAAGTATCCAGCCAGTCGGTTCCGATCGTAATCAGATCGATCGGCTCGCCGGACGCGAGCAGAAGGTTGTACTTCGTTTGCCAATCCGCCCACTCGACCCATTTCCACTCCAGCTCGGCGTTGATTTTTTCCTTCATCTTCTTGTTCACTTCGGCCAGCACGGTCTCGAACTGGCCGTTCGTCGGCTTGTTCCCCAGCACGACGTAGCTGATTTTGACGAACTTGGACGTGTCGACCTCTCCCGCGTCGCCCTCCGCGTTCGTGCCGCCCGAATTGCCGGACCCGCCGTTCGCGGCCGTTCCGCCGTTGCCGACGTTGCTGCCGTTCCCGCCGTTATTGCCCGAACAAGCGGCTAGTGCGATAACCGTCATCACTGCGATCAGCAAAGCCGAAACCCGTTTGAACTTGGACATTTGCGTGTCTCCCCTTTGTTTTCATGAATCGGGCGTTGCCCGTTATGTGAAGAGGCCGCTAGGCCCCAGACACATCAGCCTTTGACGGCGCCTACCGTAATCCCTTTGATGAAATACCGCTGCACGAACGGATAGAACAAAATAACGGGACCGGTCGCGACGACCGCGGTCGCCATCTTCATCGATTCGAGCGGCATGTCGCGCAGCTCCACGTTCGAGGCGGCCGAGGAATTGCGGATGAAGTCGGCGCTCGTTACGACGTTGTACAAGAACAGCTGCAGCGGACGGTATTCCATGTCCGGGGACAGGAACAGCATCGAATTGTACCATTCGTTCCAGTACCCGAGCGCGATGAACAAGCCGATCGTCGCGAGCGCGGGCGTCGTCATCGGGAGGATGAGCTTCATGAAAATCGTGAAGTCGCCGGCGCCGTCGATTTTCGCGGATTCGGTAATTGCGTGCGGGATGGAGCGAACGAAGCTTTTCATCATAATGATCAGAAACGGGCTGAGCAGCCCCGGCAGCAGCACGGCCAAATAATTGTCCTTCAGGCTCAAGTACTGCGTCATGAGCAGATAGAACGGCACGAGTCCGCCGGAGAACAGCGTGGTGAAGTAAATGAAGAACGAAATGCCGTTGCGGTACCCGAAGTCCGGCCGTTGGAGCGCGTAGCCGGTCATCGCGACGATGAACAGCCCCGCGGCCGTGCCGACGATCGTGATCGCCATCGTGACGATGTACGACCCGATCATGAGATCCGGGTTTTCGAATACGATTTTGTAAGCGAACGTGCTGAATTCGCGCGGCCAGAAATTAAAGCCGAACTTCTTGATCGACGCCTCCGCCGTGAACGAGGTGCCGAGGACGAGCAGGAAGGGCAGCAGGCAGCAGATCGCGAAGATCGAGATGAACAGATAGCCGAACGCTTTGACGGCGATGCCGCTCGCGTCGTTGCGGATGCTCCGGGATTCCCCTGTATTTTCCAATGTCGACACCTCCTAGAATAACGAGTTTTCGGGCGAAGCCTTGCGCACGAGCCAGTTGGCCGTAATGACGATGATGAAGCCGAATACCGATTGATAGAGGCTCACCGCGCTGCCGATCGAGAAGTTGAAGTTCGTCATGAGCGAGCGGAACACGTACGTCTCGATAATGTCCGTCGTCGCGTACAAGGCGGTGTTGTTCGCCCCGACGAGGTTGAAGAACAGCCCGAAATTCCCTTTCAGAATGCCGCCGAGCGAGAACAGCATCAGGATGATGAAGGTCGGCTTCAGCCACGGAATAATAATGTAAACGATGCGCTGGAACGCGTTGGCCCCGTCGATCTCCGACGCCTCGATGATTTCGTTGTCCAGCCCCATGATGGCCGCGAAATAAACGATGGATCCGTAGCCGGTCGACTGCCACAAAAACGTGAGCACGATGATGAACGGCCAGATGTTCGGGTTGGAGTACGTCTTCACGGGCTCCATGCCGAGCGATTCCAGCACGGTGTTCAAGTAGCCGTAGTCGTAGCTCAAAATATTATAGGCGATGAGGCCGATCAGGACGGCGGATATAAAATGCGGCAAAAACATGATCGTCTGCGTAACCTTCTTGAACCACTTCTTGCGGATTTCGTTCAGCAGGATGGCGACCATGATCTGCAGCACGTTGCCGAGCACGATGAAGACCAGGTTATAGGCGACGGTATTGAACGAAAGCCGCCACAGGTCCCCGTTGATGACGAGAAACCGGAAGTTGTCGAAGGCGACGAACGGGCTTTTGAAGATGCCGTCCGAGTAGTTGTAATTAATGAAGGCCAAGTACAGGCCTGGCATCGGCAAATAAGCGAATATGATGAAAAACGCGATCGCCGGCAAACACATGAGAAGAAGCGTCCGGTTATTCCAGAACCGTCTTGCTCTTCCGCTACTGACGCGCTGCGGCTTCGTTTCCTGCGCGATTTCGGCAATGGCAGCCATTCTCATCCCTCCTAGTCATGATGGGCTAGACCGATACGAACCGAATCGATTCCAGCGTTCCCTGCTTGCCCGGGTCGACCGCCTCGAGCAAAATCGAGAGAGCCGCCTTCCCGTCCGCGTACCATACGCCCGGCAGGTAGAAGGAATCCGGGCTGCCGCCCGTCACGACGGGCCGGTTCGATTCGCAAGGCAGCCATAGCCGGCCGACGATCCTCCCTTCCATGAACGCGGTCAGCTTAAGACCGGAGCCGCTCACCTTCGCACGCCAGCCGCTTCCTTGCTCCGAGTTCACCGTGCGGGCTTGCAGCCAAGCCGTCTCGCCCGCCTGCAGCGTCACGGGGAAATTTGCCTGAACCGCTGCGTCCCGATGCGACTTCGCATGTTCAAGGAGCGCTTCCTCCTCCGCGCCGCTTATCGTCCAGCCCTCCGCTTCGACGCCCTCGTACAACGTCACCCGACCTGCCGGCAAGCCGAGCACGCGCTCCAGAAATACCGTCAGCCGAACCGTCTCGCCTGCCGTCACGTAAGGCGTTATGTCCACGTAAGGGTCGAACGGATGGACCGCGCCGACTTCCTCTCCGTTCACGAACAGTCTCGCGAGCGACCCCAATCCTTGAAAATGCAGCGTCCACGAGCTTGCGTCCTCCGACGCCGCGAACGATTTCCGGTAATATTCGAAGGCGGGATGATCGGGCGACATCCAGCCGCCGAAGCCTACGACCGGCCACAGGCCGTCATCGGCCGGTTCGATATGCTCCTTCCGCAGCGTCCGGTCCTTCGCGCGATAAAGACTCCAGTTCCGGCTAAGCTCCCGCACCTCCGTAACGGCCGCCATTCCCCTCAGCCCTTTCATCGCATTCAGGCGAAGGGCAGGGAGCCGAATGTCGTCGAAGTTCGAATGGCCCCAAATTTCCGTCCTTGCAACCAACCGGCCGTTCGCCGGCTCTTCGCCAAGCGGGATATAGGCGGTTCCGCCTCCCGGGGTAACCGTTCCGGCGTATTCGCCTCCCGCATACAGCGACACCGCGTCGCTGCCCTGCCGGATCAGCACGCCTTTCACCGACCGGCCTTCCGGCACCCGGACAGCCGCTTCGTACCAGGCATAGCCCCGGTAAATGCCCTCGCGCTCCAAATAATCCGCCTTATCCCTGCTTATCCGCTCGTTCGGAGCCGTCATCGGCTCCGAAGCTTCGAACCCGCCGAGCGTCCAATCCGCGGCCGCCTCCTCGGACGGTAGGTCCGGATAGCGGAGAGCCTCGCCGATCCGAGCATCTCCGTTCTCGTCCAAACCTTCCATGTGAAGCGCTTTCAATCGGTCGTGGATAAGCAGCTTCAATCGGCGTCCGGTTGGGTCTTGGATGACGCAGGCAGCGTCCGTCTGCCCGTCGAAGCGGACGATAACGGTTCCGTCCTGCCCGCTTACCGCCGCTTGTTCCGCCGAGACCTCTACCGGCCCGCCGAACTTCAGGCCGATCTCTCCCCGGCCTTCCGTATGCAGCGCAAGCACCGTTCCGCCCGCCGTCTCCTCCGCCATATAGAGCTCGGCGGTCGAATATTCGAGCACGCCTTCCCAGCCCCATTGGATAAGCGGCACTTGCGAAGGGAGCGTTAAGGAGCGGCCGGCCCGCAGCGTGAACGAAACGGAGACGCTCGCATTCGCATCCGATGCCGGCGCGATCGCCGCTTCTTTGTCCCGATCCTCCAAATTCGTAACGAACAGCAGGCTGCCGCCCGTCTTCAACCGCAGCGCGAACGGCCCCGCCGAATTAACGGCGTCCCCCTCAAGCGTCCAGACGGTATCCTCCTCCGCCGCCGCTTCCGCAAGCGAGGCGCCGTAGGCTTCGATCAACCGGCCGAGAAGACGGCCCTCGTACGCCTCCTCCCGAATATGGCCTTCCGGCGAGATCATGCCCCCGAAATCGTAATCGGAAGCCATAAATGCCAGCGGCTTGCCCCAATTGTTCGTCGCGTTCGTGAAGCCGAAGTCCGTTCCGGATGCTTGCAGGTACGGGCCCAGCAGCTTGGCGCCGCAGGACAGCAGCCGCCGGAGCAAATAATGCGCGCGGTTCGTCTCCGTCACGAGCAGCGGATAGCCTCGCTCCGCAAGCGTTCTCCGGTAATGCAGCACCTTCTCCTCGAATTCCGGGTCCCGGTCGTCGGGATAGAAGTTGCAGGTCGGCATCACGCCGTCCGCAAGTCCCGATGCTTGAGGCAATCCGCCCTGTCCGGCGCAGGCGAACAGCGGAACGGCAATGCCGCGGGCGAGCGCCATGTCGCGCAGCGCCGCAATGTAGCCCGGCGGATCGTCGCAGCCGTAGAAGTCCAGCTCGTTGTCGAGCTGCACGGCGATGACCGATCCGCCCTCGCCCTCCTGATAAGCCTTCAGAATCGGCAAAATCCGGTCGAACCAGCTTGCGACCGCGCCGAGAAAGGCGGGATCGTTGTCGCGCAGCTTCATGTCCTCCTTCGCGAGCAGGTAGGCCGGGAGCGCGCCGCCGTCCCATTCCGAGCAAATGTACGGGCCGGGTCTGGCAACGACCCAAAGCCCCGTTTCCTTCGCCGTATCCAGGAAGGCCGCAACGTCGCGCTCGCCGTCGAAATCCCATTCCCCTTCCCGGCGTTCATGGTAGTTCCAAGGGAAATACACGTCGATGCTGTTATAGCCGAACGCCTTCAGCTGGAGCATCCTCTCCTTCCACAGCCTGCGCGGTATCCGGAAATAGAACAGCGAGGCGCACAGCAGAATGTGCGGCTTGCCGTGTATGCGTACCGCGTCCGAATCGAATTGTACGACCGTCTTCGGCCTCGTTTCCATGCTCATGTCGATTCCTCCGAATAAAAGGATAGATAAGCTCGAATAGTGTAACCCGTTTCATGAAACCCGTTACATTTCGGCAAAAAAATAAATACACTCTAGCGACCGATGCAAATAGCTCTTGCTTTCTGTTACGGTAATCTGTCGTGTATTTTGTGCTTTGAATCGTATGGCGCGTTTACGGTTGCGAAATGAAACGGGTTACATTTGAATCGCCGCCAACCGGCAATGTTTTGACAATTTGATTGTATTCAACGTTGTAAGCGTTGTCAATAATAAAATTTTTGACCCGGCTAATTTCTGCTCGGGCAAGCCGTAGTCTCGCGGACGATCAGCTCGGGTCTGATTTTCGTGTTTTTGTTCACTTTGTTCTTCGTAATCATCTGGTGCAGCAGCTCCGCCGCACCTTTGCCGACGTCGTAGCATTTCAAGGAAACGGTCGTCAGCTCCGGAATGCTGTTGGACGCGTACGGAATATCGTCGAATCCGACGAGCGACAGGTCCTGCGGTACGCGCAGCCCGGCTTTGCTGGCCGCCTTCATCGCCCCGATCGCGACGAGATCGTTAGCGCAAAAGATGGCCGTCGGCCGCTCCGGCAGCTCAAGCAACCGGTTCAGGAACGCCTTGCCGCTTTCCACGGAAAATCCGCCGTCGAGCATCCATTCCTTCTTCGCCTGCAGGCCGTTTTTCTCCATCGTCCGAACAAAGCCTTGAATGCGCTGGAGGGTATTGGACATTTTCTTGAAGCCGCCGGCGAAGGCGATGTCGCGATGGCCCAGATCGATCAAATGCTGCGTCGCCAGCTCGGCGCCTTCACGCTCGTCCGCGTAAATGCGGGTCATGCTCTCGCCGGGCAAGCTGCCGTTAATGAGCAGCAGCGGCACGCGCTTGCTCGCTTCCGCGACCTCGCTCACCAGCTCCCGCTCCGGCTTCGCCAGATTGATCCGGCCGCCGATCATGACGATTCCGTCTACCTGCTTTTCCATCAAAATGTTCAAATATTGCGATTCGCGCACGTACTGCTCCACGGAATCCCCGTTCGTCGACACCGTATCGCATAGGAAGAACGTGTACCCTTTGCTTCTCGCCTCCTGGTCCAGCCCGGCAAGCACCTCGGGAAAAAACGGGTTCGTAATGTCCGGCAAAATGACGCCGATCATCCCGGTCTCCTTCTTGAACAAGCTTCTGGCCAGCGCGTTCGGCTGGAACTGGTACTTGTGGATGAGCTCCAGCACCTTCTCCCTCGTCGACTTTTTCACCGGGGCCGTGTTGTTGATGACGCGCGACACCGTGGCTACTGAGACGTTCGCTTCCCTTGCAATATCATAGACAGTAACCGGTTTCATCGTTGCTCCTCCTCAGCCCGTAAAATGCGTACTTCAGTAGAATAACAGACTTTAGTAGAAATGGAAACGAGGACTCGCGTGCGTATTTCGGGCCGGAATGAACGGCGGCGGGAAACCGGCTGCTTCGGTGTGAGTTTCAAATATTGAAATTAATCGCAGGATTTCCGACTGGAATGGCGGTATAGTTTCAGTTTTTGAGATTAATAGGCGCGGGGCAAGGGGGATGGCGAGGATATGGGGCGAGTAGGTGCAAATTTTGAAACTATTAGTGGATAAGGAGCGGCGATCGGAGGTTTAGTTTCAAATTTTGACACTAGTCGAGGCGGATGCTTTTGTCATGATTCGGCGCGATGCCGGCGGTTACTTGGAGATCGGGCGACAAGGAGTGTCAGCCTCCGTAACAAGCCGACATTGATTTTTTTCCCGGTTGTAATCGGCTTTAGAAATGAGGGAGACCACCGTATGTTTGCTGACTCCATCAAGATCAAGAATGCTCCGCGTTAACTTGAACCCGGATTCGATGTAAACGTAAGCCTCGCAGGTAAAGCTAAAAGGGATAAGCGTTGCCGCGGAAAAAAGCAAAAGGATGCGATTTTTCAAGGTCATTCGATCCATACCCGTCCTCCGGTCATTTCCCGATTTCATGTTCATCACCGCCGTACCGGATAAGCCTGAATGGTCCTTGGGAACTCCCAGGGACCTTCAGAACTTTTTTTTTATGCGAAATATTGGAATGATCAATATCGAAGCCAGACGCTCATCTCGCCAGGCTTGCGATTGCCCCATAAATAATAAGGAATCGCCTTGAACCTGACAGGCTTGCTCCGCTTGCCGAGCGGCTGATAGGGCTTATCCGCAGGCCACTCGGATTCGTCCGCCGCCAACCCGTCGCCTTCCACGACGATGCAGCCGCCGAGCAAATCGGATACAAACCGATCCGTTAGGTTCGGTTCCTCGGCCAATGAAATGGAAGCAAGCGGCGCTCCGTTATCCGTCTCTTCCACGCAGTACACGAGCGGTCCGCGTTGAATGGCTGCTTTGCCGGCATTGGCCCGGATTAACGGGTTGGCTGCGATCAGCTTCGATTCAAGCGGCAACAGCCATTCCAACGTATCGCCGTCCGACCAATCCCGTTCAAGCTTGGCGTATCCGTTCTCCACGCGATAGGCGTGCTCTGCTCCGTTAACTTTCAGCACGGGAAGACCCTTTTGGAACCAGTCGGGGATTCGCAGCGCAAGCTCAAACGCGGCGTTAGCCTTGTCCGAAACCGAGATCGCAAATTCGACTCTGCCGCTCCAAGGCAATTCGGATCTCTGACGCAGCGTCACCTTGCGGTTCGCGGTCTCGAAGCCGAGCTCGCTGCCAATAAACAGATGAGTATAAACCGTCTTGCCATGATCGGACACATCATAAATGTAATCGTTCAGCGAGCTTAGCAACCGGGCAACGTTCGGCGGGCAGCAGGAGCAGCCGAACCACTTCTGGCGAACGGGCTTCACGTGGAACCTGTCCGGATTTTTGCTGCTTGCGTCCGGCCACACTTCAAGCGGATTCACATAGAAGAAATGCTTGCCGTCCCTGGACATGCTTCCGAGCACGTTGTTGTACAACGCTCTTTCCATCACATCCGCGTAATCGCTCTTCGCTTCAATCCTCAGCATCCTGCGCGCCCAAAAAATCAGACCGATCGAAGCGCAGGTTTCCGCATATACCGTATCGTTGGGCAAATCGTAGTCGAACGTAAACGCTTCGCCAAGATGAGTCGAACCGATCCCTCCGGTAATGTACATCTGCTTGCGGGTCGTATTGTCCCATAGTCTCTCGCAAGCTTCGCGCAGCTTGTCGTCGCCGGTCAGCAGCGCCAGATCGGCCATGGCCGTGTACATGTAAACAGCTCGAACGGAATGGCCGACAGCCGCGGTTTGATCGCGTACGGGAAGATGGCTCTGATACACCTCGAGATTGGGCATGCCTTGCGACCAAATGCTCGTCCTGCCGCGGCGCTCCCATTCTCCAATGAAATAGTTGGGCTTGCTTCCCCGTTCGTCGATGAAGTAGCTGCTCAGGTTCAAATAACGTTCTTCTCCCGTCGCCTTGTACAGCTTCACCAGCGCAAGCTCGATCTCTTGATGTCCGCAATACGCCCGGATTTGGCCCGGCTCCTCTCCAAAGAGACGATCGATCAGATCGGCGAAGCGGCAAGCCATGTCCAGCAGCTTGCGCTTGCCCGTGCTTTGGTAATAGGCGACCGCGGCTTCGATCAGATGGCCTGCGCAATAAAGCTCATGCGCTTCGTAGAGATTCGTCCATTGCTTTCCCGGTTCTTTGATCGAAAAATAAGTATTCAAGTACCCGTTCTCATGCTGGGCTTGTCCGATCAGGTCGATGGCGCCGTCTGCCGTCTTCTCCAGCTCGGGATCGGGATAATGACGAAGCGTGTAGGCGACCGCTTCCAACCATTTGTAGAGATCGCTGTCTTGAAATATCCAGCCTCCGAACTCCCCTTCCTCCAGCCCCGCGGCAATCCGGAAATTTCGAATGGCGTGGCTGGGCTCCGCTCCCTCAATCCGATCATTCAAAGCTTCCCATTGATAAGGAATGACGGTCTGACGCACCAATTCCGTATAATCTTGCCAGAAGTCGTCCCGAATATAGGTTTGCGTGTTCTCCATTTGGAATATCCTCCTATAGAAATTGACTCTTGGTAAAATCAATTATATGCTGTGGGATAGCGGTTAAATAGAAATGGATTGAACCTTTTTTTATAATAAATAACACAATTGGAGGCAGACGATGAGCGAAGATGCGATGATCGAATTAAAGACGCCTCCCTTGCCCTACTATTTGGGTTCGGGTCGCTCAGACTTCCGGGCCGGCGACAATCACACGAATCGAAAAAATCTCGGCCTATACGATTTGTTGATGGTCATTAATGGAGAACTTCATATTGGAGAAAATAATCGGCAATGGACGCTGACGGAGGGAGATACGCTGCTTCTGCTTCCGGACGGGGAGCATTATTCGATTCGGCCTTGCGATCGGGATACGTCGTTTTACTGGGTTCATTTCGAGCATACGGTCAGGCGGGAAAGACTTGTTCAATCCGAATCGGTCAGAGCTCTCTTCTCGTCCCGGCCTTTTATCAATCCTTACACGCTGCGTCTGCCGAAGCAGTCTCGGCTGTCCAACCTTCAAGAGGCATTCGGCCTGATGCAGCAGCTGCTTGATCTGCCGGACGATTCTTTCTTCTGGGAGGAACAACGGCTGCTTGCCCAATTGCTCGCCATGCTGGAAAGCGGGTCAAGCCGCACTCGCTCTGTGGCAGACCGGTTGGCGGAACAAACGGCAGCCTACATTCAAAAGAACTACAAGGAAAAAATCACCAACGAAACGCTATCGGCTGCTTTGCATTTTCACCCCAATTACATCGTTCGTTGTATGAAATCCAAATATGGCCGCACGCCCATCGAGTACTTGCACCATTTCCGGTTGGAGCGGGCGAAACGCCTGCTCGTCACGACGGAATGGTCGATCGAACGGATTGCCGATGAGGTGGGGTTCCGTTATTCGCCTTATTTTTCAGCTTGTTTTAAACAAAGCTTCGGTCTATCTCCACTTAAATTTCGAAGGCAGTATTTGAATTGAGGGAATCGTGCTCTCGGAACGAAATGCGGCTGACTAGGGCTGTCCCTAAAGCAGGTTTGCTAGCAAAATGGACGGTTCGCTTCATCAAAAAAAGGATGTAATCGAAAAAAGGTGATGCTAAGGAGTTATCCTTGCACCACCGATAGCGGGGCTTGGGAAGCTGTCCTTCACCGAATTTCTCGTTTTGACCGATTGCCGCCTTGCCTTCGCAATCTGCGGGCGAGCGAAAGCCATCCGACCTCTAGGCTTACCTTTTCAATTTCAAAAACTGAAACTAAACACGAAAGAAGAATAATTCGTAGACGTTTAGTTTCAAATTTTGAAACTAGTAGCATAATTTCGATAGATGCAGCGCGAGTGGAAACGAATAAATTCAAATATTGAAACTACGGAAGGTGTGAGTGGCGCTAAGAGCAATTTAGTTTCATTTTTTGAAACTAGCACCGTCGTCTCATGGCAATCGAAGCCAGGAAGGGCTGTCTCTCGGGTCGTATCACGGCCTTTGAGACAGCCTCCTTATTAGGAATCCATCCTCTCATGCCCCGGCCAACGCGCGGCAGAACTTCAGAAACTGCCGCTCGTACAGCTCGGCGTACCTGGCATGGCGTTCCGGGTCCGGCTCGAACACCGCTTTCATACGGCCGCCGGCCGCGAAAACCCGGGCCGCCTCTTCGTAAGAGCCGTACAGGCCGAAGCCGACGCCGGCCGTAATCGCGGCGCCCGCGAGCGCGGCCTCCGGAATGTCCGGCGCCTCCAGCGTAATGCCGGACACGTCCGCCTTGATTTGCAGCCAGCGGCGGTTGCGGACCCCTCCGCCCACGACGCGCATCAGGCGGATCGGGCTGCCGGATACCGCTTCCGCGCAGCGGCGGATCGACTCCATTTGATAGGCGCTGCCCTCCAGCACCGCCCGCAGCAGCTCCCCTCGGCCATGGCGCGCCGTAAGGCCGATGAAAGCCGCTTTGGCGTAAGGATCGGGCGTCGGCGCCCCGCATCCCGTCAAATAAGGAAGATAGATGATGCCGCTTGGCGAAGGCGGAGCTTCATCCAGCAGCTCCAAAATTCGTTCGTAGCCGACTTTCTCGTCGCCGAGAATCCCCCTCATCCATTCCACCGATCCTCCGGACGAGGAATGCCCGCCGAGCCAGAACAAATGGCCCGGCACCGGGTGGAACCCATAAGCGAGCCCGGAGGCAAAATCCGCTTTCGTAAGCTCCCTGGCCGCGAACGCGCCAACGACCGTCTCGGCCGTCCCCATCGAGTTGTAAATGCCGCCGTCAAGCGAAGAGCCGACCGCGAGCGAAGCGCACACATGGTCGTGCCCGGCAAGGAACACCGGGACGCCGTCCGGCAGCCCCAGCGCCTCCGCGGCCGATGTCGTCACGCTGCCGGCCGCGGCGCCGGCCGGCACGGCGGGCGGGAACAACGCCTCCTCCAGGCCGAAATGCCGAAGCAGCGGCGCGTCCCAGCGTTTATCCGCCATGCGGAATGCGTAAGTCCTTGCCGCAAGCGTATAATCCTCCGCCAGCCTCCCCGTCAGCCGGTTGGCGATATACGAAGAGACGGACAGCCATACGGCGGAGCGAAGCGCGTCCCCGTTCCTCTCCTTCAGCCACAGCAGCTTGGCCAGGCCGTACTTGAACGAAGGCCGCAATCCCGTCGCGCGGAACCGCTCGAAGGCGTCGACTTCATTCTCGATCGCCTTCGCCTGCTCGAGCGAGCACCGCTCGAACCACGGAACGATCGGCGACCGCGGCTTGCCCGTGCTCCTGTCCGCGAGCAGGCCGCTTTCCGCCATGCTCGCGATGCCGATCGCCCGCACCGTCCGCTTCGGCTCCCCGGCCGCGAGCCGGCGGATCATGGCCGCGACTTCCGTCCATAGCCGTTCGGGGTCGTAATAGGCAAATCCGTCGGCATGCGTTCGGCACTCGTTAGGGCTGCTCGCCTCGGCAAGCAGCCGCCCTCTCTCGTCAAAGAGGCCGGCCTTCATGTTGGTCGTCCCGATATCCAGTCCGATAATCATCCGTTTCCCTCCATCCCCGAAGATGTTTCCGGCCGCGATCAGCCAACGCCGGACAACGCCGTTCCCCGCAAAATCTCCTGTACGGCCGTAACGCCATTACCTCGGCTCGATCCGGCGCAGCAGCGATTCGCTGTCAGGCTCGATATCCAATTGCATCGTCAGCGGGTAAGTGCTCTCATATGGCTTCGCCTCTTCCAGCCAGACGCGCCATTGCCGCGCGTCCTTGCCTAAGCTTCGGCCGCCAAGCCGCTGCAGCTCCAGCAGCGCGTTCTTCGCGAGCAGCGAACGAACATCGTCCAAGTAGCGGATCAAAATGTCATACCCCGCCGGACTTCCGCATCTTGCCAGCGCGCGTCCTATCGCAAGCTCGAGCATCGACCGCCGCTCCAGAAAATAGTCCGGCTGAGCGCCGCTCAGGCTTTGCTGATCCTTGAACAGCGGGATGGCATGCAGCCGCTCGAGAACCGCAATCGCCCGCCTGTCGCCAAGCCGCTCCGCGCCCCGGCAAACCGCGTCGACGTAATAAAAGATGCCTTGCCGCGTATCTTTGAAATCGTCCTCGTCCGGACGGAGCAGCGCCGCCACCCTCTCCCATACCGGAACCGAGCGCGGATCCGCCGCCTGCGCGAGCGAATAAAGCAAGTACGCGACGTCCGGCATCGCCCCGTGATCGGGCGGGAGCTGCACGTACATAATGTCCGCCGTCCTGACCGGCAGCCCGTCGCCGGTCAATTCGGCCATGATCGCGTCGATCAGGACCGGCACGCCTTCGCTCGAGCCGAGCATGGCGAGCGCCTGCGCCAGCCGAATCCGCTTCACGCCGACCGCCTCCGCCATGGCGCGCTCTGCGTAAGGAACGATCCGCGGCCCCGCCGAGCAAATCTCGACGAACGGCATCGCCGCGCGGTACACCTCGTTCATCCGCATGTTCGAATATTCGTAGAGCGGCTCCTCGGACTCGATGGAATCGACCAGCCGGCTCAGCTCGTCGTCGGCGTAGAGCAGCGGAGCAAGCTCTCTCGCAAGCGTCTCTTCGGGGATGAGCCGCTCCCGAACCAGCCTCCGCTGCAGCGCCTTAACGTCGATGCTCCTCGGCGCGATCCTCGACCGCACGGCCTGCGCCGCCGCCAGCGCGGCAACCGCGCCCAGGTTCTCGAGATCCGACTGCATCCGGATCGCCGGCAGGGCGTCATGCGTCGCCGATATCGCCTTGCCGACGACGAGAATGCCCTCCAGCCCTCGCGGCAGCAGCATGCGGTAAGGGATTTCGATTTCCAGATTCGGCGGAATCAAGCCGACGTTCACCCACTCCGCGCCGCTGACGCCCTTCACGTCATGGTTGCTGAAATGGACGTTGACTACGTCCGGCCAGCGGCGGTGAAGCAGCTGATCGGTCAGCCGCATGACGACGTCGCCGATCATATGCCGGCTCTCCCTCGTCGCGACGTAGATGCCGTGATCGTGGCAGCCGCTGCCCCGGCGGCGGCCGGCCAGGATCGCCCGCGTGTAATCGAGCGCGTTCGATACGTCGACCATGCTCGTGAAATTGTTCTGCAGCTTGACCGGCGTCTGGAACTGGGCGAGCGAATACCACATGACGGTATGATCCTTCTCGGAGCCGTAGACGAACGGCGCGCCGGCCATCG
This sequence comes from Paenibacillus arenilitoris, assembly GCF_014705655.1. GTDB lineage: Bacteria > Bacillota > Bacilli > Paenibacillales > Paenibacillaceae > Pristimantibacillus > Pristimantibacillus arenilitoris. Next base: position 62,722 of record NZ_JACXIY010000012.1, on the reverse strand, counting down.
CCGCGACGTCGCCGTCGCCGGTCGCGTCGATCACGGCATGCGCCGTTGCCGCATAAGCGCCCCAGCGGGTTGCCGCGACGGCGCCGATTACGCGGCTTCCGCTTTTGACCGCGCCGAACGTAATGGCGTTGAACAACGGATCGACGCCCGCCTGATTCGCCATCCGAAGCAGAGCGTACATCTTCGCCTCGAGGTTCCACTTATGTCCCTTGTAGCGGATGTCGCGCTGCACGGCCAGCACGTCCTCCGTGATTTGCGCCGCGTAGCCGTCCCGCTTGCCGAACCAATAGCTGTCGACGCCGCCGAAGGTGCCGGTGCCGCCGAGGCCGGGATTCAGCTCGAGCAGCAGCGTATCCATCCCTTCCCGCGCCGCCGTAATCGAAGCGCAGGCGCCGCTCGTTCCGCCGCCGGCAACGAGGACGTCCGCGTGCTTAAGGAGGGGGATCGGCTGAGCCCCCACGCAAACCGTTCGCCCCGTCCCGTCGCTTCCGGTCAGAGCCGGAACGATGATCTCCCAATCCTCCGCGCCGCCGGACAAACCGCTTGCTCCCGCAACGGCTTCATACGTTTCGCAGTCCGGTACATCCGTATCGGTCTGCTTCGCAAGCAGAGCGTCCGCCAGACGCTCGCCGGCCGCTGCGGCCTGCACCGGATCCAGCAGCGACGCGTCGCCATGCCGGATGAGCCGCGCTCCGAGGACATATACGCCGGGCACGGAAGAGGCAAGCTCTTCCGGCTCGAATCGGCCACTCCGTTCCGCCTCGCTACCCGCATCGATCGGGAACGGACCGAGCAGCTCGTGCGAAGCCGCGGCGAAGGTCGCCTTGCGGAACGCCGGCACCTCGTTCATCAAGTGCTTGGCCAGCCGCATGCCGATGCGCCGCGCCTCCGCCTCGCGGTCCCTGTCCGAAGCCAGCCGGTTGCCGCTGTCCGCGGCAAAGCCGAATTCGGCCAGCCGATGCTCCTTGCCCAGGTAGCCTTGGCGCAGCGCGATCCGGTTGCCGGCGACGCCGATATCCGCCGGCACCTCCAGCGCCGTATCCGCGTCCAAGGCAACGCCCGTAAATTCCAGCGTACGCCGATAAAGCGCCGTGGAGCCCCCCGCGTATGCCTGAGCGTCCTCCCCGCACAAGGCGGCCGAAAGCGCCGTTTCGGTCGCGTCGACGACGAGCGGGCAGCGCACCGCCTGGCGGCCCGACTTGTTCGCGACGACAAGCCCCGCCGCTCGCCCCGATGCGCGCATAACCGCGATCGGCAAAGTCGCGTACAGCAGGTCGATGCCATGCTCCGCCAGCAAATCCTCCAGGCCGCGCTTCAGCGAATCGGGGTGCAGCGGCACATCGCGGCCTTCCGCCGCCTCGCCTTGCCCCTTCAAAATATGCCGGACCGGCAGCGGCAGCAGCTCCGGGCGCGTGCCTTCCGGCAGCGTCAGCCACGGCCGGAGCGTTGCGGTCAATTCCCGGCCGAGGTACGTCCTCGGCTCGAGCACGACGACCTTCTTCCCCCGCGCCGCGAGCCGCACCGCGCAGGCGATGCCGGCGAAAGAGCCGCAAATCACCGCCGCATCCGCCTCGAACAGCACGGGCAGGTCGGCGGCAGTCAGCATTCCGTTCATTTTATTCACATCCTTCGCTTATTTGAAGCCGCGCGCGAGGCGCGGCGGACGGGTAGCCGAATACGAAAAGCCCAAGCTTACGCTTGGACGATTTCGATCGTAACTTCTCCGCGGGCGTCCTGGCAGTCCACTTCGAAATAGCCGCCGGGCCGCTCCGCGAACGACGCTTCCGTTCCGTTCACGCGCACCCCGGAAGGCTTCCGTTCCGCGGCGAAGGCGAAGCTGCCGCCCTCGGCCAGCGTCACGACCGTCGTACCGCCAGATGCGCGACGCTCCCGTACGGCGTGGGTCGAAACGTATTTGTTCGTCAGCCCGATCGGCGTCGCGCCGCCGTCCGCGGCCGCCGGTACGAGCAAATACAGCTTGCACCCCTCCGCCTCAAGCTCGAATGCCGCCTTCTCTCCCGAAGCCAGCTTGCGGACCGTCTTCGCGAAGAAATCGTAAAGCAGCACCGGGCCGTCCGTCAACCCCGGCACGTCTTGCGCCGACACCGTGCCCGCCGCGGCTGCCGCGCCTTCCCCGATATGGAAAGCCGCCACGACACCCGCGCCCCCAGCGGTATTCCACAGCTTAAGCGGCATGCCGGCGTCCGATGGCTGAACGGTCAAGCAATCCGGCGTCGGATTCGCCGTCCGGTCGCAGCGGATGATCCTGCCGTCACCGTAAATAAGCGGCCATAGCATCAAAGGATCGGTCTTCCCGAGCGCGTCGCTGAAGTAGACCGGTCCGCCGCTTACCGCGCGCAGCGCCGCGTTCTGCACATCGTCATGGTTTTGCGTCCAGAACATGTCCCAGTCGCCCCAATAGAACGGTCCGTGAAAATACGAGTTGTACGCGTTCTGCAGCGCGTGCTCCCGGAACCCGCTCCGCTCCCGGGGAACGAAGTCGTCGCTGTTGCGCGACACGGCCGACACCGGGCGGTGCCAAATGTTTTCGGACGCCATGCCCATGCAGTTAATGATCGTTCGGTCGAAATGCATCGACACCGACGCCTCCAGCGCCGAATGGGCCGCGGCCGCCGACGCCCCTACCGGACGGTGGTGGCGCAGGAAGTTGTTCACCGCGCTCTGGCTGTCGACCTTCACGAAATCGACGCCCTGGCGCTTCAAATAACCGTGCCACGCATGCCAGAAGCCGAAGCCCTTTGCCGCGTCCGGGTAAGGAATCACATTGCCCCGGTTCGTCTCGAACAAGTAATCGGCGTACTTGGCCGCAAGCTCGCTCTCCGGATGGATGCCGTTCCAATAGCCGGCGATCGTATGCCAGACGCCGACCCAGCCGACCCCGAAGCGCTCCTTCAAGGCGCCGATCGTATGCGCGAGGCCTTGCGGAAACTTCGCCGGATCCGCGTCGAAGGCTTGAAGCTTGCGGTCGGCGATGTCCGACCAGCCGTCGTCGATCATGACCCACTTGACCGGCAGGCCGCTCTCCCGCAGCTCGCCCGCCTTCGCCAGCAGCCCTTCCTCGTCCACCTTGTGGTAGAAGGCGTCCCAGCTGCACCAGCCCAAATAATCCAGCACTTCCGGGTACGTCTTCCTTCGGCGCGGGAGCGTCGGATAGCCAAGCTCGCGAAGCGCCGTCTCGACGCCTTGCTCCGCCAGCTCGTAAGGATCCTCCCCTACCCCCAGCAGGAACGCGAACGTATCGCAGCGCGTCATGCCGCCTTGATGCGAGGAAATCCGGACATGCAACGCTTCCTCGTTCGAAGTGCCGCCCGCAAGGTCCGTGCGGTACTGCGTGCCGCATACCGGCAGCATATGGTAATACGCCCCGTCCGTCCGCCATAGCAGCGAAAGCGTGCGTCCCGGCAGCTTCGTCAGGTCCGTATCGAAATGCGGGCGCGTCCACCAATCTTTATGCTGGTAATTGGCAAGCACCCCTTCGATGCCTTCCGGCTTGCCGAGCTTGATCGTAATCCCGTTGTCCGGGGCGAAGGCGCGGTGGTTGCCGAAATCGTTCTCGCTGACGATCCGGCCGTCCGCGAAGGCGAGGACGAACCGGTCGTAGCAGCGGAGCTTGAGCCGGACGACCGCTTCGGGCCGCTCCGCGTCGTCCTGATACACGCGCTCGATAATCGTATGGCTGCCGAGCTCGTCGGCCCCCCGCTTCTCCTCCTGCGAGACGAACGCCAGCTCCTTCTCCCCTTGTTCGAGGCGAACGGTCACGCCGAAGCCGCCGAGCGCCTTCCGGCCGCCGTCCATGACGGACGCCGCGGAAGCGGATGAATCGTTATAAGTAAACATAATGGCCTAGCCTCCTTCTTCCTGTTCGCGGGTCAGCGCGTACTGCGCGACCGACAAGCTCGCCGCGTCGCCGACCTGCTCGCCGAGCCCGGCCGGCACGATGCGGCACGCTCGCAGCGACAGCGACAGCGCCTCCACCTGCAATTGCTCCAGCATGCCCGGCTCAAGCAGCGCCTGCTGCCGCGCGTAGATGCTGCCGATTACGATCCGCTCCGGATTCAGCACGTCGACGAGTACCGCGAGGCCCCGTCCGAGCTGCCGCCCGACCGTGCCCATCACGTCCAGCGCGAGCTCGTCACCCGCCCTTGCGGCGTCCCCGACCAGCTTGGCGGTAATGCCGTCCGCCTCGCCCGGCTTCGAGCAGAGCAGCGTGGCGCGTCCGTCCGCCAGCCACTCGAGCGCCTTCGCGCGTGCAAGCTTCGCGATGCCGCCGCCGCTGCAGAAGCCTTCGAAGGATCCCGCCTTGCCGTAGCCTACCGGCCCGTCATGCTCCAGCCGCATATGGCCGACCTCGCCGGCCATGTCGTTCGTTCCCGAATACAAGCGCCCGTCCAGGATGAGTCCCGCTCCCATTCCCGTTCCGAAGGTCAAGAAAATCATGTTCCGCGAGCCCTTCCCCGCTCCCCACTTCCATTCGGCGAGGGCGCAGGCGTTGGCGTCGTTCTGCAGCCCGACCGGCACGCCGAACCGTTCCTTCAGCGGCGTCACGACGTCGATCCTGTCCCAGCCCGGCAAGTTCGGAGGCGACAGGATGAGCCCCGCCGCGCTGTCCAGCGGACCGCCGCAGCTAATGCCGATCGCCCGCAGCCCGGAGACGCGATGCTCCTCCATAAGCTCTACAAGCGCGGAGCCGAGTGCCTCCATCGCCTCGCGAGGACTGCCCGGGGTCGGGAAGCCGCGCTTCGCCACGATTTCGATCCCGTCCCCGGATGCCCTGCCGAGCACGGCCGCGCACTTCGTCCCGCCGATATCCACGCCGCCCAGCAGAACCGTCATCCGAAGAACGCCTCCTCCAGCATGATGCAAAGCGTATGGTAGATCGGGAGATGACGCTCCTGGATATCCGGCGTCGACTCGTACGGCACGCGGATCGTGACGTCGCACAGCGAATGCAGCCGGCCGCCGCTTTGGCCCGTCAAGCCGATCGTCGCCATGCCTAGCGATTTGGCCACCTGCACGGCGCGAACGACGTTCGCGGAGTTGCCCGACGTGCTGAAGACGGCGAGCGCGTCCTCCTGGCGTCCGTAGCCGTACACCTGCTGGGCGAACATCATGTCCGCCGCCACGTCGTTGATGAACGCCGTCGCAAGCGCGGTGTGGCTGACGAGCGAGATGGCCGGCAGCGCGCCCTGCAGATGATCCGACAAATACGCGCCCTCTTCCTCGCCGTGCACGAGCAGCTTCTCCCTCTCGGACGGAGGCAGCGGCCGCTTCGACATGAAGCCCTTCATCAGCTCCCCGACCACGTGCTCGCAATCGGCGGCGCTGCCCCCGTTGCCGGCCAGCAGCAGCTTGCCTTCCTTCCCGTAGGTCGCTTTCAGCAGGCCGAACGCTTTCGCGATATCTTCGCGGCAGCTTTCCAGCTCCGGATATTTCTTGATCAATCTTTCCAGCGCATGACTCATATCAAGTCCGGCCTCCCTCTTTTTTCAAATGCTCCATCGCCTTCCATAGAAAGTCCTCGCCGCCGAAGCTGCCGGATTTCAGGACGAATAGCCGCCGTCCCGGCTCTAGCGACTCGCAGGACGGCAGGCCGGGCTCGATTTCCTTCCGGATCCGGAAGGCGGATATGCCCAGCTTGCCGCATACCGCGGCGGAGGTTTCGCCGCCGGCGACGACGAGGTGCCGCTGGCCGGTACGGCCGCACACGGCCCGAACCGTCTCCGACAGCGCTTCCGAAACGACGCGCGACACCTCCGTGTTGTCCATTCCTTGCAGCAGCGCCAGCCGCTTCGTCTCCGCGATCTTCTCCTGCCGATTGGAGGCGAAGACGAGCACGTCCTCGCCCGCTTCCAGCCGCCGCGCGGCTTCGTCCGCGACCTCGCGCAGATGCTCCGCGCTCCGCTTCGGATCGAGGAGCAGCAGCGAATCCAGCTCGATCGCCGGAACGCCCTTCTCCCGCAAATACCGGGTCTGCGCCGCGGTTTGCGGCATCAGGCTCCCGGCGGCGCACAGCACGCTGCCGCGCCCGGCCCGTGCGGGATCAGGCGGGCGCGGCGTGCCGGCATCCGCCGCAAGCGGGAACGTTCCCAGTGCTGGCGCGTCGGCCCGGTTCAGCGCCGCCAGCTCCTCCGCCAGCGCGGAGCTTCCGCACAGCACCGGCTCATCCTTCGCCGCCTCGGCGATGATCCGCAGAGACGCCTGATCGCGAACGTCGACGATCAAGTAGCCGCAAGCCGCTTTCCTCTCGGCGATCGCCCTGCGAAGGGCCTCGCTTCCTTCCTCGACGACGCCGATGTCGATGCGGTCGACCTTGCGCGCGGTCTGCGCCTGCAAAATCCCAACCAAGTCCGACCGGTTCATCGGATGCACCGGATCGTGCCGGAACTCCGATTCCTCAAGCCTGGCGCCGCGGACGTAATGAATGCCGCCGAGCGTCGTCCGGCCCGTCTTCGGAAAGCCGAGCACGACGAGCGCGAAGGAGGCGCCCAGCGCGTCCAGCATCGCGTCGAACTCCGCGCCGACGTTGCCGCGGAAGACGGAGCAGGTTTTGTTGTAAAACGTTCCGCAGCCGGCCTCGACCAGCCTTTTCGTCGCCTCGTACGCTTTCGCGTAAGCTTCCTCCGGCCGGTCCAGCCTCGAATTCGTGTCGATAATAAGCACATCGGGACGCGCGCCCGCGCGCCCCGATGCCTCCGCCGCGTCCCGCAGGGGATATACGTGCGTCTCCCAATCCGCCTTCGCGAACATGATGCCGATGTCGCCCGCTCCGGTTATATCGTCCGCCACGACGCCGATCATTCGCTCCACTTCCTTCTCGGCCGGTAGCCGGATTCGTTCAGGAAGCCGTCGACCGTCGGCCTTGAGAGCGAACGCATCTCCACGCCGGAGCTTCGGGCCGCCGCCATCATTCTGCATACCGTCTCGAGCGTATGCAGCGCCATTCTAGCCTCCCGCAGGCTCGTATCGTACACGAGCACGCCGTGATTTTCCAGCAGCAGAATATTCGCCGCGCCCGCCTTCGCCCGGACCGCCTCGCCTAGCTCGCGCGAGCCCGGATGAAAGTACGGCACGCGTTCGATCCGCTCCAAGTAATACATCGCCTCCACGAACCAATCCGCCGGGATCGGCTCGCCGGTGCAGGCGATCATCGTGCTGTAGAACGGGGAAGCGTGCAGCACGGCGTTGATCTCCGGCCGCAGCTCGTAGACGGCCTGATGCATCGGCACCTCCTTGGACGGCTTCGGCCCTCCGTCGCGAACGGCCTTGCCGCTCGCGACGGAGCAGAGGGCAAAATCGCCCTCGGCGAGCTCGCCCATATCCGTCCCGCTTGCCGTAATCAAATAACGGTCCTCGTCCACCCGCGCGCTAATATTGCCGGCGTTGCCCCAAGCCAGTCCGTTGTCCAGCATATACATGCCGGTGTCGCGCAGCTGTTCCCAAAGCTTCCGTTCCGGATTCGGCTTCATCCTAGGCCTCATCCCATTCGAGCATGTTCGTTTCCTTGATCGGCCGGGCCGCGTTCCTCGGAATCCGGAACGTCTTGATTTCCGAAGGCTTGAAGGCGGCCGTGACCGAACGGTCCCACTTCGGCAGCCGGATTTCGGCCGTCGTCGCCTTCTTGCTCGTCTCGTAGCAGCGGAGAATGAGATCGTCGTTATCCTCCGCTTTCTTGATCGCGCTGATGACGATGTTGTCCTTGTCTACGCTCGCGTACGAATCGGTCTGCGGCAGCTTGCCTTCATGGTACGATTCGATGATCGCGGCCGGCTTGCAGTTGACCTCCGCCGCGCAGCGGACGGTGCCCGCGTCCTCCCACGTGCCTTCATGCGGCAGCAGCGTGTATTGGAAACGCTGGATGCCTTGGTCGATGAACGAATATTCGCCTTCCGGATCCGGCTCGTAAGGGACGTGATGCGCATAGATCGGGCTGCGGAGCACGGTCAGCGCCAGCTCCTTGTTATGGATGCTGTAGCTGTACTTCGCGTCGTTGATCAGGCTCATGCCGTAGATCGTATTTTTGTCCTGGACGAGACCCGTGTAATCGACCCAGCTCTGCCCCGGCTCTTCCTCGCCGTTGTGCTCGCGCTCGATCGTGCCGTACGGAATCTCGTACGTTTGCTTGCTGAATACGACGTTCATCGGGAATATCAGCTTCAGCATTTTGAACGATTCGCGCCAGTCGACCGTCACCTGCACGTCGATCTTATCCTTGTCCGGATACATGGCGAAATCCTGGATAAGCTTCGAGCTGCCGTATTCGCTCACGACGCGGATGACCGATTTGACCGGCCCGTGCTCCACGCGGTGCACCTTCTTCGCCCGGAAGCCGCCGACCGCCTTGTTGAAGTGGAGAACGTCATGGCTCCACGTGTCCGACGTATCCTCGATGACGACGGGACGGGCGCCCTCGCCCTTGAACACCTCATGCTCGGCCTTCTTGTCGTACAGGCTCTTGATGCCGCCGCTGACCGGATCGAATTCGAGCCGGAACCGGCCGTTCTCGAGCGTATGGTCGCCCGCCTTGATCGGCTCGCCGACCGCTTTCACGGAATCGGACTCCTTCAGCAGCTTATACACCCGGTAGCCCATCGACGGCAGATCGGCCATGAAGCTTAACCGGAAGCGGCCTCTTGCCGCCGCCTGCGACTTGACCGTCTGGAACGGAACGGCATTGCCCTGGTCGTCCAGCAGCACCGCGCTCGGCTTGATGCCGCCGATCTCGAGTTCCACGTTGACGCGGCTCTGCCAAGCATGCGGGTTGAACGCGACGATCGGCGTCGTCCGCTCGTCCTGCTCGATGCCGATGTTCCACGAGATCGATTGGACGGCGTAATTGAGCGAACGGTCGGCGATCGCCATCGCTTCTCCGTACAAATAGGCTGCGTCCTGATACGCGGGCTCCAGGCTCGTGCCGGCCAGAATGTCGTGGAATTGGTTGAACAGCACGTTCTTCCACGCGCGGTCGAATTCCTTCGGATACGGCTGGCCGGTCAGCCAGTAGGCGAGCGCCGAATATTTCTCAGCGGCCGCCAGCTTGTTCTCCGCCTGGCGGTTCCACTGCTTCACGCCGGAATGCGCGGCGTAGCAGCCGCTCGCGTGATGCTGAAGATCGTCGTGCACGACCGGGAATTCGAGCCCCTTGTTCTCCATGTCATGGAAATACTTATCCGGCGTCGCGAATACGAGCTTCGGCAGATCCGGTTCGCCGTTCAGCCTCCGGATGCTGGCGATGTTCTCCTTCGTCGGTCCGCCGCCGTGATTGCCCACGCCGTAGAACAGCATCAGATCGTTCACCGGTTCCTTGAATTCGCCGAGGCATCTCCTTACATGCTTCTCCAAATCTTTGCCCCACGACAAATATTCATACATGATCCGGAACGTCAGCACCTTCGAGCCGTCGTCGGACTGCCACCAGAACAGCCGTCCCGGCAGCGCCTTCTCGTTCGGCATCGGACGCATCATCACGTAATAGTCCATGCCGCTTTTCTTCAGGATCTGCGGCAGCATCGAGTTATGGCCGAAGCTGTCCACGTTGTAGCCGACCTTGGCCGTCACGCCCAGCTTCTCCTTGAAATAGCGCTGCCCGTACAAGCCCTGGCGGACGAACGATTCGCCGCTCGGGATGTTGCAGTCCGGCTGTATCCACCAGCCCCCGACGATATGCCAGCGGCCTTCCTTGACGCGCTGCTTGATTTCCTCGAACATGGCCGGGTCGTTATTCTCGACCCATTCGTACATCGCCGCCGAGCTTGACGTAAAAATAAAGTCGTCCGACTCGCTCATCCTGTCCAGCGCGGAGCGGAACGTCGCCTTCGTTTCCTGAAAGCCCTCCTGCCATTGCCACAGCCAGACGGGGTCCAAATGCGCGTTGCCGATCATGTACAGCTGCTTATCCTTCATTCGTCCATATCCTCCTCGTACCGCATCTATTCTTAAAAACGGGAAGCCTTCCCGCTGCTTAACAAAAACTGCTCCATCTTCCCGATCACCGTCTCCGTGACCGCTTGACGACCCTTCCGAAGCCGCTCGGCGTCAAGCGCCCTGCACTCCGCGTTGCTCATCCGGTCCTCGCGCCCGAGCGAAGCGAGCAGCGCCAGCTCCAGATCGGTGGCGATATTCACCTTGCTCACGCCGCCTTCCGGCAGCTGGAACGCCTTCTTCATCATGTCCGCGGGAACGCCCGAGCCGCCGTGCAGGACGAGATGGACCGGCGTCAGCGCGCGGATCGCCGACAAGCGGTCGTAATCGATTCTCGGCTTGCGGACGTTATACACGCCATGGGCGGTTCCGCACGATACGGCCAGCGCGTCGACGCCCGTCAGCCGCACGAATTCGGCCGCTTCCCGCGGGTCGGTGAACAGCTCCTCGTCCGTATCCGTCTCGACGAAGTCGGTCGTGCCGATCATGCCGAGCTCGGCCTCGACGGACACGCCCTTCGCGTGCGCGTATTCCGCGACTTCCTTGCTGATCGCGACGTTGTCCGCGAACGGCTTCTCCGAGGCGTCGATCATGACCGACGTGAACCCGGCTTCGACCGCTTCCCGGATCGTTCCCATTTCCTTCGTATGGTCCAGATGCAGCACGGCCGGCACCGTAATGCCGGAATCCCGGATCTGGCGGTAGAACTCCTCCGCGAATTCGCCCGGCGCAATGCCGTAACGGACCAATTCCTTATGGGAAATTTGGACGATGAGCGGAGACGCCGCCCGCTGGCCCGCCTGCAGCACCGCTTTGATCATCGGCGTATATCTCGGCGAGAACGAACCGATCGCGAAGCGGTTCGCTTCGGCGGCCTCCAGCGCTTTTTTTAACGTCATTACATTATTGCTTCGCGTATCATTAACCATCTGTCAGATCTCCTTTATGGTTGGACAGAGCGGCCGCTGCCTTCTGCATGCCGAGCCGCGGACTGCTGATGAACTTTTTTCTCTCTTCCTCGCCGAACCGCTCGAGCACCCAGGCCATCGAAGCCTGCGCGAGCACGACGATATCGGTCTCCCCGGCCAGCTTCCTTAGAAGTGCCGCCAGCTCCCGGTCATGGCCTTCCTTGTCGCCGGCAAGCAGCTTGCCGTATGCCTCGGACGCGAGGGCCGGCACGAGGCGGATCGCCCGCCCTTCCTCTTCGGCCGTCCGCCGAAGCAGCCGCTCCGTCGGCTGCAGCGTCGTCGCGAGCGTCGCCGCCACGCCGACGACCGCGGCGCTCCGGACCGCGTACTCGGCCATCGCTTGGTCGATCCTCACGATCGGAACCGAAATGTCGGGCTGCACGAGCGCCGGTATTTCCCCGATCGAGGAGCAGGCGTTCAGAATGCACTTGGCGCCCAGCTTCTCCGCGATCGCCGCGTACTGCTTCCAGCGGTCCGCGATCGCGTCGACGTTGCCGCCATTCGCGTTCAGCTCGGGAAGAATCGAATCGTCGACGAGGTTGATGACGGCGCAGCCCGGAATGAGCTCCGCGGCCAGCGCCTTCAAGGGGTCTATCGTCACGGGAGTCGTATGAATAATTGCGATTTTAGCCGTCATAAGCTTCGCTCCTTTGAAAATGGGAAATCGCCGCCTCGATGCCGGGGAACGCGCCGGCCCTTACGCCGGCGTATAAGGCGGCTCCGAACGCCGCCTCCTCCTCCATCCGGGACAAATGGATCGGATGGCCCAGCTTCTCCCGCAGCAGCCGCTGCATGACGCGGTTTTTGCGGACGCCGTTGCCCGAAGCGGCAACCGTCCCGATCCGGCCGCGCAGCCGCTCCGGGAACGACGCCGCGAGCCCGATCAGCTCGTCGGCCACGCCGGCGAGCACGCCGAGAACGAGCTGCTTCGCCTTAAAGTTGCGGTCGCCGATGCCGGCGATCGAGCCCGTCGCGTCCGGATTGTCCCGCGTGCCGAAGAACGACGCGGTCACCCGAAGCCGCGGCCCGCCCTCCAGCAGCGCCTCTTCCGCCAGCTCGTTCATGCGCTCGTACAAGGACCGCGAAGCGGCCGGCGCCGCGCCGAACGATTCGCATACGTCCCGGAACAACGCTTCCAGCAGCGCGTACGTCTTGCCGCCGCCGAGCGAAGCGCCCGCGAGCAAATAGCCGCCACCCGGGAACGGACGGGCCTCGATGCCCGGCTTCGCGTCGGGCGTCTCCGAGAATATCGAAATTTGCGCCCCGGTGCCGATATTGACGAGCATCGCCCCCGCAAGCGTGGGCACGCTTCCGAGGAAGCTCGCCTGATTGTCGCCGATGGCGCAGGCGACGAGCTTGCCGTCCGCCGTCGTTCCGGCAGCGGATTCCCGTCCCGCAACGGGAGGAACCATCCACGCGTCCATCCCGAGCGCCGACATCCGCGCGAGGTCGAATCGTCCCTCGGCCGGATCGAACAAGCCGAGGCTCGCCGCGTTGGAAGGATCCATGAGGGGAATGGCAGAGCCGCTAAGCCTCATGGCCACGTAGTCGCCTATCGTGCACAGGTAGGCGGCGTCTTGCGGCACGAGACCGCATCGCACGTTATAAAAATGCGTCACCATGCCGTATCCCGAAGCGAGCGGATAGCCCGTTCGGTCCTCCATATAGGCGGCGTAGGTCATGCCATCGCCGAACGGGCAATCGCCTCGGCGATCCTGCCACGTATACAGCGGGCTTACGGCCTTGCCCTGCCCGTCGACGTACAGCACGCCGTGCATCTGGCAGGAAATGCCGACGGCGCCGACGCGGCCCCAACAGCTGCCGAGCTCGCCGATCAATCCGTCCGCGATCGCGGCGATCCTCCCTGGATCCTGCGCCCGTTCCCAGCCGTTCGCGGACGGCAGGCCCGCGTCGTTCGGCTTCCCGAGCACGGCGATTTGCTTCCCGGATTCCGCGTCCATGACGACGCAGCAGATCGAGGTCGTGCCGATATCGATGCCCGCCACGTACATGTCCTTCTCCTCCTCCTTATTCCGCCACGCCGCGCAGGTCCAGATCGTCCGCATAGGCGAGCGCTTCCTGCGAGGCGTACAAGATCAATCCGATGCACCAGGAATGGGACAGCGTCAGCATCATCCCTTTCGGCTGGAAGCAGTTCGTATTGTAGAACCGCTCCGTCACCATCCCTTTGTAGGCGTTGAAATCGCCGTCCTCCCGCGCGATGAACTGCAGGAAGCAGGAAATATGGTCCCTCGTGCGGTCCAAGTAATACTTGTCGCCCGTATACGTCCACAGCCGCAGCATCTCCGGCACGCAGAACAAGCCGTAATTGTGCAGATGCTGGTTCGAGGTCGACGCCTGATCCGCGCCGCGCGAACGGTAGTCGTACTGCTTCAGCAGCGAATGGCGCGGAAATTCCAGGTTGTAGCTCCAGCGGAACGTCATCATCCAGTCGGCCGCGCTCGACGCAAGCGCGAGCCATTCGTCGTTCCGGTCGAACTCGTAGAGCGCGACGTAGGCGGCCACCGCGTTGTAAGCATCCTCGCTCGTTGGCGTCAAATGCACGTCCTCCGGCGCTCCGTATATATACTCGTTCCGAATAAACTTCTCGTAGTAGCCGCCCGCTCGTACCGCGGCCTCCGCGAACGCGGGCTCGGCGAGCAGGCTCGCGCCTTCCAATAACGCGGCGATCCATAGCATGCCGCCGGCTCCGTCCCATTCCTCGACCGTTCCGCTGCCGCTGTTGTAATAGGAGCCGAAATTGCCGTCTTCACGCTGGCAGCCCGCCGCAAACCGCAAATTGGACAGCAAGGCCTTCTCCCATTCCGGACGGGGCGCTCCGCGTTCCTTCTCGAACTTCAGCGCCCTGGCCATGAACAGCGTCGCCTCGGCGATCGTCCGCGCCTGCAGCCAGTCTCTGCGCGGGTTCCAGCCGGCCGTCCAGCCCTTGTCGACGATCCAGGACGCCCAGAACGTTCCGCATGGGGCAAGACCCGAGGCGACCTTGTCGATAACGGCGGCTCCCGCCTCCATATAATCCTTATTCCCGTTCTTCGCGCCGTAGGTCAGCAGGCTGTACGCATACGGCGCGCCGCTTACCCAGCCGACATGCATATGCGGGCGGTCGCCCATGCCCTTCACGTTGTTGTTGAACTCGCGGTCGAACGCCGCCGTCTCGTACAAAATCCGGTGCTCCGGGCTGTAATGCCAAGTATACAAGCCGTGCGCCGTCAGCTCGGCGGCTTCCTCGAGCCTCATCCACGGATTGAGGGCGTGCCCGCTCTTGTGAAGCTTATACATCTGCCTCACGAACGGGTTGTACGCGTGCGGATCGGGGGAGCCGACATACGCCTTGAAATGAAGCGTCACCCGTTCTCCCGGCCGGAACGTGTAGGCCGCGATGTCCGCGGGAGCCGGAACGGCGCTTCCGACGAACGTGACGGGCTCTTCCCGGTAAGGAAAATTCAGCCAAATGCGCGTGCCGTCCGCATTGCCCCGGAAGCCGAGCCCGTTCAGTCCGGTCGCGGACGTCTCGTCCGCGCAAAGCGCGCCGCACAGATGATCGTTCCAGGCGAATACGGCCGGCAGCGCGGCCCGGTCGGCGCGGAACGCCCAATAATCCGATACCATCCGCGAGGCGTCTCCGCCCTCGTAGTCATAGCGGGGGTATTGGCGGAGATTGCTCTCGAAGCGGTTCTCCTTGTAGAAGGCGCCCGGGATCATCCAGTCCGGCCTGCCTTCCCCGAGCAGGTCCGCTTCGATCTGCACATTCCATGCCGACGGCAGTTCGCCCGTGTATGCGAGCTCGACCGTTACGTCGTAATACGGGCATTCATCGTTCGCGAACGTCCAGCGCGTCTCCGCTTCGAACCGCGCCGACTTGCCGGCCGCCCGAAGGGCGCCGCCCGCGGCTTCGGCGGAATCGACCGCCACCGTCTCGCGTTCCCCTTCGCGGCTCTCCGCCCGCAGCAGGGCCGGGAAGCGGAGGCAGGACGCGTCGTCTCCCCGCCCGGGGGCAAGCAGCCGGATTTCGTATCCGCCCGCGCCCGCCTCTTCCTTCTTGCGCACCGCCCACTCCGGTTTCGTCATAAACTCCCTCCTTCTCTTGCCGGCCGCTTACACCGGCTTCTCGTCCAATCCGTAAATGTCGATCAGATTGTTCCGGAAGATCGCCTTCGCGAAATCGATCGCCTCGGCCTCGCCAAGCGCGCCGTCCTCCACCTTTTCGACCAGCGCGTCGCCGACGATTTTTTTGGCGAGCTTGAGGTGCGCGTACGTTCCTTCGATATAGTTGTAATCGCCGCCGAAGCCTTGAATCTTCGTTTGCGGGACCATCTCGATCATTTGATGGAGAATATGCTTCGCCGCCGTCGGAGATATAATGTACATCCAGGTGAAATCCGCGTAGACGTTCTCGAAGTTTTTGGCGATGGTCAAATACTCGCCGCCGTACGGGAAGCCGCAATGAAGCAGGACGAATTTCGTTTTCGAATATTCCAGCAAGAGAGGCAGCAGCGACGATACTTTCGAATTGGTTATGATATTTCCGTTGCCGGACACGCTCGTCTCGTGATGCCCGGTATGAATTTGAATCGGCAGCTTGTAAGCGGTCGAGCGCTGGATCACGAAATGAATGAGATAATCCTGAAGCGGACGGGTTTCCGCTTGCGACAGCCCTTCGTCCAGCGAACAGGTCATGAGCCGGTTGAACACCAGCTCCGCCTCGTGGAAGGTCGGCTTCTCGCAGGCGAGCGTCCTCCAGTAGGCGTGGCCGAGCTTCGTCGCCACCATGCCTTCTTTCACGTATTTATTTAATAAAGCATCCACGGCGGTCAAATATTGCTGGAGCGCGTTCACTTCATGCTCGGAAGCTCGTTCGACGGCCGCGATGTCTTTCAGCGATCGCAATCTAAAGGTAAAATCCATGAACATGATCGGACGGAACATGTCGAAATTGACGTTCGTCGTATAGATCAGCGTAAACGCAAGGTCGATCTTGGCCTTCTCCGTCATCACCTTGCCGTACCAATCCTTGTTCAGCGAGGCGGCGAGCACCTTCTCGTTCAACTCGAGCAGCCCTTGCGCGGTCCAATCCCGCATGCCGTACAAATCCTCCATCGCCGTCTTGAACGTTCTCGCGTAAGCCGTGTTTTTGACCTTCTCCCAATACTTCATGAACAGAGCCGCTTTCTGCTCGTTGTCGAGACCGCTCTGCTTCGCCAGTATGCCGCGGGGCATCCCGGCCGTAATCATGTCCGAATCCAAATAATGCATCAGCCCGAATAAATCCGTCTTGTCCTTCTCTCTGAGCCGCTGCGTCGCCAAATGCTCGTGGCCGTCTATGACGCGCAGGTCCCTAATGTAATCGCGAATGCTGCTCATCGGCCCGCTCCCTCCAATGGTAAAAAATCGCGACTGCTTCTTGCGAAGAAGCAGCCGCTTTCTCTGTAGGCGTTAATCGACTTGAATGTCGGGGAATGCGTTCTTGACTTCCTTCTTGAAGCTTGCTACGACGTCGTCGTAGCTCGTATTGTCCGTAATGCCTTGGCCCGCGACCTTTCTCCACTTGCTGAGCACTTCTTCGCCGTATTTGTCCGGCGCGATGCCCGGCATTTCGTTCACGAGCTCGTAGTAAATTTTCATCGGGTTCTGATCGCCCAGGAGATTGACCTTGAACGTGTCCATGTTGTCCTGGTAAACCTTGCCGCTGGCCGGCATGTTGCCGGTTTTGCCCAGGTTGTATTCCTGCCATTCCGGACTCGCGATGTACTTGATGAACTCGTAAGCCAGCTCTTTGTTCGGCGATTTCTCGTAAATGCCGCGGTACGTGCCGCCCGTATAGAAGCCTTCCGGCGATTTCGCCACGCCGAACTTGCCGACGGCCTTGTCGTCCTTGTTGTCGATCATGAACGTCGCCCAAGCGGGCATCGCGCTCAGGACAGCCGTGCCGTCGTTCAGCGCGTTGCCCCAGCCGGCGGACATGAAGCCGAGCTTGGCGTCGACGTTGTTCGCGCGGATCTGCTGCTGCGTCTCATAATACGTTTTCCATTTCGGATCGATGTTCAGCTTGCCGTCCTTCACCCACGGCTCCGTGTTGTAGGCGGCGATATCGAATACGTCGCCGGCGTTCTGCATCAGATACGCCTTGCCGCCGCTTTGCTCGTATACTTTTTTGCCGAGCTCGATGATTTTGTCCCAGCTGCCGACCATTTCGCTGATTTGATCCGGATCGTCCGTGCCGAGATATTTCTTCGCGTTCTCGCGGATGTACCAGAAGGAGCCCGGGGATGAATGGTCGGATACGGCGCGGATCGTTCCGTCGGCGGCTCTGCCCAGCTCGCGAACGTAAGGGATGTAGTCCGTCAGTTGCTCTTCGATGCCCATCGCGGACAGGTCCGCAATGAAGTTCGCGTCGATAAACTTGCCGATGTAGCCTCTCTCCAGGTCGAATACGTCGGGAACGTTATTCCCGGACTGCATGGCGGAGAGCAGCTTCGTCTGGTATTGGTCGCCCGGGAAGATGTTAACCTCCACCTTGACGCCCGGATGCTTCTCTTCGAACTTCGCGCCCATTTCCTTCACTTGGTCGAAGAACGTCCATACGACCAGCTTGCCTTCCAATTCCTTCGGTCCGTCAGCGGGCGGCGTATCTGTCTGCGCCGGCTCGTTGCCGGCGTTGCCGCCCGCGTTGTTGCCGCATCCGGCCGCGATGGTCAGGACCATTACCAGCGCCACCATCATGGAAAACCATTTTGTCGTTTTCAATCGAATCTCCCCTTCATGCGTGATGAATGCGTTGCGTAACCGTTACCCTTTTGCAAAAATCGTGCTCCGTTGCATCCTTGCGGTTCGCGCATCACCTCTTTCAATGGAGTTCGGCCTCAGCCCTTCACGGCGCCTGCGGCGACGCCGCTAATGATCCGCTTGGACATGATCGAGAAGAAAATAAGAATCGGCACGACCGATATGACGATGCCGACGTACTGCGCGCCGAAATCGGAAGAAAACTGCGACTTCACGCTGGCGATCATAACGGGAAGCGTCTGCAAGTCGTTGTCGAACAAAATGATCATCGGCGTCAAAAAGTCGTTCCACTTCCCGATGAACGAGAAGATGCCGAGCGTCGCGAGGCCCGGGGCCATCAGCGGCAGGATAAGCTTGTGAAAGATGCTCAGCTCCCCGTAGCCGTCGATCCTCCCCGATTCGATAATTTCGTTGGGCACGGAGGAATCCGCGATTTGCTTCATCAGGAAGATGCCGAACGCGTCTCTGATCCCGGTCAGAATGAGCGGCCAATACGTATTGAGCATATTGAGCGCGTTCATCAGCTTATAAAAGCCGATAATGCCGAGCTGCCCCGGAATCATCATCGTGCCGAGCACGAACAGGAACAAGCCGCCGCGGTACTTGAAGTTGTACTTCGAGAAGCCGTAGCCCGCCAGCGCGGCGAAGTACAGATTAAGGCAAGTAAACGCTACCGTTATGAAAATCGTATTTGCGAAGCCGCGCCAGATGTTGACCGTCTCGATGAGCCGGTTGTAGTTCTCCATGAATTGGTCGCCCGGCCAGAACAGCAGGCTGCGGGCAATATCGGAATTCGCGTGCGTCGACGTAATGAACATGCTGTAGAACGGCACGAGACAGGTTATCGCAATCAGGATGAGAAACAGGTACATGACGGTTTTGGCGACGATCGGTCCAAGGCGCATCGGCTCTCTGGTTGCTTCGTTCATGTCGATAGGCCTCCTAATCTTTCAGCCTGGAAGCTCTCGCCGTAATGAGCGTAAAGAACATTACTACAATGAAGATGGCGTAGGCGATTGCGGATCCGTAGCTGTAATCAAAGTTTTTGAAAGCTGTTTCATAGAGGTACATAACCATCGTCCGCGTCGCGTTATCCGGCCCGTTGCCGAGCATGAGCGGCGCGTCGAACAGCTGCAGCCCGCCGATGACCGACGTAATGAAGGTGAACAGGAACACCGGTCTCAGCATCGGCAGCGTGATCCACCATGCCGTCTGCAGCTTGGAGGCGCCGTCGACCTCCGCGGCCTCGTACACCTCGCTCGGGATGGACTGAAGCCCCGCGATGAACACGATCAGGTTGAAGCCGAAGTATTGCCAGCAGATGACGAGGCCTACGATCGCCCTCGACCACCAAGGGCTGTTGAACCAGTTGACCGGCTCCGAAACCCATCCGAATTCCAGCAGCAGCTTGTTGACGCTGCCGGTCTGCCAGTCGAACATAAGGCTGAACATGACGCCGAGCGTGATCGGGGTGATGATATGCGGGAAGTAATAGACCGCCCGGAAAAAGTGCTTCCCCCTCACGAACTTCTCGTTCAGGATGAGCGCCAGCACCAGCGCGAGAATAAGCTGGGGGACGATCGAGATGATCCAGATGATGAGCGTGTTCAGGATCGCCTGGTAGAAGAACGTATCCTGCACGATTCTGGCGTAGTTGTCCCACCCGATGAAGATCGGGTCGCTGAACCCGTCCCACTTCGTAAGGCTCAAGTAGAACGTGTAGAGAATCGGGATAAGGCCGAATACCGCGAATCCGATAAAAAACGGAGCGATAAAAAAGTAGCCGTAATGCGATTTGTTAATTTTACTGTTCATGTCACACAACCCTTTTCAGAGAAGTTTTCCGCAGGAATCGCGAATGATGAGCTGCGGCTTCAGCAGGTGGCTCCTCGCCTCCTCTTCTTCGCCGGCAATTTTCCGGAAGAGCCCTTCGGCCGCCATTTTCCCGATCTCGCGGAACGGCTGCCGCACGGTGGTGAGCGAAGGATACACCCAGCTCGATACCGTTACGTCGTCGAAGCCGACGATCGACATGTCTTTGGGAACGTATCTGCCTGATTCCTGGATTCGCCGGAGCGCCCCGATCGCGGTTTCGTCGCTCGACGCGACGACCGCCGTCACCTCGGACTTGTCGAGAATGCTCCCGATCGAAGCATAGCCGCCCTGATTCGTCCAATCCGATTCGACGACCCATTCCGGATTGTACTCGAGGCCGAGCGCCTCGAGCGTCTGCTTGTATCCCTTGAACCGGTATTTGCTGGCCGAAACGGTCTCGGGACCGGAAATATAGGCGATTTTGCGGTGCCCGATGTCATGCAGGTAATGAACGACGTCCGCGATGCCGGCGGCGTTGTCGACGTCCACCGAGAAAATCCCGTCAAGCTCGCCGTGGTCCCCGATCAGGGCGATCGGATAATCGGCCTCCCGGATCTTCAGCAGATCTTTCTCGCTCCGCTTCCGGAAGCTGACCATGATGATGCCGTCTACTTGCCCTTCGTACAGCAGGTTCAAGAACGAAATTTCATTGTCGTAATTGGACGTCCAGCTAAGGAAGATGCAATTGTAGCCGTTCTTGCCGGCAATCTCTTCGATTCCTTTAATAATGCCGGAATAGAAAATGTTCGAAATATCGTCGATGACGATGCCGATCGTGTACGTTTTATCCATCACGAGCCTGCGCGCGTTCGCGTTGCGGTGGAAGTTGAGCTCCTTGATCGCCTTCTCCAGCGCCTCCTGCGTCGCCTTCTTTACCTGCTGGCCGTTTAAATACCGGGATACCGTGCTTTTAGAAGTTTTGGCTAATTTTGCGACATCATGTATCGTTGGACCCATTTTGAACCACTGCCTTTCCGAAATTGGATGATATTGTTCCCTATTATAAACGATTATCATTCAATTGTGGGAACGTTCCCAAAAATGAAACGGACAACTTGCGCCAACATTAGCTCTAGTACTCTTGCACGATTGCAAGCTTTGCCATCCAATTTTGGGAACGTTCCCAGTTTTGCTCTAAAAAGAAAAGCCTTCTCGAGCTTGAACGGTGCCGACGACTTGTTTCAGTGATTTTGGGAACGTTCCCAGATTACCGAAAAAATAAAAGCCTCGTTTCAGCAGTAAGCGATTTCAGCTTTTGTGACACTAATATAACGCCTTCATATCGGAATGTCAACATGAAAATCAAATGAAAATTCCCCTCATTCAAGGCGGCGGTTACCGGCTGACAGCACCGTTTACATAAATTATCAGCGGTGGCAAACGTTATTTATATGAGCGATACCCGATTGTACTTCCTTTATTTATTGAATAAGCAGGTGTCTCGCGTGGTAACCGCAGCTCTCTGCGCAAGCATTTTTCTGTCCGCAGCCTCTATTTTTCCCTATGGCTATGCGCCAGACGCGAATCTTGGTTTGAAATCGTCGTTTATGCTTTGTTTGCGCATATGGTGCTGACCATTCTGTTCGGGATGGCGTTGACCAACTATAAATGGTTTTGGAATCAAGGTGCGGGGCATCCGGGGCAAAGCGTAGTGGAGCGGCAATAACGGGCTGCCGAGGCAGCCCGTTCGATTCATTCTTATTTATTCCGCGCGCCGCTTCATCCGATCGTCCGGATTTTGCGGGAAGCGGCGCCGAACCAAACGAGGAACGCCAAGCACATCGCGGCAATAAAGCCGTACCCGCCGAACACGTCGTAGCGGGAGGCGAGCCAGCCGAAGCCGAGCCCGCTCGCAATATGCACCAGATTGAGGCCGAGCGATTGGAAGGAATCGATCGTCGCCCTGGCCCGGGAATCGATGCGATGGTGCAGATAGCCGGTGACGAGCGGCTCCATCACGCCGGAGAACAAGCAGACGAGCATCAAGGCCGCCAGGCCGAAGTAGCTCTCGCTGAAGGCGGCGACGGCAAAGCCGACGACGAACAGGGCGGTGATCATGCCGATCAGCGTCCGGTAACGGAAACGGCCAAGCAGCGCATGGGCCAGCAGGCTGCCGGGAAGCCGCAGCAGCATAAGCCCCGCGGATAGCACCCCGAAATAGGCGACGGGCAGCTCCAGCCGGTTCACGTACAGCTGCCAAAACTCGTCGACGAAGCCGATAGCCGTGCCGGTTACCATGCCCGAAGCTACGACAAGGCTGACGCCTGGATTGTCGCGGAAGAAGCGCAGCGATTCCGTCACGTAGCGTTTCAGCGGAATCGGCTCCTCCTCCTCGGCGTCGCCGCCGGCCGCGGGCGGATCGGCCAACAGGAACGACAGGAGCAGAGCGGCCGCCGCGCTCGCGAGCGACAGCCAGTAGTTCAGCTCGAGGCCGAATCGGTTCGCGAGCAAGCTTCCGCACAATGCGGCAAGCATGGCGGACGCAAAGTCGCAGGCGTTCAGGCCGCCGAGCTGTTTTTCGAACGAAGCGGCCTTCCCCTGCAGCAGCAAGGAATCGTAGAGCAGCGCGTTCTCCGCGCCGCTGCTTGCCGACCGGGCGATGCCCGCCAGGAAGACGACGAGCCCGAAATGCCAGAACTCCGTGGCGAAAATCAGGATCAAAAACTCGCAGCAGCCGAGCACGGCGCTGAGGACGAGCATATTTTTGCGGCTCCATCGATCGGCCAGCATGCCCGTCGGCACTTCCAGCAGGACGATCGTCACGGCGTAAATAATCTCCGTATAGATGACCATCTGGATGGTCATTCCCCGCTCCTCCCAATACAGCCTCTCGATAACGTAGGCCGGGATGAGGCTGGAGAAAAAACGAAACAAATAGAGGATCCGCAAATTCATGGCGTAGTTCATAGGGAGCTCCCTTCCGTAATCTGATTGGGCGTGTCAGGCTCAATCCGTTATGGAGGGGCTCGGGGCTGCCTTGCGGCTTACGATCAGCAGGGCGGGCGAATGAGTGAAATCATGCTCGGGTCTCCTTATCGGGTAAGATTCGTTACCATCATCATACGTCCGCGGGGTACGGCGAGTCAACGCGGGGAGTCGCCGATGAACAGGAGCTCGTATTCCACTTTTTCCGGGACGCCGTAGCCTCTGTCATGATTGCAGTCGGTTAGAGCGTATAACATGCCGCTGACGATGCCGTGCGGTCCCGTTCGTTGGACGACCGTCCGCAGCTTGCCGTACGGACGTGCCGAAGCCGTCCCTTAACGGACAGGGAGGCCCTTATTTCGATGAAACGTGGGCCTTTTCATTTTTAACGGACAGGAGGGGCGCTATTGGCTCCTCATCCCTCCATTTATACCCCAATGGAGCAAAATAAGGACGCTCATGTCCGTTACATTTCCGAAGAGGCCACTTTCGGTTAAATAACGGCTGTGAGGTCCGTAAGGAAGCGAGATGGCGATCCGACGGTCGCAGCCGTACTCCAAGAGACTGGAATCGGGGCCGATCGTACGCAAAAAAACCTGACCGAAAGCGGTCAGGTTCAGGTTCCGTCTCCCCATCCTATTGTTACGACAGCGCATCCTGAGGATGCGACGACTCGACAAGCTCGACCGCCTTCGCGTTGGCCGCCACCTGCTCCGGATCCTTGCACCCCGGAATGACCGCCGTCACCGCGGGATGCTTCAAGCACCAGGCAAGCGCCCAGGCTGCCATATCGACGCCCTGCGGCACTTCCTCGCGCCGGATGAGCTCGGCCTCCTGCAGCTTGAGCAGCGTGCTTTGCGGATCGTGCCGGTGACGCACGTCCGTGCTGCCGAACACCGCGCCCGGCTTATACTTGCCGCTCAAGTAGCCGCTGGCCAGCGGCACGCGGGCAAGCACGCCGAGATCCTGCCGCTCGCAGGACGGGAATACCCGCTCCTCCGGCGCACGGTCGAGCCGGTTATACACGACCTGAATGACGCGGGAATTAACCTTCGAGGAAGCTTCCGTCTGATGCAGGTTGTCGTTGCTACCGATCGACGTGCCGAGGAAGCGGATTTTTCCCGCCTGCACCTGCTTGTCCAGCGCCGTCCACAGCTCGTCGTTGTCGAATGCCATATCCGGACCGGAATGGAATTGGTACAAATCGATATAGTCCGTCTTCAGCGCCCGAAGCGACGCTTCCAGCTGTTCGACGACGCCGCCGGCGTCGAAGGCGTCCGTGCGGGTGAACCGCTCGTGAAAATGATGACCGAACTTCGTCGCGATGACCCAATCCTCGCGCCTGCGCCGGCCGATATAATCGCCGATGAGCGATTCCGAGAGATGATCGCCATAGCATTCCGCGGTATCGATGAGATTGATGCCGAGCTCATGCCCTTTGTCGAGAATGGCATCCGCCTCCTCCTGCGCATACTCCCTGCCCCATTCTCCTCCGAACTGCCAAGTTCCGATGCCGACGACCGACACCTTTAACCCCGTACTGCCGAGTCTCCTGAACTTCACGAATCGACGCTCCTTTCAAAGTGGGCTGCGCTTGCCCTTCCATTATACGCCATCCGCGCGGACGCCCGAAAGCGTCCCCGGACATGAAGCGATCGAAACGCGAACCGCTCGAATCCGGCATTGCAGGCTTACACGTCCATGCGCGGCGGCTCCTCCATCCATCCTTTTTCCATCATGATCGTCGCGGCCTCTCTCGCGTATTCGAATACGTCCTTCGCCTGCTTCGCCGATACGGCGACGACGTCGTTGCGCAGATTGAACGCCGTGCTGAAGCCCTGTCCGCCGAGACTGAAGCTGCCGAGCAAATAAACGCAGTACAGCATCAGCTTGTCGGAGAAAGGGGCTTCCGTCGAGCCCGTGACCGTGCCTCCCGGCGTGGCGGGCGGCTGAATATCGTTTTGGAGCAGGATGTCCCCGATATCTTTAAGGATCTCTTTCGAGAGCGCCTTTCCTTTGGCAAAATAGTTCCTTACCGCTTCGTCCTTCGCGCACTGGGCGAAGCCGGACATTAACTGCATGCCCGTAATATTGGTTTCGAAGCCGTGATACAACAATCCGAACTCGACCGTATTGAGCGGCCGCTTATGGCCGAAGAGACCCGTTCCCTTCATATACTGTTTGTCCGTAATATAGTCGGTCGACTGCGGCATGGACACGTAGGTTGGCCGGGGGAGCAGCGCTTTGTCGGAGAGGAATTGCGTAAAATGGTTATAGTAGGTCTGGGTAATATCCGTGAGCTGCTTGTACAAAAGCACGATATCTTCCCGGTAGGAGATCGTCAGGTGAAGGACGTACATGCCCATGCTGATCTCCTTTAATATCCGGCAAAACATAATATCGAAGCCGTTCTCGAACAACGCCGGCGCGCCGATGCTGCAGTCCTCCTTCGTAAAACCGTCGGGAACCGCCGCCCCTTCGTTTTCGAGCATTACCTTCATCTCGGTTACTTTGGCGTCAAGCTGCTTCCACAAGCCCGACATAAGCTCCTTCGCCTTCTTGTCATCCGCTTTCGCGATAAAATACTCCAGCATCCGCAAAATCATCGTTTTCTTGTGATACGTCATCCATAAGGCCCCGAGCTCCGTCGAGCTCATTTTGGCCGGTGAAGCCGTACGCGCGATCGTCATGGCCATCCTTCCTCCTCGCTGGCTGAATCAGCCGTTTCATCGTGAATAAAGGTTAGTATTCGGATCTTCAAATATTTTATTAGAAACTGCCGGTTTATTCCTCGAATACAAGAAACAGCCCCGCGCAAGGCGCGCATGCTGGCGGCCTACCATGACGGCTGTCACCGGACGGGACTGCGAAGATGCTTATAAATAAGGCGATACACCGCGATAAGCAGCAGACTGGAGACCGGATACGTCGGCACGGAATAGAGCAGCTTCCATCCGGTAAACGTGAGCACTTTATTCAGGATGCAAATCCACTCGTACAGAACGGCAAAGCCGGTCCAGGCGAGAATATACAGGAATAGCTTCATCCCCCTGAGCTGCCATTTGTGATACCCGTATAGGAACCACATCGACGAGACGGAATACTGCGTCATGTGAACGAAGACTGCCGAAGGCTCGTACGTCTCGTTGTCCGAGAAATAATACAACTGGAACGGACTGCCCACGAGAAAAAAATCGATCGTTTCCACGTAGACGAGGCTGAAGAGCCAAATGATGCAGGTCAGGACGGGATGAAAGTAACGCCGGATCGGAAGGAAGGCGAGGACGCTGCCGATCGAGGTAAAGAGCATGAACCATTCGTTCCAATCCCATTTAAAATTCATTTCGTTTAACCTCGCGTATTAATTTTCGGCCGAACGTTCGACGGCATAAAACGGTAAGTCCGAGCGCAACGAGCCAAAATGCCGCGGTCAGCCAACCGTCCCAGCCCTTATGCTCGAGAATTCCCACCCAGTCCGCCAGCCACTCCAATCCGGTTAACAGGCCGGCGCAGCAGGCGAGAACGGCCGCTTTCCGTCCGATGGTACCGCTTGCCGCATAGTAAGGCAGTACGCCGACGACGATGAGCGGCTGCATGACGGTCCGGTTCATAAAATGCGCCAAGGCCGGACCGAGCGCCTCGTTGATAACGATCAGCTTGAAATTGATATGCAGAAAAGCGTAGTAATTCTGGATCAGAAGCGAGCCGAACAGCCAATACGTCAAAATCTCCAGGGCGTGGAGCCGTTTGCCCGGCCATGCAAAAAAGGCGAGTACGCATGCAATATTTACGATCAAATAGCAAACCAAGATCATCGGCCGATCACCTGCGTGACATTATTTCGTTGCTTCCCCGCAGTTATTCCCCATTTTGCCGGCATCTATAATAGGCTCGCACCCGGACTTTACGCAAAATGAAAACCGGCCGCGTCGCCGCGGCCGGCCCGTTCATTCGATCGTGAGCACGATTTTGCCCCGGCCGTGACCGGTCTCGATTTCCCTGTGGGCTTCGGCGGCCTGCTCGAGCGGGTACGTCTTTCTGACGTGTACGCGAAGCTTGCCTTTCACGTACAGATCGACCAGCTCGCTTAACCGGGCCGCGCTGCGCTTGCTGGAAATCCAGCGGACGCCGAGCTCTTTGTACCGATCGAAGGCATATATCGTCCCGATGCGGTCCTTGTCCTCCACCAGCTCCACGGCGACCGCAAGGCCAAGGCCTCCCGCGGCGTCGAGCGCAGCGTCCACGCCTCTCGGCGCGAGCACCCTGATCCGGTCGGCCAGACCTTCCTCGTATGTGACCGGAACGGCGCCGAGCGACCGCAAATAGTCGTGGTTCTCCTCTCGCCCCGTCGCGATAACAGCCGCTCCGCGTTCTCTGGCCACCTGTACGGCGACGGTGCCGACTCCCCCGGCAGCGCCGTTTATCAGGACGGTATCGCCCGGGCCGACGCGGAGCTCTTCCATGGCGGTATGCGCCGTCTGGCCGGCGCCGGATAAGCCGCCGGCGATTTCCCACGGCATACCCGGCGGCTTGGCGGCCAGCTGCGCGGCGGAAACGACGACGTATTCGGCGTAGCAGCCGAGCGACCGGAAGCCGAGCACCTCGTCGCCTGCCGCGAACCCCTCTACGCCGTCGCCGAGGCGGTCTATGACGCCGGCGAATTCGTTGCCGACGATAAGCGGCAGCGACGGCGACAGGCCGGGCGGGCTCCAGCCCGAGCGCGCCGCGCAATCGACCGGCTGCACGCCGGCGGCCCTTACCCGGACGCGAACCTCGCCGGGCCCCGGCTCGGGAGCGTCGAATTCGGTTAACCGCAGCATCTCGGGCCCGCCGAATGCGGCAATTGCCGCCGCCTTCATTTTACCGATGGTTTCCTTCATATCTATTCATCCTTTCCGTTGCTTTGGAATGGGCCGGGCTCGACGCCCCGCTTTCGCGCATTCTGCGCCCGCCCCGGCCGAATTGAACATAAAACAGAGCCAAAATAACGACGTGCACGGCTGCAAGAGCCAAGTAGAGATTGCTGAACACGAACGCCTCCGGGGTCTCTTGAACCGGATTCCATGAGGCTCCCGAGCCCCGGTCGATCAGCTTGCCGTACACCGACGCGGATACGGCGCCGGCCATGAAGTTCAGCATGGCCATCAGGCCCATGCCTACCCCGACCTGCTCCTGCGACATCGTCCGCGACACGGAATGGTTCAAGGCGATGAGCATGAACGATTGTCCGACGTTGCCGAAGATGAGGAAGCCGGCGATCCAGGCGGGCGCCGCCCCGGCGAACGAGGACATGAGCAGGAAGCAGGCGAGCAGCAGAGCGGATGCCGCGAAGAAGAGAAACGGGCTCCCTTTCGAATCGGCCAGCCTGCCGCCCTTGCGTCCGAGCAGCGCGCTCGCGGCGGCCGCCGGAACCATGACGTAGCCGATCCAGGCCGAATCGAGGCGGTTCACCTCCGCGAGCAGCTGCGGACTTAGGAACGGCAGCGCGTAGCCGACGCCGGTCGTCAGGAAAGCGAGCGCCAGTCCTAGCGCGTAGCCCTTGCTGCCGAACAGGGCAGGCTTCACGAAAGGCTCCTTCGCCGAGCGGATTCTTAGCGCGAACAGCCCGAACGCCGCCGCGCAGCCCGCCGCGGACGGCCACGAATCGTACGTGATCGCCAGCAGCAGCAGCGCGACCGCGCCGGCCAGCAGTGTGCCGCCGAGCCAATCCATCCTGCCGGGCTTCCCGCGTTCGTCCTTTAAATAGCGGCGGAAATACGGTAACACGAGCAGCGTGAGCATCGGCATAAGGAACAGCCAGCGCCAATGCAGGAAGCCGACGGCCAAGGCCGCGACGCCCGGCCCGATCGCCGCTCCAATCGCAAGCCCCGTCATCGTAATGCCGAGCGCGCGCCCCCTCTTCTCCTGCGGGTAGTAGCGCACCGGTATGATCGAGGCCGATGCCGGGATCACCGCGGCGCCCGCCGCTTGCAGAATCCGGCCGGCGAGCAGCGCCCCGTAGGAGTCGGCCGTGAGGCCGATCAAGGATCCGAAGGCGAAAAAGAAAATGCCGAACGTCATCACGTTTTTGAGCTTGAAGCGGTCGGCCAGCTTCCCGTAAATGACGGTTCCGATCGCGTATACGAGCAGAAAGCCGGAAGATACCCAGCTGGCTTGCGACAAGGTGAGCCGGAACTCCGCGGCGATCTCCGGCAGCACGATATTGAACATCGTCGCGCTCATGACGGTAATGACGAGCGTGACGGCCAGGACGCGAATTAATCGGTCTCCGTTTTGCGATTGCGTTTCCGTATGCATAAGCTTTTCCCCCTTTTTGCGGCGGATAGGCAAGCCGCGAGAGCCGGGATGACGGCTTGCCGGCCCGTGGGATCATTTTATAATGATTATTAAATAAACAAAAATATATGTTAAGTCATATCCTATATATACCCGGGTATATGAGAGCGCGGCCAAGTCTTTACAATTTCCCAATCCGTCCATTATAATTAGGGCTACAGCCATCATCGCAATTGTAAATGTCGGGGTATGGCGCAGTCTGGTAGCGCGCACCCTTGGGGTGGGTGAGGCCGTGGGTTCGAATCCCGCTACTCCGATACGACACAACAAACAACCATCCTTGCTCGCGGGCGAGGATGGTTGTTTGGCGTTTCTATCTAGGACTCGGCCTTATATTGGATCAGCTCCTCGGGCGCTTTAAGCGGAATGACGAGCTGATGCTCCACGCTGCCGTCCTTGGCGCTGTGAACGAACAAAATGAACATGATATTGGACTGCGATGCGTTCTCGTAGTTGACGTCGAATTTAAATTTCCCCCATGCGGGCGCGCCGCCGTCCGCCATTTCATGCCCTTCCGCCAGCACGTTATGCCCGTCCTCCAGCGTCCAGCTGAACGCGGCCTCGAATACGCGGGCTTCGCCCTCGACCGTGATGGTCGGGCCGGACTCGCTGCCGGGCTGAGGAGCGAATACGCGGAACGCCTCGTTCTCCGCCACGGGGACCGGCAATATCTCGCCCGTCTTGGAATCAACCCGCACGCGGATCGGCTGATCGATCATTTCGTATTCCGCGAGCTCGACGTCCCAATAGCCGTTGTCCGTATCCAGCTCGACGGTCTTCACCGCCCTTGCGAGGACCGCCCCGTTCCGCGTCTCCAATGCGGCCGCTATCGCTTCCGTCCGGCCGATTCCGTCTTCCGGCGCATCCGGCGTATCCGCGTGCAGGACGATCTTGGCGGCGTCGGTCTGCATCGGATACGATTCCGCCACCGGGCCGGCATTCCAGACGTCGACCTGCGCGCCGAGCGGTATTTGGTCCGGCGCGATACGCCGGCCGCCGCTATCCGTCATTGCCGTCTTGTCGCTGATCGCGAACGAATAGGCATCGATATAGGCGTTGCCGTCTCTCTCTTTGTACGACGTAATGAACCAGCGGCTTTCGTCCTTCCGGATCAAATACCCCTTGTCGATCGCTTGAACCGGCTCCGTCTCTTCCTCCTCCGGCGGCTTCGTCGAACCGTTGCTTCCCAGCCCGCATGCCGTCAGCAGGGATGCGATGCAGAGCAGGGCGAGAAAGATGATCCTTTTCCGTTTCCCCATCCTTATCAACTCCTTTGAAGGGTAGACGCTGCGCGGGGCGCAAAGGTTTCAGCAGCGCGAAAAAGAGGCGATTGGCGGCCGCGACCGATTCGGCAGCCGTACTCTTCCGCGAATGCCCGTTTGACCGGGCGGCGCGCGAGGGGGCGGCATATGGGGCGGCGCGAAAATCGGCGCATCGTGCGACGCGGGCGAACGCGAGCGGCAGCGCATATAGCAGCCCCAACACGGCAAAAAAGTCGACCGGGCACTGCCCGATCGACGGTTTGGAATGGGGGACTAGGGCCCCCGCTATTTCGCGAAGCTGTGGTGACCGATCGTGGCGACGACGTCCAGACTCGACCAGAACGATCCTTTTGAAATTTCGGGATTGAAGAAATAGACCGCCCCGACCACGTTGTTTTTCCCGTTCAAGGCGTCCTTGGCGGCGCGCAGCACGCTGGCGTTCGGCTTGCTTTTGTCCAGCAGGCCGTTGTGCGCGGGAGGGAACTGGCTGCCCGCATAGATGACGCCATGGATCGTGTCCGGGAAGCTTGAGCTCTTCACCCTGTTGAGGATGACGTTCGCTACGCCGAGCTGCCCCTCGTACGATTCACTGCCCGCTTCGATTTGCGTAATTTTGGCAAGCAGCTGCAGATCCTTCTCGGTGAACGGCTCCGCTTCGTTGGCCAGCACGGCCGGCACGACGACGCGCAGCTCGGTACCGGCCTTGACGCTTTCGGCGCTCTCCAGCCCATTCCGCTTCAGCAGCTCCGCGCTGCTGCTTCCGTACTGCTCGCCGATCTCGGCAAGCCCGTACCCGTCCGCCACGACGGCCGGCTGCACGGTTTGCAATTCGGCCGTCTCCGTCGCCGCGTTCCAATAAACCTTCGCATGCATCAGCTCCGCGACATGGCGAAGCGGAATGTACATCCTGCCCTCGAAGATGAACGGCGCCTCGTCCATCATGTAGCGGCCTTTGTTAAAATAGACGACCGGCACGCCGTTGCCGAGCACGATCGTATCTCCGTAAGCGTTATGTATCGTTGCTTCTTCATTTACTTTATCCCATTCGATCTTCGCGCCGAATAGCGAGGCGATATGGGCAACAGGCATAAACAGCCTGCCATCCAGCGCTCTTGCCGGATCCGAGAGCTTCACGGCTTCCCCGTCCAGCGTAACCGATACGCCCTTCGCGATTTCGGCCTTCTCTTGCTGCGCCGCGGCGGCGGACAGCGGCCAGACGCAGATCAGGAGCATCGCCCATACCGTTATAAGTAACCGTTTGCCTGCCGGCTTCCTTCTTCCGTTCATGACTACCTCCCAGCGTACATGCTATGAATCCGTTATCATAGGTCTCCGCCGTATTATAACACAGCCGTCAGGGGCAGTAGGATTAACGTTTTCACATAATTCGGGAAAAGGCATCCCCGGTTCCGGTCCGTTCTTGAACGGTTAAAGGTCGATGCGTCCGGATGAATTAATTTTTGACCGCCGCGATCAAGAAAAAAATCGGACGCCGCACGGCTTCCCGCCACTCGGGATTCCGGGCCAGCATCTCCTCGGTCGGCTGCAGCTCGGAAAGCTTGCGGATGGCGAAGCCCGCTTCGATTAAGCCGTTCACGTAGGAAGCGACGGTGCGATGGTATTTGACGACGTCATGGCCAAGAAACCTCGCCTCCCTTGCGCCCTCGCTATGGTAATCGTCGACCGGCCAATGCAGGGCCTCTCCCTCGGGGCCGTAGTGCCAGTCTTGGGCGGCGAGCGCGGTGAAGATCGGATGCTCGACCGAGATCACGAAGGATCCCCCGGGCTCGAGCGCTCGATGCACGTTCCGGCAGAGCAGGTCGAAGCGCTCGACGTAGTGGAACGCCAGCGAGCTGATGACCGCGTCGAACCGCTCCGCGCCGAATTCGAAGTCCTCGATCGCCAGGCGGCGGTACTCGATTCCCGGATCGTCGGTCATCGCCCTGGCGCGCTCCAGCATCTTTTCCGAAAGGTCGATGCCGACGACGGAGCTGGCCCCCTGCTCGCGCGCGTACCGGCAATGCCACCCGAAGCCGCAGCCGAGATCCAGCACCTTGGCGCCTCGAAGGTCGGGCAGCAAGGCGCGAAAATCTTCCCATTCCCCGGCGGCGTCAAGACCGCCGGTCGAGCGCGGCATCCGGCTGTAATTCGCAAAAAAAGCGGAATCGTCGTATTTGTTCTGTTGCATCGCAGTCCATTCCCCCCGACATCATTGTTCGTTAGTACTTTACCATTAACGCTCCGCCGCAATCCACAGGATAGAATAATTTTAATCAATAATTACCGCTATCTCCATGTCCGGCGAGGCCAAACAGCAAACGAGAAGAAATCGTTTGTCGCCTGATATGCTACAATTCGGACAGACGGAATTTTGACGAAACGATGGAGGTGGAGGCACTGAAGAAGCAACTGCTTTTCATCCACGGAGGCGGACACGGCGCTTACGAGGCGGGCCGGCATATGGCGATGACGCTGCAATCGCTGCTCGGTCCTGCATACGAAATTTGCTGTCCGAGAATGCCCGACGAGGACAGCCCCGACTATGCGGCTTGGCGCGGCTTAATCGAGGAACGGCTTACCGCGGGCAATGGCAATGCGATTGCCGTCGGGCATTCGCTGGGCGCCTCCGTTCTATTGAAATTGTTATCGGAGTCGCATACGAGTCCGCCGATTGCCGGCCTTTTCCTCCTCGCGCCTCCCTATTGGGGCGCCGTCGACTGGGAAGTCGGCGACTATGCGCTGCGCGAAGGCTTCGCATCCAAGCTGCCCTCGGCGCTTCCGATTTTCATCTATCACAGCCGCGACGATGAAATCGTTCCCTTCGACCACCTCGCGCGGTACGCGGACAAGCTTCCCGGGGCCGTATGCCGGGAGCTCGACGGAGGCGGGCATCTCTTCCATAACGTCCTGGGCGCCGTTGCCCGGGATATTGCGGCGCCGTAGCGAGATTCGCTTACGATAAGGAACAAGGAGCAGCGGCCGCGGCAGCTGCTCCTTGCTTTTGGACGAACGATGACGAATGCGGACAGGCCGCCTTCAAGCCATCTTGCTCGTCGGCGTCGTGTACACGACGGGAAAATGGTCGCCTTGAAGAATTTCGCCGGCTTTCACGTTCACGTAATCGTGCATCGGATGGTTCGCCGACGGCTCGTATCTCGTATGGCCCGGCATGTAGTGAACCGCGATGGCCCGGCGGTGCAGGTCGGAGCGGTTATGCGGGCTGCCGTGCCAGGTCATGCAGTGGTGATAACCGACTTGCCCTTTCTTGATCTCGAACGGCACGGCCTTCACGATTGCGCCCTCGGGCAGCAGCTCGGGCTGCTTATGGTACGGCATGAAGTTTTGGTCGCTGGCCAAGTACTTCTGATGATTGCCCCATTTGTGGCTGCCGGGCACCATCCACATGCAGCCGTTCTCGATGACCGCGTCGTCCAGCGCCACCCAGGCGCTGACGAGATCGGCCGGCTGGATGATCGGCCACAGCGGGTGATCCTGGTGCCAGCCCGTCGGACCGCCCGATACCGGGGGCTTGTATTGGACCTGATCGTGCCAGATGCGGACGGTGCCGGTTCCCGAGAGCTGCGCGATCTCCTCGCATATCCGGCGGTTCGAAGCATGCCGGAAGAAGACGTCGCTCGCCATCCAGATGTTGACGATTTGCACGACCCGCTCGCTTACCGTCATTTTCATATTGTCGTAGAGCGACCCGGAGTCCAGCATGTTGCGGTTCAGAATCGGCTTGTTGACGGTCTTCCCGTCCATGACGTCCTGCAGCTCGGCGCGCAGCGCCTCAACCTCGTCCTCGCTTAATACGACATCCCCTTTAAGAAAACCGTCCCGCTCGAACTGCTTCACTTGCGTTTCCGACAACATCGCTATAGCGCACCTCCGTTAAAAATGAAGTTGATTTTGTATGCGCTTTAACTATACAGTAGGAGCATCGGGACGTATTTAGACAAATACCGGAGAGATTTACGTTTTTTCAAGATTGCTTAGAGCAGGAGGCTTGATCGCCATGCACCTGGGCTCGCTGTTCGATTGCAGCCCCGCCGTTAATTTCGCCAGCCGCGACGCCGCCGGCCCGAACGTGCAGTGGGGCCCGCGGTTCATCCCCGATTGGCAGTTCTTTCACGTCGTATCCGGTGAAGCCGTGCTGCAGTCGGGGCGGAGCCGCTGCCGCATCTCCCCCGGCGAATGCGTAATGCTGGGACCGGGCAGCGCCCATCTGCTCGCGACGACGAAGGAGACCGAATACTATAGCGTTCACTTCGCGTTCCGCAGCGACAGCCCCGTACCCGTCCATCCGGCCTATCTGATCCGGGAAGCCTCTTCGGCGCAGCTCGCGGCGGAGCCCGAGAGGTTCCGCATCGCGATTCCGGGAGCGGCCGACCTCGAGCTGCCGAGCCGCTTCTCGATCGTCCTCGCGGAGCCGTTGTTCACGCGCATCGTCAAGGAGTATGCCGGCGCGCATGCCGCCTATCCCTTCGCGCTGCGCGCCCTGATAATGGAATTGCTGACGCTCGTCGTTCGCACCGCTTTGCGATCGCAGGCGGAAGAACCGGCCGGAAGGATCGGGCCGGCGCTGGACGCGATTCGCCAGCAGCCGGGCCGGAAGTGGACGGTTCGCGAGCTGGCCGGGCTATGCGGCTATCATCCGGGTCATTTCTCCGTCGTTTTCAACCGGGAGGTCGGGCAAAATCCGAAGCATTACCTGATCGCCGAGCGGACCAGGCAGGCGAAGCAAGCGCTGCTGCGGGGAGAGGCGATCGAAGCGATCGCGGATGCGCTCGGTTATGCGAGCATCCACTATTTCAGCAATAACTTCAAAAAAGAAACGGGACTCTCGCCCAGCGAATTCCGGCAGCGGCCCCATGCCGCCAATCCGGCGGACGGCGACGGGTAGACCGCCGATGCGGCACGGTACCGCCGCTCCTTTATTTCGTTGTCTCGATTAAGGAAGCGGCTGCGTCATCGGCTTCTTGACAGGCTTTGGCGAGCACGTCCCCGCGATCGAAGAAGGCATTGCCTTGCGCCCGGATAATCCGGTAATCCTTCACGCCTAGAAAATGGAACATCGACTTCAAGTATTTATGCGAATACTCGACTTCCGTATACCAATCGTTATTCGTATACACGGCATCGCTCGCTTGAATCACGAGCAGGCTTCGGCCGTCGTTCAGCAAGCCGACCGAACCGTTTGCCGTGTACGCGAACGTTTCTCTCGCGATTATGACGTTATCCATGTAATCTTTCAGCTTCGAAGGGATATTGAAGTTATGCAGCGGCATGGCGATGACGTA
Source organism: Paenibacillus arenilitoris (assembly GCF_014705655.1). Taxonomy (GTDB): domain Bacteria; phylum Bacillota; class Bacilli; order Paenibacillales; family Paenibacillaceae; genus Pristimantibacillus; species Pristimantibacillus arenilitoris. The sequence continues at coordinate 27,313 of NZ_JACXIY010000012.1, read as the reverse complement.
CTTTTTGGCCTGCTTGAACTGCCGGAGAATTTCCGACATGCGGGAAGCCAGACGCCGTTCCTCCTCGGTCAAAGGCTCGCCCTTCCTCGTCTTCTCCTGCGCGCTGAGAAAGACAGGATCAATGGCGGGAACGTCGTCCCGGTACAAATCGATTTGCTCCACCGGTCCTTCAGGATTCAGCTTCCGGTACGTTTCGAGAAACCGCCGCAGCACTTGCAGGCTGACGGACGATTCGGCATCCGTCTTCGGATGCGCGTTAATAACGAGCAATGGTTCCATCTTGTTCCTCTCCCTTTTTTTCATTATTTTGCGTTAGAATCGGCTGCATTAAACAAGACAACGAACGCCCTCTTTTTGTGACATGCGGTTTTGGTCAACTATTTCTCACGCAAGTTGTGCTACAATTTTGAAAATGGATGTTGTGATAAAAAGTAATGCAGAGGAGGGAGCCTTGCCTATGAAAGCCGTGAAGCTTCGGCCGTTCGTGCCATCGGGGAAAGATTACGCGCTGGCGCAGCGTTTTTTCGAGGAGCTTGGTTTTGACAAAATCTACTCCGACGACGGACTGAGCGTCTTTCGAATCGGGGAACAGGAATTTTTCCTTCAAAATTTCCACGACCAATCGTTTCAGGACAATTACATGCTCGAGCTGGCGGTCGAGGACCTGGACGGTTGGTGGTCCCGACTCCAAGCCGTCCTTGCGGCGAACCGCTACCCGGCGAAGGCGAAAGAGCCGACCGTGTATCCATGGGGCAAACGCGAGATCCACCTCATCGATCCTTCCGGCGTCTGCTGGCATTTGTCCGAAGCGGCGGAGGCGTTCCGATGAACACGGTCAAAACGACGAAACGGGCGCTCCGGCGTTTTTTGCTCGAGCGGCAGGCTTTGCTTCATCCGCCGGAGGATCGGCCGGCCTCGGCCGAAGCGCTGAGCCGGCGCGTGCTGGACATGATCCGGCATCTGGAATGCGTGCAGATCGACCCGGTCTCCGCCGTGCGTCCGAATCAGCATTTGACGCTGGCGGCGCGAATCGGCGGCTACGAGCCGGGCATTCTGAACGAGCTGCTGCGCGGCGGCGAGCTGTTCGAATATATCGCAAATGCGGCATGCGTCATTCCGATGGAGGATTACCCGGTTTTCGAACCGACCCGCCTGCTGATGAAGCGGAAGCTGCAGCCCTATATCGATCAAATTCGCCCCGTCGCCGAGCAGGTGCTGAAGCGGCTGGAGGACGAAGGCCCGCTGCCGGCCAAGTCGTTCGACTCCGATCAGCGAGTGCACGGCTATTGGGATAACGTGAACGCGAAGACGAAGGCGACGTCCCATGCGCTCAATTTGATGATGGACGCCGCGCAAATCCGGATCGTCGGAAGAGAAGGCAACCAGCGCCTCTTCGCCGTCACCGGGCGCAGCGTTCCGGCCGAGCTGCTCCGGCAAGCGGAGTCGATCGGCAGAGCCGAAGCGCTGGAAGCGATGCTGCAAAAATACTTTCGGGCTTACCGGGTGTTCGAACCGGGCGACCCTCGACTCGGCTGGCAGCGGCTAAGCGCAAAAGAACGGCGGGAGGCGATCGAACGCCGCCTGCTGGCGGGGGAAATCGCGAAGGTTGAAGTCGAGGGATTAAACAAGCCCTATTACATGCTGGCATCGGATAGGGATCGGCTTGCCGCGCAGGAAGACGCGGCCGGGAAGGAAACGGAAGGGACGGTTCGCTTCCTCCCGCCGCTGGACAATCTGTTATGGAGCCGGTCGCGGCTCGAGGACTTGTTCGGCTTCGAGTACCGGTGGGAAATCTATACGCCGGCCGTCAAGCGTAAATACGGCTATTATGCGATGCCGATTTTGGCAGGCGACCGTCTGATCGGCCGCATGGACCCGCGCCTGGACGCCAAGCAAGGCCATTTGACCGTGCAGTTGCTGCAAATCGATCCCGAAGTCGACTACGCGGACGGCCTTCGCGAAAGCGTGCATCGCGCGCTCGAATCGTTTGCCCGCGCGCACGGGGCGGATACGGTATCGATTGCGCTGAGCGTGATCGGATAAACCGAGAGCGACCTCCGTAATTTTCGGGGAGGTCGCTCGTTTTTTTGTAGCATGGACCGTGCTTTCTTTATTCCGCTTGCAGAAATTCGAGCACGGCATTCAGAAATTCGGACGGGTACTCCACGTTCGGCAGGTGAACGGCGGGCAGCATGACGAGCTTCGCGTTCGGCACCGTCCCGGCGATTAATTCGCCGTGCGCAGGGAGCGTCACCGTATCATATCGGCCGGCGATGACGAGCGTCGGATTGCGGATAAGGGCGGCGGTCCGGCGCATGTCCATGTCGCGGATCGCGGCCCAGCTTCCCGCGATTCCTTGCGCGCGGGTAGCGAGCACCATTTGGCGAAACGACTCGACGATCGCTTCGTTCGACGCCGCCATATGCGAAGGGAACCAGTTCTTCACGAACATATCGGCGAATCCGGTCAGGTTCTCCGCCTGAAGGACGGACGCGATCAGGCCTTCCCATTGCTCGGCCGGTCCAAGGTAAGAGGAGGTATTGCTCAGAATCAGCCGATCGATCCGCTCGGGAGCGTAGATGCCGAGCCATTGTCCGACGGCGCCGCCCAGCGACAGCCCGAGGAAATGGACTCGGTCGATGCGTAGCGAGTCGAGCAGTTCAATGACGTCCCGTCCCAGCCTGTCGAACGAATACGGGCCCGCGGGCGTATCCGAGGCGCCATGTCCCCGATAGTCGTAGCGAAGCACACGGAAATGCCGTGCAAATTCGTCCATCTGGCCATCCCACATGCCCATTGAGGTGGCGATCGAGTTCGCAAGCATCAAGATCGGCTTGCCTGCCGATCCGTCGATTCGATAAGCGATCCGAACGCCGTCCCCTGTCGTGACAAATTTCACCTCATCGATCGCTCCGGTTTCATATAATGACGTTGTCATCATGTTCATTCCCCCTTACTGGTTATAAGTGACATTTTATTGAAACCGCGTTACCATTTAAATGAGCGGATTAAGGCATTTGGAGCTAAAAAGCTTAATTCCATCGTCGTTTTCCCACCAAATCCTAAAAAAATGAGGTGCTCTCGTAATGGATCGCATCGATCAACAAATATTGTCAACGCTTCACGATAATGCCAGAATCACGATTTCCGAAATGAGCCGAATGATCGCGATGTCGCAGCCGGCCGTAACGGAACGGCTTCGGAAGCTCGAGGAGCAGGGGATCATAACGGGCTATCGGGCGGAGATTGCCCCGTCCAAGCTGGGCAAGCATACAACCGCGTTCGTGCTGTTCAAATCGAATAAGTGCAAGGAGTTCGAGGCTTTCGGCGAAGCGGCCCCCGAGATCGTCGATTTCTACCGAACGAGCGGGGAGTATAACTATTTATTGAAGGTCGTAACCGAAACGAGCGAAACGTTGGAAGCCTTCCTTGAAGCCTGCCACGCGTTCGGCTTTTCGTCGACCCTCGTCGTTCTCTCCACCCGCTTCGAGGATAAAAGCATTGTCCCAAGCCGTTCCGCGGCAAATTAAAAACACGAAGGGAGCCGGCGCGATGGTCGGCTGCCTTCCGCGCGCCGTCCGTTCCCCGGTTCCTGCAACCGCCCTATCGTCCGATCCGATGCGAGGTTACCGGCAATGAAGCGTCGAGCGGACGGTTACGCTTTGCGCGACGAGGGCACTTATTTCAAATTCTGAAACTAAGAGCGGTAAGCTGGAAGGAATATTGAGGACTAGTTTCAAATTTTGATACTAAGACGGTTAATATCATAATGAAAGGATCGATTAACACCGTTTAATATCAAACATTTAAACTAAATCGAGTGTGGATGGGGGTTAATGCGATTTAGTTTCATTTTTTGAAATTAGTATCGCCGTCTAATGGCCGAACGTCGCGGAAGCAGGCGGTCGTGTTTGAAAGGAGGAAGAGGCGCGTAAACGCGGCCAAGTGCGGAAAGGCAATGAAGAAGGAGCTGTCTCTACGGTCGCCCATGACCTGTGGAGACGGCTCCTTCTTCGGTTCCTTGGAAGCGGCTATTAGGTTCCGCCGCCTCGTCGTGTACCGGAGCTTGTGCGGTACGGGAAATGACTCCCCGTCACATGGAAGACAACCATTCTTCGATGGCGGCGGCCATCCGAAGCAGTTCGTCCGCCTGCTCGTCGGTCAGCTTCTTCTTCCCTCTAAGCGCCTCGACGGCGTTCTCGAACGCCTGAAGCGCGTCCAGCGCCGCATGGTCGCTTTCTCTGACCGCTTTGTCCGCTGCGGCGGCCAGCTTAACAACCAATTCCTGCTGCACGGAAGCTCCGAGATGGCGCCGGATGTAGTCGATGAGCTCCTTAATCAGATCTTGGAGCGTCACGTTCTGGACGGTGATCGTGACGAGCTCGCGATCGTCAAGCTCGCCGTCGCTCGCATACAGCTCAACGTCGTACGTTCCGGCTTGCGCGAAGGTCGGCGTCCAGACCAGCTTGGCGGCCGCGGGGTCGAAGACCGCGCCTTCGGGCAGGCCGGCGGCGCCGTACGCGATCGCGTCCTCGTTCGGATCGTCCGCGCGGAGGACGAGCTCCAGCTTCTTCCCTTCCTTCGCCGCTTGATTCCCGACCGCCCCGAGCACGGGCGCGGCATTCCGCACGGTTACCGTCGCTTGAGCCGTTGACGAGTTCCCGCTGCAATCCATAGCGGTGAAGGTCACAAGCGTATTCCCGACGGGAAACAGCGGCGGCGCATCGCTCGTTACCGCTACCGCGCCGTCCACCGCATCCGTCGCGACCGCTTCGTCAAGCGCGACCGGCGACAGCTTTGCCGTTGCCGTAACGGCGACGTCGGGCGGCGCCGCGAGCACCGGAGGCGTCGTATCGGCGACGGTTACGTTCTGCCGCGCCGTGCTTACGTTGCCGGAGCCGTCCGCCGCCGTCCAGGTGACGACGGTCGTGCCGAGCGGAAAGTCGGGCGGCGCGTCGTTCGCGACCGTTACTTCGGCCCCGGAGTCGTCGGCGGCTTCAGGCAGCCCGATGTCGACCGGCGTCCGGGCGCCGGTCGCCTCGACCGAGCGGTCGGCCGGCGCCGCAAGCGCGGGCGGCGTCGTATCCTGCGGTGTCGCGGATGGCAGCATTTCGCCATGGCCCATCCGGAAATAATCGACGTCCAGCCCGGCCGTAACGCCGCTGCTTGCGCTGCCCCCGATTTTCAATATATCGGTCCCCGTGCCGCCGCTCGCCGCTCCGCTCCAGGCCGGGTTGCCGTCGACGTAAAGATCGTATGTGAAGTCCGCATGCACAACCACCCTATACGTATGGTACACGGTCGTATCGAGCGTCGTCCGCTTCACCGGATCGCTCTCCCGGTCCTGAGCCGCCCCCGACGTGCCATACGGCAAAAATAAGGAAATGTTGTACGAGCCGCTTCGCGCCGATATTTCATTGATCGTGCCCGGCTCGTTCGCCTTCGCCTTGACCTCGAACGTGAACGCTCCCGCCGCGGGCGCGAAATCCTTCTTCGTCATGAAAAAATGGCTCGTCGTGCCGTCCGCGACCGAGACGTAGCCGTCATGCTGCGTCACGGATCCGCCGGAGCCGGTCGTGCTCCATCCGGACGCGTAATCGTCCATGTCGTCATCCGCCAAATCCCACGACAGCGGAGTCGGCGTTGGCGTTGGCGTTGGCGTTGGCGTCGGTGTCGGCGTCGGAGTTGATGAAGGTGTCGGTGTCGGTGTCGGCGAAGGAGAAACCGTCGGCGACGGCCCCGTCTGCACCAGCTCGAAATCGTCGAAATACACTTCGCCCGCGGCCGACCTTTTGTACATGAAGATGGTTGCGGCGGTATTCGTGCTTCCCGTCGTGAACGTATATTCCTTCCGTACATAGTCCGCGGAATTGACGAATACGGTCCTCTCGTAGCTGCCGAAATTCCGCACGCCGAATTCCCCGGACACTTCGTCGGTCGTTTTGGCCCATGCGGACAGCGTATAGGTCGTATTCGGAATCAAGCCGATAACCCGCTGCTCGATGCCCCCGTACTGCTTCGCCAATTTGGCCGCATACGTTCCCGAGCGGGCGTTCGCGTTCAAGATGGCCGATTGGTTGAAATGCGTGCCCCAGCCGGTGAAATCCCCCGTCTCAAACCCGGGGTTCGCCAGCAAATTGTCCGCGGACACGACCTGCACGGCGCAGGTCGCCGTCTTGGCGCCGTCCTCGGTCGTCACGGTAATGACCGCGGTTCCTTCCCCCGTCGCCGTCACGTTGCCGCTCGAATCGACCGTCGCGACGGCGGCATTGTCCGAGCTCCAGCTTACCGTCTTGTTGGCCGCGCCGGACGGCAGGACGGTGGCCGTCAATGCGGAGGACTGGCCGGGCCTCAAGCTTAACGCGGTTTTGTTCAGCGTAACCCCGGACACGGGAACCGGCGTAGGCGTCGGTGTCGGTGTCGGCGTCGGGGTTGGCGTAGGAGTCGGCGGCGGCTCGATGCCTTCCGTAACGATTCGGAAATAGTCGAAGTCCGCCGTGAGCCCCGTTCCCGCGCAGACGATCAGCCCGATCTTCGGATCGTCCAGAACCGCGGCCTGCGTCGTCCAGACCTGGGTGTACGATACGCCGTCCGCCGAATAATAGCCGCTGTACGTGTCGCCGTACTTCACGATGCGAAGATAAATTTCCGTCGCCGCGATCGGATCGGGCACCTCCACATGCTCCCGGATCGCGTTGATCTGCTTCGTGAATTGGATCTGGTTGCCGCTTCCGTACAAGCGGGTCATCCGGAAGTACGTATTGTCGTCGACGTAGACGATAAGTCCGCCCTGCGACCACCTGGACGAAGGCTTCCCGTCCATCTTCGTCTCGATCATCCAATCCCCTTCCGGCGCGCCGGTCAGCAAAATATTTCGCGCGGTCGCCCCGCCGTCCACGATGTCGCCCGCCTCGCTGACGATCCGCATCGAGCCGGGCTTCGCGCCAAGCGACCAGTTCGCGCTATTCTCGCGGATCCAGTTCCACTGGCCGTTCAGCTCGGGATCGTTGAACTCGTCGTCCGTCCCTTCCGTCCATATCGGGCCCGTCGGTCCGCCCGGCGCCGCGCTGAATTGGATCAATTCCAGGTCGTCGAAATAAACGTCGCCGCTTCCTCCCGCTTTGTACAAATAGATGATGGCGCTCGTATCGGCGCTGCCCGTCGTGAACGTAATTTCCTTCCGGGTGTAGCCTGCCGCGGTCATGTAGGCGTCCTTGGCGGAGCCGCCGTAATTTTTGACGCCGAATACCGCGGAGCCGCCGCCCGAGCTCTTCCCGTAGGCATACAATTTGTAAATCGTATTCGGGTATAAGCCGCTGACGGTCTGCTCCATTCCGGCGGTCGAGCCCGTCACCTTCGCGGAATAATTGCCGGTCCGGGCGTTGTTGTTCTCGATCGTCGCGCCGTTATAATGGATCGGCCAGTTCGTGAAATCCCCCGTCTCGAAGCCCGAGTTTTTGAGCAGGTTCTCCTCCTCCGGCGGCTCCGGCAGCGGGGGCAGGTTATTCGGGTCGAGCCCCGGTCCGCCGTAAGCGCCGATATTCGGAGCCGCGGTCGCGGACACCGGATTGCCGAAGTAGTCCCGGCCGCCGTTGCTTGCGATGGCCTTGCCCGCGCCGATGGCCGGCGAAGTCGCGAGCAGCTGGTAGCCGACGAGCGTATCCTTGCCGATGCCGCCCGAGCCTGGCGAGGCGAGCTGCGGGTCCGCCGTTATTTTGTAAGGGTCCGCCGGTTCGTTTGCCGGGTGGTTGCCGTAGAACAGGTTGTGCTCGAACACGTTGTTCGTGCTTGCGCCGAAATTGTAGCCGCCCGAGCCCAAATTATAGATGAGGTTGTTGTAGAAGTACGTGTTCTTCGCGAAGCCGCCCCAATTGAGATAGTCCACCACTTTGGCGTTCGAGTATCGGGGCAGAAAGACGGTGTTGTTGTAAATGTAAGTGGTGTCCGGCGTCCCGCTGAAGTTGAACACGGCGCCGCTGTCGTTCTGGCTGATGTTGTAGCGGATCGTCGTATTCGTGTTGGCATTGCTGGCGACCGTGCCGTCGTTCACGACCAGGAAGGCGCCGCCCGCGTTGTTATGGCTGTAGTTGTACTGGATGATCGTGCCGTCGCTCTTGTAATCCGCGTCGTACGCCATCGCGTCGCCGCCCGGCGCCGTATTGTACACCTCGTTGAACTGAATGACCGAATTTTTGTTCGAAAATACCCACAGCGGCACATGGTAGCCGCTCGCTCTCACGTGCGTATCGTAGACGACGTTGTTTTGGATCAAGCCGTTCGTCGTGTCCAGGATGAAGGCGCCGTCCGCGCCGATATCGTAAATGACGTTCCCCTCGACCTTGAAGCCGGAGGAAAGATGCTTCTGCGCGCCGTACAGATAGACGCCCACGCTGTCGAGCGAATAAATCCGGCTGTTCCGGACGACGACGTCGGAGACGTGATAATCCCAGTTCGTGCCCCAGACGATAATGCCGCCGTTATGGGCGTAGTCGGAGGCGATATTGCCTTTGACGTGATGGATGTCCAAATTTTCGAACAGGAAATGCTTGTACACCTTCGGATTCGTCCACGTCCCGCTGCTGCCGTCCACGTGAATGCCTCTGCGCGTCCCGGGCGTCGACGCGTTGTTCGTAATTTCGAGATTGCGGACCTCCCACTGCTCCTGGTTGTAAAAGTAGACCGCCGCGCTCGCGCCGGCCCCGGCGATGAGCGGCTTCGCCCCGGTCCCGTACATGTCGATGGCGATCGGATTTCCTTCGGCGCCCGAGCCTTGCGGCGACAGCGTGCCCGTCCAAACGCCTCCCGCCTTGAACAAGAGGCGGTCGCCCGGCTGGAACGTCGTGGCGTTCACCTTCGCCAGCGACTGCCATGCCGTTCCCTCGGTCGTTCCGGCATTCGCGTCGCTTCCGCCCAGCGCGTCGACGTAATACGACGTGCCGGATGCCTCCTCGGCGCTTGCGGACGCCGGTCCGCCCCAAGCCGCGATGCCGGCGGCAAGCACGGCAAAGGCGAGAAACAGATTGAACCACCTGAACCTTCGCATACTTCTCACATCATGATCCTCCCAACTAGACTTTTTTTATCTAAAAAACGATTCCTTTCGCATGCCCGCTTAAGAAACCGCTTTCAAGATTGGTGTTAACGAATCGCGATCTTATCGAGTTCGTCCGTATGGACGATGACCTCCGCATCCCGGACGAGCCGCTCCAAATAAGCGTTATAGGCGGCGTCCATGTAACTGTCCCGTACGGCGCGCTCCTTTTCCTCGAAGCCCGCATGCCCCGTCTCTTCCCTCTCCGTGATTTGAATAAGGACGTATTCGCCCTGCACGGCTTCGTCGAACGGCTCGCTGACCTGACCGGCCTTCAGTCCGCCTGATAGTGCCGCATACAGCGCCGGCTGTGACTTGAAGTAAGTGCCTGCGGTGCCTTCGTTCAGCTCTTCCTCCGAGTAACGGATTCCGCCCGCTTCGCCGCCGGCGTCCAGCTCCCGCGCCGCTTCCTCGGGCGACCTGCCGGACTCCAGCAGCCGCCTCGCGGAATCGAGCAGCGCTTTGGCCGACTGCCTGCTCCTCTCGTCCGCATCGTCCCGATCATCGTGCATTCGGTACGGCACCGAAAGCTTCCGAAAGCCGATCCTCTCTTCTCCGGCGAACAACCGGTCCTTGACCAGCTCGTAATGCCGCTCAAGCTCCTCGTCCGTTGCCCGCAGCTCCCCCTCCGCCAGCGCCTCCTTAAGCCCGTTCCGCAGATTGGACAAATAGTAAGGGAGAAACGAGCTTTCGTCCAGCCGGACGGGACCATATACCGGCCGGTTCGCTTCGACAGCCTCCCGTCTCCGTTTATTCTCGTTGTCCATGGCGGCAAGCAGATCGGCGTAGGTCGTCCCTTGGACAAGCCCGTGCCGCCTCGTAAGCTCCAGCTCGACCTTGACCCGGACAAGCTGCCGCAGCGCCATGTCCTTCGCCTTCTCTTCCGGGTTCTCCCCGCCGTAATCGGCCGTCCAGAAGCCCGCTTCGTATGCCGCGCCGCGCTCCCTTTGGAAATAATCGATGACCGCGGCTCTTTGCCGCTCCAGCTCCTTCGCGAATTCCTGCGCCGCGACCGGACTTCCGTTCACCTCGGCGACCGGAGCGCCGCCCGAACCGGAACGCGCCGAAGCGGAATAGGCGATCGCGCCGCCAACCGCGACCAGAATTGCCGCAGACAGCCATACGGCCGCCGTCCACTGCTTCTTCAGCCTCATCTCCTCACCTCTTCTCCATCTTATTACAGCGCTTACACTCGGATAAGAGACAAAGATTTAAGATCGCTAGCAAAATGTTAAGGTTGCGGCGATCCCTAGCCGTTCGGAGCGGGGCGAGCCATACGCGGGCGATTGCCGCGACACGGCAAAAGAAGGCGCCGGAGAGCAAGCGAGCTTGCCGCTCCGGCGCCTTCCCGGCGTCCGGCCCCGACGCGGGCCGGCACTTATTCGTCGTCGTACACGATGGCGACGGCATACGGATTCGTCGACGCTTCGCCCGAGTAAACGCGGCCGTTCAGCCGGTACGCGTATTGGAACGCGAGATGCCCCCGTATGCTGCGCGTCGTGGCCAGCGGGCTTACGATCGCCTGGAACGTAAGTCTAAGCGCTGCGGAGGGCGCCAGCTCGCCGAAGCGGAACGGCTCGCCCCTGCCCGGCTCGGGTACGGGAGCACCGTCCGCCCGCAAGCTTCCGGGCACGAGCAGGAGAGGCGCGGCGACCAGCCGGTCCGCCGCGATCGAAGCGGCCAAATTCCCCGAATTGCCGACAACGGAGACGAACTCGAGTGTCTCTTCCGGCACTGCGGTTTTCGGATTCGCCTTCGCTTTCGCGTCGATGACGGGAAACCATAGCTCGACGAAAACCTTGTTCGATTCGAATGGCTGCCAGGCGGGCCTCCCGCTCTCGTAATCGGCGTATTCCCCCCTAAGCCCGGCGGCATTGGCGACAATTTGGCCCGGGGACTCGACACCGACGACCGGGACCGAGACGTACCACTCGACCACGACGCTCTCGCCAGGGGCGAGCCGCCCAAGCGGATAGCCATCCTCCGGATGGACGCCCGCTCTAACCCACTGGCCTTCGACGCGCAGGCTGTTCGGCACGTAGAGGGTCCCCATCGGAATGAAGTCGATCAGCTGAACGCGGGCCGGCTCCTTGCCGTCATTGCCGACCAGCAGCGTATAGCGGATCCGGTCGCCCGGCGCCGCCTTCGATACGTCGGCGGACAGCTTTGCGTAGAGAACGGGCTTTTCTCCCCACGCGATCGGCAGTACGACCGTATTCGAATAGACGGTTTCCTTGACCGGCCTGCCCGACGAGGTCGTGAAGGAAACATCCGCCTTCATTCGGTTGCCGACGGTCTCGCGGTTTTCCGCCGCGGCCGAAGGCGCGAGCACGAGCTGGAAGACGACGCGCACGCTCTCTCCCGCCCCCACGCTGCCGAGCGGCAGCCCCTCCTCCAGGCTGCCGCCCGGGACGGGGACGCCGTCGCGACGGATGCTGTTGGGCACGAAGGCCATTTCGCTCGGCAGTTCATCGTACAGGACGACATCGGCCGCCAGGTTGCCAGCGTTCCTTACGCTCACCGCGTATTGGACGGGCACGCCGGGAGAAGCCTGCGATTCCGCCGTTTCTTTCTCCAGCGTGACGATAGCGCCAACGATGGGGATGCCGACCGTGTTGGAGTACGTGGTGTAACGGAGGGAACCCGCGTCGTACTTGATATGCGACTGGTTAACGAGCTGATTCCCGTAGCGGTCCGCGCTCATGACACCAATACCTGGAAGGTCACCTCCACGCTGTCGCCCGCCGCGATGCTTCCGATCGGAATGCCGATGGCCGGATCAGCCGCGGAAAGCTGCGTGCCGTCGACGGTTACGCTGCCCGCGACGAAGCTGCTTCCTTGCGGAATCGGGTCGACGAACACGACGTTGTTCACCGGCGAGATGCCGTTGTTCGTCGCGACGACGGTATAGGTGACCGTATCCCCGGACACGGCGTCGATGGCCGGCGTGCTCTTCACGACGCTGACGTCCGGCGCGGATACCGGGATCGTGACCGTATTCGACGTGACGGCTCCGGTGATCGACCGGCCGTCCGGAAGCGCGTACGAATAGGTTGCGGTTGCCTGGTTCGCGAGCTGCTGGGGCGATGGCAGCGACTCTACCGTAACCTGCAGCGTTACGCTAACCGTAAGCGTGCCGCCGGGCGGTACCGCACCGACGGAGAAGCCGGCCTCCGGATCCGCCCCGGGCTGCGGCACGCCGCCTACGATAACGCTGTTCGGGACGAACTCCGCTCCCGTCGGAATCGGATCGGTAAGCGTTACGGCTGCCGCAATGTTCCCCGTATTCGTCAGGTCGAGCGTATAGACGATCGTGTCGCCGACGGTGGCCACCGCCGCGCTCGCGCTCTTCGCGACGGCCGGCTGCGCTTGGTAGACAGGCAAATTCAGCGGATTCGAATAGGAGACGCCCGAGAAGGCTCCCGACGAGAAAGCCGCCGAGCTCTGATTCGTCAGCTGGCCGGACGGCGGCAGCGACTCGACGGTTACGCTAAACGCCACGCTCGCGCTGCCGCCCGCCGCGATCGTGCCGATCGGGATCCCGGTAGACGGATTGGCGTTCGGCAGCGGCGTCCCGTCCAGCGTCACGCTGCCCGCGACGAACGACGCAAAGGCGGGCAGCGGATCCGTGAACGACACGCTCGTCACGCTCTGGACGCCGTTGTTGGCGATCGTCACGGTATACGGGATAACATCGCCTACCGTCGCGGCGGTGAAGGTCGTGCCTTTAAGGAGCGTGACGTCGGGCGATGAGACGGGAACTACGACTGTGTTGGATACGGCGCTGCCGTTAAATAAACGGCCGTCCGGCAACGAATAGCCGTAGGACGCGGAAGCCTGGTTGACCAATTGCTGCGTCGCCGGCAGCGACGGCACGACGACGGAAAACGTAAGCGCGGCCTGCGCGTTCGGCGCGATCGGCCCGAGCGGTATGCCCTCGGACGGGTCGGCCCCCGGCAGCGATGCGCCGTTCAGAAGCACGCTGTTCGGCACCAGCGCGGCTCCGTCCGGAATGACGTCGGTAAAGGCGACGTTCGCCGCGATATTGCCCGCGTTCGACAGGACGGTCGAATACACGATCGTATCGCCCACGGTGGCGTTCGCGCTGCTCGACGATTTGACCAGCGTCAAGGACGGCCGGTATACCGGCGTCGTGACGATCTCCGAGAAGGAAGCGGCCGACAGCGAACCCGAGGTGAAGCTGACGAACGCGCGATTGCTGACGAGCCGGTCATCGGGCACGGAGATAACGCTGATCTGGAACGTGACGGGCACCGACGCTCCCGCGGCGATCGTGCCCAGGCTAATGCCGGTTGCCGGGATCGCGCCCGCCACTGGCGTCCCGTTCACCGTCACGCTGCCCGGCACGAACGCCGTTCCGGTCGGCAGCGGATCGGTCAGAATCGTGTCCGTTACGGCGGTAATGCCGTTGTTCGCGACATTAATGGCATATTCGATCGTATCGCCGACGGTCGTTGCGGTCGTCGCCGTGGATTTGACCACCGCGACGTTCGGCGCCCTGACCCCGACAACGACCGAATTGGAGACGGCCTCCGTGCTGAACGGCCTTCCGTCCGGCAAGGTGAATTCCGCGGCGACCGTCGCTTGGTTCACGAGCTGCGGCGGGGCGGGGAGCTCCTCGATCAGGACCGAGAACGCGACCGATACCGCATCGCCGGCCCCCAGATTGCCGAGCGAAATGCCCATCGCGGGGGTCGCGCCCGGCTGCGGGATCCCCCCGACCAGGACGCTGTTCGCCAAGAAGGAAGTGCCCGCGGGAACGTTGTCCGTCAGCGTGAGCGACGCGCCGTAATTGCCCGCGTTCGAGACGTTGACCACGTAATTGACCGTATCGCCGACGGTCGCGTCCGCGACGACGGACGATTTGACGGCCGCGATGACGGGCTGATTAACGGGAACGGCGCTCGTATTGGAGATCGACGTGCCGGTGAACGCTCCGGAATTATAGCTGACCGACGCCTGATTGGCGATCGTCCCGGAGGACGGCAGGGCATCGACCCTTACGTTGAACGCGACCGTCGTCAACCCGCCTGGAGCGATGGTGTCGAGACTGATCCCGCTTGACGGAACGGCGCCCGGTACCGGCGTCCCGTTCACGGTAACCGAGCCCGTTACGAAGGAGGCGCCGGGCGGGATGGCATCCACCAATACGATATTGGTAACTGCCGCAATTCCCGCGTTCGTCACCGCGATGGAGAACGGAACGATATCCCCGATCGCCGTATTCGTCGTCGTGGAGCTCTTGACGAGCGTAACGTTCGGCGCGGAGACGTGAATGCTCACCGTATTTGACGCCGCGCTGCCGGTGAGCGTCCGGCCGTCCGGCGGAACGAACGTATAGCTGGCCCCCGCCTGGTTCGCTAACGTCTGCGGGGAAGGCAAAGAATCGACGATGACCTCGAAAGTGACGACGACCGTCGTGTCCGGCGCGACGGCGCCCATCGGAATCCCTTCCGCCGGACTTGCGCCGGGGAGCGGAACACCTCCGACGACGACGGTGTTCGCCCGGAAGATCGTTCCCGCGGGCGGCGGATCGGTTAAGGTCACGTTCGCCGATACGTTGCCGCTGTTGGCGACGGCAATCGAATACACGATCGTGTCGCCCAGCGTCGCGTCCGCCGTGCTGGCCGATTTCGTAAGCGCGATGACCGGCTGGGTAACCGGGATCTGCACGATATTGGACAACGACGAGGATGCAAACGTTCCGGACGTAAAGCTGACCGTCGACTGATTGCTGATCGGGCTTGGAACCGGCATGCTGATGATCACCTCGAATGTGACGGTTACGGTAGCGCTCGCCGCTATCGTACCGAGTGGAATGCCGGCGACCGGACTTGCGAGCGGCATCGGAATGCCGTCTGCCGCAACGGTGCCGGGAACGAAAGTCAAGCCGTCCTGCGGCCTGTCGATGAGAACAACCTGATCCACGGCCTCAAGGCCGTTGTTCGTAATCGCGACGGTGTATATGATCGCGTCGCCGGTTACCGCCGAAACCGTGCCCGCGCTCTTAACGACGTCCACATCGGGAGCGGAGACCGTTACCGTGCTTGCGGCCGATGCCGGCGACACGGCCGAGCCGGCGAGCGTCCTGCCGTCCGGCAGCGTGTACTCGAAGGCGGCTTCCGCCTGATTGCCGATCTGCTGCGGGCTCGGCAGCGCGATGACGTTGACGGAGAAGCTGACCGTATTGGTCTCGCCGGCGGACAGCGTATCCAGCGGAATGCCCGTGGACGGCTCCACTCCCGGATTCGGGAAGCCGTTAATGACGACGCTGTTCGGCACGAAGGCCATGACGGCCGGGACGATATCGGTCAGAACGACGTCCGCGGGATAATTGCCGGCGTTCGTCACCTGCAGCGTATAGACGAAGGTGCCTCCGACCGTGATCGCGGAAACGCTGCTTGACTTAACGACCTGGATAACGGGCTGGTAAATCGCAGTCTCGACGAGCGGCGACGCCGCCGTCCCTTTGAAGGCGCCCGAGGTGAAGCTGACGTTCGCCCGGTTCGCCGCTACCGCCGGAATCGTCAGCGGCACCGAGACGACCCGGACCTGAAAGGCGACGGACGCCTCTCCCCCTGCCGGTATGCCGCCCAGCGCCACGCCCGCCGCGGGATTCGCGATCGGGGCTGCCGTCCCGCCGATCGTTACGGTGCCCGGAATGAAGACGAGGCCGTCCGGAATGGCGTCGGAGAAGACGACCTCGGTTATGCCTTCGACGCCGTCGTTCGCTATGACGACATCATAGGTCAGCACGTCGTTCAGAACGGCCGTTGCGGCGCTGACGCTCTTCGCTACAGAAACGTTGGGGACGGTCACCTGAATGTCGACGACATTCGACGGGGACGTCAGTCCGGTAAAGCTTCTTCCGCTCGGCAGCTGGAACGAATAGGCGGCCGTAGATTGATTGACCAGCCTCGAAGACGGGGGAACGGCTTCGACGACGGCCTGGAGCCTTATCGGCACGGCGCTGCCCGGTTCCACGCCGCCGAGCGGAATACCCGTCAGAGGGGAAGCGCCCGGGACGGTCACCGTATTGACGGTCACGCTGCCGGCAACGAAGGAAACGCCTTCCGGCAAAGGATCCGTCAAGGTTGCGGAGGCGGCCAGGTTGCCGGAATTGGTAACGAAGACGGAATAGGTCAACGTATCGCCGACGGTCGCGATATTCCGGTCGACCGATTTGGCCGTTGCGATAACCGGCTGGTAGATCGGAACCGTTACCGCGTTCGTCACCGCGACGCTATTGAACGCGCCCGACCGGAACGCGACGTACGACTGGTTCGTCAATTGGCCCGAAGCCGGCAAAGCCGCGGCAACGACATCGAACGTGACGGTCGCGCCCGCGCCCGCCGCCAGCGTTCCGATCACGATGCCGCTCGCCGGGTTCGCGGATGGAACCGCCGTACCGTTCAGCCTGACGCTCCCGGCGACGAACTGGCCGGGCGCTGGAATCGAATCCTGCGCGACAACGTCCGTCACCGGCCCCGCGCTGCCGTTCGATACCGCGATCGAGTACGTGATCGTCTCCCCTGCCGCGGCATCGGCGAGCGAGGCGCTTTTGACCGCCGTAACGTTAGGCAGCGCGACTGGGAGCTCCACCAGGTTGCTCAAAGCGGACTGGCTGGACGTGCGGCCGTCCGGAATTTGGAACGTCGCGCTCGCCGCGCCGCGATTGGACAGCTGCGGCGGCGACGGAACGCTCTGCACGAGAAGCTGAAAGGCGACGACGGCGCTTGCCCCGGCGGACAACGAGCCGACGGACACGCCGGTCGCGATGTTTGCGCCGGGCTGCGGCGTCCCGTTCACGGTGACGCTGTTCGGCACAAACGCGGCGCCGGCCGGAATCGGGTCGCTTACCGTCACGGCCGCCGCGATATTTCCGTTATTGGCGGCCGTCAACGTAAAGGTCACGGTCGTTCCGACGAGCGCGCTGCCGGTATTCGCGCTTTTGGCCAGCGTAACGAGCGGCGAATAGACCGGCAAAGCGACTTGATTGGACGGAATGACGGCCGGCGTAATAGGGCCTCCGGCTACGCTCTGGAACGAAAACGACAGATTGGCGACATTGACGAGCTGTTGCCCGGCCGGCATCGATACGATCTGAACGCTGTACGCAACCGCGATCGACGCGCCCGGCGCGAGCGTGCCGAGCGGCACGCCGGCCGCAATGTCGTTCGCGGGTCTCGCAACCCCGCCGACGGTAACGCTTCCGCTCGCGAACGCGGCGCCGGCCGGCAAGGCGTCGGACAAAATGGCGTTCGTCGCGTTCGCCGTTCCCGTATTCGAAACCGTTACGGTATACCGGATCGTATCGCCGACCAGCGCGCCGGACGCGTTCGCGGACTTGGCGACCGTGACGAGCGGCGCGTTAATATCGACCTGAATGGCGTTCGCGTTGACCACGTAAGCGTCGCCCGACGTCGTCAGACGCAGCACGGCCGACGTCTGGTTGTTGACGAGCCGGGCGGATATATCGACGTTCGTAATGTCCCAGCCCTGCCTCCCGCCCGAAATATTCGTTCCGGGCGAGCCGTTCGTCTGGTTTCTGTTGCCGAAGGTCCCCATCGTATTCAACTGGCCCGCGTCGTTATTGATTTGAGATGCGAAGAAATTGTTCGCGAAATTGTTCGGCCCCGAGAGCGCGACCAGATTGGAGGCCGTCGGTCCGAACAACGCTTGGTCGCCGTTCCGGTTCGCGTCCCCCTCCTGGGCGCTGAACAGCGCGCGCCCCGAGGTCGCTCCCGATACCGGGGTCGAGAAGCCCGTCAGCGTCGTCGTGACAGGGGACGAGGTGCTCTGAATAAGAACGGCGCCCGCGCGGATGGACATATTCCGGAACGGCAGCGCGGGATTCTGGTAGATGACGCCTAGCGTCCAGCCGGCGTGATTGCCCGTCGGATCGTTGTTGATGACGATCGTCCCGGGTACGCGCCCCGTCGAATACGTCCCCGCTCCGCCCTGCTGCACGAGCGAGGTTACGATCGACGTGCGCACGTACGCGCGGACGCCGCTGCCGAGGTCCAGGTCGCTCGCGGTCGCGGAGTCCGGCGCGACGGTGAAGCTGCCGGCAGGCGTCGCGAACGTGACGGCATTGTTGATGGCGGACGATAGATTGACCGAGCCGTTTATATAGCTGCCGCCCCAGATCAGCTCGGCATACAGGATCGTGCTCCCGGCGGGCAGCACGAGCTGCGCCGAAGCCCCGCTCGACAAATAATTGTCCGTCGTGCCGAGCGGATAGATACCGTAACGGACCGCGGCGTTCGTCGTTGCGAACGCGCCGATGCTGTCTTGCGTGCCCGGTACGCCGGATACGTCCGATCGGCTCAAGCCGAGCGTATTGCCCGTGAAGGTGATGGCTCCGGTTGCGTTAAAGGTGGCTCGAACGATAAGCGGAATGGTATCCACCTCCCTACCCAAAAAAGAACGAAATCCTGGCGCGATGAGTCATCCTAACGATATGAACGCTACTCGAATTTTTTGCCTGTCCGCCGGGTATTGCCTAGGATTAATCCGAACCTCCGTCATGGACGTCCCCTTCTTCGCCTGCGGATCTTCGCAGTTCCTTCACGCAATCGGGTTCCGTCATGGTCAGACGGCTCAGCCGGTCGAGCTCATCCCCTGCAATCGACTCTTTGACGACCAGAAAGTGGTACATGACTTCGTCCACGACGTTCAGCTGCAGCTGCTGCAAAATTTCGAGCTCCTCCTCCTCGAAGAGCGGCGATCGGAATGGCGGCAAATAAAACATTTCCATCCTGAGCAGGCGGAAGTCGAACGGAGGAGGCGGACCTTCATAAGGAGTGATTTCCGGGGAAAGCTGGCCTAACGAAGGCTGAAAAAAACAGCTCGTCAAATGACGGGGCGTGTGCTCGTCGAACAGATGGTTGAAATGGGGATTCGATCGATGGCGGAAGCTGTGCGCGTATGGCGCCAGAATGCATACGACCGCTTTGTGCGCGCACACGCGGTATACTTCCGATAGAACGGCGAACAAATCGCGCACGTAAGGAAGCGAACGGACCGCCATGACGAACTCTGCGGCGTCGTCCGGGAACGGGAGTCTCTCGTTCAGGCTGCCGACCACGTCCACCCCTGCGAGCGGGCGGTCGTTCATGCCATGGAAACCGGGCTGCTTGCGGTCGCCGCAGCCGAGATCCAGCTTCATGTACATCCCTCCAGTCGGCGGTTGCCAGGAACGCGACATGTATATGGGACTCGGGGCCGCGATAGAACCCGAACCGTGAAATTTGGCAGAGAAGAGCATGAAGCACGCAAGGAAGGAGGTAACCAAAAATCATCGCGAGACGAGACGGAAGGACGCCCCTTCTTCGATTTGTAAAACAAAAGAACCTTCGGCTGCCCGTCAGCACATTGGCTGCTCGTCAGCGCGGCTGCCCGTCGGCGGCTAGCCCAGCGCCAAGCCTGCGATTGTGCAGCCTTTGCGTTATCGATGGGGCGGCCTAACGGAAAGCATGCGTACGTACAGCCATTTCGGGGACATGGGGCCCCTATCGCGCTTACCGAACGAAAGAAGATGCACATTCGCAGGCATTTGCTTCACTAAGCGCATAGTCCGACGAAAAGCCTGCACAATTGCGGCTTCGGCGCGAGGCGCACCGACCGGGAGCAGATCGTACGCCGACAGGTGGCAATACACGCGCCGTCCGGGAACAGATCATGCCCCGACTGTCGGCAATACGGCGCCGTCCGGGAGCAGATCGTACGCCGACTGGAGACAGTACGCGCGCCGACCGGCCGCTTAGGCGCGAGATGCCCCATCCGTTGAAGAAGGCGGCGGCTGGACGGAAATCAGAAATGGCGGCGCAAGGATAACCCCCTGCACCGCCATTCCTTCCATGTATACAAGCGTACCCGCTTGCGGGAAGCCCCTTCCTTGCGCCGCCGCGTCCCTAAGCGCGCCGCCGAGGCTCCTTTGCGCTACTTCTTCATTTTGGCATACCACTCGTTCACTTCTTTGGCGATGTCGTCGCCGCCGAGGCTCTTCCACTCCTGCACGAATTGGTCGAAGTCGTCGATCGGCTTCTTGCCGTAGATCATGCCGATGAACGTATCGCCCTCCAGCTTGACCAGAATGCCGCCCTTGGACTGCATCGACGGCGTATTCGCTCCCGTGTACGCTTGGGGAACGTAGATGCCCGCCTTCCAGCCGTCGTCGACGATCTCCGCCGCCTTCATGTTCTCGGGGATGCCGGAGGCCGCCCGCTTCTCGGCCGCCGTAACCGGCGCTTCCCCGCGGCTTAGCTTCGCCAGCGTGCCGAGCCCCGAGAACGGATCCTTCGGCTCGATCAGCAAATATTTGGCCGGTCCGACCTTGCCCCCGGGAATATCCTTCTCGTCTACGGACCTGGTGCCGTCCGCCTTGATCGTATAATCGTAATCCTTGTACCAGCCGTTCTCGAACTCGCTTCCTTCCTCCGCGTTCACGTAAGTAAAGATCCGGTTCAAGTACAGGAACAGGGCGTCGACGTGCTCGAAATCCTTCTTCACCAGCATGCCGCCGCGCAGGTAGGTCGTATCGCGCGCCGCGGCCTTGCCGTCCAGCGTCGGCAGCGGGTATGGCTTCATCGACGCGCCCTCCACGTTCTTCATCAGGTCGGACGTCGGCCATCCGCCCATCCAGTAAGGCGACACGACGACGCCAACCCGCCCTTGGGCGATCAGCTCGGCCAGCTTGTTCTCGTCATGCAGGCCGGCTTCCTTCGACAGGTAGCCCTTGTCGTACCAATCCTTCAGCTTGGCCAGGCCGTCCTTCATCGCGGGCAGGGTCGAGCCGTGCACCAGCTGGCCGTCCTTCTCCAGCCACTGATACGGGATCGTGCCGTATGCGCCGAACACCCACGACGTCTCGCCCAGCCAGCTCGTGAACGGATTCGGCGAGGACCCGCCTGAGCCGAGGCTCGCCCCTAGCGGGATAATGTTGTCCGCGCCGCCCGGCTTCTTGTCGAGCATCGCCTGCATGAGCGCTTCCAGCTCCTCGAACGTCTTCGGTGCCTGTACGCCGAGCTCATCCAGCCAGTCCTGGCGGATCCACATGACCGCGTTGTCGTTGCCCGCGTTCGCGAAGTTCGGAAGCGCCATCTTCGCCCCGCCGTACGTGACCTGGCTCCAATTGAGCGGGTTCGAATTGTAGATCTGCTTCATTTTGTCCGAAGCGTACTTCTCGAAATCCGCCGTGATGTCGCGATATTTGCCGGATTGGATCAATTCGTCGAGCAGCGTCATATCCTGCGTCGTCAGCACGTCGGGCAGCGATTCGTTCGCCGTCAGCATGAGCCTCATCTTCGTATTGAACTGCTCGCCGGGCACCTGCCACAAGTGCTTGATGTCGATGCCGAGCTCGTCGCGCGCCCACTTCGTATGGACGTTGTTCTCCATCGTCTCCCCGTTCTTGAACGTCATCGTGGAGTCGGTCGCCTTCACGGTCGTGATCGTCACGGGCGGATCGAACTTGTACGTCCCGTTCCGGATCGCCTCCGCCTCGTCGTCCTTCTGCCCTTCCGGCGCCGCCGACTGCCCGGCCGGCGTGCCGGTCGACGCGCCGCCTCCGTTATTGGAACCGTTCGAGCCCCCGGAGCCGTTCGAGCAGGCCGCCGCGACCGAGAACAGCATCATGGCCGCAAGCGCGACCAGCGCAATTTTTGTTTTCATCGTTGTTCCGGACCTCCCTAATTTCGCTGTAATCGATTTGCACCCTAATCTTATTACAGCGCTTACATCCGGGGTAAGAGATAAAGTTTTAAGATCGTATGTCAATTTGTTAAGGTTCAATCGACGTGGCGGTCCCTGAATTCCTGCGGCGTTATGCCGTAATATTGCTTGAACAGCTTGCTGAAGTAGGGCGGGTTCTGGAACCCCAGCCGGCTCGCGAGCTCGTAGATCTTAACGTCCGTCGTCCGAAGCAGCACGCCTGCCGTCTCCATCCGGTACCGCATGATGAAGTCGCTGATGTTCTCCCTCGTCTCCTGCTTGTACACGGAGGATAGATAAACCGGATGCAGGCCGACGTGGTCGGCGATCGTCTGCAGCGAGACGTCGCCCGCGATGCCCGCTTCGATGAAACGGTGGATCTTCGAGATGAGCTGGCTCTTGCCGTCCTTGATCTCGCGCACGCTGCCGGCCTCCATGCCGGCGAGCGCCTTATCCGCCCACTCCCGCACCTTCTCCGGCTGCGTCAAGTGGCGCGGATCCGCCGCCATGTCCGGCTCCCAGCCCGACAGCTCGAGCAGCGTCTTGCCTTGCAGGTGCGCGATGTAGTAGAAGGCGTTCATGAGCGTATAGACGATTTCCGTCATATGCTCCTCCGTATCCAGCTTCTTGGCCCGCATCTCCTCGAATACGCCGCCCAGCTTGGCGCGCGCGTCCGCCCACCGCCCGGCTTCGAGCAGCTGCTGGAAGCCGGGCGGGCTGTACAGCGCGCCCGGCGAGCGGGACTGGGCGCGCGGCTCGGCCGGAAGGACGATCGCCCCCCGGTCGCTTCGCGGAACCTTTCGAAACTCGCTGAGCGCCTTCCGGTACCGGTCCGCCAGCTCCCGCGGGAAGACGCCCGTCCCGCCGATCAGCACCGATACGCCGCCCTTCAGGAAGCCCGATACCTTCAGCTGCAGCTCGTGGGCCGCCTTGTCCAGCCTCTTGTCATTCGTGCGCCGAACGCCGTCGCCGCCGGCCCTGTCCTGCAGCAGAATGCACAAATAACCGAACGCGTCCTTGCAGGTCCAGACGCCGTAGTCCGCCTCCAAAATTTCGCAGGCGACGTTGCGGACGGCGAATTCGTACAGCATGGCGTCTTCCGGCGATTCCCCGAATCCGTCTTCGAGCCGGAGCAGCATGAGCGAGCAGTCGGCATCCGGCTCGAAGGGCAGCCCGTACTCGCCGAGCTTCCCGGTCAGTTCGGCGGCCGGAACGTCCGCGCCCGACAGCAGCTCGTTCAGCAAATTCGCCTTGAGCAGCGGCAGATGGGCGCGAAACGACTGCCTCGCCCGCTCCACCGAGCCGATCCGCTCCCACTCCTCCAGGATGAGCGACCTGACGCGGGCGACCTCCGCCATCAGCTCCTCGTCCTTGATCGGCTTGAGCAGGTAGCTCACCGTGCCGTACAGAATCGCCTTCTGCGCATATTCGAACTCGCCGTATCCCGACAGCAGGATGCATTTGGCGCGCGGGTATCGGTCTTGAATGTGCTTGCACAGCTGCAAGCCGTCCATGCCCGGCATCCGGATATCCGACACGACGATGTCGATGGGCGTATTTTTCATCAGCTCCGCCGCCTCGAGCCCCGACGACGCCTGGTAGACGTTCCCGATTCCTGCGCTTGCCCAATCGTTGGCGACCATGCTGTGCAAAATGACCGGCTCGTCATCGACAATCAATAGCTGAAGCATCTTGTCTCTCCTCTCGTAACGCGCTTCTATTAGCCTATCCCGCTTCCGCTCTCCACCTGAGCGTGACGCACAGGCCGGACAGCGTTCTCGACGGCTCCAGCGTAACGCCCGCTCCGCCGCCGAACCGCTGCTTCAGCCGCTGGTGGACGTTCCACAGCCCGCAGCCCGTCCCCTCGTCCATCGGCTGATTCAGGCGGCGGACGTAAGCCTCGATCTCGGATGCCGACATGCCGCTCCCGCTGTCCTCGATCCGAATGACCGCCCATCCGGCTTCGCGGACGCCCGTGACGAGCACCGTCCCCCTCCCCGGCTTGGGCTCGATTCCGTGCATGACCGCGTTCTCCACGACCGGCTGCAGAATCAGCCGCATCACCGGCTCGTCCATCATGTCCGGCGGAATGTCGATGCCGTAATCGACGCGCTCCAGCCGGTACGAGTAAATTTGCAGATAATGCCGCACCAGCTCGGCCTCCTCCCTCAGCAGCGGCACCTGATTTTCCACCCGCGTCGTATACCGGTAATAGCCGCCCAGATGGTAGGCCATTTCCTTGATCGTCTCCGTATGGCCGACCTTGGCGCAGCCCGCGATGAACGACAGGCAGTTGTACAAAAAATGCGGATTGATCTGCGCTTGCAGCTGCTTGAGCGTAGCGAGCCGGGAACGGTTCTGCTCCTCGTATACGTTTTGGATCAAATGCTGGATTTCCTTCCCCATGTCGTTGAACCGCTGCAGCATGTAGTCGAATTCGTTGTGGAACCGCTTGCCGATCCGGTACGAATAGTCCCCCATTTCAAAATGCTTCAGCCCCTTGATAATGTGCGAAATCGGCTTTTGCACGTGAAGATACAGCAGCCAGGAGGCCGCGAAGCCGAGCACGATCAGCGCGAGCATGCTGAGGTAGAACAAGTTCCGGCTCTCGATGACGGGCGCGTGGAACACGTGCAGCGGCACGTAATCGACCAGCCACGCTTCGAGCCCCGGAAGCCATACGTAGCTGACGTACGTGCGCTGCCCGTCCAGCTTCATATTCAGATGCCCGAGCTCGCTTAAGGACGCCTCCATCAGGCTTGCGCCCGCTTCCGCGTAATCCGCGTCGGCCGCCGCCGCATCCGTGATCACCGTGCCGGAGGCGGTCAGCAGGAAGCAGTTGCCGGCGCTTTCGAGCTTGTAATGCTGCAGCATTTTCCGGATATTGTCGAGGCCGAACCGCACTTCGAACACCGCGTTGACCGTCTGCGAGCCGTCCTTCGAGAAATAGGGATCCCATATGAACAGCTGGTAATACGGGTGACCGCCGTCCTGCCCGGGATGAAACCGCCATTTGCCGTTATCGGCTTCGTCCAGCTCGCCCTCGTCGTAGCCGTCGCCCGGGTTCGTCGATATGCGGGTTGCGATGTCGGGCAAATAGACGGACAGCGAGTTGGTCCAGTTGCTGGAGAAGCTTTGCAGGTACAGCTTTTCTTTGACCTGGGTTTGGTAGTCGATCGTGCCGTAGTAGTCGCGGGTCAAGATGCTCAGCTGGAGATCGAGGATCGACGAATCGCGCGCCAGCACGCTGGAGGAGAAGGAGAGCCGCTCGGCGTTCGATTCGATCTGGCTTTTCAGAAACTGCAGCCGGCTTTCGTTGTAATCCGACATCTGCTTGTCGATCACCTGCAAGCTCGTCCTGCTGAAATAGGTGTACAAAATGACGGCGGGAATTAACAAAACGAGGATGACCAAGTTGATTTTCAAAAAAATCGGCCTGTTCCGCTTCACCGGCGCTTGCCTCCCTTAAGATATTGACAGCGATCTTGAATATGTGTTCTACAAATCGAAGCGCTTCCAACCTACAATGAAATTACTGACAAAGGAGGAAAGCGAATGAAGAATACGGCCATTATATCATCAACCGTCGCGCCGGCAAGACGCAAAACGAAAAAATTAAGCCCGCTTCGCAAAACGTGGAGGCTGCATCTCATGCTGCTGCCCGCCGTCCTGGCGGCGCTCGTGTTCAAATACGCCCCGATGCCGGGCATCGTCATGGCGTTCCAGGATTTCAAGCCTTGGCTCGGGATCGACGGGTCCGCCTGGGTCGGCTGGGACAACTTCGAGCTCATCTTCACGATGCACGGCTCGGTGCAGGTCATATGGAACACCCTGATCATTTCCGTGCTGAAGATTTTGTTCGGATTGGCCGTCCCGGTCGCGTTCGCCCTGCTGCTCAACGAGGTCCGGAGCATGGGACTGAAACGGTCCATTCAGACGTTCGTCTACTTGCCCCATTTCATGTCGTGGGTCATACTCGGCGGCATCCTGCTGGACGTGCTTTCGCTCGAGGGCATCGTCAACCGCCTGCTGACCTGGCTCAATCTGCAGCCGGTCCTGTTCCTCGGAGACGGCAGCTGGTTCCGGGCAACGGTCATCGTGAGCGATTTGTGGAAGGAGTTCGGCTTCTCCGCCATCGTCTTCCTCGCCGCGCTGTCGGGCATCAATCCGGAGCTGTACGAGGCGTCCGAAATCGATGGCGCCGGCCGCTGGAAGCAGACGATCTACATTACGATTCCGTCCCTGCTCCCGATCATGGCCGTCGTATTCACCCTGTCGCTCGGCAGCATGCTGAGCGCCAACTTCGATCAAATTTACAACCTGATCAATCCGCTCGTGCTGGAGAAGGGAGACATCATCGACACGTTCGTCTTCCGCAACTTCCAGGACGGACAATACAGCCTGGCCGCCGCCGTCGGCTTGTTCAAATCGGCCGTCGGGTTCATCCTGATCAGCGCCGGCTACTACTGCGCCTACAAGTGGACCAACTATCGCGTATTTTAAAATGACTGCCCGTGGAGGTAACCGCCATGTATTATAAAAATCCGTCGTATAAGGCGTTCTACTACAGCAACGTGGTGGTTCTGCTGTTGATATCGCTGCTCTGCATCCTGCCGATGGTCCATATTTTCGCCGTATCGCTCAGCGGCAAGTCCGCGGCGGAAGCGAATCTGGTCACGTTCTTCCCCGTAGGCTTCAATCTGGAAAGCTACGCGAAGACGTTCGAGAACAGCAACTTCGTCCGAGCTCTCGAAATTTCGGCCTTGCGCACCGTCGTCGGCACGGCGATGGCGATGGCGGTCACCGTGCTGGCCGCCTTCCCGCTGTCGCGGAGAAGCGCCGACTTTCGGCCGCGCACGTTCTACGTCTGGTTTTTCCTGATCATCATGATTTTCGACGCGGGGCTGATCCCCCATTACTTGATGAACCAGAAGCTCGGGCTCGTCGGCTCGTTCTGGGTGTACATTTTGCCGCATCTGCTTAACGTGTGGAACATCATCCTGATGATGAATTTCTTCCGCGCCCTTCCGAAGGAGCTGGATGAGGCGGCCATCATGGACGGGGCGAGCGCCTTCCGGATCTTAGGCTCGGTCTACCTGCCGATCTCCATGCCCGCGATCGCGACGCTGTCCTTGTTCACGATGGTCGGCCAGTGGAACAACTGGTTCGACGGCATGCTGTACATGCGGTCCCCGGACCAGTGGCCGCTCGCCACGCTGCTGCAGACGATCGTCGTCGCGCTCGATCTGAGCAAGACCGGCATCAACTTCGAGGACCTCGAGATGCTGTCCAACCGCAGCGTCAAAGCGGCCCAAATCTTCATCGCCATGCTCCCGATCCTCGCCGTCTACCCGTTCCTGCAGCGCTTCTTCGTGAAGGGCATCGTGCTCGGCTCGGTGAAGGAGTAGCGGCCCTTGGCCGCCCGAGGCGGCAGCTTGCCCGGCACGGCCGGGCTTGCGCCGCCTAGGGCGGCACGGCGGGTTTACG
>NZ_JACXIY010000011.1 GCF_014705655.1 Paenibacillus arenilitoris | reverse complement strand
CGCACGGCCGGGCTTGCACCGCCTGGGGCGCACGGCCGGGCTTGCACCGCCTGGGGCGCACGGCCGGGCTTGCACCGCCTGGGGCGGCACATTGCCCATTCGCTGCCCGGCCCGGCGGAATAAACAAAGCCCCATCTCCCGGAAATGCGAGATGGGGCGTGCGTAATTTCAAAAATTGAAACAAAATGGCGGAATCCCCCTCTCAATCGTAAATTAGTTTCAATAATTGAACTAAACACCGTCTACCGGACGATTACACCGCGAATGGAGGCAATTTAGTTGCAACAATTGAATCTAAATGACTTCGGGGATACCCGTTGCCGTCAATAATTTCAATTTCTGCACTAGCCATGCGACAAACCTAACATGATCTGAATGTTTTCCTTTTCAAAAACAAAAAAGTTCCCTATTGTGAGAGTATGGCACTTATCCATAATCTCTCACAAAGGAGAACCAACCATGGATAAAGTACCGCATTTAACCACCATTCGTCAATGCTTAAATTTGCTGGAGTTCGATGAATACCGTTCGATCACCGTGCGCGCAAACTAACAACCGGGAATTGTATTCAACTGCATGTCGAAACTCAGTTGCTGAAATTGGAATCCTATGACGCCATCACCGAGCTTAGATGAGTTCGATTTCCTTTACCCTCCCGACCGGCATGCGAGCGATGGAAACGACAATCGGCTTCTGCCGCTTCCCTTGATGAAGGTCCAAGCTGAGATGAATCTTCCCGTTCTCATGCAAAGTAAAGCTCTGAGCAGCCCACTTCGTCGAAAAATGCTTTTTCTGCTTATACGGATAGCGGATGTGGTCAAAGCCTTTGTACGCAGCAAAGAACCCGCAACTCGATAAACGAGATGTGGGCTTTGAAAAAGCTATCGCTTGAGGTCCACGGTTCAATGAAATCAACATAACAGCTTGATGCGGCTGCCACATTAAGACACGCGCGTCAGTCTAACCGCCTGATAAATCTTATCCGGCAGCTCCAGCCGGCTTGTTCCGTTCAGCAGCCCCTCGACCTCGGTAATCGTCATTTCCCAAGTATCGATGATTTCCGCTTTGAAGCTGCTGCCCTCAGGCAGCTCAATAATCCGATATGCCGGACGGTGAATGCCGAAGTATTGGAGGTAGTACTCTCCTTCAATTCCAATGGTCGGCACATCATATATCTCAGGGATCGGCTTATAGTTTTCGGGTGCTGTCTCCAGAATCGTCCGCAGAAAGCGAATCCGCTCCGGGCTGTCGCCATGCAGCTTGCCACCCTTGGCCCACCAGATGGTATCATTCTCATCGGCAAAGGTTTCTCCATGTGTGCAATAGCTGCCACGGGCGATGATATCCCAGAAACGGCGTACCATTTCCTCGCCTGTCACATTGCCCCAGCGCTGCGGCAGATTGCCTTCGTAGCAGCATTCATCCACCACAATGGGCTTACGGAATTCCCTATGCCAAATCGGCGGCATCGTTACATCCCAGTGCTGAACGCTGAGATGAGTAATCCATGGCTGCTTATGATCGTAAAACACGACACTGGCATGATCATACATCTTCGTACCGTTATGAATGGAACGCAGATGTGCGTAAGGATCTTCCTCCTGTGTCAGCTGGAGCAGACGGTCCCAATCCGTCATGTGTTTCTCTTCCATAAAATCATACTCATTCGCCAGCGCCCACCATACATTGCGGAAGGAAGCCAGGCGGGCAATCACATAGCGCAAATAATAATCATCACTTGACGATTCCATGGCATCAAAGCCCCAACGCCCTTTGTCATACGGATGGAATAGAATTAAATCTGCCTCAATCCCGAGCTGCTGCAAATCGGATATGCGCTGCTCAAGCTTGGCAAAAAAACGCGGATCGAACCGCTCCAGGTCAAAGCCGCCGCCTTGTTTCTTCACAAACGGATAGCAGTCCGGATCGGTTGAGTTAAACGCATAATGCTTTGGAAATACGCACATCCGCAGCTTATTAAACGGCGCTTCTGCCAGAGTAGCCAGCGTCTGCTTCTGCATAGCCTCGTCCAGATGAATCCACGCATAACAGGTGGTACCAAAAGGCGCATAGCTGCTGCCGTCCGCATAGGCAAACTGGTACTTATCCTTCACCCGGACCGGACCACGATTCCCCGCCTGGGCAGGGATACATTCAAAGCTTCCCGTATGTCCATTCAACTGCGCTGCCGAGCTCTCGGTTCTGTAAGTCCACCGTCCCTCTTGCTCCGGCATGAATCGAATTCGGTATACGCCACCCCCGTCATAGAATCCCCGAACCGATACCTCATGCCCGTCTTTGCTAAAATAACCTTTCAGCTCCTGCTCCGCATAAGGATTCCCCTCCTGCGGACCGGCCAGTGAAAGCTCAAATTGCCCCCACCGCTCCACTGCTGCTTCCCGTACCGTCATGCGATCTTCCCCTCCATCTTCGATTGCAGCTTAGGCGTTCTCTAGCCTACTGCTATCCAACAAGCTGCCTTAACTGATCCTGTTCCACTGTTTACCCTTTAATTCCCGTCGTAGCAATGCCCTCTACAAAGTAGCGTTGCAGGGAGAAGAAAATAATCAGGGCCGGGATCAACGAGACCACTGACATCGCGAACATAGGACCCCAGTTCGACTCACCAGAGGAGTCCATAAACAGGCGCAGACCAAGCGGTACCGTATAATGATCCGGTGAGTTCAGATACAGCAATTGGCTGAAAAAATCATCCCAGGTCCAGATAAACGTGAAGATGGCAGTTGTAATCAGCGCCGGAAAAGCAAGCGGCAAAATAATTCGCCAGTAAATCTGTATCGTCCCGCAGCCGTCAATCGTCGCGGACTCGTCGAGATCACACGGCAAGCCGCGAATAAACTGCACCATGAGGAAAATAAAGAATGCCTCTGTTGCCAGCAGCTTAGGTACAAATAACGGACCGAACGTGTCTACCCAGCCCATTTTGAAGAAAAGTACATATTGCGGAATGACCGTTACGTGATGCGGCAGCATAATGGTCACCATCATCAGCGCAAACCACACTTTTTTCCAGGAGAAGTTCAGCCTTCCGAATGCATAGGCCGCCATCGAGCATGAAACCAGGTTTCCCACCACGCAAATCAGTCCGAGCATAATGGAATTGCCAATGAACGTGCCGAAGGAAGATTTGGATACGCCTGACCAGCCCTTCGTATAGTTGTCCAGCGTGACCTCTTTGGGCCAAATCGACAAATCCGAGAAAATGAGGTAGCTTGGTTTGAACGAGCTGACCACCAACCAAATAATCGGGTAGAGCATAAGGAGGCCGAGCAATATGACGAAGAGGTGCGTACCCATGGCCTGTGCTCTTGAAGTTGTATTCATCGTCATTTCCCCCCGTCTGCATAATTAACCCAATACTTGGATGTACCGAAAATAATAGCTGTAAATACCGCAATAATAACCAGAAGGCCCCACGCCATGGCCGAAGCATACCCCATCTCGAAGAAGGCAAAGCCCTTCTGATAGAGATACAGGGTATAAAACAGCGTCGAGTCAATCGGCCCGCCCTTGCCGCCACTAATAATAAAGGCTGGAGTAAAGGCCTGAAAGGCTGTAATGAGCTGGATGACCAGATTGAAGAATATAACCGGCGAGAGCATCGGAATCGTAATATTGAAGAAGCGGCGCATTCTGCCTGCTCCGTCCACCTCGGATGCCTCATATAGCTCTTGCGGAATCTGCTTTAAGCCAGCCAAAAATATAATCATCGATGAGCCAAACTGCCATACGGTTAACGCAATAATCGAATAAATCGCATATTTGGGATTCGATACCCAATCTGGGGCCAGAATTCCAAATACGCTGAGCAAAAACTCATTCAGCACGCCGCCGCCGCCAAACATTTTGCGCCAAAGCACAGCTATCGCTACGCTTCCTCCAAGCAGCGTCGGAATGTAATAGACCGTCCGGTACAGCGGAAGTGCGCGTATGCCTTTGTTCAGAAGCATGGCTACCGCAAGCGCAAAAATCAGCTTAAACGGCACGGATACGAATACATAAGTAAAAGTCACCTTTAACGATTGCATGTAACGGGGATCATCGAACATTCTGGCATAGTTTTCGGTTCCGATCCATTTGGACGGTGTCAGCATGTCATATTGGGTAAAAGAGAGATACAATGAGCTGATCATCGGTCCGATCGTTAGTGCGAAAACCCCCAAAAACCAGGGAAGAAGAAAAAGGTAGGGGACCGCATTTTTCTTCCACAGCCCCTTAAGATACATTGAAGTCCGATTTGATTTAGCTGATTGATTCAAACGCGGTCCCTCCTATTGGAATTTTATTTCGCTTTGTCGGCTGCAGCTTGAGCGGACTTCAAAGCTTCTTGTGCAGATTCTTGGGCGGAAGCCTCTCCGAAAGCTATTTTCTGTGCCGCATTCTTCAAAGCGGCATCCCACTCGGCGATGTTTGGCATTTCTTGGTCCATCTCGCGGGATTGCTCAGCGGCCGCGTCCAGATAGTTATACGTCTTCAACACGATTGGCTCAGCGTTGGCTTTCAGCGCTTCACGAACGACCTTGGAGCCCGGAATACCTCTGTCGCTGCTTAAGATCGCTGTTGCTTCAGGATCATTGACAAAGAAGTTAATAAACGCAGCCGCTTCCTTGCGATGCTCGGTTTTTGCGCTTACACCAAGGAACTGGCTGGGCTGAATCCACATGCCCTTCTCGGTTCCCCCACTCGGCAGCGGGATCATTTCCAGCTCATCCTGCATCGCTTCCTGGAAGGCCTTCAACTGATTGGACCACATGACGACCATCGCGGTTTTACCTTCAACCAGCATAGAATTGTCAGGCGCGACTTCCAAATAAGCAGCCGATTTCTCTGCTGGAGGAATAATGCCTTCTTCACGGAAACGCTTCCACATATCGAACCAAGAGGTCATGTCTGCTTCATCAAAGGAAATATTGGTGCCGTCAAACAGCGCTTTTCCGCTCTGGCGCACATAATGTCCAACATAATGGGTAAAGGCAGATTGGTCTGCGAAAGCATAGTAGCCGGTGCCCAGCTTGCCTACAAGCTCCTTGCTGTACTGCTCCAGCTCATCCCAGCTCAGGCCCGCTTTCGGCGGTTCCATGCCTGCTTTTTTGATCAATTCGCTGTTATACACGATGCCAAGTGCATTGGAACCAAGATTAATGCCGTATTGCTTATCATTCAACTTGCCGCTAGTGGCAATCGCCTCGTCAAAATCGCTCAAATTGATTACATTGCCCATGAAAGGGTCCAATTCAAGCAGCGTACCGCGGGATACATAGTCCGGGTAATTGTTGCCAAGCTGAATAAGATCAGGCGCATTGCCCCCCGCAATTTGGGTATTCAGCTTATCCCAGTATCCGTCCGCTCCCAAATACTCGGCGTTAATCGAAATGTTAGGATTTTTGCCCTCAAACAATTCAATGACCTTTAGTGTTGCTTCATGGCGCGCCTGTGACCCCCACCACATCATCCGCAATTCTACATTTTTCTCTGCGGCTTCGTCCCCTTTATTACTGCCGGATGCACTGTTATTCGACGAGTTGCCGCATGCAGCGAGAAAAATCATCAGGGTGACGAGCAGCGAAGCGCCTAACATTCTGTTTTTGAACATTTAAAAAATCCTCCCTTTTAGTTAGCGAGCTAAAACATTAACGATGCATGTACGATATAACGGTCCCTGTAGAATGGTATCCGCCTTCACTCATGGGCTTGCTTCTCCTTCCTTTTTTCTGTCTGCACGCAGTAAAAGGTATACGCTCCTGAGCCTACCTCATAGTGCAAGCCGCCCGCTTCAAGCGAATACGCCTGACCTTGTGCTCGCACTGCCGGCCCTGGCAAAATCACAGAAGCAGTCGTATTAGGGGGCAGACTGAGCTTGATTGTCATTCCTTGCTGCTCATCATATTCCCAGCTTGCTTCAATACGGCCGTATCCGCTCTCATAATGCGCTTTCACATTTCTCAATGTTCCTCCCGGCCTTGGCTGAAACCGGATGTGCTTGAAGCCGGGCTGCTGCGGATCGGGGTCCAATCCTGCCATGTAACGGAACATCCACTCTCCAACCGAACCTAGCGAGTAATGGTTGAACGAGTTCATACTAGGACTTTGGAAGCCGCCATGCTCTGTCCAGCCGTCCCACCGTTCCCAGATCGTCGTAGCCCCATGCTTGACGGAGTACAGCCAAGATGGATAGCTTTCCTGTTGAAGCAGCGTGTAGGCAAGCTCATTTTGGCCAATCTCGGACAATACAGGGAGAAGATATCCCACGCCGAGGAAACCTGTCGATAGGTGATTGCCATTCTCCTCAATAAGCTGTACCAGCCGCTGAGCCGACTTTTCACCCAGTTCCTCGGTAAGCAGGCCAAAATATAATGCCAGCGCATATACCGTCTGAGTATCTCCTTCAATGATGCCGTCCATAGTAACAAATTCGCTCGTAAAAGCCATCTTTATTTGTTCAAATAATTCATCGTAGCTGGCCGCATCCTCTTCATTGCCGACAAGGGCCGCAATCCGGGCAAATAACCGGGTACTGTAAGCAAAATATTGCGTGGCCAGCACATCCTTGGGCGTATCCGCATTCACCGACAACCAGTCAGCGTGATCGGCATAATCCGGCCGGATCAGATCATCGCTGTTAGCCTTCAAATAGTCGACCCATTGCTTCATTCGATCGTAATATTGCTTTAAAATGGCAGCATCTCCGTACATCAGATACAACGTCCACGGGATAATGACACCTGCATCCCCCCAGCCCGCATTATCGGGTGCGAACCACTTGGCGCTCGATACCTGCTTGAAGTATGACCAGTTCGCATCCGGTGCCGTATCCGGAAACGCGCCGTCCTCCCGCTGCGCATCAGCTACATCCACCATATATTTTTGGAAAAAGGCTTCGACATTCATGTTGTAGCAGGCCGTCCGCACAAAGATTTGCGCGTCCCCCGTCCAGCCGAGTCGTTCATCCCGTTGCGGGCAATCTGTCGGAACACTGAAGAAATTCCCCTTTTGCCCCCAGACAATATTGCTGTACAGCTGATTAATCAGCTCATCCGATGTTTCTACCCAGCCCGATGCTTCAGCAGCCGAGTAGGCGGCAAGTCCAATTAGCTGATCTAGGGTTAGCTCTCCCTCCGCTCCATCGACTTCCACATAGCGGAAACCATGATAGGTAAAATGCGGTTCCAGCTCCTCGGCTTCATCCCCCCGCAAAATATAAATGTCCGTTTGAACCGCCTTGCGGAGATTGGCGAGGTACAACGAGCCGTCAGCATCCAGCATCTCCGCATGCCGAACCGTAATTTCCTGCCCAGAGCGTCCACTCATTTGTAGTCGTGTCCAGCCGGCAATATTCTGCCCTAAGTCGTATATATAGCTGCCCCGCTCTGTCTTCCTGACAGATAACGGACGAATCTGCTCCATCACCCGGATTGGCGGATCAAGCTGCAGCGTCAATTCCCCTTCGTAAGGCTCAAAGCAGTGCGGCTGCTCCCATTCTCCATCCTGAAAGCCGGGCTCATCCCAACCGGACTGAGCCAGGCGGGCATCGTACTTCTCCCCCTTGATAATGTCCGAGTAAAGGATCGGCCCCTTGCTCATTTTCCACGAGGCGTCCGAGATCAGCCATTCTTCACTGCCATCCTCATACGCCAGATGAAGCTGAAACAGCAGCCTTGGAGACTCCCCATACACCTGGCGTCCCATCATCCCCAGATAACCCGCGTACCAGCCTGTGCCTAAAATCATGCCGATTGCATTGCTCCCCTGATGCAGCAGATGTGTCACATCGCAGGCCTGATATTGCACCCTTGTATGATAATCCGTCCATCCGGGGGCAAACCGCTCGTCAGTAGCGCGCTTGCCATTAATTCTTAGCTCATAAAGCCCTAATGCACTTGCGTAAGCGGTTGCATTTTTTACATGCCTATCCATTTGAAAGGCTTTGCGCAGATAGCTTGCCGGAGGCAGCTCCAGCTCTTTGCGGTTAACGTTTCCAATCCATTTCGCAGTCCATTCCGATGGCTCTAGGCGCGCTTGCGTCCAGACCGCTGCATCACTCCATTCCGATGGCGCTCCAGATTTATCCCACACCCGAACTCTCCACCAGCATTGTTTGCCTGATCTGGGCAGTAAGCCTTTGTAATCTACATGCAGCGATTGCCCCGATACAACAACGCCGCTATCCCACAGGTCCGGCTTACCCAGAAGCAGCTGCTCTTGTGCAGATGCAGCCTGGATATGGTAGGCACTTTGAAGCTGCTCCGACTCGGCGGATTGCAGCATCCAGCTCATGCTGGCCGCAGCGCCTGCCTCCTTCAGCTGCGACTCATGCTTATGAACCATTTTTAAACGGCTTGCGGTAATTCCCACATTCGCGCTCCTCTCTGCATCCTGCTGTTGATTAAAGTATAAAAGATCATGAATCGACTTTTATAGGCTGATATCACAATAGATTTAGGTCATTATCATTTTTTCTTCTTGATAATCCGCATGTAAAGCGCTTACAATGGATACAACAACGCAAAGGAGATGCGGTATGGTTCAGGTGCTGACTGGAGATCGTTTTTTTAAACCTGATTTCCCCATTTTTCTCAATCGGGAGACCGAGTCGTTCAAGGTCAAATATCATACGCATGACTTTATTGAAATCTGTCTGGTAGAAGAAGGGCGGGGCTTTCAATTTATTGGGGATCAGACCATTCCTGTTCAAAAAGGAGATTTGTTTTTGCTGCCGATCGGGACCTCTCACGTCTTCCGGCCATCGTCCCCGCAATCGGCCGAACCTCTGGTTATTTGCAATTGTATTTTTCAGCTCGAAGCGATTCGGGATGTGAAGGACTGGATTCCATCACAATCTGAGCTTTACCGGGTTCTCTACTCACCACAGGAACTGAAGCAGGGCTGGTACTATTATCAGGACAAGCATAACCGTCTTTCCCAGATGTTTCAGATGGCGTATCTGGAGTTTCACCAGCAATTCTCCGAGCACCGTACGATGCTCAAAACGATTCTTCTGCAAATATTGATTCTACTGCACCGCATGCAATCCGAGGTAACCAATGCGGGCAAGCTTCCAACCACGAACCGCTACCGCGAGAAGGTGGAGGATATGATCCAATTCATCCATCATCATGCGCATGAGCAGCTCACCCTAAAGGACATGGCGAGCTCCAGCTCGATCAGTGTCAATCATTTGCAGCAGCTGTTCAAGCAGGCCACCGGGCAAACCTTTAACCGTTATGTGCAGCATGTCCGCATTCAGAGAAGCTGCGTCATGCTGGAGACGACAGACCTGCCCGTCAACGAAATTGTTGGACGTATTGGCTATACCGATTTGAAATTTTTCCATGCCTTGTTCCGCAAGCTGACAGGGTGTACCCCTCTGCAGTATCGAACCAAGGCTCTTAAAATCGGCGAATAAATCAGCCTCCCGCTAGCCGATGCGCCTATCCCGTCGCGCCAAAATAAACCGAGCGGAACCCGGGTCAAAGCCCGTGTACCGCTCGGCTTGCATTTGCGCTTTTGCGCGCCTATTCGACTATCCCTTAACCGCGCCGCCAACGATGCCCTTCACGATCTGCTTCTGCATCAGGAGGAAGAAGACGAAGATCGGAATAAGCGTGATGACGGTCATCGTCATGAACATCGGCCAGTTGACCGAGAACTCGCCCTTCGCCTTATAAATTTCGAGCACCAGCGTCGTGTTGCGGTTGGAGCCGAGGAACAGCATCGGGGCGAGGAAGTCGTTCCATATCCACATCGTTTGAAAAATAATGCTGGTGACGGTGATCGGCTTCAGCAGCGGAAATATAATCCGCCAAAAAATGCCCCATACCGAGCAGCCGTCGATGATCGCCGCCTCGGACAGCTCCTTCGGAATCGTCTTCATATAACCGAGCATCAGGAAGAAGACGAATACCGCGCCCCCCGCATACAACGCAATGAGCCCGTACAGCCGGTCGACCAGGTTCAAATCGGTCATCAGCTGGAACAGCGGAATGAGCGTCGTCTGGAAAGGGATCATGAAGCCCATGAGCAGGTACAGCATGACCAGCCGGTTCATGCGCCCCGGATTGAACACGACCGGGTAAGCCGCCATCGCGCCGATCATCACCATCAGCAGGACGCTGCAGACCGTGATGACCAGACTGTTGCCGAAGCTCCGGACGATGGGCGTTTCCTCGAATACGTTGCCGTAGTTGGAGAAATCCCAAGTGTTCGGCAGGCTCATCGGCCGCGACGACGTTTCCTGCGCGCTCTTGAACGTGTTGACGATCACCAGATAGAACGGGAAGAACGTCAGCAGGCCGACCGGCAGCAGCAGCAGATCGAGCAACCAGTTCCTTCTCGTACCGCCCGTCATTGGATCCGCTCCTCCCTCTTCTGCATCAAGGTAACCTGGAAATACGCGATGGCCAGCACGATCAGGAAAAAGACGATCGAGATCGCGGAAGCGAGCCCGTAT
This sequence comes from Paenibacillus arenilitoris, assembly GCF_014705655.1. GTDB lineage: Bacteria > Bacillota > Bacilli > Paenibacillales > Paenibacillaceae > Pristimantibacillus > Pristimantibacillus arenilitoris. Next base: position 90,467 of record NZ_JACXIY010000011.1, on the reverse strand, counting down.
TGCGTCTCCGTAATGCCGCGCAGCACGATGACCTGCGTAATCGTGTGCGTTTCGAAGCCCGGTCCGCCCTTCGTCAAGGCGAACGGCACCTCGAACACCTTCAGTCCGCCCGTAAGGAGCAGCATGACGCTAACCGTCATGGCGGGAGCGAGCAGCGGCAGCGTAATGTAGCGGATCAGCTGCGGCCGGTTCGCCCCGTCGATCGACGCGGCCTCGTAATAATCTTTGGGGATCGCCTGCAGGAACGCCAGGTACAGCACGGCGTGCCAGCCGGCGGAGGCCCATGTCGCCACGACGATCGTCGACAGCTTGGCAAGCAGCGGATCGGACAGCCAAGGCTGCGGGCCGACGCCGAACAGCTCCCGAAGCACCGTATTCAGCACGCCGGAGGACACGGGCGAGAGAATGAATCCCCAGATGAACGCAAGCAGCAGGCCGCTCGGTATGGACGGGAAGAAGAAGATCGCCCGGTGAATGTTTTTGGTCAAAAAATTCTGATCCAGAATAAGCGCGAGCGGAATCGCCAGCACCGTAATGATCAGCGTGCTAAGCAGCGCGAACAGCAACGTGAAGGAGATGCCGGACACGATCGCGTCGTCGGCGAACAGTTTCATGTAATTTTTGAGTCCGGTGAAGTTGTAGTCCTTATTGTAGCCGTTGAAGTCCGTAAAGCTCAGAACGAAAGAACGCAAGAGCGGATAGATCGTGAACAGCGTGTACACCAGCAGGATCGGAAGCAGAAATACTTGGTATTGAAGCTGCTTGAGAGCCTTCGTCATTTATTTGTTTTCCATTTCTTCGAATTTTTTGTCGATGGCCGCGGCGGCTTCCTCCGGCGTTATTTTGCCGACCGCCATATCCTGCGTCGAGATGACGAACTGATTGCGCAGCGCCTCCTGATGCCTTGGCCACGCGACCATCGGAAGATAGACCTTGCCTGCCATAAGCCCTTCGTCGAACGCGGTCTGCAGCGCGGGATGAACCTTCGCCTCGAAGTTGCTCGCGGTGATCAAAGCCCCGGTGCCTTCATAGAACAGCTGAAGCCCTTCCTCGGTGCTTAAGTACTCGATGAACTGCAGCGCTTCCTCCTGATGCCGGCTCGCGCTGTTCACCGCGAAGCCGACGCCCGGCGCGCCTACGTAGTAGTTCTCGCCGGGATTCGGACCGGGCACCGTCATCATGCCGAAGTTCAACCCCTCGGTAGCTTCCAGCTTGGAGATGTTCCACGGGCCGCCGAAAAACATCGCGACGTTGCCGAGCGTAAATTCGCTTTCGATCTGGTCGCCCGTCAGGCCGATCATATCCGGGGTAAGAATGCCGCCGTCGATCAAATCCTTCTTCCACAGCTTGAATACTTCCGTCCAGCCGTCCGAGAACGTCTTCTCCCCGGCGAAAATTTTATCGTCGAACGACGGATCGGAGGCAAGCGTCATGTTGCCGTAAAGCACGGAATGCATGGACGTTAAATCCTGCATATTGTCGTATAACGGCGTGATTCCGGCCTCCTTCAGCTTAAGGCACATCGCGACGAATTCGTCCCACGTCTCCGGCAGCTTCTCGATTCCCGCCTTGGCGAACAGGTCTTTGTTGTAGTACCAACCGCCGACCCAGCCGGTCTGCGTAAACGCATACGTTTTGCCGTTTTTGCTCAGCATCGGCTTGTTGCTCTCGATCATCGTGTCCATGAACGGCTGATCCGTCAGGTCGAGCGCATGGCCCCCGTCGATGATTTCGTTCCGGTTCTCGGCCGCGATGATGAAGATGTCCGTCGCCGACTCCGACAACAGCATCGTTTGAAGCTTGGCGATATAGTCCTTGACCGGCGGCGCCGACTGAAAATCGATCGTAATATGCGGGTACTTCTTCTTGAAACCGTCCAGCACCGGCTTCATCTCGGTTTCGTTGTTCCAGGACAAGAGGCTGATCTTCACGTTCTGCTCCGCTTGCCCGTCCCCTCCGTTTCCTTGCTCGCTTCCGCCTGCATTGCTGCATGCGGCGAGAAGCAAAGCGATCAGCAGCATGCAGGTCAGCAAATAAGCACGTTTCTTCATCGTTATGAAATCCCCCTTCATCCTAATTGTAAGCACTTACAAATCCATGATAGCTGGTTTGCATGGAAGCCGGAATTCATATCGTTGCGCGTTCGTTTGTATATCGTTGCGTACGGGAAGCCGCGCTAACGCTTATTCGCTTGCCGGTATTGCCTCGGCGATTGGTCGAGCAGCTTCTTGAAGGTGCGGCTGAAATGGCTCTCGTCGACGAAGCCGGTCGCCTCGGCGATGGCGCTGTTCTTCATGTCCGTCCGGACGAGCATTTCGGCGGCTTTGCCGACTCTCACCTGCATGACGTACGCCCAATAATTAATGGCGAGCTCCTGCTTGAACAACCGGCTAAGCTGGAATTTATCGATAGCGAACAAGGCGGCGATCCGCCGGAGCGACAGGTCCTGATCATAGTGGCGGTCGACGAATCGCTGGATCCGGCGGACCGTATCGCCCGCAAGCCGCGCCTCGCGGGGCGGATCGGCGAAGCCGCTCAGCAGCTCTTGCAGAAACCGCTCCAGAGCGTCCGCCGTTTTGCGGCCTTTTAGATCGCCGAGCGTAATCCCTTCCCAATCCGCCGCGTCGCCCTTGATACCGTTCAACGCCTGGCCGGCCGCGTAAATGCAGCGGAGAACGAGCGCGTACGCCTTCTCGGGATGAAGGCGCTGCCTGCGAAGATGCTCGAACAGCTCCGCCTCGACCCCGGTCACGGACTCGGCTTGTAAGCCGTAGGCCAGCTTCTCCGCAATGGCGCGTTCGTATTTGTGCAGCTCCATGCTTCTTAAGTCCGCGGCAAAATAATGCGGCTCGTACAAATTGACGGCCTCCCCCGAATAGAACCGCTGCAGGCTCGCTTCCTCGCTTTGCCGGCACAGCTCCGGCAGCCGTTCCGGTTCCCGCGCGGCGGCGCTTAGGCCGATCGACGCGTCGGCACCCGGCATGGCGGCGCTCCATCGTTCGGCAAGAAGCCGGCACAGCTCGAGAAGCCGCTCGTCCGTCATCTCTGCCGTCGTTCCGAGCAGGATGGCATACTTGCGGGAGCTGACCGGATGCACCGCCGCGACGAGCGACGCGTCCAGCCCGCCGAGCTCCCGGCCGAACGACTGAACGGGCGGCAGCTCGCCTTCCGCACTTAGCACCGCGTATTGCCGAATCCGCAGCGACCGGAACGACCGGCCGACCGCCGCCGCCGCATCCTCGGACGCGGACAACGACCGGACGGCATTGCCGAGCTCGCTTGCAAGCAGCGCTTGTCCCTCCTCCCGGATGCTTGCGATCAGCTCCCGCAGCGTACGCGTAAGCAGCGCCACGTCTACCGGCTTGAGCAAATAACGGGTTACGTTCAAATGCATCGCTTCGCGGGCAAATTCAAACTCGTCATGGGCGCTCAGGATGACCGTCCTCGGCTTGCCAAGCGGCCGGTCCAGCTCCTTCAGCAGGTCAAGACCGCTCTTGAAGGGCATCTGGATATCGAGTATAAGCAAATCCGGCATCATCTCCCCGATCCGCAGCAGCGTTTCCTTGCCGTCGTACGCATGAATGACCTCCGTTATGCCCAAGGAGCGCCAGTCCATCATTTTAGCCAAAAACGTATGCAGCGACGCTTGGTCGTCGGCAATGAGCAGCTTCATTCGCTTTCCCCCTCTTCGTTCTCGCCGCCCGGTATGGCCGGAAGCAGCACGTAAACGGTCGTATGGATGCGCTCGGCGCTTCGAATCCGAAGACCGTAGTCGTTCCCGAACTTCAGCTTGATCCGGTGGTTGACGTTGAACAGCCCGATCTTGGCCGGCTTGCCGCCGAGCGGATCGATATTGCGCCTCAGCCCGCGCAGGCTGTCGCGGTCCATCCCTTTGCCCGTATCCCGGATGACGACGAGCAGGCCTCGCTTCGCGAGATGAACGCTCAGCCGGATCGAGCCTTCGCGGCGGATGTCGCCGAAGCCGTGGCGGATCGAATTTTCGGCCAGCGGCTGAAGAATCAGCTTCGGAATGCGGTAGCGCAGCAGCGCCGGATCGTCGGCGCGGACCGATACGTCGATCCGGTCGTCGTAAATTTTGTTCATGATATATAAATAGTTCTTCGCATGGTCAAGCTCCGTCGCCAGCTCCACCATCTCCTCGGTTTGCTTCATCGAGTAGCGGAACAGGCCGCTCAAGGAGAGGACGATCGAATTGGACGATTCGATGTTGCCGCATACGATCTCCGTCTGCAGCAGCTGCAGCGTGTTGAACAGGAAATGCGGATTGATTTGCGCTTGAAGCGCTTTCAACTCTTCCTCCTTCAAGGCGATTCGCGTCAAGTAGTTTTGCTGGATGAGCAGCTCGATCCGGTCCATCAGCTCCTTGAACTTCGTGCCGATCCGATTGAGCTCCAGGTACCGGTAATCGCGGTTTTTGAGATAGAGCGTATCGTCTCCCCCCATCGCGTCGAGCGTCAGAAGCAGCCTGTTGAACGGTCTGGAAATCCGGATCGTGATGATCGCGCTAATCAACGTATTTAACAGGATGCAGAGCGATAGAATGCGGACCAGATTGGATTTGAGCGGAATGGCTTGATCGGCGATTTCCTTCATCGTCACGGTGGAGACCATCGTGAGCCCCTTGATGACGGTCGGCTGATAAATGACCAGATGCTCCTTGCCGCCGATCGCTTCGGTAAAGTTGCCCGCGGCCTCCGCTTCAAGCTTGTCGAGTCCCCGAAGAGGAAGCACCTGCCCGATCCGCTCCACGTCCTGATGCACGATAATTTTCCGGTTCTCGTCAATCAGGAAAATTCTCCCCCGGTTATGGTACGTGCTCCGCTCGAACATCCCGTTCAGCTTGCCGAGATCGAGATTGGCGATGACGGAGCCGACGATGTCGCCCTGAAAGCCGTGCACCTTGACGGCAACGGACAAGGTCGGGCGCTTGTAACGGGACAGGTCGTCTTCCAGGTAATAATTTTGCGTATGCACGCCGAGGCTCGCGAAGCTGCTCTCCGTATTGCCCTCGAACGATGCCCGAACCCAAGGCTGCTCCCTGAAATCGTAGTCCCACAAGAGAGAATTGCGGCCGTTCAAATTGTTCACGTACCCGTTCTTGCCGAGCATGAGGACGTCGCTGATGAGCGACTGGAACGTGTAGATGCCCTTCGTAATTTCCGCGATGTTGCGCTCGTGCTGAATGACGTTCGCCATCTCCATCTTGCCGGTCTCGCGCATGAGCGAGGCGACGGAGTAATTGCCGGCGAGCAGAATGAGCGACCGCTTCGTCTCCTCGAGGTTGAAGCCGAGGCCGAGGGCGGCTTGCTCCATCACCTTGTTGCTCGATTGGATGACTTCCTCGGTAATCATCCGCGTGGAATCCCGAATCGACAGCATCCCGAACGCGAGGAGCAGGAACAGGTTCACCAATAAATAAGAAAACAAGATCGTCCGGTAAATCGTTCGCTTAAAAATGAAATGCCGGAAAAAACGAATGAGCTTCAGGCGGCAGCCCTCCTCGCAGATTAATGAATTTGTTACTCGATTGCATTATACCAAAACGATTGATGCCGGCAGGAGTGCCGGATAGAGGAAAAAAAGCCCCGAATCCGACCGGATTCAAGGCTCTCTGCTATTGGGAATTCCGCTGCCTGGTAAGGAGCAGCATGAGGAAGGAAATGACGACGATGGCGGCCGTCCATGCCCAGGCCATCGCCGTGTTCCCCGCGTCGACCGCGACGTAAATCGCGGTCGGGATCGTCTGCGTCCGGCCGGGGATGTTGCCCGCGATCATCAAGGTCGCCCCGAACTCGCCGAGTCCCCGGGCAAAGCCGAGGATATAGGCGGAGACGAGAGAGCGGGCGGTCAGCGGCAGCGTAATATGCCGGAACACCTGCCATTCGCTCGCGCCGGTCGAGCGGGCGGCGTCCTCCAGGTCCCGGTCGACGGAAGCGAAGGCGGTCTTCATCGTCTGGTATACGAGCGGGAAGGCCACGACGACCGCCGCGATTACCGCCGCCCACCAGGAGAAGATGATCGGCGCGTCGAACAGCCATTCGATAAACCGCCCGGCGGGGCTTCTGCGGCCCAGCGCGACGAGAAGCACGAAGCCGACCACGGTTGGCGGCAGAACGAGCGGCAGCATGAATGCCGTTTCGACGATCAGCCTTCCTTTGAACGGCTTCCGCGTCATGAACCACGCGACGGCCGTGCCGATGACGATGACGACGAAGCTGGCCAATAACGCAATTTGCAGCGACAGCCGGATCGGCGTCCAGAACGAGTCAAAGTCGAATGCAAGCATGCCGATCAATCGACGGCCGGGGTAAATCCGTATTTCACGAACACGTCATGCGCCGGCTCGGTCTGCAAATACGCGTAAAATCGTTCGGCCTCTTCGGGGTGTTTTGTCGCCTTCACGATGCCGGCCGGATATTCGATCGGCGTATAGGCCGCCGGATCGACCGGGTAGGCAACCTTCACCTTGTCCGACGTCATGGCGTCCGTCTTGTACACGAACCCGACGTCGACGTTGCCGGTTTCCACGTATTGAAGCACCTGCCTGACGTCCTTCGCCTGGACGAGCTTCGGCCGCAGCGTCTCCCAAAGCGCCGCCCCCTCAAGCGCTTCCTTCGCGTAGCTTCCCGCGGGCACGCTCTCCGGAATGCCGATCGCGACTTTCTTCACTTCTTCGTTCGTTAGATCCTCCATGCCCGCAACCGCCGCGTTCCCGCTCGCGGAGACGACCGCGACCAGCTCGTTCGCGAGCAGCGTCTTCTGCCCTTCCGCGTCGATGAATCCGCCGTCCACGAGCGCCTTCATGTTTTTGACCGCCGCGGACAGGAACAAGTCCGCCGGCGCTCCTTCCTCGATCTGCTGCTGCAGCGCGCCGGAGGCGCCGAAGTTGAACGTCAAGCCGACGTTCGGATTGGCCGCCTCGTATGCGGTCTTGATCTCCTCCAGCGCGTCCGTCATGCTCGCCGCCGCGGATACGGTCAACTCCACGTGCTCTGCCGGCTGTTCGCTCGGCGCCGAAGCTTGCGCGCCGGCGCCTGCATTCGCGCCGGCACTCGTGTTCGCTTTCGGCTCCGCGCCGCCTCCGCAGCCAGCGACGGCCAGCAACGCAATGAGGACGCAAATCAGGATCGCATTATTTTTAACGAATTTAAACATAAGTTCCCCTCCAACTCTCTATCTAAGTATAAATGAATCTATGCATGAAACAACCTCGTTAACGCATCGATCGAAACGCTTGTCCCGCTGCCGGGATTCGGTTGTGTTATAATTAGCTTCAAAACAATCGGTTCAAGCATCTGCCTAGGAGGATTCTGCCTTGTCCAGCGACATCTCTTACACGACGGAAGAAATCGCGAAGCTGCTGAAAATATCCAAGCTTACCGTCTACGATCTGATCAAAAAAGGCGAGCTCCCCTCTTACCGGGTCGGCAAGCAAATGCGGGTCGACGCCTCCGACCTGGAAGCGTACAAGCAGCGGGCCAAAACGGCGGCTGCCCCGGAGCCCCGCGCGGAAGCCGTGCAGCCGCCGCGTTCCTATCCCGCATCCTCCCCTTCCGCCGGCCGCCCGATCGTCATTACCGGGCATGACATCGGCCTCGATATTTTGGCCAAGCATATGGAGAGCCATGTGCCGGGCGTGCGGCCGCTGCGCTCCTTCGTCGGCAGCCTGGACAGCCTCATCTCCATGTACCGCGGGGAATCGGACATCGTGAGCACGCATCTGCTCGACGGCGACAGCGGCGAGTACAACCTCCCGTATATTCGGGCGCTGCTGGTCGGATCGTCTTACGTCGTCGTTAATCTGTTAACGAGAAATGCCGGCTTTTATGTCAGAAAGGGCAATCCGTTCAAGCTCGAGCAGTGGTCCGACTTAAGCCTTCAAGGCTTGCGCCTCGTGAACCGGGAGAAGGGCTCCGGCGCGCGCGTCCTGCTCGACGAGCAGCTCCGCCTGCACGGGATCAGGCCCGAGCGGCTGAACGGGTACGACCATATCCAAACGAACCATCTCGGCGTGGCGACCAAGGTCGCATCCGGCGAAGCCGACGTAGGCGTCGGTATCGAGAAGGCCGCCTCGATCGTCGGACAGATCGACTTCGTGCCGCTGATTCGGGAGCGATACGACCTTGTCATGCTGAAAACGCCGGACAACGAAGCCTGGATCCGTTCCGTGCTTCACATTTTGCGATCCGACGCATTCAAGCGGGAGCTTCAGGCGATTTCCGGCTACGACCTGACCCGGACGGGCGAAATTTTGTTCGAGACGTGAGCGAGTATGCATTTCAATCTAATTATATTTAGTTATAATTAGATATAACTGTTTATAAGTAATATATATCGAATTGGATTGGAATTCAATACAAAAGGTGATCTTTTGTTACATTTTGTGACATGATTGCCGGATCCCATAAAGACAGAAAAAAACCTCTTCGGTTTCGAAGAGGTTTTTTCGTGCAGGCTTACTTGAAAAGATACCTTCATAATCGAAGCCAAATTCCAAATAACCAACGAAGCGGACCCTCTTATTCAGAGAAGTCCGCTTCATAAACGATGCACTGCTATTAAGTAACTCTAAGATATCGCTGAACAACTTAAGTTTTCCTATGCGGAGGTCTATCAAAGGATTTGAGAGAATGTCAGTTCCCCTATCCAATTACCATGAAAATTCATCCTCTGTAGTGCAACGCTGATTATTGCGCTGCATGAATGGCCAACGGGCAGGCAGAATAGTTCCAATATGTGGTATATTTGATTTAATGACATTCTTTAAGCGGAGGTGCTTATGAATCCTGCTTTTGACACCTATATCCAATCGCTGTCCGGTCGGGACGTGACCATCATCGGCGCAGGCGTCAGCAACTCGCCGTTGATCCGCATGCTTTGCTCAGCAGGGGCGCGCGTCACCGTTCGCGACCGCAATCCGGCCCTACCCTGGGAGGAGTGGGAGGATTTAGGCGTCTTTGAAGAGCGCGGGCGTCACTTTGTAGAACTAGTCGAGACGCTGCGTCGGTCGGAGGTAAAGGATTGAAAAAGACTTTCTGACTATCGATTGTAACGTACGCGTCCGATCGGCTTTTAGAAACGAACAAGCCGGCGAAGGTACGGGACCTTTGCCGGCTTGTCGATCAGAGCTTCTTCAAATGATCCAACAGTTGATCTGGCTCAGGCCGCTGCATGAAATCCGGATTCACGTGAGCCGATCGAATCACGCCGCTCTCATCGATCATGAACGTGGAAGGAATAGGCAGGATCCAGCGGTCCGTTGCGTTATACTCGGCCAGATTTAGGCCGAACCGGTTCTCCATGATTCGTTGGATGTAGGCCGGCACGTCGTACAATATGCGATAAAACGCAGCCACGAGACCGTTCGTGTCGCTCAGCACTTGAAAGGAAAGCTCATCCTTCTCCTTCTGCGACAGCGTATTGTCGGGACTTTGGGGACTTACCGCGATCAGCTGGCCGCCAAGCGCCCGAATTTCCGGCAATATGTTCTGATAGGCGCGCAGCTGCATACTGAGAACGGGCACCATCCGCCTCGATAAAACGTTAAAACGACAGGCCCCTTGAACAGTTCTTCATATAAGTTGACCGATTCTCCGGCGGCGTTAGCGAGGGTAAAGTCCTTCGCCTTCTGCCCCTCCTGCAAGCCGAAGCCCAGGCCTGATTGCTGCTGCTCCCGAATCAATCGGAACATCTCGGCATGCACCTCAACCGGCGTATTGGCTACGAACTGCTTCTTCGCTTCGTCAAGCTCGACATTTAATAACATAAATGATTACACCTCTCCTCCAGTATGTACGACGCGATAAGGCACGGTTAATAAACTCAGTCGTTTTTTGGATCAAACAATCCAATTTATAATAAAATACTAATTCAACATTTTTGGAATGTCAACTCCAAAAAAAATTCGATCGATCGCGATCGCCGCGGTAAGAGCTGACGTTATGGAACAAACAGAAAAAGGGCTATCCAGATCCTTCTGGATAACCCTTTTGACAATACCTCCTTGCCGCCTTCGCTTCACGTCCATTCCGCCGTCTCATGACTGGGCGAACGAGCCGATATGCGCGAGCATGGCGTCCAATACCACTTCGAGCGGGCTTGTTTCCCTATGAACCTGGGTCAGCAGAAGACCGCCCTGCAGAGCGGTCAACAGCGCCAACGCCAGACGCTCCGGTTCCGCGTCTCCTCTCAGCTGCCCTCGCTCATGCATCGCGATAAGGCCGCCGCGAATAGCCAGCTCCCACTTCATGAAGCCCGACGCGAGCTCGGCGCGGGCTACCGGCTCCGAATCCGCCAACTCGCTCGCCAGCGAGCCGATTGGGCAGCCTCCCCGACATTGCCGCTCAACCTGAAGCGAAACGATCGCGTCGCGCCACGACCACAGCGCATCAATGCTGTCCAGATGGCTCAGCAGAGGCTCTTGCGCGCTCAGGACTTGTGCGGTCTGAAACAGGATGACCGCATGCACGAGCTCTCGTTTTTCCTGAAAGTAATGGTACAGCTGGGAGGCGCTTACCTTCGCCTCGCGCTGCACGTCCTCCACGGTCGTACCGGCAACGCCGCGCTCGAACATCAGCTTGGCTGCCGCGGCGACGATTCGGGCGCGCGTTTCTTTTCCCTTTTTGGTTAACCGTTGTTCTTGTTTTGGGCCATCGTTTTTCGTTTCCATAGCCGCAGTATATCAAAAATGGAATTTATAATCCATAATAGCGACGACAATCCGTCCGGCTATACGGCGATACGGATGCCGCGAAGTAAGCGCGCCTTCGTTCAAGGCTGCTTCTTGACGGTCTTGATCGTCGTCGGCCGCCAATTGACCAGCTTCACGAGCTGCTCCTGCATATAGGCGGGCGAATGCTTAAAGCCGCTTTCGATCCAGTGAAAAACGAGCCCGAGCAGCGCGTTGATCGAATAGGCCGACTGCAGCTCGCGATCGATGCCGTTATCCTGGTATTCGAATTCGTCCATCGAAATTTTCTTTAACGCGACGAACATTTTTTCCCTTACGCTCGGCAGGACGTCGCTCTCGAACAGCATCTTATAAAGGGACGCATGCCGGTAAATATGATCGAAAAGCATGACGGAACGGGCGTGCAGCTCGTCGATGCGGAACACTTCCGTTTTCTCGTACGGGGCGCGGAACGAGCGGAGCAAATCCCCGATGAGGTCGGAGAGAATCTCGTCCAGCAGCGCTTCCTTCGTTTCGTAATGCGTGTAGAAGGTGCCCCGGTTGTAATTGGCGAGCTCGACGATTTCGGTGATGGAGATCGAAGTGAAGCTTTTGCGCCCCATCAGCTCCAACAGCGCTTGCCGAAGCGCCGATTTGCTCCGTACGATCCGGCGGTCCGTTTTTTTGCCCGGTTCGGCCATGGCGATCCATTCCTTTTTTTTAGAAGATATTGAACAAATACTAGCGAGCTGTTCGTTATCTGACAAATCGGCGATATTTACGGATTGTCAGCCCTTTCCCCTCTTTATTATACTCTAAACAAACAGCTGTTAGTAATCATACATGTGTTGAATAGTTAACCGCACAAAAGGCCAAGTCGTCCGAAGGAGCATACTAACCAATAATGGAGGATTCGCACATGAGACTATCCGGAAAAGTAGCCGTCGTCACTGGCGCGGCGTCGGGCATGGGTAAAGCGATCGCGGAGCTGTTCGCGGCCGAAGGGGCCAAAGTGGTCGTATCCGATCTTCGCGAGGAAACGGCGCAAGCGGTCGTCGCGGGGATTGAGGAGAAAGGCGGGGCCGCCATTGCGGTCGCGGCCAACGTGGCAAACGAAGAGGACGTGCAGCGATTAATCGATACGGCCGTAGAGCGATACGGCACGCTGGATATTTTGGTGAACAACGCGGGCATCATGGACAACTTCGTTCCCGCGGCGGATTTGACCAACGAGCTATGGGAACGGGTCTTCGCGGTCAACGCAACCGGCCCGATGCGGACCACGAGAAAGGCGCTGCCGATCTTCACCGAGAAGAAGAGCGGCGTTATCGTCAACATCGCGTCGGCCGGCGGCCTGAACGGCTCGCGGGCGGGCGCCGCCTATACGGCTTCCAAGCATGCCGTCGTCGGCTTCACCAAGAACGTCGGGTTCCAGTACGCGAACCTCGGCATCCGCTGCAACGCGATCGCGCCCGGCGGCGTGAGCACCAATATTTCCACCTCCATTAATGCGCCTAACCCGTTCGGCATGGAGCGGGCGATGGCCGGCATGGGCATCAATCCGCGAGCGGGCGAGCCGGAGGAAATCGCCAAAGTCGCTCTCTTCCTGGCGTCGGATGACGCAAGCTTCGTGAACGGCGCCGTCGTGACGGCCGATGCGGGCTGGACGGCTTATTAAATAGGGAAAGGCCGGCGAGCTGAATCAGCTTGCCGGCCTATTTTTTGCTTCGCCTATCTACCGATCATCCGACTAGCCGACTCCCGTCTCGCTACCCGACTATCGCACCGGGATTGCGTAACCGGTTGGTGCTCGTGCTCAAGAAGCGCCGCAACGGTCCGTCTGCTAGCTAGTGCGCCCGAGCTCAAACACGACCGGCGCATCCCCCTTCTTCATACGCACTTCGTAATAAGCATCGCCAAGCGCGGAAGGCCGGACCGCTTCGCCGCCAACGGCTGATGCCCGCGCCGCCCAATCGGGCAGCTTCACGGTCACGTCGGTATCCCGGTCCGCCGTCAGCTCGGCGCGGAACCGGCAGGCTTCCCTATCCCATTCCAACGACAACGTGCCCGTATGGAACCGCCAGCCGGCCAGCCGTCCCTTCTTCCAGCGCGACGGCAGCGCCGGCAGCAGCTTGACGAGGCCCGGCGACGCTTGAAGCAGCTGTTCCTGAACGGCGTTCACCCAGCCCATGTTCGCGTCCAGCTGGACCGGCGCGGCAAGCATGTTCATGGAGACGCCCATGCCCCGCCAGTCGTTGTGCAGCGTGAACAGATTCGGCAGCAGTGAAGAGCGGGACAGAATGTCCAGGCATTCCAGCGAACGGTCGCCGTCGCCGAGCCTGGCGTAGACCGCGGCCATATGGGCGAGCGACCAGCCGCTCTGCGCGCAGATCTCGCGCCTCCGCACGGCGGTCTCGAACGCGGTGAACAGCGCCGGATCGCTCTCTCGCGTCACCTCCTGGCCGGGAAAGACCGGATACAGATGCGACAGGTGACGGTGCGCGTAGCGGTCGTCGAAATCCGGGTGCAGCCATTCGCGCACGGCGCCGTCCGCGTTCGTCTCGTAGGCCGGCAAGCGCTCCAGCATCTCTGCCCACTTGCCCTCCTCCCGCGAATCGCCGCCGGTTTCCCGGCTCGCTTCGATCAGATGCCGAAGCAGCTCCTTCAGAATCGCGACGTCCATCGTTGCGTTAATCGCCGTCGGCATCGGATGGGCGAGCGGCTTGCCGTCCGCCGGCATATAGTTCAGCGGCGTGTTCTCGGGCGAGACGGACGGGTACATTTTGTACCGTCCCTCCTCGTTCAATACGAGAAAATCGTCATAGAACCGCAGCGCCTCCCGCATGAACGGGATCGCGGTCTCCCGCAGAAACCGCTTGTCGCCGGTATAGCGGTAATGCTCGACATAGTGCCGGGCCAGCCAGCCGGCCGCCCCGGTCCAGTTCAGAATGACCGGCACGATCTGGTTCGGCACGCCGATGCCGGGCGTCGAGCCCGCCGGGATATAGATGCCCCGGCAGCCGTACAGCTTCCGGGCATTGTCGCGGAAATCGTCCATCAAGCCGCCGTAGTAACGGAACAAAGACGGTACCAGCTCGCCCAGCCCGCCGGCATGGGCATGCCAGTACATCATCTGGACGTTCTCGTTGGCCATGTTATGGCTCCAGACGAGCCGGTAATCGCCGCCCCACAGCCCGTACAGGCCGAACGGCTCGGCCTGCTCCGCCGCCGAGGTGCCGCTGATGAACAAGTAGCGGCCGTACGCCCACATTTTGCGAACGAGCGCGGCCGGCGCTTCTCCCTCGTAGGCGTCCAGCAGCAGCCGCTCGTTCGAGCGGCTATCCGCATCGCCGTCCAGCGACAGCGAGGCGGAGCGGTACAGCGGCCGGTGCAGCGCGATATGCCGCTCGAGCAAGCCGTCGTAAGAAGCGCCCTCGTCAAGGGCAAGGGCGGACAGCTCTCCCTTCAGCCTCGGCCAATCGCTGCGGCGCTCCCCGAAGACGAACAGCTTCGCCAACGCGAGCACGCGGGAAGCCCCTTCGAAGCGAAGCACCCCATCGGCCGCCTCCACGCTTCCGCCTTCCGGCACGACCCGCATGACCGCGCCGTACTCCGTCCCGTCGTCGTTCGTCGCGGCGAACCAGCACCAGCCCGCGCCTCCCGCAACGTCCGCGCCCGATTCCGCCGTGCGCTCCAGCGCTTTGAACTCCGGCGTATCCGCCCACCGGTCGCTCGGGTGCAGCGCAAGGCCGATCTCGCCTGAAACGGCAGCCTCGCCGCCCGCGTCGATCTCGTAGACGATCGCGTCGTCCGCCCGCGAGACGAACAGCCGGCGCCGGTACCTGCGGTCGCCGTCCGTCCAGCCGACCGCCACCTCGCCGCTGTCCATCGCAAGCGTCCGGCCGTACGCCCGGAACGCGCCGCCGCACGGCATCGCAAGCCGGATCGCGGCCAGCGGGAAGCGAGAAGCCAGCTTCGTCCCGTAGCCGCGCTCCTTCAGCGCGTTCGCCAGCAGCCAGCTCGCTTCGGCGTATCGCCGCTCGTCCATCAAGCGGCGGGTTTCCGCCAGCGTGCCGCCGACGTCCGGCAGCTCGTCCCGATGCCCCCAGTGCCACAGCTTCGCGTGGTTCAGCAGCACCGTCTCTTCCTGCACGCCGCCGAATACGGAAGCGCCGGCAACGCCGTTGCCTGCAGGGAGCGCCTCGCGCCACATGTTCCGCCACCAGGAGGCGGGATAGCTCATGACGAGCGTATCCCTGTCCGGCGCGTTATCGAATTCCGCCACGTCGCTTACGCCTCCTCTCCGATCAGACCCCGGACTCGCGCAGCCGCTCCAGCTCGACGCTCGCCAGCAGCAGCGGGGCGACGCCCATGAGCGAATCGCTCACGACCGCCTCGCTCATGTAATATTCGTAGGAGCCATCGCGGTATTTGCGCCCGCCGAGTCCCGCCCCGTGGCAAATGCCGTGCAGATGCACGCCCTTATCATCCTCCGTGACGAACCGGCTCCGGATGCCGTCGTACGCCCGCTCCACCGCTTGCCGGTCGATCTCCGCCAAATAGCCGAGCCGGATTCCTTTGGCAAGCGCGTAAGTCAGCATGCAGGAGCCCGACGCTTCCAAGTAATTGCCCTCGCGCCCGTTGCAGTCCATGAGCTGATACCAAACGCCGCTCTCCTGGTCCTGAACGCGCAGCACCGCGTTCGCCATCCGCTCGAAAATGCCCATCAGCTGCCCGCGCTTCGGATGCCGTACGGGAAAATGCTCGAGCGAGTCGGCCAGCGCCATCGCGTACCAGCCCATCGCCCGGCCCCATACATAACGGGATCGGCCCGTGACGCCGTCGCACCAGCGCTGCTCGCGGCTCTCGTCCCAAGCGTGATGCAGCAGCCCGGTCTGCGGATTGCGCGTGCGCTTCTCGACGAGCAGCAGCTGCTGCGCCGCTTCGTCGAACCATTCGCTCTCACCGAACGTGGCCGCGAATTCGGCCATGAACGGGGAAGACATGTACAGGCCGTCCAGCCACATTTGGAACGGGTAGATTTTTTTATGCCAATATCCGCCCTCGTCGGTCCGCGGCTGGCCGGCCAGCTGATCCGTCAGGAGCCGCGCGGCCTTCTCGTATTTCGCCTCGCCGGTTTCCCGCCACAGCCGCAGCAGGTTTTTGCCCTTGTTGATATGATCGAGATTATAATCCTCCAGCCGGTACCCCTCGATCGAGCCGTCCTCCCGGATGAAGACGTCCATTTGGCGCTTGACGAACGCCTGGTAGCCGGAATCCCCGGCCCAGTCGCCCGTCCGGGTAATCGCTAGCAGCGCCATGCCGGCCACGTAGCCCCATTTGTTCGCGATGTTCGGATGGTAGCCGTCCTTGCTAAGCGACAGGATCGTATCCGCGATTTTGACGGACAGCCTCGATTCGTTAACGGTTTTCGTCGCGGTATCCATATTCCGTATCCTCCTTGTTCATGGCGTAAATAGCGGCAGCGAGGCGAAGTCCTCCGGCATGTCGACCAAATAAAGGTTGCCGTAGCCGTTCTTGTCGCTCGTGAACAGCAGCCGCTTGCCTTCCGCGTCGAAGCGCGGGTGGGCGTGCACCTTCTGCGAATGGAAGCTGCAGCGCAGCTCGCACAGCGTGCGCGGCCCGTCGTAGGCGCCGCCGGTTTTGCGCCATACGCTTAAGGACTTCACCGCGCCCTTGCCGTCGACGACGGCCTGCCCCAGACCGTCGGCATAGCCGTGCCACGTGTCGAAGCCGAACTCCGTCTCCTCCATGCCCGAATTGTCGTAACCGATGCTGCCGAAAAAATTCGTCCCGTCCGCGCGGAAGCCGTGGTAGCCGACCGTCGTCCCGTCCGGGTAAAAAAATTCGTGCCCGACCTTCTCGCCTTCCTCGAGCCGCTCGCGGATTTTCCACGCCTTGCCCGTGCGCAGGTCGAGCCCCCAGATCCGGTGGTCGACGAGATGCCACGGCCCTTCGTGGCAAAACGTCATCAGCCACGGCACCTTCGGCGACGTATTAATGTGGGTGATGAAGCGGTTTTCTTCGTACACCTTCTCCGCTCCGCCCTTCCTGGCGTCGATGCGGACGATCATGCTGTGCGGGGCGGCTTCCATCAGCTCCCGGTGCCCGACGTAGCCGTTGCCGAGGTCGAGCCGGATCCGGTGCGACAGATCCTCCTGCACGCAGGTCATGACATGCAGGCCGTCCGCCGTCGCGCTCGCGTTGCCCAGATGATAGCCTTCCGGCGCCTCGTAGACCGGCTTCTCCTCGAGCGTGAGCAGATCGAGCCGGATCAGCCGCCGCTCCAGCCGGACGAACGCCGCGCTGCCGTCCGGCAGCAGGCAGGCGTCCAGCTTGTCGTTATCCGGATAATCCGTCAGCTGGGTCATGGCGCCGCTTTCGACGTGCAAGCTGAACAAATTCGCGCTGTCCGCTCTGTCGGAGATGAACAGCAGCCGCTGCCCGCCGTCATACCAACCGTTTTCCGTAAAATATAAATGATGGCTGTGCGCCTTGTAATCCGTCAGCTGCGTCACTTCAACCCCCGTCAGCCGGTCGACGGCCGTCTTGCGCTCCGAGGGCCATACCTTTCCTTTGGCAGACATGCTCCCGCCTCCTATTAGAATGTTGCCGAAATAGAGTACCTATGGGACGATTGCTGGGGCTGCGCTCTAACGGACACCAGAGCCGTTATCGTCCCGAATTGAGGCCGTTGCAAAATCTAACGGACAGGAAAGGCCTTATCGGGCCGATTTTTGCCGTTTTTCCTTTAATTGATCGGAAATAACGGCCCTCACGTCCGTTAGATTTCGTTACCCGCCGCTTTCTTTGAAATAACGTCTCTCCTGTCCGTTACGTAGAGGCAAAATCGCCCCGCCGGCGCCAAAGGCCGGGGTTCACGGCTTGTTCCTGCACGCAGCCCCGCCAGCCGGTCGCCATCAATGCCGCCGCCGGCAAGCCGCCGTTGCCGGGCACAGCAACCGGCTCGCCCCACCGGCGAGGCGAGTCGCGCGTCGCTGGCCATGCGCCGCTCCACCCAGCCGTACACTTGCTACAGCCAGGGCTTCAGCCCTTCCCACTTCACCGTCCAGCTTCCGTCCTGCGGAAAGCCGGGATTGTCGGCTTCCCCTTGCCCGCCGCCCCGCCAGCCGGCCGCCATCATGGCGACCGCCGCCAGCAGACCGCCGTTGCCCGGCAAATACGCCGACAAGCCGGGGCGCTGGTAGTTGTGCCCGTTGGTCAAATACGTGTTCTTCGCCGCGTCGAGCAGCAGGAAATCGATGGCCAGATCAGGCTCGCCGAGCCTCGCCGCCGTCATCGCGCACATCGGGAAATCCCAGCCCCACGCGGACTCCCACATCCATACGTCCTTCACCTTCAGCAGCGTATCCAGCATGACCCGGCGATCGATGAGCGAGCCCGGCAGGACGCCGAGCGCGGCCACCATCGACGGATGGTCGCGGTTCTTCTCCCCGAACGTCTCCGGGCACAGCTCGTGCGCCAGATAGACGCCGTCCTTCTGCGGAGGCGCGGCCATGGCGCCGGCGACCTCCGCCCAGCGCGGATCGGGCCGCAGCTCCAGCCGCTCCGCCCAGCGCACGGCGGTTTCCAGCCCCTGCTTCCAGTATTCCAGCTCGTAAGGCGGATTCTTGCTGCCGTTCATCGGATGGCATTCCTGCGCCGGAATGAGCGGCGGCCCGAGATCGTAGGCGCGCGTCTCCTCGTTCCAATGCGCGAACGAAACCATGAATTCGGCCGACTCGAACACGATGTCGCGGAACCGCGCCAGCGTCTCCGCCGTCGGATCGGCCAGGTAGCACAGCTCGGCCAGCGCGACAGGATGCGGCTGCTGCCAGATGAGGCCGTTGGCGACCGGCGACGGACAAGGCTTGCCGTCGAAGCCGACCATCTTCGGCCAGCGCGCCCCTTCGTAGCCTTGGGACCTCGCCAATTCGCGGGCGACCGGCAAAATGCGCGTATACCAGTCCATGCTTTTCAGCAGGTAGCTCTCCCGCCCCCACAGCGGAAAATGGGCCGCATGCCACCAATGCATCTCCAGATGGGACTTGCCGAACCAGCTGTTGTACATAAGCCCCGTCTCCTGCGGCGGCAGCGAGCCCCCGCTGTGCAGCGCGCACAGAAACTGCGACAGTACGACGCGGCGTTCCAGCTCGTGCGCCCTCGGATCGGCGCTGCCGGCAAAATCGATCGCCGCGCCTTCCAGCCAGAACGCCTCCCAGTGGCGGGCGCTCGCCGCGATTATGTCGTCCACCTCCGCAGCTTGCGGCGATGCGGGCGCGAACCCGACGGCGCATTCGAGCGTCCCGCCGCCAAGGTCCGGCGTCAGCGTGAACTCGTGCGCGCCGGTCCGCGCGAGCGCTCCCGCGTTCCAGGTCCACAGAACCGCGTACCGGTCCTCGTCCATGCTTCTCGCGATTAACGCGCTCCGGTCGCCGGGCGCCGCCAGCTCCGTCTTGTGCCGGTCGTCGCTGCCGAGATCCGGGAATACCGACTTCGCCCATGCGGCATGGGTCATGTCGGGCGCCGGGAAGCGGATAAATGCCTGCAGCCGGCCCTGCCCGATCAGCGGCGATTCCGCGCGGAAGCCGATCGTATCGCAGGACGGGTGGCACGCCGTCGTCACCTTGACCGGCACGCCCCGCACCGCGAATTCGCTCGTCAGGACGCCCGTCCACAAATCCATCGTCTGGCGGATGTCCGTCATGTCGTCCGCCCGCGCCTCTTCGCCGTCTTCGGTCAGGAACCGGAAGGATACGCGGCCAAGCTGCAGCCGGTGCGGATTTTGCCGGAGCCAGTTATAGGCCTCGGACCTGTCGCCCGGCTTCATCGGATACAGAACCGTGCGGCCGTACGTATCGAACGGCTGATAGGCGGCGTCCTGCGCGGCGAACCGTCCGGGCCCGCCCGTATAATGCCAGCCCCAGTTGGACTGCGTGCCGAGCGGCACCTCGTAGCGTTCGGGGAAGCTCTGCAGGCCGGTCACGTCGGCGCTGAAGGCGAACTCCCCGTTGCCCACCGTGAAGGGGGATAGCGTATCCCATTTGTTCAGCTCGGGCTGATGGCGTTCCACAATGCGTCGTCTGTCCATAGTTCCTCCTTATGCCCGGAACCCGGAGGACGCCCGGGGCGTCGCTCACTCCAGCACGGTATCCATCCGGGTTCTCATCATGTCCCGGTACTTGCCCGGGGTAATAGCCTTCAACTTGCGGAAGCTGCGAATAAAGCTGTTCTCGTGCTGATAGCCGACCATCTGCGCGATATCCGATATCCGGTCGTCCGTCTTCAGCAGCAGCTCGCCGGCCCGGTCCATGCGCAGGCTCGTCAAGTAGTTGTAGATCGTCTCGCCCGTCTCCTGCTTGAACAGCTGGCTCGCCAGGCTGCTGCTGATCCCGATCGATTCGGAAATTTCCGGAATGCCGATCGGCTCGCTCAAATGCTGCTTCATGTATTCGATCATCTTGTGGCACAAAATGAAATCCTTGCTCTCGACCAGCCGGCGGTACCGCTGCGCGAGCGGCAGAGCCCGGCTGCCCAGCTCGCTTGCGATATCGTCCAGATCGAGCGTATCGAACCGGCCGAACTCCGTGTAAGCGCTCTCTTCCGCTGGCCGGAGCCGCTCGATCCGCTCGGCCGCCGACTGGAGATAGTAAACCGCCGCCGAAGGATAGCCGTACTCGCTACGAACGCCCGCGATCATCCGGTCGACGGCGTCCTTGGCCTCCTGCTCGCTGCCCGATTCGATGGCCCGGGCAAGCTCCTCAAGCGCTGCCTCGCCCGTTGACGGCCCCCGCACCTCGTGCTCCGACACGTCGCGGAACGGGATGACCTTGCCGTAGCCCCGGTACAACCGGTACGTAAGCGCGTTCTCCGCCTCGAGCATCGCCTGCTTCAGCCTCGCGATATCGGTCAACGGCGTGCTGATGCCCGCCGACACGCTGAATTTCAAATACCGCGACACGATCTCGAGCGCTTCCTCGAGCTTGCTCTCGGCATGCAGCCCCTCGTGGCGCGGCTGCAGCAGTATCGCCGTCTTGTCCTTGCCGAAATCGGCGCACACGATCCGCCACTGCGGCTCGAACAGCTCCGCCGCGATATTGGCGAGCGCGAACTTGAGCAAGGAATGGTCCCCGCCGGTGAACGACCGCGCCCACTCGTCGTAACGGTCGATGGATAGCACCGCCACCGTCAGCGGGGCCGTCGACCATTCCCCGAAGTAACGGCTCCACTTCTCGCGGATGTCGCGCCTGCCGCTCGCATTGCCCGCGTAAATGTCGGTAAGCAGCTTGGAGGACGCTTCGGACATCGTCTCCCGGACGAGCTGCGACAGATGCGCGTGCTTGCTGAGCAGCTCGCCGGCCAGCTTCTCGAGGTCGATTCCCTCCGCTTCTTCCGGCTTGCGGTCGTAGCTGCTGAACAGCTGCTTCAGCCTGCGGACCGGCCGGAACGCCGCCGCGTTAATGTAGAAAATCGTCGCGCCGCCAACGGCGAGCGCGGCGACGGATACGAGCAGCACGACCTGCGCGACCCGCTTCGACTTCGCGAGCAGGCTATCCTGCTCGACGATCGAGATGTACCGCCAGCCCGTCACGGGCGACGCGAGCTGATTGGCGAGCAGCTGGCGGTTCCGGAACGTCATGTCGCCGCTGCCGTCCTCCTTCAGCTCGCCTAGAGCCAAGTCGACCGCCGCCTGGTCGAACGCGTAATTCGAGACGGAGTACAAAATCTCGTCGTTCTCGTCGATGATGTAGCGCATCCGGTTCAAATTGTTCATGACCGGCGGATTCAGCTTGGCGAACAGCGCCTCGTCCTGCAAATTGACGGCGACGATTCCCTTGAACTCGCCCTGGATCAATATTTTGCGGAACAGTGTAATGTCCGAGCCTTTGCCGGCCGCCCCTTCGGGCACGGCCCGCTTCTTGATAACCGTCGTCCGGTCGCCGAATTCGGAGGCGACCCCGACCCATTCGGAGTCGACGAAGTTAATCCGGCTCGACGAGTAGCCCTGCGGAATCGACAGGAAGCTGTCCCGCTCGAGATCGTAGACGTATATGCTTTTGATATAAGCAGAATTGCTGATGAGCGTCGTAAGCAGCTGATACGCTTCGGAAATATTGGCATACGAGTTCTGCACCTTGCTCGTCAGAAATTTGTAAATATTGTCGTTCAGCGCCACTTGAATCGCGACCTGATCGCTCTCCCGGATCGATTCGTCGATGACGTCCATATTGAGCTGCAGCATTTGCCGCTGAAGCTCGCTGAGCTCCTCCTGCAGCACGGACTTCGACGTGTAGTAGGAGGTCAGGCTCACGGCCAAAATAATAAGGAAGACGGAGACGGTCAGGATCAGGACGAGCCTGATTTGCGTATGAGCCCAATTGTATTTCAGCCACTTCTTAACGGATTGCGTCACGTAAAATCCCACCTTATGCCGAGGATTCTTTCATTATAGCTTGATCCGTTCCGCGTGACACGCTCCCGCCGCCCTAGCCTGCCGGGCCCGTCTTCCGCCGCCGCTCAGCCTCTTCCGCCCAGCCATTCCTTCATGCGATGCGTCTCGATGCCGGCGAGCAGCACGATGCCGATGCCGTGCGTATCGTTCAAGTTCCAGCCCAGCTCGTGCTTGTAATAAGCGTGGGAATACGACCAGCTGGACCCCTTGCATACGCCGTACAAATTGCCGCGCGCATCGATCGCCCGCTCGCACAGCCCCCGCCAGCCGGCAAGCGCCGCCCGGGCGTAAGGCTGCGGATCCGCGAGCCAGCCGTGCCGGACGCCGAGCGCGAAGCCGTACATGAACATCGACGTGCAGGACGACTCCTCGTAGGACTCCGGATCGGTCAGCACCTGATGCCATAAGCCGCTCTCGCCTTGCAGCGCGAGGTAGCCGCCGGCCAGTTCCCGGTAGAAGGCCAATATCGCCGGGCGGCTCGCATGCGCCTGCGGCAGCGCGCCGAGCAGGACCGCAAGCGAGAAGAATACCCAGCCGTTGCCCCGCCCCCATGCCGTCCGGGACGGCTTGCCCGCGGCGACGTCGTACACATGGGACATGATCCGCTTCTCCGGCATGTACAAATATTGTTTGTACAGCAGCAGCTGGCGGGCCGCTTCGTTCAGGCAGCCCGAATCGCCCGACAGCTCGGCGTACCGGCACAAGAAAGGCACGCTCATGTACATGTCGTCGCACCACATCGTGTTGTGCATGCTCGGCGACACGCCGACCCGGCGGTACAGCGCGCCGTCCTCCATGCGGTCCTGCACGCGCATGATGTAGCGGGCGATGTCGTCCGCCGCCGCGCGGGCTCCCTTGAGCGGCCGGTGCCGTCCGGCGAGGATGGCCAGGGCGCCGAACGAGCCGCAATCGTCCAGGCTGTCGATGTCCGACAGCTGGTTATTGAGCCCCGCCGCGCCGAACCGTTCGCGGTCCCATAACGAATACGCGTAGAACGACGTCGCGAACTCGACGTGGCGCAGCACGTAGTCGGCCAAGTCGCCGCGACCGAGCAAGCCGCCCGTCTCGAGCAGGCCGGTAAGCGTCACGCCGAGCGGATAATTCCAGCGGCCGAACAGCTCGTTCTCGAGGAACGGGCGGATGCAGGCGCCCGGCTCGCCGGTCGTCCAGAAGAAGGACGCCCCGCCGCCGCCTTCCGCCGCCGCGTCCATGGCCAAATAATCGCCGGCGTTAACCGCCGTGCCCGGCGCGAACGGGCCGAGGTGCAGCCATTTGCCCTCATGGCCGCGCACGGGCCGCGGAACGGCGAGCGCCGCCCCCGTCTCCGGCGCGGGCTCCTGCAGCCGGAAGCCCCAGCCCCGGTCGCCGCACACGCATTCCGCGATCAGATCGCCGCCTTCCGGCGGGGCGTCCACCGCGAACGCGAATTCGCCCGCTTCCTGCACAGAGTGGCATTCCTCGCCGTTCCATGCGAACCGCACCGGCCCGTAGGCCGTACCGGTCAGCTCGACGCGCCGGGCCGGGACGGCGATGCCCAGAACCTTCGTCCACGCGTACGCGGCATGCCCCGGCTTCGTTCCGTACAGCCGCTCCAGGCGGCCTTCCTCGACGGCCGTCCGCGCGGGCAGCCATTCCGCGCCGGTGGATGCCTCCGCCATCGTCCTCTCCGGCACCCCGGCTAGCGGTTCATCCCGCGGCTCGGTGTAAATCCAGCCCTCTTCCCCGTCCCGTTCCCCGGTCGGCGCCAGAAAGTGGAACGGCTTGTTCTTGCGGCTGCCCGTGCCGAATTCCGCGCCGCAGCCTCCCGCTCCGTCCTTGCCGAGCTCCAGCACAAAGTGGTTCCAGCCGCTCGTCAGCGCCACCTTCAGCTTCAGCGGCGGCACTTCCGGGCCGCCGGACGCCGCCGTCTCCTCCGTCGACGAGCCGTATCGCTTCTCGCCGTTATGATAGAGTCGAACCGGACCGAAGCAGCGCAGCAGAAACACGAAATCATGCGGCCGGTCGATCCACAGCTTCGCCCAAGCGTAGACGCGCTGTCCCTCGCGCATCGACGGGAACATCTTCCCTGCCGGGAACTCGTATAGATGGTTCGGCAGCTTGCGGATTTCGCTTGTCCGCGCGACCCGGAATACCGGCTCGTGCGGCGGGTTATCCCCGACGTACCGCCGCGCCATCGTCTCGAGCACATGCGGGATCCGGAGGCCGTCCGTCTGCGCCGCCATGCTTTCCGACGGATCGACGTATCCGCCGGACCGTGCCTTCGTCGTCATTTCGTCCCGCCTCCTTTGCCGCTCAGCGCGGCTTCCCGCTCGTTCGCCCCGCCGCCGAGCACCTCGGCGATCGTAACCGGGCGATGCTCCTTCGCCGAGCGCCACACCGCTTCGCCCGTCGCCACGGAATACGCGCCGTCCTCGGCTCCGGACAATATCCGGTACGGCCTTCTCCGGTCCTCGCCCATGAACAAATCCTCCAGCAGCAGCGGATCGCCTCCGCCGTGGCTGCCTTCCTTGTGCACGACGTGGATCGTCTCCTTCGAGCCGAACAGCGGGAAGTAGTCGATCGTCTGCACCGGCACCTGGAACGGCGTCCGGCTCGGCATATGGTACTCGACCGTCTCCAGCCTGCCCTTCGTGCCGTTGATCGCGAGGCGGTAGCCTTCGTACGGCAGCGAGAAATTGACCGAATAGCTGAGCAGCGCGCCTCCGTCGTACCTCACCGTCGCCGCGTACGTATCCTCGATGTCGATCGACGAATCGAAGATGCACCGGTCCGGCCGGTAATCCGAATACGGATACGCCTGCCCTCCTCCTCCCGCGGCCAGGGAGCCCAGATGATCGTCCGGCACGCGGATGTTCTTGCTGCGCGCGTTCCAGCGCGAGTAGTAGCCGCAATCCTCCGTGCGCTCGCAGGTGCTGCAGTGCCGGCCGTCCTCCTTCTTCGGATTCGCCTCCGCCTCGGCGCCGTAATAGTTCAGCGCGCCGTACGCGAACGCTTCGATCGGCTTTTGCCCGATCCACCAGTTGACGAGATCGAAATGATGCGTGCTTTTGTGCACGGACAATCCCCCCGACAGCTCGCGCTCCCGGTTCCACCGCTTGAAATAGCTGGAGCCGTGGTACGTATCGAGGTACCAGTTCAGGTCGATCGACGTGATCCTTCCGAGCCTCCCTTCGAGCACCAGCTCCTTGATTCTCGTGTGGATGGGCGCGTAACGGTAATTGAACGTCACGGTCACGCCGCCCTTGCTCGCCTTCTCCGCCTCCAGAACGCGCCTGCTGTCCTCGCCCGTCGTCACCATCGGCTTCTCCGTAATGACGTCGAGGCCATGCCGAAGCGCCGCGATGATGTACCGCGCATGCGTATGATCGCGGCCAGCGGCGATGATGACGTCCGGCCTCGTCTCTTCGACCAAGCGGTCGAAATCGTCCTCCCCGTACGTCCGGATGCCGGCCTGCTCCGGGTACCTCTCCCGGAACAGCGCGAAGCGCGCGGGATCGGGGTCGAGCAGCCCGACGAGCTCGCAGCCGCCGGCAAACGTCGTCAAGATCGGCTTCGCGAACATGCCGAGCGCCCGGCCGCTCACCCCGCAGATGGCGTAACGTTTTTTCATGATGAACCTCTCCTCTCCGGCGCTCCCGGCCTATGTGCGGCAGAAGGGCCGGCACAGGTTCTGCCGGCCCGGCCCTGCCGGGCGCCGCTTATTTGCTCACGTTCGCGTACCATTCCTGCACGCGCTCGGTCACCTTGTCCCCGCCGGCTTTGTACCAGCGGTCCACGAACTCGTCGAACTTCTCGATCGGCCACTCCCCGATGACGATCTTGGTCAAATACTCCTGGAACAGCTTGTGCGACTGAATGTCCGGAAACCCTTCGTAGACCGTGTTCGGCAGGCCGTCCCCGGCGATGCGGCGCGCGTCGGCCGTGCTTACGGCGAAGACGTCGGTCACCATCTTCTGCATGTCCTCCGGGATCGTCTCCTTGATGCGGATGTCCATGTCTTCCTTCGTCGTCAGGTTGCGCATGCCGAGCGCGATCGGGCGGCTGTCCTCCGGCGGGAGCAGCACCTTCTTGCCGTCCACTACCTCATGCTGCTGCCCCTCGATGCCGAAGCGGATAAATTCGTCGTTGCTCTTGTCGTAGAAGAAGTCGAGCAGCTTGAGCGAAGCGGCCGCCTTGTCCTCCGCCGCGGCCGGGATGATCCACTCCGGCTCGCCCATGCTCTTCTGCGTGACGTACCCTTCGAAGCCCTCCGCCTTCGGCATCGGCATGCCGACGACGTAGGCGTCCGGCGCCCCTTCGAGCATCGCGGTGTAGCGGTCGCGCAGGTTGGCGGGCAGATGGTACCAGCTGCCGACGAGGTTGTTGTTGATTTTGGCCGTCCACACATCGCCCTTGTTCAGGAACGTCTCGTTGTCCAGCAGCTTCTCTTCGTACAATTCGCGGATAAAGGCGATCGCGGCCTTCATGTTCTTGGACACGCCGGCGTACTGAATCTCGCCTTCGTAGATGTCCCATTCCGGAACGCCTTCCCACATCGCGACCCCGTACATGCCGAACAGATGGTCCATCCACTTGCCGAATTCGCGCCCGGACGTCGGCAGCTCATCCGGCTTGCCGTTGCCGTTCGGATCCTTGTCGCGGAAGGCGCGAAGCACGTCCTTGTACTCTTCGACCGTAGCCGGCATCGCGAGCCCGACCTTGTCCAGCCAGTCCTGGCGGATCATCGGCGCCCGCTCGGGCACGAGAAACACCTTCGGCACGTAGTAGATATGGCCGTCCGGGGAAGCGGAGCGTACGACGTCCCACGCTTCCTCGGGAATGTTCTTCCAGACGTTCGGCGCGTACTTCGGCAGCAATTCGTCCAGCGCGAGCGCGCCGCCCTGCTTGATCAGCGTCTGCTCGACGCCCCCGATCGGGCGGAGAATGTCCGGCAGGTCGTCCGAGGCGATCATCAGGTTCAAATATTCGGTCGGCTCCGAGCCGGGCGGCGTCGTCATCAGTTCGTATACGACGCCCGTCTTCTCTTGGACGTACTTCACGTGGTCATTATTGCGGTCCGGGATCGTCCCGACCCCCATATGGCTTTTGAACACGCGAACCGTGACGGGCTCGCCGCCTTCCCCGTTGTTCCCGGACGCCTCCGGCTCCTTCCCGCCGCCCGAACAACCGGTAACGAGGGCGACCGCCAGCAGCGACGCCAGCGCGGAACGCCTTGCCGATTTGCCTAACCAATGATTTACCATGCATGAATCCTCCCTTTTTATTGTGCGTATCGAAAAAGTATATAGGAAACCGGCGGGCCGGCTACTCCTTCAATGAACCGAGCATCGAGCCTTTGACGAAGTATTTCTGCAAATACGGGTAGACCAGCACGATCGGTATCGTCGCGAACAAAATTGTAGCCGCTTTCAACGTTGTCGTGTTGAAATCGTAGTCGCCGAGCACCAAATTGACCGAAGCAAGCTCCTCCGGCGAAGTCAGGTAGGCGCGGAGCTTCATTTGGAGCGGCCATTTCTCCGGATCGCGGATGAACAGCACCGCCCGCGAGAACGTGTTCCAATAGCCGACCGCGTAGAACAGGCTGACCGTCGCCATGACCGGCTTCGACAGCGGCAGGTAGATACGGAATAAGATCCCCGCGTCGCTGCAGCCGTCGATCCGGGCCGAATCGTCCAGCTCCTTCGGAATGCCCATGAAGAACGTACGGATGATGATCATGTTGAAGGTGCCGATCACGCCCGGAAGAATGAGCGCCCACAGCGAATTCATCAGGCCGAGCTCGCGCACCGTCAGGAAGAACGGGATCATCGGCGCGTTGAAAATCATCGTAATAATGATGCCGACCATGATCGGCTTGCGGATCAGAAAATCTTTGTGCGCAAGCGGATACGCGGTCAGCACCGAGAACAGCATGCTGATCAGCGTTCCGACGATCGTAATGTAAGCGGTAATGCCGAAGGACAGCCACAACCCTTCGTTCTGCAAAATGTGAAGCCAGGACGCCGCCGTGAACTCGACGGGCAGCAGGAACACCTTCTTGGAATCGGCCGCGATCGGCGAGCTGAACGATACGGCCAGCAGCTGAAGGAGCGGCAGCAGCATCGTCGAGGCGGCCGCGATCAGGAACGCGTAGTTGAACAATTGGAACAGCTTATCGCCAAACGTTAGCTTCATGCTTCATCACCACAACCCCTGTTCAGTTTTTCGCGCCATCCGGTTGAAAATCCACAGCAGCGCGAAGCCGATGACCGATTGGAACAGCCCGATCGCCGTCGTTACACTGTACTGCCCCTGCAGCACCCCGGCCCGGTAGACGTAGGTTTCGATAATATCGCCCACCGAATACGTCATCGGCGTAAGCAGGTTGTATATCTGGTCGAAGCCAAGCTCGAGGAAATTGCCGATATTGAGCAGGAACAGCACCAGAATCGTCGGGAACATCGTCGGAAGCGTGATATGAATCGTCTGCTTCCAGCGGTTCGCTCCGTCCATGACGGCCGCTTCATATAAATTCGGATTGATGCCGGCGATAGCGGCCAAATAAATGATCGTGCCCCATCCGACGTCCTTCCAGATCGCGGAGATGACGACGATGGAACGGAAATACCGCTGCTCCTGCATGAACAGGATCGTCTCCTGTCCGAGCCACCCGCGCACCATGTTGACGACGCCTTGGCTCGACAGCAGCTCGAACACGATGCCGCCCACGACGACCCACGACAGAAAGTGCGGCAGGTAGAACAAGCTTTGCACGACGCGCTTCGCCAGCATCAGCCTCACTTCGTTGAACAGGAGCGCGAGGATGATCGGCGCCGGGAAGCCGAACACCAGCTGGTACAGGGCGATGGTCGCCGTGTTCCTTAATACGAGGTAGAAATCCTGATAAGAGAAAATGTAGCGGAAGTTGTCCAGCCCGACCCAGGCGCTTCCTTGCATGCCCTTGAAAATTTGATAATCCTGGAACGCGATCGCGCTTCCCGCCAGCGGCAAATATTTGAAGACGAGATAATAGAGGATGCCGGGCAGGATCATGACATACAGCATCCAATGCTTGCGCATGTTGGCAACGAGCCGGTTTCCTCTCGGCTTCCGCATCGATGCGGGAGCGGAATCCGGCTTTAATCGGTCATACGGTACGGCCATCGCCATGAACCTCCTTCGCTTCTTGTACCGTCATCTTACCCGCTCCGGCGCCGCCGGTTCAATCATGCGATCCTCCACGGCATGCACAAATACGCGATCCCGTCCGTTCTGGACGAATCGCGTATCGGATGGGCTATGGGCTAGCGGGCAGGCGCCGGCCGCTCTGGCGGATCAGCTCACGCGGTGGAGGATCGGTTCATTGGTTCCATACCTTGAGCACGTATTCGCTAATTTGTCCGGCGACTTCCGCCGGAGGCGCAACGGCGGTGTCGATCGTGGGCATCGGCGGCCGGTAAGCGGTCTCGGCGTTGTCCAGGAGCCACCTGGCGAACTCCTCGTGTCTTTTCAGCATCTCGTCGGTCCAGGTCGCCTTATCCTCCCGATTGCGAAGCCGGTTATTGCGGGTATCGTCGTCGCAGTGCAAATTGATGAAGCATACTTCGTCGAACAAGTCGTACGCGTCGCATTTTTGCGCGTCCCAGGGCATAACGGTGCCGCAGATGACCGTCCCCTTCCCGGACTTGGCCGCAAAATGGGCAAACTGGAACAACACGTTGAACCGGTTCGGATAGTCCAGCAGCTCGGAGGTCGTGCCGAACATGTCGTTGTCCGTGCTGAGCACGATAAAGTCAGGCAGCCGTTCCCTCAGTTCGCCCATGACCGTCGTCTTGCCCGCGCCGCTCGCTCCCGTAACGATAAACAAGGGCAGCTTCTTATTCTCCACAGCGAATCCCCTCCTTCGATACGTTTATTTTATCGGCTGCGGTCGGAGGATTGCAGGGAAATTTCGTTTAGAAAAATAGTCGACCGGATCGGCACGCTTTTTCGATATCCATAGTTTCACCTTTTTGTCATAAATTCATGAATCGTCCGCAGATCGTCGCAGCGAACCGTGTAAATGGCCGCGCCGCGCGTTTTTTCGGCTAAACCGCAAGCCGTTCGACGGATTCGTACAATAAAATAGAAATAGCTTATGCCTTTCAATAGTGATAAACTAAGATTAAGTAAAAATTGATCCAGAAAGACGGTCTGCCGGGCCGAGCCTCGGCCTATGGCGGCGCTTCCGAAACGAAGGCGCCCCGCGTTCTTTCTGCAAATCGAATGGTATAAGGACGGTAGAAATGAGCAACAGACAAACGAAAACAGACGTTATCTTAATTGGTGCCGGAATCATGAGTGCTACTTTGGGGTCGCTGCTGAAGGAATTGGTACCGGACTGGGAAATTACAGTGTTCGAGAGGCGCGCGGGCGCGGGAGAAGAAAGCTCCAACGAATGGAACAACGCGGGAACGGGGCATGCCTCCCTATGCGAGCTTAACTACACCGTCCAACGGCCGGACGGTTCCATAGATATTAGCAAAGCCGTTAAAGTAAACAAAGAATTCCAGGATTCCAAGCAGTTCTGGTCTTATCTCGTCGACAGCAAGCTGATCCGCAACCCTCGGGACTTCATCGTGCCGGTGCCCCATATGAGCTTCGTCCAAGGGAAAGAGGATGTCGGCTTTTTGAAAAAACGGTTCGAAGCGATGACCGGCAATCCGCTGTTCCAAGGCATGGAATTTTCCGACGAGCCGGAGAAGCTGAAGGAATGGATTCCGCTGATGATGAAGGACCGCGCATTGGACAATCCGATCGCGGCCACGAGAATCGAATCCGGTACGGATGTCAACTTTGGCGCTTTAACGCGCATGCTGTTCGCGCATCTGAAGAGCAAAAACGTAGATATCAACTTCAACCATAACGTGGACGACATTAAGCGTACGCGCGACGGACTTTGGGAACTGAAGGTACGGAACGTCGGCAGCGGCGGCGTCGAACGCATTACGGCCAAGTTCGTCTTTATCGGCGGCGGCGGCGGAAGCCTGCATTTGCTACAGAAGTCCGGCATTCCCGAAGGTAAAGGAATCGGCGGCTTCCCGGTAAGCGGGCTGTTTATGGTGTGCCGGAACCCGGACGTCGTCGCGCAGCATAATGCCAAGGTGTACGGCAAAGCTTCGGTCGGCGCTCCTCCGATGTCCGTTCCGCATCTAGACACGAGGGTTATCGACAACAAGGAGTCGCTGCTGTTCGGACCGTTCGCCGGCTTCTCGCCGAAGTTTTTGAAATTCGGCTCCATGCTCGATCTGGTCACTTCGGTCAAGCCGCATAATCTCGTCACGATGATGGCGGCGGGAGTCAAGAATGTGCCGCTCACCACCTATCTGATCAAGCAAGTGATGCTGTCGAAGGAGCAGCGCATGGAAGAGCTGCGGCAATTCGTCCCGAACGCGAGAAGCGAGGATTGGGATCTGCTCGTAGCCGGCCAGCGCGTGCAAATCATCAAAGATACGGCCGCCGGCAAAGGAACGCTCCAATTCGGCACGGAAGTGATCAGCGCGGCGGACGGTTCGATCGCCGCCCTGCTCGGCGCGTCCCCGGGCGCTTCCACCGCCGTGTCCGTCATGCTGGAGGTCATCGCCAGGTGCTTCCCGCAGCATATCAAGGCGTGGGGGCCGAAGCTCAAAGAAATGATTCCATCGTACGGCGAGTCGCTGTTGGATAACCCGGAGCTTCTCCGCGAGATTCAAGCTTCGACGGCGCGGTCGCTCGGCCTGAGCGAGAGCAAGCCGGTTCAGAAGGCGCGCAGAACCGTATCGTAATGCAAAAACCTCCCGTTCGTCCTTTCGTTGGACGGACGGGAGGTTTTTTTTGGATTGGGGGGCGGCGCAGCCGCCCTTTGCGGCCCGGGTCGGGCCGAATTCGTGCGATCAGGTCTAATTTATAGACCTGATTCGGTTTTTCGGGCGGGAATGGCGCGATCAGGTCTAATTTCTAGACCTGATCGACGGTGCAGCCGCCCTTTGCGGCCCGGGTCGGGCCGAATTCGTGCAATCAGGTCTAATTTCTAGACCTGATTCGGTTTTTCGGGCGGGAATGGCGCGATCAGGTCTAATTTCTAGACCTGATCGACGGCGCAGCCGCCCTTTGCGGCCCGGGTCGGGCCGTGCACTCACGCGCCTGCGTCGCCTATACCGCGCGAATGTCTGGCCATTGCAGCTCCACGCCCGCGGCGGCGAGCGTCCGCTGGAAGGCGCCGAGATGGCCGCCGTCGTTCCGCACGTCCCGCGGGCGCAAGCCGCGGTCGATGCAGTAAGCGGCCAGGTACCCCGCCGCTTCCCCGATGTTCCACTCCACCGGGTGGAGCCGGTAGCAGCCGTTCGTAATATGCGTGGTGCCGATGTTCTTGGCCGCCGCAAGCAGGTTGTTCACGCGGACGGGGATGAGGCTGCCCATCGGGATTTGGAACGGCAGGCTCGGCACGTCGATGTACGTGCGGAGCCCCGTGCTCGGATGCAGGTCGATCCGGTAGCAGCCGACGCCGACCGAGTCGAAATACGCTTCGGCCTTCCCGTCCGGGCGGCAAGCCGGGCTCAAATGCTGCTCGACGACCGTGCATTCCGCTACGATGCGCCGCGATTCCCGGATATAGGGGCGCTTGGCGAGGCCGTCTTTCGTCCCCGTCACGTCGGGACGAAGCCGCAGCCCCGGATAACCCGTTCCTCCGTCCGGACGCGGCGCCTCGGTTTGCATCCAATAAAGCAGGGACAGGCTTAGCTGCCTGGCGTTCTCGAGATGCGCCGCCCGGACGGAAGGCTCGACGTCGATGATCGGGCCGAGCCAATAGTCGTTCTGCGGCCAGTTCACGATAGACACGTCGCGGTCGAACTGCCCTTCCGCGAACAAGGAGCGGTCGATGATGCGGCGGTACTGCCATAGCGAGAAGTTCGGCCCGCCGGGCAGAAGCTGATACCGGACCGGCTCCAGCGTATGCGGCACGAGCCCGGTCCAGCTGAGCAGCTTATCCGGCCAGAAATCCGCCTTGTACGCCTTCCAGAACTCATATTGCTCCGGCTTCGGGATCGTATGGTCCTCGCCGGGCGAGTAATCGAGCGCGAAGCACCACGTGAACGCCTGCATGTCGCTCGGGTCGGCGTCGCCCGGCAGCGCGTGCGGCTCGCCGGTCGTCTCGGCCGATTCGGAGCCCGTCACGTATTCGACGCCCGCAAGCGGGAGCACGTCCCCCTCCTCCGTCGCGTCCAAGTAATAGGGCGCCCTCAGCGTCAGGATTTGCCCGTCCGCTTCGTCCCGGACATGAACGGCGGTCACCTCGTCGCCTTCGGTATCCGCGTTTACGAGGACGTGCTTCTCCAATACCGTCAATCTGCCGCTATGGATATAGGGAGCCAGCATATCCCGCAGGACGGCCAGCGCCGCTCTCGGTTCATGCGAAACGCGGCTGACCGACGCGTTCCCCGGGTTGAGGCGCGCCGCGCCGAGCGCATCCGCCGTCAACGGAAAGTTAGCCTTATAATACTCGCGCACGCGGTTACGAAACTCGCGGTAGCTTGCCGTGCAGCCGAACTGCTCGATCCAGGGATGCTCATCCGGCGGCACCGCCTGGCTCGTCAGCTGGCCGCCGATCCAATCGGTCTCCTCCGTCATGATTACCTTCTTGCCCGCCTTCGAAGCGGCAAGCGCCGCGGCGCAACCGCCCGTGCCGCCCCCGATAATGACGATATCCGCTTCCAACAAGCCGATTTGCATGCCAAACCCTCTCCTCTCGCCGTGCCGGATTCGATTAAGCTCGCGAACTCCCGTATTTCAGCAGCGTCCCCTTCCGATTCGATTGCGCAGGCTTCCCGCATCCATATGCCCGCATAGGCTTCCTCCGCCCCCTCCAACGGCATCACGTCGGGTGCGGCTTAACGGAGATGCGGCGTTCCGCGATCATCCCGGTCAGCTTACATGCTTCTTCCGGTATTCGCTCGGGGATACCCCGTAATACTTCTTGAACGTCGTCGTGAAGGTCGACGAATTCAAATACCCCGTCTTCTCGCCGATCTCCGCGACGCTCCAGTCGGTGCTCTTCAGAAACTCCCGCGCATGCGACAGCCGGACCTTATTGAGGTATTCCACGTAATTGACTTCGAACGTCCGCTTGAAGTAGTTCGAAAAATATTTCGGACTCGTGCCGAGCACGTCGGCCATATGGTCCAGATGCAAATTTTCCATATAATGCAGCTCGATGTATTGGTTGATGAAGGCCGGATTCAGCTTGCTCTTCTGCTCCCGGTTCGAACGGCCGGCGATGAAAGGCACGGCTTCGACGAGCGCCCGCCGGATTTCGCTTACGCCGTAGGCTTCGTCCACCTTGCGGCAGAACGCCATCTCGAACCGGTGAATTTCCATTCCTTCGTCCTCGTCGGCGTCCGCATGCTTCAGCATGTAGTAGAACATGCTCCTGGCGATATGCGCCAGCTGGTAATGATGCACGTTGCGGTCCGCGTTCTCTTGCAAAATGTCCCGAACGATCCCGAGCGCCTCGTCCGTCTTGCCGGTTAACGCGCAGTTCGACAGCTTCTCGATCTTATCGATCGGATAATAGATGTCCGTCACGATGCTGACCGCTTCCGTATCGATGACGGGCCCGTCTTGCTTCATGTTCCGCGCGATCATCCCTTCGCGGAGATCCCGGTAGGCCGCGCTGCAGTTTTTCATGCTCGAATCGTAGACGCGGCTGACGTAAGCCTGAAGCGCGTAGCCTTCGAAGGCCCCCATCTCCGCCGACGCGACGAAAGCTTCCAATCGGCGCAGCACCGTCTTTTTGTCCAAGGAAGAATCCATCCCGATAAGCGCCAGAAACTCCAGGTGGCCCGAGTGGAAGACGACGTCCTGCCCGATTAGCCGCAGCAGCCCTTCCCGCAGGGAAGCGGTCATTTCTTCGATCCGCGGAGCCGCGTACGCCTTGCCGTCATCCGCTTTCTTCAGGCGGAAGGCCGCCATGACGAACTGCCTCTCGCGGAAAAAGTACGGGTAATAGTTCTGCAGCTGCAGCTCGTAATCGCGCGAATGCGACCGGTCGTGCAGCAGCTGCAGGAACAGGCTTTGGCGGATTTCCAGCTCGACGAAGCTCATTTGATTTTTGAGCGATTCGTTCTCCGACTGGATCTTCACGATGCCGCTGTGGATTTTCCGGAAATCGTTCCCCTTGACCGCTCCCCCGCCAAGCTGCTTCAATATCGCTTTAATCGGTTTGTACAGATAAACGCTGAGCAAGGCGGACAGGATAACGGCGCAGATGATCGCGCTGATCATAATCAAGCGGCTCGCGTTCGTGACGGAATCGATATTTTGGAATTGGTACGGAACCTTATCGATATAAATATAGTCGTTGTAATTCGATTTGTAGAAGTTGTATTCGAAATCTTCCCGGGTCAAGGTCGCCTCCCTCGACGGGTTGAAATAGACCTCGTTCAGCAGCTCGGCGAAATTCCAATCCGGCTCCGTGCTGAGAATGACGTTGCGTTCGGCGTCGAGCACGATGAGGGACGCGCCGGGGATCGTCGCGTTCCGGTCCACGCGCTTCAGCAGCTTGTCGACGTTGATCAGCACCATCACGTGCTTGTCGGACATTTTCACCTTATTGCCGTTCATCGCGACCATAAGCCTGCCTTTCTCGGCCGGCGCGGCGCCGGTCGACAGCGAATAGTCGTCGGCCTTGAACACGGTGAACGCGTGCCTCGACTTGGCGTAGGTCCGCCAGTAATTCGCGTTGTGGATCGGATGCCTGTATTTGTCATTGAACAAAAGATTGATGTCGGTCGTGCCGATGGACGTGATGGCCAGGTCGGAATCGTCATAGAAGACGATCACCTCTTCGATGAAATCGATGGACGACGCGAGCGCGCTGAGATGCTCCTGCAGCGAATAAACGCCCGCCATGTCGACGGTGCCGTCTCCGCCCGGCTTGGGGCTGCCGTATGGAATGCTTTGAATGTTGAACATGAGGTTGTTCACGGACGCGAAGCTGCCGTCGAACGTTTGGATTATATTTTTAATGACCAGCCGGTTATTTTGCGTTACTTTCTCGTAAATGCCGGAAATCGAGTTTTTGTAGACGAAGTAGTTGGATACAAACATGATAACGATGACTAACAGCAGCGAAAAGAAAATTTGCAGCAAGCCCCTATTCGCGATCAATCGGTTCATTGGCGTCACCTCTCACGATGTCATCCACATATATTCCACGTCCGTCCCCCTATCCCCTCTCCCGTATGCGCATAATCGTCCGGTCTATATCGAAAGCGGCGCCGGCTCCGTCACGTCCAAGCAACTCTCCGGCCGGGATTCAGCTTCACGCTTATTCCGCTCATCCGGCTCTCTTCCGCCGCCTCCAGAAAGCGGATCAGCTCGCCCGTCTCCTCCATGTCCGGCTCCGCGCGCCCTCCGGCGAACATCGCAATCACCTTCTCCAGGAGGCTTGCGTAGTAAGGCCTCGGCCCGCTTCCGACCTCGACGACGGACGTCCCCGTCTCGCGGTGCACCCGCGCCCCGAAGGCGGAACTCCCGCTTCGGCCTCCCCGGATCGTTCCGATCCGGCCGTCCTTCCACTTGCCGGCGATCAGCTCATGCCCCTCGGAGGAGAAGGCGTGAACCTCCTCGCAGCCGCGGCCCATCGCCGCATACAGCATCTCCGCCGAATGGATGCCGTACCAGAAATAATGGCGCTGCGTCGGCTGCACGCTCATCGGCCCGTAGACGTCGGCGCCGAGTATCGCGCCCCCGTCCGGCCGCCGCAGCTCCGCCTGCAGCTCGTCCGCGAAGCGAAGCGACGAGCCGCTCATGAGCGGAACCCGGTACCGCAAGGCAAGCCGCCAAATCTCGTCGGCGTCCGCCGCGGTCAGGGCGAGCGGCTTATCGATGAACACCGGCTTCCCGTACGGGGCGATCCGCGCGAACTGCTCCGCGTGCACGCGCCCGTCCGCCGATTCCAGCATGATCGCGTCGCATCGCTCCGCGACCTCCTCCGGCGAATCGACGATTCGTACGCCATGCTTCGCGCGCAGCTCCTCCGTATACCCCGCAACCCGTCCGATGCTGAGCGGGAAATCCGGCGAGCCGCCGGGATAGGCGGCTGTGATCCGCCCGCCCGGAATATGGTGCGGGTCGTCCCGGTCATGAAGCAGCCGCGCGAAAATGACCGCATGCGACGTGTCCAGGCCGATCATGCCGATCCGAATATCGTTCATCCCGCTGTCCCCCTCCCCGTCGCTGCTCCGGCTTCGCTCAAGCGGCCGAAGGCAATCGCGGCCAGAATGGACGCCCCCAGCGGAATGCAGGCTTCGTTCAGCGTATAGCGCGGATGATGAAGCCCGTAAGCCCGCTCCGCGCCGGTCGAGGGGCCCGACCCGAGCCAGAAGAAGCAGCCCGGCACCCGTTCGAGGTAGACGGAGAAATCTTCCCCGGCAAGCGTCGGAGCCGCCTGGACACGGTTCTGCGCTCCGATCGCCTCGTCCAGGACGGCTTCCGCATGCCGCACGCACGCATCGTCGCCAGCGAGCACGGGCACCTGACGGACGTACCGGACGTCCGCCCGGCACCGGTAGGCCTTCGCCGTCTCCTTCGCGAGGCGCTCGATCCGGCCGGCCAGCGTCTCCCTCGCTTCCGCGCTGAATGCGCGAACGGTGCCGGTCAGCTCCGCCCGCTGGGGGATGACGTTGTTCGCCTCCCCGGCCCGCAGGCTGCCGACCGTGACGACGACCGGCTCGAACGGGGACACCTCCCGGCTTGCGACGGTCTGCAGCGCCATGACGACGGCGGACGCGCAAACGATCGGATCGGCGCCCTGATCGGGAATCGCGCCGTGCGCGCCGCGCCCATCGATCGCGATTTCGATCCGGTCCACCGAGCCCATCAGCGGCCCGCAACGCGTCGCCGCCTTGCCTGCGGACAACGTCGGCAGGTTGTGAAGGCCGTAAATCTCGTCCACGCCGTCCAGCGCGCCGTCCTCGATCATCGCCTTGGCGCCGGCGTTAATCTCTTCGGCCGGCTGGAAGAGGAGCCGCACCGTGCCCGCGAACCGGCGCCTCTGAAGCAGGCGCGCGGCGCCGAGCAGCATCGCCGTATGCGCGTCGTGGCCGCAGGCATGCATGACGCCCGGCCGCTCCGAGGCGAAGTCCAGCGCCGTCTCCTCCCGAATCGGCAGCGCGTCCATATCGGCCCGCAGCGCGATGACCGGTCCCGGCCCCTCGCCGCGAAGATCGGCCACGATGCCGTGCCCGCCCACGCCGGTCCGGCATTCGATGCCGAGCTCGCGCAGCTGCCCGAGCACCCGCGCCGCCGTCTCCGATTCCCGCGAGCTCAGCTCCGGGTACCGGTGAAGCTCGCGCCGGAACCGGATCAGCCCGTCTCCGATCCGTTTTCCCTCTTCCATGAAGTCCATCAGGAAGCTCCCCCTTCTCCCTCGGTTTCCCCTTTTCCTTTTCCTTTTTCTTTTTCTTGTCCTTTTTCATTGCCGCCCGCCGATTTCTTCTTGCCGTACAGGTCCTTAACGATCCGTTTGCCGGTCGGCGTCTGGGCCAGCCCGCCCATGCCGGTCTCCCGGTGCTTGTCGGGCATCGCGCCGCCGACCTCGAGCATAACCTGGATGACCTCGTCCGACGGGATGACGCTGCGGACGCCGGCAAGCGCCATGTCCGCCGCGGCCAGCGCCGTGACGGCGCCGAAGCCGTTGCGGACGATGCAAGGAATTTCGACCAGCCCGCCTACCGGATCGCAGATGAGGCCGAGCGAGTTTTTGAGCGCCAGGCCGACCGCATGAACGGCCTGCTCCGGCGTCCCCCCGCGCAGCTCGGTCAGCGCCCCCGCCGCCATGCCGATGGCGGAGCCGACCTCGGCCTGGCAGCCGCCCTCGGCTCCGGAGATGAAGGAGTTGTTGGCGATGACGTACCCGATCGCGCCCGCGGCGAACAGCCCCATGACGAGCTTGTCGTCCGCCCAGCCGAACCGCTCCTGCGAGCTGACGAACGCGCCGGGAATGATGCCGCACGACCCGGCCGTCGGCGTCGCCACGATCCGGCCCATCGAGGCGTTCACCTCGGAGACGGACAGCGCGTAGGCCATCGCCAGGCACGCCTCCTTCCCCAAGGAGGCGTCGCCGCGCTCCATGTATTCCTTCACGCGGACCGCGTCGCCGCCGGTCAATCCGCTTCGCGACGGGACGGGCTCGTCGAGCCCGCGGCGGACGGCCTCCTTCATGACGCCGAAGTAGTCCGCCATCTGACGGAATACCTGCTCTTCGCTCTGGCCCGATTCGAGCGCCTGCTCCGCGAGCATCAATTGCCCGATCGTCTTGCCATCCTCCCGGCAGCATGCCGCGAGCTCGTTCAAATGGCTGAATTTCATTTAAGCACCTCCTCCTGCCGTAAGATCGACGAGACCGACGCGCGTCACGTCCTTCATGCCGCGGATGGTATCCTGCAAGGCTGCGGATACGGCTTCGTCGGTCTCGATGACGGTCAGCGCGTCGCCGCGCCGGCTCTTCCGGTCGACGTCCATGTAGCCGATGTTGACCCCTTCGCGTCCGAGCAAACCCGTCACCTCGGCCACGATGCCGGGACGGTCGCCGTGGAAGACGAAGAGCGTCGGCGTCCGGACGGTGAATTTCACGTCGAAGCCGTTCACGTCCGTCATCTCGATGTTGCCGCCGCCGATCGACGCGCCGACGATGGCATCCTGCCGGCCGCCTCCGCTCAGCGTGAGACGGACGGTGTTCGGATGGGCGAAGGGGCCCTTCCCTTTGCCGAACGTCACGTTCATGCCGGATAATTCCGCCAGCCGCAGCGCGTCCCGGATGCGCATGTCGTCGGTCTCGAAGTCGAGCAGGCCGGCGGCAAGCGCTAGGTCGGTGCCGTGTCCCATGTACGTCTCCGCGAACGAGCCGTAGAGCACGATCTCGGCCGCCTCCGGCTGCGTCCCGAACAATCGCCTGGCCGTACGGCCGATCCGCAGCGCCCCCGCCGTATGGGAGCTGGACGGTCCGACCATGCTCGGTCCGATGATGGAAAATACGTCTTTAAACCGCACGGCCTTAAATCCTCCTTATGTCATTCGCCAAGCCACTCCCGCAGATGGTCTTTGACAAATGCGTCGTCGTTCAAATGCGGGTAAGCCCGATAGACGCGGTCGATTTCCTCGGCCTGCCCGGCCGATAGCGCTTCGTGCGGGTTCAGGCACCACGTCCCCGCAAGGAGTCCCTGCCGGCGCAGCACCTCGTGAATGCCGGGGATGCAGCCCGCGAAGCCGTTCGCGGGATCGAAGAACGCCGCGTTCGCGTCCGTCGTCTCCACGTTCCGGGTCAGCCAGTCCCGGCGGATATGCGATTCGCCGCGGCAGCGCTTGATCTCCTCGAGCAGCTCGACCGCCTTGCGGGTCCAGACCGCCCAATGCCCGAGCAGGCCGCCGACGATCCGCTTCTCCACGATGCCGCCGTCTACCGCGAACCGGTAAGTCGTCAGCAGATCGCCGACGATGTTGTCGTCGTTGCCGGTATAAAGCGCGATTTCGTCCCGGCGTCCGGAGCTGCAGACCGCGCGCGCAACGTCAAGCGTCTGGTAGCGGTTGAACGGCGCCATTTTGATCGCGACGACGTTCGGAATATCGGCGAAGGCGCGCCAGAATTCGAAGCTGAACGTCCGTCCTCCGACGGAAGGCTGCAGGTAGAAGCCGATGACCGGCATGAACGCCGCGACGGCCTCGGTCCGCTTCAACAGGTCCTTCTCGCTCCACCCGGACAGTCCGCCCATGCTGAGAAGCCCCGCGTCGTAGCCGAGCCCCGCCGCGATCGCGGCTTCCTCGAGCGCCTGCTCCGTCGGCCCGCACAGTCCCGCCACCTTCAGGAACGGCCGGTCCGGCCCCGCCTTCTCCGCCTCCTCCGCCGCAAGCCGCAGCACCGGCTCATACAAGTCTACGCCTCGTTCGCGAATTTCAAACTGCGTCGAGTGCACGCCGACCGCCATGCCACCCGCGCCGGATGCCGCATAATAGCGCGTCAGCGCGCGCTGGCGGCGTTCGTCCAGCTTGCGGTCCGCATCCAGAGCGAGCGGATGGGCCGGAATGACGAGACCGTCATGAAGCGCTTCGGCAAGCGCCGGCGACAATGTTCTGCGCGATCCGCCCACTTAAAATTTCCCCTTTCTCTCTTGGAAGTGCGTCGGCTTGTTCCAGGTCGGACCGTCCGCCTTCACCCAATCGGCCACCCAATCGATCATCTGCAGCAGCGACACGCGCGGGTAGCCGAACAGCTGGTGCGACTTGGACGCGTTGCTGAGCAGCGCCGTCTCCTGCTCCTCCCCCGCGAATAGCGCCTCCCGTCCAAGCCGCTTGGCCAGCTCCCCCGCCGCCCACCGGATCGACATCGTCTCCGGCCCGGTGACGTTGATCGTCCGCGGCGGGCTCGAGCATTGCGTCAAGCAGCGCAGCGCCATTTCGTTGGCGTCCCCCTGCCAAATGACGTTCGCGTGTCCCATCGCCAGATCGACGGGGCGTCCGTCGCGGACGGAACGGGCTAATTCGAGCAGCACGCCGTACCTTAGGTCGATCGCGTAATTCAAGCGGTAAATCGCCATCGGCGTCCCGTTTTTGCGAGAAAAATATTCGAACACCCGCTCCCGGCCCAGGCAGGACTGCGCGTATTCGCCCAGCGGCTCGGGCGATACCGATTCGTCCACCCCTCCGCCGCCAACCGGGGACAGCGGGTACACGTTGCCGGAGGAGAACACGACGATACGCGAATCCTTGTACTTCTCCGCCACCCTTCCCGGCAAATAAGCGTTCATCGCCCACGTAAAATGCTCCCTCCCCGTCGTTCCGAACTTATTGCCCGCCATATAGATGACGTTCTCGGCCCGAGGCAGCTTCGCAAGCTCTTCTTCGTTCAGCAGATCGCAGGACACGGTCTCGACCCCCGCTTCCGCAAGCTCCCTCCTCGCCTCCTCGTTCGTGAAGCGCGAGACGCCGATCACCCGCTTGTTCAAGCCGCCTTCCCGGATCGCGTTCGCCGCGAGTCCCGCCAGACTCGGCCCCATCTTGCCGCCGACGCCCAGCACGAGAATATCCCCTTCTATCGACCGCAAATCGGCGATCAGCCGCTCCGACGGCTCCGCCAGCCTCGCCTCCAGCTCCGCAATGCTGTTCATGCTGCTTCCTCTCCTCCCAATTCGATTACGTCTTCCTCCCCATCATAGCGAGAGACGGGATATAAAGACAAATCTTTTAATCGTCTTTAATTAGAGTCCGCGAAACGCCGGAGGTCAGCCCGCAGGCCGTTAAATCCATTCGTCACCTCCCTCGCATATGCCGCCAGCTACACTACTCATCCGTTACCTCACTCGCATGTTACCTCTCTTGCAGGATTCACTCGCCGCCTAACGTTTTACATGCTCCCAAGCATGATAAGCCGACAGTAAGCCGCAAAGCTCAGAAGTTGGCCATGAATATATCAATCCCTTATCAACTGCCACTTGGGCGATGAAGCAAATGGGAACCGGATTAGTTTCAAAAACTGAAATAAAAAGGAGCTCTCCCCCTCCGAACATGGTGTTTATTTCAAAATTTGAACCTAACTGCCGGATATCAGGGACGCTCCGCCCGTTACTGACGGTTTAATTTCAATTCTTGAAACTATACCGCTCACCCCTTCTTCGTAGTCGCATTTAATTTCAATTTTTGACACTACGTCAGCACCTGAACGAAAAAAAAGCCACCCGGAACATCCGGATGACCTGTCCATCATGCGAAGAAGAGCCCCCGCTCAATTTCCGCTCAAGGGCTCTTCTCCAAAAAAGTCAGCTTGAACAGCTGCCGAGGCCGTCCGCGCGGCACCTTCTCCATGCCGGCCACCTCGACGAGGCCGTTGTCGATCCACAGCAGCAGGAGACGATGCGCGCTTCGGACGGTAATGTCGAGCAGCGAGGCGAGCTCATGCACCGTGTACGCATACTTGCCGAACCTCGCCCGGTGGTGCAGCAGCTTGCT
This sequence comes from Paenibacillus arenilitoris, assembly GCF_014705655.1. Classification (GTDB taxonomy): domain Bacteria; phylum Bacillota; class Bacilli; order Paenibacillales; family Paenibacillaceae; genus Pristimantibacillus; species Pristimantibacillus arenilitoris. The sequence continues at coordinate 47,307 of NZ_JACXIY010000011.1, read as the reverse complement.
CAGGTAGGCGCTCGTCATCCCCGCGTCCTCCGCCCGCTTGATCAGCTCCGCGTCCGTGAAGGAGAGCACCTTCTTCACCGGGTCGGCCATCTCAAGCGGGCCGATCAGCGTGCCGTCCTCCCGCACGATGAAGCAGGCGTTGCCGCCGGCCTCCTTCGCCTTGCGCAGGGAGGCTCTCGCGTTCGTCCCGGCGTCGCTCGCGGAGCGGCCGAAGCCCATCCCGATGCTGAGGGAAATGCCGTACGCCTCCTTGATCTCCTTGGCCAGCGGGATCGTCTTGTAGCCGCCGGTCTCCCGCTCGAAGATCCCCCTCGTCGTAAAAAACAAATATTCGTCTCCGCCGAGATGCGTCAAATAGCCGTCGAGCAATTCGACGTAATCGAGCACCTTGCGGTGGATGTCCAGCTTCAGCTTCTGCACCTCGTGCTCGTTGCCGCGCTTCATGGCCGTCTCCCCGAAGTCGTCGATGTTGACCATCCCGACGACGATCTGTCCCTCCCGGCTGCGGCGCGTCTCGGTGGACAGCAGCGCCCGCTCCAGCGAGACGACGATGTCTTGGTCCGAGGGGGCGAGCCGCTCGTGCGGAACGCCGCGGGCGGCCAGCTCCTTCGCGACCGACTCCAGGCCGGTAATCGCGACCGTGCTGCGCCCCGATTCGAAGCCGGCCTGGTGAAAGGCGGCCAGCTTGTCCTTCTGCGCGTAGGAAGGACCGTCGTAGACGAGCGCGGATGCGCCGTCCATGCCCAAATCCTTCAGCGTCCGCGCGACCATCGTCTGCGTCAGCGTGTCCACGGACAATCCGCCCGCAAGACTGCCGGCGCGCTGTGCATAGAAGAGCGCCCGGTACAGCCCGGCGTCCGTTACCGGAACGTGATGGAGCGGCACCGCCTGTCCGATCCGCTCCTTCACCATGCGCTGAACGAGCGGATCGGACAGCAAAATAACCTCGACCTCCCGGACGATCCGCTCCGCCAGCTCCGGCGCCTCATCCGCCTCGCGGAACACGAGCGGCACGGGCTCGAAGGAAGGGAACGATTCTATGACCCGCATCATCTGATCCACGATTGGCCCGGGGCCGATAAGGCCGATTCTAATCGGCTTGGCAAGCTCCCGATTCAACGTCGGCATCTTGCATTCCTCCCATCCGTTACCGGCTTTCCCCGGTCGCCCGAAGGAAAACGTTTATGTCCATCATACCCGAACGAAGCCGTTTGGCAAGCTGGACTCTCCGTTTCCCGCCGAAACGCACGCAAACGAGCACCTCTCCGCGAGGTGCTCATTCGTTCGATTATTGTCTCGTCCTCTCAATCATTCGCCCGCTCCGCTCTTCCCTCTCAGGACGACCATTCCGCGACGAAAGCTTGCAGCTGCGCCTCGATTTCGGCCCGGGCGGCGGCCGCCGCTTCGTTCGGCAAAGTCTTCTCCAGATGCTTCAGCCCGTCCTCGAAATGCTTGACCGCCTGCTTCTCCCGCCCCTTCTCCAACTGATGGACCGCCTGCTTGACCGCATTTTCCAGCTTTTTGCTCAGCGAATGGCCGATCGCGCCTTCCGACGCCCAATCGCCGATCGAGGCGAGCAGTCTGTCGGGCGTCGCCTGCACCGTATACGAAATCGACGCATCGTCGTAATAGGCGGTCGTCATCCAATAGGTCGAGCAGAACAGTACGAGCCTTGCATAAGCCGCGCCTGCCGGCGCGATCCCTTTCATCTCGAGCGTCTGCCACGCCCCCGCCCCCTGGGTGATTTGCAGCGACTTGCTGTCCAGCTGCTTGCCGGCGGCGTCGTAGAAGTTGAAGGAAGCGAGCGTCCGCCCCTCCTGCAGGAATAGCTTCGCGCTTGCGGTGTATTCCGTGCCGGGCTTCACGCCGATCGGCTCGGTCGCGACGGCCACCGTCTCCGTCGTCGAACGGTCCGTCAGCTTCAAGGCGTAAGGCGCCGTCGCGGCGCGCTCCTCGCTCAGCCCGTACGACACGTTAGGCGTGACGTTAAACAGCGAGCTCCAGCCCGGAATCGAGCCGTCCTCGGCCTGTTCGTCGAACGAGCCGTTCCGGATCGGCAGGCCGACCTTCACCGGAATTTCCCCGGTTCCTTCCGCTACCCCGATTTTTTTCAAAACGGTGCTGTCCGCGTAATAAATGTGACCGTCCTCGCCGAGCGTCATCAGCTCCGCCGCGCCGAGCGCGACCGAATCGAGATTCGCCGGATCGATGACCGTCATTTGGCCGGCCAAGGTCGTATACAGGTAACCGTCCGCGCCCCAGCGCATCTGGATTGGACGCCACCTGCCATAATCGGTTACGCCCGGATAGATCACTTTGCTCTTCACGATCTGCTGCGTAGCCGGATCGACCGCGAAGATCGCGCCGTCGGCCGCCGCCCATAGCAGCCCGTCGGGGCCGAGGCTGAGCCCGCCGATCATCTTAGGCGCCGCGGCGAGCCCCGGTATTTGCGGCACCCACTCCTTCTCCTTCGTCCCGGATGCGACGTCCCAGACGAACAGCTTCGCCGCCGGCTCCGTCGGATCGATGCCGAGCCCGCCGGCGACCGTCGTCGAACCGTACAGCTTGCCGTCCTTCAGCGCGAGCCCGACGATGCTCTGATGATGGACGACGTCCTCATACACCGCGGGCGGCTCGCCCGATGCCGGATCGTATACGGTCAGCGAACCGCCGAGCACCCCGTAATCCGGAATGGTGCCGATGAACAGCTTGCCTTCCCCGGCGATCATTTTGAACGGGCGGTCCTGATGCGGCACGTCGAACAGATGGCGCGGATTGGCGCTTGCATCGAGCGGCTTCGACGTATCCAGCTCGTAAATTTTCGCGCCGGGGTAGACGCCCATGTACAGCTTGTCGCCCAGATAGCCCATCCCTTCCGCCTGGCCGAGCGGGAAAGAGACCGTCTCTCCCGTCTCCGGCGAATAGGAAGCGCCCCTGCCGCCGGGGTAGCCGCTCATGTAGAGCTTGCCATCCGGCCCGTTCTCGAGCGTCTGGATCGGAATCGGATTGCCCTGCACGGGATATTCGATCACTTTGGCCGTCTTCGTCTCCGGATTCAAATAGGCGACGCCCCCGCCGAAGGTGACGGTCGCCAGCGAGGAGCCCGGAAGCTCCGGATCGCCCGGGAAGTCGATCCACGCCGTGCCCCGCAGGAACGTCCCGTACGGAATGCCCGTGTCGACCGCGTCGAGCGTCGTCAGATCGAGCTCCATGATCCGGTTGTTCTGGGCAAAATACGCCTTGCCGCTGCCCGGCTTGCCGTGCGACAGCCGAATGCCCTTGTTGTTCAGGTGGTAACGGTCGCTCCACTCCCCGCTCGCCAGATCGTAGAACAGGAGCGGACTCTTCGCGCTCGAAAGGCCGGCGACCAAATAGCCGCCCCAGGCGTCGAGCTGGTTCACCATCCCCGTGTCGACGGCTCCGCCGTGCGTCGGAAGGGCGATCGTCTCCTTCTCGCCGGTCTCGACGTTCAGCTTGACGATGCTGCCCTGAATGCCGATTCCCGCATATACGTAGCCGTCATGGTAAGCGGTGGACCGGGAATAGCTCTGCCCGGGCGCGACCGTGCCGTAATCCTTCATCTCCCCGGTGGCGGGGTCGTAGCGGCCGATCTTCGCGTTCGGATAAGAGCCGAAATAGACGCGCCCCTTCTCGTCGTGGGATAAGCCGTAGGCGACGCCCTCCCCGATACCGCCCAAATCCTTAAGCTCCTTCGCGGCCGGCGAATAGCTGAACAGCTTCCCGGCCCCGCCGCCTCCGATGTAGACCGTGCCGTCCGGCAGCGTAAGATGCGACCAGGAGCTCTCCGAGCCCGGCAGCGGATACGTGCGCAATACGGTCCGGCTTGCGAGATCGATCACTTGGAAAATAGCCGGCTTGCCGGATACCGTCGTATAGATCACATCGCGGCCGTCTTCCTTCCCGAACGTCCCGTCGTAGATCGCGATGCTCTGAATCGGCGATCCGATCGCGGACGGCGCGCCGAACGACCGGTCGACCCGGGCATGGGCCGTCCCCGCCCCGGCGAGCGACCAGACCAATGCGACGCATAACGCCGCGCAGATGTAGTTAAAATGCTTTTTCATAGGCTCCCTCTTTTCCGTATTCGAGTTAGAGAAGCTTATGCCGACGCAAGATGTCTATCGTTATCCTTTGACCGATCCGAGCATAACCCCCTTCGCGAAATATTTTTGGGCGAACGGATAGACCATCAGCACCGGAATCATGGACAGCACGATCGTCGCGTTCTTCATCGCCTGCGGGGCAAGCGCGGCCCGGTCGACGAGCGCGGCGTCCGATTCGGAGTTGAAGATGAGCATGTCCCGGAGCACGATCTGCAGCGGGAACATTTCCTTGTCGTTCAAATAGATGAGCGGCAGGAAGAAGCTGTTCCAGTGCCCCATGAAATAGAAGAGGCCGATGGACGCAAGCGCCGGCTTGGACAGCGGAATGATGATGCTGAACAATATCCGGTATTCCGAAGCTCCGTCGATCATGGCCGCTTCCCGGATTTGGGAAGACATATTTTCATAGAAGCTTTTTAATATGATCAGCTCGAACGTCCAGATTGCATTCGGCAGGACGAGCGCCCATACGGTATCGATCAAGCCCAGCTCCTGTACAATCATGTACGTCGGGATAATGCCCGCGTTCAGGAACATCGTCAGCACGATCGCCACCATCCAGAACCTGCGCCCGAAAAATCCCCGCTGCGCCAGCGGATACGCGGCAACCGCGGTGAAGAGCAGGTTAAAGAACGTGCCGAGCGCGGTATAGTACACCGTATTGAGATACGCCCGCGGAATTTTGGCGTCCTTCAGCACCTCCGCGTACGCTTCGACGTTGAACCCGCGCGGCCGCAGGAAGACGTTCCCCTGCAGCACGGACACCGTATCGCTGAACGAAATGACCGTAATGTACCATACCGGATACAGCGTCGACAGGGCGACCCCGATTAATAGAATCGAATTTACGACGTTAAACAACGATAATCTGCGTTCGCCTACCATAAGCCGCCGCCTCCAATCCGCTTGCTAAGGAAGTTCGCCGCCAGCAGCATGACGAGCGCCACCGCCGATTCGAACATGCCGACGGCCGCCGCATAGCTGTAGCTCGACTCCAATAAGCCCTTCCGGTACACGTAGGTCGAGAAGACGTCGGCTACGTCGTACGTCATCGGGTTGTAGAGGAGCAGCACCTTCTCGTAGCCGATCCGGAACATGCTGCCCGTATTCAGGATGAACATGACCAGCAGCGTCGGCATCAGGCCGGGAAGCGTAATGCTCTTGATCATTTGGAACCGGCTGGCGCCGTCCACCTTGGCCGCTTCGTAGAGGGACGGATTGATGCCCGCGATGGCCGCCAAATAAATGATGGCCTGGTAGCCTGCCGTTGCCCAAATTTCCGAGATGACGTAGATCGGCCGGAACCAGTCGGGATCGATGAGGAAATACTTCTTCTCGAACCCGAGCAGCGCGAGAAATTGATTAATGACGCCGTTCGTCGGCGACAGGAAATCGATGATCATGCTGCTGATAATGACCACGGACAGGAAGGCGGGCAAATAACTGAACGTCTGGACCGACTTTTTGAACCATTGCAGCCGGACCTCGTTCAGCAGTACCGCCAGCAGAATCGGGAAAGGAAAGCCGAAAATAAGCGTGTAGCTGCCAAGCAATACGGTATTCCGGAACAGCAGCCAAAACTCCCGGTTGCCGAAAAACTTCGCGAAATGCTTAAGTCCCACCCAATCGCTTCCCCATACGCCCTGGAATACGCTGTAATCCTTAAAGGCGATCACCAGCCCGTACAGCGGCCCATACCGGAAAATAACGAAAAATAGAATGCATGGGATGAACAGCAGCAGCAGCTGCCGGTCCCTCCTCATATGCTTTAACATACCGATGAAACGCGATTTGACCGGTTTCTTGATGCGCGCGCCCGCGTCGGCGCCCGCCGCCTCGATGATAGGTCGTTGCACGGTAATCCTCCTCCCCGGATGACGGGCGCCCGGTCGTTCAAGGGTCCGGACGCCCGCGCTCCGCCGCTAACCGCCGATCGCCTTATTCCGCGGCGTCGTAGCGTTTCTGGGCATCGTTGAATAGGGTCAGAATCTCGTCGACGCCCGATTTGGCGGCCTCGGCGATCCACGCCTCCCACTGCTTGTCGCCGTAGCTTTTGTCCAAAATATATTTGGAATTGAATTCCTCGGCCGCTTTTTGTAGCGTGGTCTGCAAATCGGACAAGGCCGCCACTTCTTCGTCGGTAAAATTCAAGGTCGGGTCTTCGGCTTCCCTCAAATTATCCTTCATGATCGTATCCTGCGCCTCTTGTTCCTTCTCGGAATATTTGTAGTAGACGCTTCGTCTGTCCGGCCTCAAATAAACGCTCTCCTGCCACATGCCGTAGCGGTCCTCCAGCACGCTGATATCGACGAGAGGCAGGTCGGCCAGCTCGGGGTAGACCGGGAAGCCGTCTTCCCCCCATTCGAAGTTGACGCCTTCGACGCCGACCGTGATGAGCTCGCTGCCGGACGGGCTCGTCAAGTAGTCGAGCAGCTTGAGCGCCGCTTCCTTGTTTTTGTTGTCGGCGACCGCCACGCCGAAGTCGCTGATCTCCGGCAGGGTTCTCACATGGCCGGTCGGTCCGATCGGCAGGGCGTAACGGAGATTGAAGTCCGGCATCGTCTCCTTCACCTGGTTGTAGAACAGATCGAGCCGGCCGATCCAGTCCCAGGTGACGAACGCTTTGTCCGTCGTCATCTTCGAGGTCCACGAATCCTGCGTGTCGGTCAGGAACTCGGGATCCATCAGCCCTTCGTTGTACAGCTTCTTCATGAAATCGAGCATCTCTTTATGCTCGGGCTGCACCGCGGCGAACTTCCACGCGCCGTCCTTCTCGTCGTAATAAGCCGGATATTGGCTGCCGCCGATGCCCCAGCCGTACGACCAATCGCGGAAAATCCATTCCGTGTTTTTGGAAGCGTACGGGTAGCTGTCCGGATACAGCTCCTTCAGCTTTTTCAGCGCTTGGTAGAACTCCTCCGTATTCGTCCAAGGCTTAATGCCGTGCTTGTCGAAAATGTCCTTCCGATACATGAAGCCGTGGTTGACTTCGCGGTTCAGCCGGTAGATCGGCCACGAATACAGATTGCCTTCCTGATCGCCGAACGATTTGAACACCCAGTCGTTCTCTTCCCCGTACAGCTTCTTGAAGTTCGGCAGACTATCCATGTGTTCGTTAATATTGACGACGCCGCCCTGCTTGCCGATGTCCTTCAGCTCCGCCGACTTCAGGCCGTTGAAGATGTCCGGCAGCTTGCCCGACGCCACGATGACCCGAAGCTTATCCTCGTAGGTTTGGGGCGAATACGTCTGGAATTCCACCTTGATCCCGGTGCGCTTCTCGATTTCCTTGACGACGAGCATGTCGTCCGTAATGGTTACGTTGCCCGCGTGCATCCAGGTAATCGTCGTCGGCTCGTCGACGAGCGGAAGCGCGAGGCCGCCCGTGTCGCCGTATTGCTCCGCCGCGCCCGGGGCGTTCGCGCTCTCCTCCGGCGTCGCGGCGTTCCCGCCTCCGTTCACGCCGTTATTGCCTCCGCTGCATGCCGATATGAGCGCGACGACCATCGCCATCACGACTAACAAACCTGAAATCTTTTTTGCCATTTCGTATCCTCCCTCGAAATCCGTTCATTTGTAACGCGAGCAGCTATCAATTATGTTAATTTTCGTAACATAAACTGCCTATCCACATTGTAGGAACATCCGTTATCTCCGTAAACCGTTCGTTTTCCTTTCCTTTGCCGTTTCTGCCACGGCCACAGCAATCATGCCGTAAAACCCTTATTTTTCAAGGCCTTTAGCAGCATGGAAAATGCTGTTGAGGTAGAAAATGATTAAAATACTCGCGTCATATTATGTTACATGAATACCTTTAAATCTCACACACACATTACGCTCGGTCTCTTTTTATTCGATTGCCTATCATCTTGCACGAATGACTTGTGCCCAAGCCGTTTGATTTTTCAATCGGTATTAACGCGATTGTTCGCCCCCATTGTTTCAAGCCTCCCTTTTCCAAAAAATCGTTCCGTCGGCAGCCCCCCGGCTACAAACCACAGTATAGAAGCGGCAGTCCGGATAGTAAATAAAGCGTTTTCATTTGTCTGCGGATTTTAGTCGCCTTTAGGGAAGGATGACCGAAAAAGCTTGTAAAATCAAGGTTTTTGTTGTGTGGAAAATGCTAAACCGATTGAAATTGCTAAAAAATCGGACTCCTGCGCGTATCCATAAAACAAAGGCGAATGTCCATTCAAAGTTGAATGGACATTCGCCTTTCGCACAATTTTGCATGACTTTTATGTTATTCATAGCCGATTCCTTGATAGAAAAAACCGATGGCGTTCATTTCATCGGAGTCCAGCAAGTTTCTGCCGTCAAATAGATTCGGCCGATTCATGATCCCTTTCATCTTGGTCCAATCAACCTTTTGGAAAACCGGCCATTCGGTGCATAAGAAGACGGCATCCGCGCCTTGCACCGCATCCTCCAACGCCATGCAGGAAGCAACGGATTCATACTGCACATCGGCAGGAAGCTTGGCTACCGGATCATACGCGTAAACCTTTGCCTGTTCGCTAAGCAATCTATCGATTATACGAAGGGCCGGCGCTTCCCGCATGTCATCCGTATCCGGTTTGAAAGCCAATCCCAGCACCGCTACTTTTTTATTCGCAAAGGATTTCAACCGTTCGCGGGCTTTGTCCAGCAAGTACAAGGGCTGCGTTTGATTGACGTTAACGACTTTTCCCAAGATGCTTAACTCGATATGATTTTGTTTCGCCGCGAAAATCAATGCAGACACATCCTTGGGAAAGCATGAACCTCCGTATCCGATTCCCGCTTGAAGAAAGCTTGTTCCGATTCTCGGGTCCAATCCGATCCCGTTTGCCACTTCTATTATATTGACGCCCAGTTGATCGCATAGTCTGGCTAATTCGTTCATATAGGAAATCTTCGTGGCCAGAAAGGCGTTTGACGCATACTTGATCAGCTCCGCGGTTCGCGGCGCGGTTACGACAATCGGACATTTTATGGAGCGGTACAGCGTTCGAAGGAGATTTTCGGCTCGTTTACTATTGGTCCCGATGATGACCCGATCCGGATTCAACGCATCCTCCAACGCTTTCCCCTCGCGCAAAAATTCCGGGTTGGAAGCCACGTCGAACGGAAATGATCCTTTTTGGACCGCTTGAATCCAACCCGTTACCTGTTCCTGCGTTCCAACGGGAACCGTGCTTTTGGTAATGACTAATTTATAACCATTCATGGTTTGGCCGATATCTTCCGCTACCTGCTTCACATATCGCATGTCGGCACCGCCATCGGGACGGGAAGGCGTTCCGACGCATATAAAGATCGCCTCATGCTCTTGAATAGCCTTGTCTTTATTCGTGGTGAATCGGATTTGCCCGGTACCCAGATGCTTTCTCAGCAATTCCTCCAATCCCGGTTCGTAAAAATAAAGCACGCCCTTCTCCAGCTGCTGAATTTTTTGCGCATCCGTATCGAGTCCCGTTACGTTCCATCCCATTTCGGCAAATACCAAGGCAGTCGTCGTCCCTACATATCCCGTGCCTATCACTAAAATATTCATTGGCCGCTACCCTCTACTCTTGGATGTATGCCCGCCATGACGGATCCAAATCCAATGACCGTGTCCTTTAACGTATAAGAGATATGCTTCAAATGAACCTCGTTTAGAATGATGCTGTTCTCGATCCGGCAATCTTCAATATGCGAATCCGTGCCTATGGATACATAAGGACCGATAACGCTGTCTTTCAGAACGCATCCCTGACCGATGATTACCGGCGCAATAATCGTACAATTGTTCACTATTGCGGTTTCATGAATCGTTCCTCCGCCATGCGTCTGATCGAGCGTTCTCCGATTGGCTTCCAACCATCTGTCTACTGTTCCGACATCCATATTCAACTTCTCCGTAATGTGATAAGTGACAGGGAAGTTATGGTCGACTAGCCATTGAATCGCATCCGTGATTTCATACTCCCCCCTGGCGGAAGGGGTGATGTCCCTTACCGCTTTAAAGATCGACCGATTGAAGGCATAGGCTCCCAGGACGGCAAGATTGGACTTTGGGTTACGGGGCTTTTCTTCCAACCCTGCGATACGGCCATCCAACACTTCCGCAATGCCGTAATCTTGAGGATTTTCAACCTCGGCCAGCAGCAAGGAGCCGTGACTCCCCCTCTCTTCAACGTCTGCTTTCAGTTCGGTTAACGGCTCGGCAATCAGATTATCGCCAAGCAGCAACAAAAAAGCATCCTCTCCGATATAAGGCTGCGCTTGCTTCACCGCATCCGAGATGCCCTTCGCTTCGTTCTGGTAAATATAAGTGACGGTTACCCCCAACGATTCGCCGTTTCCGATTCGTTCCCTTATATCGGCTTCTTGCGATGGATGTATACAAATTCCGATCTCCGCTATCCCCTGCTCGACCAATTTTTCCATGCAGGTCTGCAGCATCGGGATGTTGGCAACAGGCATAAGCGTTTTGGAATGTTTGAGGGTGATCGGGTGCAGACGCGTCCCTTTTCCGGCACAGAGGATAAGTCCTTTCAAATCGCATCTCCCCTTGTCATGATCAATTTCTATTAATCTATGAAAAGGATCGGACATCGGTATGGGCTAAGCTTCTCCATTTCGCATTTTCAGTGCGGATCTTAACAACGCCCATCTCATGAAGTAGCCGTGTCATCAACGGAAAGCCGTTCATATCTTAAAAGTAGTGCCCAGAGATAATTAACCTAAGGGAGATGTGAATGTTGAAGATCGCCCAGATATCGACCAATACGATAACGGTTCCGCCTAAGGCGTACGGGGGGACGCAGCGGGACATTCATTACTTAACCGAGGAATTGGTTCGGCGCGGGCATCATGTCGTATTATTCGCCAAAAAAGGTTCCACGGCCCAGGCTACCGAAACCTTCGAGTATCCTACGAACGACCCGGAGGAACAACTCGAGTTCATCATGAGCAATCTCCCTGACGATGTCGATATCATTCATGATCATTACGGTATCGTCGCGAAAGCAAATCCGCCCATTCCGACCATAAGGAACTCCCATTCCAAGGGGGTTACAGGGGTTCAAATTCCGGTATACGTTAGCAAAACGATCCTAAAGAGATTCGGGAAGAATAGAGGCTATTACGTGCATAACGGGATTAGGGTCAATGATTACGCCTTTCGAAAAAAGAAAAGGAGTTACCTCCTGTTCCTTGGCCGATTGATCGAGCAAAAGGGCGTTCACCTGGCGATTAAAGTCGCCCAAAAAACGGGGAAAGAGTTAATCATTGCAGGCACACTTAATGATAGGAACTATTTTAATACCCAAATCAAGCCTCATTTAAATAAACGCATTCGATATGTGGGACCGGTCGGCGGCAAAACAAAGATGAACCTGTTGGCCAACGCCAGCTGCGTTCTGTTCACATCCACTTGGAATGAGCCGTTCGGCCTCGTTCTTATTGAAGCTTTGGCCAGCGGCACTCCCGTGCTTGGCTTCAAGAAAGGAGCGGTTCCGGAAGTTCTAAAGGGATTGCCGCAGCTACTGTGCAGCAATACCAAGGAAATGATTTTGAAAGTGAAGAACCATGCAGGCTTCCCCTCGGCCTACAGATGCCGGCATTATGTCAGAGCCCATTTCTCCGACAGCGTCATGACCGATAATTTTTTAAAACTATACGACAAGGTGATTAAAGGGAAAAAATATAAAATCATTAAAAATTCAACATGGAACAAGAAGTTGAAAAAGATTCAAAACAAGGAGCTGGAATGATTGGTAACGATTATCGCATGTACCATGAGATCCTCTTTTGTGGATAATGTGTTTGCCAATTACGATCGCCAGGTTTGGAAGGACAAAGAGATGATTATCGTGTTAAACAAAGACGATATGAGCCTAGATGAATGGAATCAAAGGGCAAGCCAATATCCGAATAACGAAGTGAAGGTTATTCAGCTTCCTCAAAAATATCATCTGGGAAAATGCTTGAACTACGCGATCGCCAATGCGAAGGAAGGCATCATCGCCAAGTTCGATGACGATGATTATTACGGGCCCAACTATTTAAGAGAGTCAGTGGCCGCTCTCAAAAGCGGTAAAGGCTCCATTATCGGCAAGCATACCTCTTATCTCTATTTCGAGGAGAAGAAAGCGCTCATGGTCTTTCGGCCGGGGGGAGAACATAAGTATGTGAGGAGCGTTAAGGGGGGGACGCTCGTATTTAAAAAGTCTTTATGGAGAAGGGTCAAATTCCCTGAATTCAAAAAAGTAGGCACGGATTCCGGTTGGACCGGCAGATGCAGAAGAAGAGGATATAAAATTTATTCCGTTTCCAAAAAAAATTATGTTTGCGTAAGACGAAAAAACACCGGCTCCCATACGCAAAAAAAGAGCACGAAACGATACATGTCCCAGTGCAGGCTAGTCCGTCACACCAAAAATTATTCCCGTTTCGTAACCTAATACATCCTTTCTTTTTTACACCCTCCGAATACCGGAACATCGCGTCCTTGCCGGGCCATTCCATAACGGTCTGGTCCTGGCGTCCATTATCCCTCTGCCTCGGAAGAAGTCTGGCGGCCGTGATGCAGCATCCCCCCCTCCCCCGTATCGATCGTAAGCGCATGATCGGAATCCCGGATCGTCGCGTAGAACACCTCGCGGATGTCCGGATATCCTGCCGCTTTAAGCTCCTGCCGCAGCCAATTCTCGTCTTTTCCGATCAAGGCGACATTTTTCCGCTGCACCTTCCCTTCGACGACGACGGCAATCGGCAGCCCCTGATATTCCATCTCCAAGTTCAAGTGCCTTGGCGTCAAGGCAACGACATCCTTCATCGGAACGATACTGATTTGGCCGTTAGGCTCAAGAATGGCATACTCCACATCCTTAATGTCGGGATACCCGCCCGCACGAAGAGTAGCCAGCAATTCGACAAGAGAGAACCGGCTGCGAAGCAGCTTCGATTTGTTGATTTTTCCGTGCTTGATTAAGATGGAGGGCTGCCCGATCAACAACCGGTTCAACCAACGGAACAAGACAAGGCGGGTAAATAGAATATGAAGCAGCGTGACGACGGCGATTCCGGCAAAAATCCAGCCGAGGCGCTCTTCCAGCAGCGGATGGACGCCCAATGTCGCTAAAAAAATGATCGCCGTCAAATCGTGAGAAGTCAACTGGGCGAACGCCGCTTTGCCCAACAATCGGATCACGATGACCGAAACCGAGTACAGCAGAATGACCTTGCCAATGTAGAGAAGCATAATAACCACCTTAACCTATAGGAATGAAAATAACGGACAGAACGGACTTCAATTATTTTCCGATATTGGGCGGTGGAATATGTATGGAAGAGCAGGAATCCCCCTCCACGATTTTGCTCCTAACGATGATATGGTCCGGATACTCGCCCTCGTTGCCGCCAAGCTTATGCATAAGCAGCCTGACGGACTCGGCGCCAAGCTCGGAGGGCTGCAGATCCATGCCGGTCAGCGGCGGCGTCGTCTGATGCATCATGGATAAATCGCCGCAAATGACGAACAGCGAAACATCCCCCGGAATGCGGAGGCCCAAATCCTTAATCGCGTTCATGACGCTGAACGCCGTGCGGTCATCGTCCGCGATGATCGCCGTCACCCGCTCCCCGCTCTCCCGAATGACTCGGACCGTCTCCGCATAGCCGTAATTTAAATAATCAGCCGATTGAATGGACGGCTTGCAATAGAGCAAATGGTCCCGCACATCGAGCCGGTGCTTCGCCAGCGCTTCGATGAACGCCGCTCTTCTCTCCATGGACACGGTCATCCGTTCGTTCGCGTTCAGGAACAGGATGCCCGAATGCCCTTTGCCGATCAAATAATCGCAAATATCATGCATGATTTGGGCATTATCATTGTTAACCGTAGGGGCGCTCTTCGCCTGCGCATTCATGATTTGGCCGACCGTGACGAACGGAATGCCGTTCTGATGGAGCAGGTCGATGCGCTCGTCCTCCTCCGTCGGTCCGAGCACGATCGCGCCGTCGATCGGGTAGCTGGCCAAGGAAGGCGTCCTCACCTCGAGCACCGGAAGCATGTCGAGCAGCACCCTGTAGCCGAACAGAGAAGCCTCCAGCACGACCCCGTTAATGAATTGATTATGAAACGCGCTGAAGAAAAAGTTGCCGTGAGGGACGGTAAGCCCGATCGCCATCGTCTTCTTCGTCACCAGGCTTCTCGCGATGTGATTCGGAACGTAATTCAGCTCCTTGGACGCCTTGAGCACCCTTTCCGTCACTTTTTTGCTGGTCGGCCTCTTCTGACTGAACACGTTGGAGACGGTTCCTTTGGATACGCCGGCGAGGCGCGCCACGTCATCGATTTTCGCCATGACTAGCCGTTACAGCCTCTCAAGCCTGAATCCGCTTCTTCGCGGCGAGCTCTTCATTCAAGCGATCCGCCAATTCCACGAGCGCAAGCGGCTCTTCGATCGTGTAATCCGGCCGCTCCGCCGGGTCAAGCGATGTCTTCGGGTACCGCGAGGTCCAGTTCAGATGCACGCTCGTAATGCCGGCCTGATTCGCTCCCCTGACGTCGCGCGACAAATTGTTGCCGACCATGATGATCCGGCCGCGGTCGCGCTCGCCAAGCTCCATCGCGCCCATAGCCGCCTTGAACATGCGCGGATTCGGCTTGTCGACCTTCATCTGCTCGGAGTAGATCAGCACTTCGAAATAATCGTAAAGGCCGTTCTGCGTCAACAGATTTTTGAAGGACTGCGCCGTCCCGTCGGCGACGATCGCCAGCCTGTACCCGCGCTCCGCAAGCGTTCTGACCATCGTATCGGCTCCGGTAATGACCCGGCCCTCTATGACCGTGCCATGCTCGTCGCGAACCTCCGTGCCTTCGTCGATAATCGTATCCCCGCAATCGAGGAAAATAATCAGTTCTTTCGCTTCATCGCTCATCTTCGGTCCCCCGTTCATTTCCGTGCACCCCTTAATGTCAATTCGTCCGCATAATGGCAGGCCGCAAAATGTTGTTCTGCGATTTCCCGCATTGCGGGCATTTCCTTCAAGCATCTTTCCGTCTTATACCCGCAGCGCGGATGGAAGTGGCAGCCGCTCGGCGGATTCGCCGGATTCGGCACCTCGCCCTCCAGAATGATCCGGTCCTTCTTTGAATCCGGATCCGGCTGCGGCACCGCGGAGAGAAGCGCCTCGGTATACGGATGCCTGGGCTGCCGGAACATCGAATCGACGGCCGCAAGCTCCACCACTTTGCCCAGATGCATCACCGCCACGCGGTCCGAGATGTTCTCCACGATCGACAGATCGTGCGAAATGAATATATACGTGATTTTATATTGCTCCTGCAAATCCTTCAACAGATTTATGATTTGGGCTTGGATCGACACGTCCAGTGCGGATACCGCTTCGTCGCATACGATCAGCCTCGGCTGGGTAATCAGCGCCCGCGCGATGGCGATCCGCTGCCGCTGTCCGCCGGAGAACGCATGCGGATAACGTTTAAGGTAGCTTGCGTTTAACCCCGTTTTCTCCGCGATGGCCGATACCTTCTCTTCCACTTCCGCTTTGGACAGCTTGAAGCTCGCGACCAGCGGCTCCGATATGATGTCGAATACGCTCATCCGCGGGCTAAGCGAGGAGTACGGATCCTGGAAAATCATCTGAATGTCTTTTCTGAATTTTTTCGCTTCGGCGCCCTTCAGCTTCAGGTAGTCGACTGCTTCCCCGCCTTCCGTACGATAGACAACCTCGCCGGAGGTGGCATTTATGCCCCTTACGATGCAGCGGCCGAGCGTCGTCTTGCCGCAGCCCGATTCGCCGACGACGCTCAGCGTCTCCCCCTCCTGCAGCCGAAAGGAAATATCCTGCAGCACGCGCACGGACGCCGGCTTGGCGAACAACGCCTTCCGGGACTTTACTTTGAATTCCTTATTGAGGTTTCTCACATCCAGAATGGGCTTCGTCATCGCTGCTGTCCTCCCGGCTGTTCCGAATACAGGAAGCATCTGACCGTATGACTGTCGGAAATTCGCGTCGCGGGCACGGAGCGCGCATTGCACACGCCTTCGATCCGATCCTTGCAGCGGTCGTAAAATCCGCACATCGGGGGCATATTGACCGGGATCGGCACCGAGCCCTCGATCGATTCAAGCCGCTTCGCCTTGCTGCCGCCCAGCCTCGGCATCGATCGCAGAAGCCCTTTCGTATACGGATGCTTCGGATTGCGGAAGATGTCCTTCATAGGCGCCTGCTCGACGATTTTGCCGAGATACATGACGGCCACTTCGTCGCACATTTCCGCGATAACGCCCAGATCATGCGTCACCAGCAGGATCGCCATGCCGAATTCCCGCTGCAGCCTCTTCATCAGCTCCAGCACCTGGGCTTGAATGGTCACGTCCAGCGCCGTCGTCGGCTCGTCTGCGATCAGCAGCTCGGGGTTGCAGGACAACGCCATCGAGATCATCGCCCGCTGGCGCATGCCGCCCGAGAATTCATGCGGATATTGGTCGAACCGCTTCTCCTGATCCGAAATCCCGACCTTGCCCAGCATCTCGAGCGCGATCCTCTTCGCTTCCTTCTTGTTCCTGGTCCGGTGGATCAAAATCGCTTCCATGATCTGATTCCCGATCGTGTACATCGGCGAGAAAGCCGTCATCGGCTCCTGGAAAATCATCGCGATCTTCCGCCCGCGAATGGAACGGATCTTCCTGCCGTTCGGGTTCAGCGCCAATAGATTCAGCGGTTCCCCCTTCGCCTCGGGCTCTTGCGACGAGGTGTACGCGATCGTCCCCGACGTCTCGCATTCCTTCGGATTAATGCCGATGAGCGCCCGGCTCGTCAAGCTTTTGCCGCAGCCCGACTCGCCCACGAGGCCCAGTGTCCTGCCCCTGCGAATCTCGAAATCGACCCCGTCCACGGCGTTCATGACCCCGTTATCCATCTGAATCCGGATCTTCAGGTCCCGAACACGGAGAAGCGGCTGCTGCGGTTGAGCGGCCTCTGCTGTCATATGTATCCCCTCGCTATGACCTTGAATTTTGTACTACCTTTTGTATGGATCCGCCGCGTCGCGCAAGCCGTCGCCCACAAAGTTGAACGTCAGGACGGTGAGGATGACCGTGCCGAGCGGAATGATTTTCCACGGATACAAAGCGATATTATCGATCTTCTGCGCCTCCTGCAGCAGCACGCCCCAGCTGGTGGCGGGGGAACGGATGCCGAGACCGAGGAAGCTCATGGCCGTCTCGGCCAGAATCATGCCGGGAATCGCCAGCGTCGCGGCAACGACCAGGTAGCTGATGAACCCGGGCAGCAAATGCTTGACGATAATTTTCGCGTCGCCGACGCCCGAGATTTTGGCCGCAACGACGTAATCTTCGTTTTTGAGGGAAATAAACTTGCCCCGCACGACCCTCGCAAGCCCCGTCCATTCGATGAACGCGAAGATAATGACGATATAGAAGTACATTCGGACGACGGGAATGCGCGGTGGTATCGCCGCGGACAACGCCATCCACAGCGGCAGCGTCGGAAAGGAACGGATAATTTCGATGACCCGTTGAATGACGGCATCCAGCCAGCCTCCGAAATAGCCGGACGCGCCGCCGATGATAAGGCCCAATACGAAGCTGATCCCGACTCCTGCAAGAGGGATGCTGAGCGATACCTGGCTGCCGAGCAAAATGCGGGAAAATAAGTCCCGCCCGAGCGCGTCCGTGCCGAGCAGGAATAGGCGGCCGGGCTCCTCGACGCCGAACAGATGCGTGGTCGAAGGAATAAGGCCGAGAAGCTTGTAGCTTTCGCCCTTGACGAAAAATTGCAGCGGATAAACCTTCTCCGTGTCGGACGCAAAAATTTTGCGCATCGTCTCCGGATCCCGATCCGACTTTAATCCGTAGACGAACGGCCGGAGATGAAATTTCCCCTCCGCATCGACGAAGCGCAGCTTCATCGGCGGCGCGTTCACGTATTTGCTGTCGTAGCTTTCCAGCCCGTAGGGAGCCAGAAACGGGGCGAACAACGCTCCCGCATAGAGGAGCGCCAGCACGGCCAGGCTGACCCGGGCGAGCTTATGCTTCTTGAACCTCGCGTACATGAGCCGCCATTGCGAGCTGTAGTTCGCGTCCTTGCCCCTGGCCGGTTCAGCGCTAGCGGCTTGTCGTCTTCCGAATACCGGTAGTAATCTCATAGGCTACGTTCCCCTGAACTCTGTGCGAATTTTTGGATCCAGCCACGCGAGCAGAATGTCCGAAATCAACGTCCCGAGCACCGTCAGCAGCGCCATGAACAGCAGCCACGTTCCCGCCAAATACATGTCCTGCCCGAGCAAGGCATTGAACATGACCGGTCCTTGAATCGGCAAGTTGAGGACGATCGCCGTAATCGTGGACCCGGTGAAGATCGACGTCAGCGACCAGCCGAACGTGCTGACGATCGGATTCAGCGCCGCGCGCGTCGGATACTTGAACAGGATTTTCCGCTCCGACAAGCCCTTCGCCCTTGCCGTGACGACGTTCGGCTTGTTCAGCTCGTCGAGCATCTGGCCCCGCATGACGCGAATCAGGTCCGCCGTCCCGGACAGCCCGATGACGATGACGGGAATGACCATATGCTTCGCCAGATCGATCGCCTTGTCCATCGACCACGGCGCATTCACGTATTCGGCGGAGAACAGGCCGAGCAGCGGATCTCCGAACCACGTATAGGACAGGAACATCAGAATGACGGCCATCAGAAAATGCGGGGTCGCCATCCCGAGAAAGCTCAGCCCCGAGAAGAAATAATCGCCTATCGAATATTGCTTGACCGCGCAGTAGATGCCGATCGGAATCGCCACGAAGTACTGGAACGCCATCGTGACCAGGGATACGGTCAGCGTCAGCCCCATATATTGCTCGATGACGGCCAGGACGGGCTTGTTATAGTTAAAGGAGAAGCCGAAGTCTCCGTACAAGACAATGTCCTTGACCCAAATGAAATACTGCTCGTAAACGGGACGGTCGAGGCCCAGATCCGCCCGCATCGCATCCATGTCTTCCTGCGTGAATACTTCTCCGGCAACGGACATCTCGGCCGCGTAATTGGATACGTAATCGCCGGGCGGAAGCTGAATGATGTAGAACACGATGACGGATATGAAAAACACGACCGGGACGGCCAGCAAAATACGCTTCAACGTGAACTGTAGCACCTGTTATCCTATCCTCCCTTGACCGCATTCGGCATCGCGCGAATGCCTGGCGGAATGAACGCGCTGCCCGTAAAGGGGGAGAGCCTACGCTCCGCCCTTATCGGCACGCAAGTGATGCGAAGGTTACGGCTTCAAATAAAACTGCGCGGGATGGGCCGCTCCGAGCGAACGGAACTCGTCGGCCCATATCATGTCCTCCGGAATATTGCCCATCTTGTTCGATGCGGCGATCAAGGTTGGCGTCGGGCCGGCATAGCCGATCACCCATTGGTTCTTCCTATGCAGCTTGACGATCTCGTCTCCGAGCCGGTTAATCTCTTCCGCCGTGCCGGCCGCCTTGATTTGATCCCAGAACGCGAGAATTTCGGCGACGTCGCCCTCCGGCTTCACGCCCTCCTTGCCTCCGGAAGAAACGTACAGGCCGTATTGCCCGTACCACGGCGTCAGGACGCGAAGCGGCACGAGCGCATCGGGGCGGTAAGCGACGTTCACGACGGAGATGTTCTCGATGCTCGCCGGAACCTGATTCGAATACTTCAGCTCCTGCAAGGTCGCCTGATCGACGATCTTCACGTTCGTCTTGATTCCCATATCCTCGTAATACTTTTTGAGAAGCTCGGTATAGTTGGCGCTCTCCTCCGAGGAGTCCATAATGGTGAGCGTCACGTCCGAGCCGTCCGGGAACAGCCGGAAATCGTTTTTGTCCCGCTTCGTTAACCCGATCTCGTCAAGCAGCGCGTTCGCCCGGTCGGGATCGAAGCTCGCCCATTGATCCGCCCATCCTTCCTGGTAGCCGAGAAGCCCTTCCTGGACGGATGCCTGGATCGGATCCGCGATGCCGTTCGTTACGATTTCCGTAATTTCGGTGCGGTTGACCCCGAGGGACAGCGCTTCCCTGAACCGGATGTCCTGGAACAGCTTGCGAAGATTCGGGTCGTCGATCGTTTGGTTAAGCTGCAGGCCGGAAGTCATCCATGCCGGCTGCTGCCAAGGAATGACGCGGAAATCGCCCTTCTCCTCGTTTTCCTTCAGGACGGTGAAATCCTGCGCCCCGAACGTGGATAGGTTGAAATCTCCCGCCAACGTTCCGAGCACCCGCTGGCTCGGATCCTGGATTTTCGTCGCGACGATTCGGTCCATGTAAGGCAGTTGATTGCCGTCCGGATCCGTTTTCCAATAATACGGGTTGCGCTCCATGATGAACTGGTCGCCGTTCGGATCGTTCTTGGCCACCCATGGCCGGAGCGTCGGGATTTGCGGGTAAATCCAGTAGTAATAGCCGGTCTCCTTCAGGAAGGCGGTCGTGTCCTCGAAGCCCCACTCTTTGGCGATCGCCAGCGCTTTGTCTTCCCCTGCAAGCTCGGGCAGGATCGTTTTGTGAAAATGGGCCGGAGCGAAAAACCACTTGTTGTCGATCGCGACCCGTTCGAGAAACTGCACGCTCGGATATTTATGAACGACCTTGAACGTATAATCGTCCACCTTCGCGACCGTGGCCAGCGCTTTGTCGCCGGTGACCGGGTCGACCGAGTAATAGGCGTCGTAGATCGCTTTGCCGAACGTTTCCTTCGTCAGCATGTGCTCCCAGTAGAACAGCACGTCATCGGCCGTAAACGGCATGCCGTCGGACCACTTCATCCCCTCTCTGAGGCGGATGGTGAACTCGGTCGAATTATCGTTGACCTCGTAGCTTTTGGCTACGTTCGGCTCGACGCCGCTGCCGTCCTTGTTGAACCGGAACAGCGCCTCCTCCGTCGGCTGCCCTACGGCCCACTTGTCGCCCGGTCCCGTCCAGGCCATCGTCCAGTCGCCGCCATACTGCCCGATCTCGTCGACCACGGGCTGGACCATGACGTCTCCCTGCACCGGCAGCCGTTCGGCCAGCGGCGGGAGCGCCCCTTCGGATACGAGCTTTGCGAGCATGGGCGCTTCTTTGGCCGCCGCAGTGCCCGTGCCGCCCCCACCCTTGCCTTCTTCCTCGTCCCCGGCCTTGCTTTCGTTGCCCGGATTGTCCGCCGCATTAGACGGTTTCGGCGAATCGTTGTTGTTCGTACAGCCGGCAGCGATAATGAAAATGATGACTAACAGAATAGCGATACCTTTCCTTCGTCTCAAATTAACCCCTCCATAAGTGAACTGCATGCGGTTTGACCGCGCCTGCGCTTCCTTCCCTCTTGCCCTATGCCGATTCATGGGTGCCTTGAAGATCCGACCGCTCACCTCCGCCGCTAATTAAACCGGTTTAATTTTTGGTTAATTGTATGCGTTTTCTTCGAAAGAATGTCACATTTTAAAGCGGTTTAATCGTTATCGCCGATTTCCGTCTTTCGCGTTCCGTCGATCACCTTCCGGCGGCTCCCTTCGCATCATTTTGCAAGAAACAAGCGTTTTTTCCTTTATAAGCGTCATTTCGCCAATCCGCTAACAGGGTAGCACCGGGAAAATAAGGCTGTCAATTCATTGAAAAGCCTGTGTAAACGCCGAATTTCCGGACGGATCGCCGACGACTCTTCTCTCGTCCGGCTTTGTTCCGTTCCGCCTGGAACGAGCGAACGCCGCGCTTTGAAGATTAAGTTGCAATTAAGTCGAAATTTACGAATTTTTATTATGGGGAGATGAAAAAAGCCCCCTGGAGAGGAAGGCTTAATACGAGAGGGGCGGCTTCCGCCAGGTTGCCGCCGTCAGGGAATGGACTTTACGGAGTAAAAAAACCGACAAGGGACAGCGACCATAGAACCGGAATCAAGCCGATCCAAACCGCTTTTTTGAACTTTCGTTTGTGATACAGCAGCCAACTGGCGATGGCCGACCCGATGAAAACGATCGGGTAGCTTAGAATGACGACATAGGATATGGTCTGCAGCGCGGTTGCATCGTCAAGCTGGTCCAGCATCGTGAGCGACAGGAGCGCGAACAGCGCCCATATGGCGGCGAATACGGCATAAATAATCTGGCTGATAATTAGAAAAAGAGCTGTTTTTACATTTTTCACGTAACCTTGACCCCTCGATGAAAGTATTTTTGCCGCCTACCAAGCCGACGGTTTAGATTCGTTGTTCGTCTCCAGCATATGGATGAGGATCGTAACCGCCTCGGCCCTCGTGGCTTTATCGCCAGGAGCGAAACGGTTGCTTCCTTTCCCTTGAATCAGTCCGCGCTCCCGCAGCACCGCCGCGGCACCCTTCGCCCATGCCGGAATATGCTCGTCGTCCGCAAAGCCGGTTACTGCCGGTTCCGGCGACAAGTCAAGCGCAGCCGCGATCATTGCGGCCATCTCGGCGCGCGTTATTTCGGCATCCGGCCGGAACGTGCCGTCCGGATAGCCTTTCACAATGCCCGCCGACGCGGCATGCGCAACTGCTTGCTTCGCCCATTCGCCGATCTTCGCTTCATCGGCGAAGGACGGCGGCGCGCCGGCTCCCTGCGGCTTCAAGACGTTCATCAGCATCACGATGAATTCCGCGCGCGTAATCGTAATATCCGGCCTGAACGTGCCGTCCTCGTACCCTTTTACGACCCCTTCTTTCACCACCCGTTCAATGCTCGCCTTCGCCCAGTGGCCGGCGATATCGCTGAACGACGGAACGAATTCCTCATTGGCCGTCGACAGCACCGTAAATTTTTTAAAATGATCGACGGCTGCGGCAATGCGGCTTCCGTTCACGTTCGAGCCGGGCACTTCCACCCACGCCTTATTCGTCTCGTCATAATAGAATATGCCGGCTCTTTGACCCTCGTCAAGCTCTGTCGGATGGAAAGCAAACGTCAGCGTAACCGGCTTGTTGAAATTGCCGGCGAAGCTCTTGGTTATCTCATATACCGAGCCGGTCAGCATCTTTCGACCCTTCAGCATGCCTAGCGAATCCGCCCGGCGTTCAATTGTCAGAATTGCCTCTCGATCGGTCGCCCCTGCCGGGACTGAGATCGTCACTTCATTGCCAAGGCTCACTTCGCCGGCCTGGCCCGCCGGCAGTGTGAGCTTGCCATTCGTTGAAACCACAGGAGACGGAGCGACCGGCGTGCCGCCTCCATTGCCGTTCTCATTGCCTCCGCTACCAGCCCCGGCTTCTCGGATTATATTTACCGTATAACGGTTGCTTGTTTCGTCCGGCGCATTTACGGTAATTTCTATCGGATTAACGTCTGCCGCCAAATTGGCCGTATAGGCGTAGACGGAGTCGGCAACGGTGTTGTATACCGCGCCGGTTACCGTCAGCTCCTGCGATGGGTCTTCTTTGGCCAAAAAAAGATTAAGGCTTGTTACGTTATGCGGCACGTTTGCCGTATAAGACAGCTTCACCGGCGAGAAGGCGGGCGATAACGCGCCCTGATCGATCCCGAGGCCGGCCAGCTTGGCCGTTTCGCTGATCCGTACCGCATGGATAGCGTAGGTTTTGGTCGCAACTCCGTCCGCAGCCGTAACTGTAATCGAAATCGGCGTCGATATTACGTTCAGCGGCACCGTAAAAGAGGTTCCTCCGCTTGTCGTTTGGCTTGTCACCGTACCGGACGAAACCGTAACGTTCACGGTCGCCAGCGGGTCTCCCGGAAGCGGAGTAACCGTCAGCTCATTAACATCGGGCGCAACCGCCACCGTGTAAGGGCCGGTACGGTCTCCCGAGAACGCGGGCTCGAGCGTTCCGTCAGAGAACGTAAGACTGGCAGCATTCGCGTTGTTATTCGGGCTGAACAATCGAATGATGCCGATGTCGTCTCCCGGTTGTTCCAGCACGTACAGAAGTCCGTTGGCACCGGCAGTCACCCCGCTCGGAGCGGTTAACGAAACGTCGCCGGCGCTTCCAGTCCCCCATTGCGTCACATAGCTGCCGCTGGAGTCAAATTTCTGAATGCGATTGTTATCCGAATCTGCCACGTATACGTTCCCGCTGCCGTCTACCGCGACCCCTCCGGGATAGCCGAATTCGCCTTCGCCGCTCCCTTCGCTTCCCCATTCCGTCATCAGACTGCCGGTTGAATTGAATTTTTGAACCCGATGACCGCTTTTATGCACCGCATACACGTTGCCGGCCGCATCCGCGGCAAGCCCGAACCGGTAGTAACCCTCCATCTCCCATTCGCTGTAGTTGTCGATTGGCCACTGCCCCCTGTACTCGCCGTTCAGATTGAATTTCTGGATGCGCTCGTTGCCCCAATCGGCCACGTACACGAATCCGTTCCCATCGATCGCAATGGAGCCGTGCCCGTCAAATTGCCCGTTTCCGTCGCCGCAGCTTCCCCATTCGCCGATGAAATTTCCTTCGGTATCGAATAGCTGAACTCGACAGTTAAAGCTGTCGGCCACGTAGACGATATCGTTCTTATCGATCGCAATGCTTGCCGGGTATGCAAACTCCCCTGCGCCGCTGCCCTCGCCACCCCATTCAGCTAGCAATGTGCCGGATGAATCAAATTTCCTGACTAGATTAACCGAACCTTCCGCTACGTAAATATTGCCGCGGCTGTCCGTCGCGACGGACTCTGCCGCAAGCTCTGGAGAACCGGGACTCCCCCACTTGCTTATATAATTGCCGCTCGTGTCGAACTTTTGAATGCGATTGCCGTCAAGATCCGCCACGTACACGACGCCGGCGTGACTAACCGCGATTCCCCAAGCCGTCAGAAATTGTCCGTCCGCGTGTCCGTTGCTCCCCCATTGACCAACGTAAGCGCCGTTTAAATCGAATTTTTGGACGCGACGATTGTTTGTATCCATCACATAGACGATTCCGTTAACGTCTACGGCAATGTCCATCGGATATTTGAACTGCCCGTCACCGTCGCCGAACTCCCCCCATTCACCCTTAAACTCGCCTTCCGAATCAAACCTTAAGATCCGATGGTTCAAATGGTCCGTCACGTACACGTTGTCTCCGCCGTCGTCCACAGCGACTCCGGTTGGATAATCAAACTGCCCGTTGCCGTTCCCGTAAGTTCCCCACTTTGCCAAAAATCGTCCGTCCGCGCCGAATTTCTGAATGCGGTCATTGGAGGAATCCGCAACATAGACGTTGCCGTCATGATCGACGGCAATGCCGCCAGGATTCGCAAACTGTCCGTCGCCGTCGCCGCCGCTACCCCACTCTCCGACATAAGCGCCGCTTGCATCGAACTTCTGAACGCGGGAATTGCCCGAATCAACGACGTATACGAACCCGTCTTCGTCGACCGCAATGCCGTCCGGCGATTTGAATTCGCCTTCCCCGTCGCCATAGCCTCCCCATTCCGCGACATAATTGTCGTTTGAATCGAACTTCTGGACGCGGTTGTTGTATCGATCCGTTACATACACATATCCGTCACCGTCTACGACGACTCGGAAAGGCCCGGCAAACTTTCCGGCCGCGGGTACTTTAAACCCGCCGCTTGCCGGAATTTCGCGCAGGCCCCCCGAATCGGCGGATGCGTCAACTCCGGCCGGATACGGTACGGATACGGCTCCGAGCAACAGGACAAAGATTAGCAGCCAATGAAGCTTCTTTTTGTTTCGTTTATTCATGTGGCATTTCTCCATTCTTTCGTTTTGTCGTTTTTATGCTTTGCCGGCAGCCTCCGGCTTGTCCGCTCTGGCGGAATCGGCCGCAAAAGCTAGCAAACGCGTCGTAACCGACGGAATAAATATGAAAGGGACCGTAAGGCGTCTCCGCCGTATCGGTCATCTCGGCAAACTTCCGGTATAACCCGTTCGTATAGGCATTGCCCGCCGACGTCGGAATCCGCACCTCCCGGACGTCCCCGTTCAGCTCCCCGATCTTCTCCGCCAGCACCTGCAGTCCTCTTATGAACGTCCGGTTGCTTCGGTACTCCTCCGCAAAATAACTGTTTCCGAGCACGGCAATATTTTTATTATTAAACCCATCTTTTTCCAAACCTAACACAAATCCGCCGATGCCGATCACCTGGTTCTGCTCGTTCGTCAGGATGGCCGCGCTCCCGTTCCGCATGCAATGCTTGACGTCCGCAAGCGCGTGTTTCACTTGATAGCCGGGAATAATACGCTGCCGATGCTCGACATAGAAAGCCGTATACTTGCACCAATACCCGGTGCTCTCGCAAATTTCGAACTTAACCATACGGATCCTCCTTTTCAAAGATTAATTGTTATTCCAATGAATAAACAATAAATTATCTTGCAGTTTAATAAAATATAGATTATATTTCTATTAAATCCATTATAAGGAGGTATTCGTATGGGAGCTCCCGCTTGCAACGCGCCAATGGCAATCACCGTCGATAGAGATTCCGGCCAGTACTAAAGCACCGATCCGTTCCGGCGGCCGGCAGTCATGCCGGCCGTTCGCGTATCCGCTCCCGCTCACAACCTTTGATAGGGATCGAACCTAAGCAGGCGCCCCAGCGGGATCGTATAGAAATCGAGCACGCCGCAAGGCGGCTCCGTCGTCTTCGTCAGCGTCGCGAGCTTGCCGAACAAGCTTCGGTTCCCGTCCGTCGCCGGCGCGAAGAACACGACCTCCCGAACCTCCATCTGCGATTCAACCAGCTTCTGGACGAGCATCCGCAGCGCGCCCAGCATCGAAGCTCCCCCTCTATGCCTCTCGTTGAAATACAGCAGATGAACCTCGACTCTGCCCGGATCCTTGTAACCGTCCTCCAGCGTCCCGGCGGTATGCGCGAGCACGGCCGCCATGCCGCCTTCGTCGTCCGTCCCGATAATGAAGCCGTTGTCTTCGATCGCGTAAACAAGCGAATTCATGACCGTGCTCCAGTTGTATAACAGTCCGAGGCCCTCTCCGTGCTGGCATACAAACTTCACGCCCTCTTCCCGCTCCGCTTCCGATTCGGCTATCGACCATTGGATCATTTCGCCGTGCTCCTTCCCGTCTTTCAAACGATGCAATAAGCGATACGTTCGACTCATTTCCTCCTTCATTTTACCTAGTCCAACTGCTTGTAGACTGAAAAGAAAGCGCTTCATGTAAGGTTTTGGCGTTCGGCATCAAAAAAAATTCGTCATGGGCAATCGGTTTTTGATAAAAAACGATAGTCCGGGATGGAAACCATTTGGTATTCTTAGCTCAAGAGCCGCTCTGTCATCGAAACGAAAGGAAGTGCTGCCCACGAATTATGCGGTGGAGTGCGCGATCGATTATATCGAGGAACACTTGAATGAGCCGTTGCAGCTGGAGCGAATCGCGAAGACGGCATCCATGTCGCTGCCGCACCTGTACCGGATGTTCTACGCGATGACCGGCCATCCCGTCAAGGAGTACATCAGGAAACGAAGAGTGAGCGAAGCGGCCGTCCTTCTTCGCCAATCCGGCCTGTCCGCGATCGATATCGGCTTCCGGTGCGGCTTCGACTCGTATCAGACGTTCATTCAGACGTTCAAACGGTATGCGGGCATGACGCCCGGTCTATACCGGAAGGCGGAGCTGGTATTCAGCTTCGAGCGCATTTCCTTATCGGAGCGCGTGGCGTACATGGAGGAGCGGGAAGTAACGGAGCGATACCCCGAAGTCAAAGTTATCCGGCTGGCCGCCAGGCGCGGAATGAGCAAATTGTTTACGGCCAGGCAAGGGGAGAGCATCGAGGAGAAAGCTCTGTTCCTGATCGGCCAGGAGCTGGGAAGTCACGGCATCGATTTCTCCCGGGCAGCTCTCTTCGGCTGGAACGTCGACCTGGATCGGCAGCACGAGACGCACGGTTATGAAGTCGCGGTTGTACCTTCGGGTGTGGATGGGCATCGATCTTTCAACGATAGTTGGCGTCCATGCGAACTTCCCGGCGGACTATATGCCGTCACGTATGCACCCGCGGGAGATGGCGCTGTCATCGAAGCCGCCTGGAACCGGATCGTATCGGAATGGCTGCCCCAAAGCGCCTTCGAGCTGGAACGGCCGTTTTTTCTTGAGGAGTATCAGCAATTTAACGGAAAAATTGCCCGCATGAAGCTATATCTGCCCGTTAGGCGTCAAGCCAGCATCGAGACGATTCGGTTCGAAGAACGGCTTCAGGAGAAGGCAATCGTCTTTCGTGCGGAGGGCGGCGACGGCGTATGGCGGGCCGACCAAGCTTCTGTCGCTTGGCTGGAGCGTCACGGTCTAGCCGGCGATGAGCGGATCGGCGTCGGAATGAGCTGCAGCTTCCCGCCGGGGGACGGGAGCTATTATGAGGTGATTCTTTTTTTGCCCGAAGAAGAGCTGCCGCTCATGGAAGAAGGAGAGAACGCTGCCGTGCTGGGCGGCGGGTGGTACGCATGTCTCAGAACGGCGGTTTGCGGCTCGATGACCGGCGTGCTGGAGAAGATCTATCGTTGGCTCGAAACATCCGACGATTGCGAGCCGGACGGGGAACGAGACTGGTATGTCCGTTATATTCACGCCAATGACGGGGATAGTCGGCTAGACGAAGACGGCAGCGGGGAAGTATATGCGGAGTGCAGGGTTCCGATCCGGTTACTCAGACGGCAGGGGGTTAAAGCGTGAATCGGAAAACAACATTTGAAGAACGGCCGGAAAGCTACCGGCCATTCATGATTCCGAAGGCATTCAAGCTAATTCATGGAGGGAAACCGATGAGCGAACAATCGCAAGAACAAGTGGTGCCCGAACGCCGAAGTCCGGTCAAAAATAAAATCGGGAGCGTCTTCATCCCGGTCCGGGATATCGAAAAAGCGAGGAGCTGGTACTGCCGGATTCTCGGGCTGGACGAAGCGGATTACGGCATCATGAACGGGCATCTGTGCACGCTGCCGATGCAAGGAACGGGCATCATACTGGATACGATGCCAGCGTGGGGCGGGAAGGAACCAGGCGGTGCCCCTTCGATCGAGACGCCTGCTTTTATGCTGATGACCGAAGACCTGCAGGGCTCGCTCCAATATATGAAAGAGCTCGGTGCCGAGCTTGTAACCGGGATCGAGCATGATCATTGGTTTGTCGTCAAGGATCCCGACGGCAACAAAATGATGATCTGCCGCGAATAAGATTAATAAGGAACATAAGGGCTGCCCGTTATCGATCGTAACGGGCAGCCCTTGTCACTGCTTACAGCAGATTCAAAACATGGAAGCCGGATTCGCGGACAGCCGGGCAAAATCCAGAACGGAGCCTTCCTCCGCCTGATCGAGCAGCTCGGTCATCAGCTTGTAATACGCCATCGCGTCCCCGCTTCGGTTCATGAGCAGCAGGAGGGCGACCATCTTGGCGTGCAGCCTCTCGTCCAGCGGCTGCAGATGGACCAGCTTCTCCATCGGTCCGAGCGCCAGCTCGTGCCGGTTCCGGCCGACGTATGCGTCGGCCAGCGCCTCCAGCAGCTGGGCATGCCGCAGTTCAAGCTCGGCCTGGCGCGGAGCGGCCCAGCCATATCCGCTGCCCGCCAAATAACCGTCGCCGTACAGCTGGATCGCTTGCATCAGATGTGCCAGGGAGTTCGTGCTCTCGTAATGCCTGCACGTCTTCTCGTATTCGGCGACATCGTCGTCGACCGGCGACGGCCAGCGCAAGCAATAGCTGCCCCCGGCCGTCTTCAGCTGCTCCACGACGCCGTGCAGGCCGCAAGCTTCAAGATCCTTCCGGAGCTGGTACACCGTCGAATGCAGGTTCGCCTGCGCCTTCTCCACGTCGCGGCCTTGCCAGAGGCTGTCCAATATTTGCGCTTTGCCGACCGACTTCTCCCTTGCATGATGCAGATAGGCCAGCAGTTCCCTGCTCTTGGAATTGCGGAAGCGGATAGGCTCCCCGCCGGCCGTCGCGACGGAGAAGGGGCCGAAGCTGCGGACGGACAGCTTGCGCTCCGAAGGCGAACCCGGATCTTCCCGGCGCCCGAAGCGCTTCTCGAAGCGCTGCAGCGTTCGGGCCAGATCGCCTTCCACGATCGGCTTGAGCAAATAATCGAGCGCCTCCACGTCGAAGGCGTCGCGGGCGTACTCTTCGTACGCCGTCAAGAACGCGACCTGGATCTCCGGCCGCGCCTCGCGCAGCCGCCTCGCCAGCTCCACGCCGTTCATCCCCTGCATCTCGATGTCGAGAAACGCCAGGTCGATCGGCTCCGGAGACGTCAACGCATGGTCCAGCAGCTGCTTCGGTCTGTCGAATAAGCCGCATACTTGCACGCCGTCAATCGCTTGCAGCAGCTTGCCCACTCTTCGGAGCGCCGGCTGCTCGTCGTCTATCGCAATCACCCGAATCAATTTCTTCCCCCCTTAACCTGTCGGGCGGCCAGATTGCCGCGCCCCCACTCCCCCCTGTCGGAAGCGGCATTCGCGCCGTCCGCGAGCGGAATGCGGAACGACACCTTCGTCCCGGCGCCTTCCCCGCTTTCGATGCGAAGACCTCTGCCATACAGCTGAAGCAAGCGCCGGTGAATATTGCGCAAGCCGACGCCGCCTTCGCCTTCCTTGGCGAGAAGCGTTTCGGCCGGGACGCGCATGCCCGCACCGTCGTCCTCGACGGCGATGACGGCCTCACTTCCTTCGATGCGAACGGTCACCGTCACCGTGCCGCCGTCCTCCGCCTTCGTTACGCCGTGCCGAACCGCGTTCTCCACCAGCGGCTGCAGCGTCGTCGGCGGCAGCAGGCATGCCGTCTCCTCCTCGATGTCGTAGCGGACGCGCAGCCTGTCGCCGAATCTGGCCCGCTCGATTTCCAGATACGCTTCGGTCAGCTCCAGCTCCTTCCGCAGCGGAACGAGCCGTTGCTTGTTTTTGAAGTCGAAGCTGCCCCGCAGGTAGCGGCTGAGGTGGATCAGCAGGTCATGCGAGGTTTCGGGCTCGTCCAGAGACAGCGAGATGATCGTATTGAGCGCGTTATATAGAAAATGGGGCTTGATCTGCGCCTGCAGAAACGCCATCTCCGAGCGCACCGATTCCTCCGCGGAACGCTTCATCTCCAGCAGGGAGCGCGCCCTCGCCCGCAGCTCGTGCGGATGGAACGGCTTCGTCAAAAAGTCGTTCGCCCCCGCTTCGAAGCCGTACGTCAAATCCTCCGGCTCGCTCCTCACCGTCGTCAGAAGCACCGGCAATTCCGCGAGCGCGTAATGCTCCCGGATGCGCCGGCACGTTTCGAACCCGGACAGCCCGGGCATCATGACATCCAGAATGACGAGCCCCACCCGTCCGCCGAGCCGCTCGAGCAGCAGGATCGCCTCTTGTCCGCCGGACGCGGTAACGACCTCGTAAGGCTCGTCCGCCAGCACCGATCGGAGCACCCTCAGGTTCACCTGATCGTCGTCGACGGCGAGGATCGTCTGCCCCGGCCTGGCTGTCGCGGCCGTCTCCCGCGCCGCGGCGGCTTCCAGCCATCCGGGCAGCAGCCGCGCCGCCTCGAACGCGCCACTCTCAAGGCCGGGCTCGTTCCCCACCTCGTCCCGGGCCGCGCTCTCGGCGACCGGGATCGTGAATTTGAAGATCGACCCTTCGCCTACCGCGGAGTCGACCGTTATCCCGCCGCCATGGAGCTCGATCAGCCTTCTCGCGATGCCGAGCCCGAGACCCGCGCCGCCGTATTCCTTCGCAACGGACGTGCCGACCTGCTCGAACGACTCGAAGATCGTCTCCAGCTTGTCCTTCGGAATGCCGATGCCGGAATCGGCAACGGCGATATGCAGCATGCCCCCGTCCGCCCATGCCGACACGACGACTTCGCCTTCCGGCGTAAATTTGATCGCATTGCCGATGAGATTATATACGATCTGCAGCAGCCGGTTCTCGTCGGCGAGCGCGCCCGGCAGCGATTCCGGCCACTCGAGCCGAAGCGCGACGGGCTTCTTCCCGATATAGTGGCGGAACACCTCCTCCTGCGCGGACACGACCGCCCGGACGTCGACGCGCCGCAGCTGCAGCCGGATCCCGTTGTTCCTCAGCAGCGACAAATCCAAAATATCGTTGATCAAGTTGGACATGCGGCGCGCGACCGATACGACGACCTCGAGCTGCTCCCGCTGGGCGTCGTTCAGCGGCCCCGACTTCCCTTCGGCCAACGCCGCGGATAAATTCAAAATGCCGTGCAGCGGCGTCTTCAGCTCATGCGACGTATTGGCCAAAAATTCGTCCTTCATCCGGTTCATCGCGATCAATTCGCCCGACATCGTCCCGATGGTCCGGTAAGCGTTCGTGAACCTTCTGGCAAGCTCAAGCGCCTCGATGAATACGAGCAGGACGAAGCCGTAAGGGACGAGCTGCCGGTCGATCCAAATAATCCAGCCGGCGCTGTACAATATATCGTGCGCGGCCGCCGCGACGAACGCGAGCCAGCCCGACAGCTGCAGCAGCGCGCCGTCCCGGCCGCGCCACAGCGCAAGCGTGAAGCCGTAAATAAAATAGGCGAGCGCAAGCAGCGACACGATTTTGAAAGCCCCGATCACGCTCGTATAGATTTCGGTTGGCAGGAGGAGCACCGTTCCGACAAAGCCGGTTCCGACCCGGAAGAACAGCTTGATCGGTACCGCGTTGAATTCTTTCGGGTACAGCTCCCGGACGAACAGCGCGGCCATCGTCACGCCGCCGTAGTAGGTCAAATACTCGAGCATGATAAGAAGCCGGATCGGAACGTCCGGATAAAATTCGACCAGATGAATGCCGCCGACCACCCATTGCCGGATGGCGCCGAGCAGACAGCAAATGCCGAAATACAACGTCGACCGTTCGGAGCGGCGCAGCAGGAATACCGCGATCTGATACAGGCCGAGCATGGCGCAGCCGCCGAATACGGCCATGTCGATAAACGAATCGCGCTCCTGCATGTGAAGCATGTCGCGCTCGGTTCCGAGCGTCAGGCTGTACCAGATGCCCCCTTCCGGGTAGAGCGGATTGGCCACCTGGATGAACAAGTCGAACGCGCCGGCGGGCGGCGCGAACGTTACCGTCTGCGGGCGGTAGGCGGCCTTCATGCCGTCCCGCTCCGCCGCGACCGTCCCCGAACGGGCGATTTCGTTGCCGTCCACATATAGGCGATAGGCAGGGGCGATCGCCGGAATCTGCAAGCCGAGCAGACCGGCATCGCCCTGCGTCAGCACCTTCAGCCGGTAAGTCGCATAGCCCCGCCCGGATTGATTGTCCCGCGACCACTCGCCGGGCACCTCCTCGAAGGAGACCGGCTTCGAGACAGGCGCCCCCGAATCGTCTCCGGCCGTCAGCAGCCGTTCCCAGTAGAACGTCCAGTCGCCGTTCAGCCGGACCGCCCCGTCCCGCTCCAAGCTCCACTCGCGAAGATCGAGCACGCCGCTCTCCGCTCTCGGCTCCGTCTTGCCGGAAGCCGGCCCGAGGACGGGCACCGCCAGCGCGGCGACGAGCGCCGCGACGATGGCGAACAAGGCCGCCAGCCTGACTTGCCGATTTTGTATCATGTCACCATCCACCGTCCGGTCCGCCTTTTGCTTCGAGCTAATCGGCCATATTAAGTAACACCATCATACCGCAGAGCCCTGCCGTCGCGCTACGGTCCGCGCGGAGCGAAGCGGATTCCAATCGTCTCCGTTATACGGTTCAAATTGGACATCCGCACCCTGTAACGCCCGGCCTTAAGCGCTTATCGCAGGCGCCGCCAACTGATCGCGCAGCCACGCGAATGCCGGCCCCCCGTTAATTTCATGCCCTCCTTCGAAAAAATCGGCCCCAACGGCATCCGGCGCTCCCGCCTCGGCGTACAAGCTTCGCAGCTCGCCGTAAGCCTTCGCCGCAGGCTCGCGCGGGAATATGCGGTCCGTGACGCCGGCCTCGAGGAACAGTCCTCTCGGCGCGATCAGCCCGAGCAATTCCGGCATTTCCGCCTCCAGCAAAATGCCGGGTATGTAATTGTCCAGGCAATGATTGCGCGCCAGAATGCTATCCGCGAACAGGCTCGCGTACCCGCTGACGACCGCGCAATGAATGCGAGGGTCCAGGGCGGCCGTAAAACCCGCGACCAGCCCGCCGCCGGAAATGCCCATGATCCCGATTCGATTCGGGTCCACGCCGGCCCGGCCCTGCAAATAATCGATCACCCTTGCCGTTTCGCGGACTCGAAGGCCGGCCAGCGTCCGACCGGTCAAGAGCAAATGCGCCGCCAGCCGGAAGCAGGAGCTCATGCCCGGCTCTTTATCCCTATCC
Organism: Paenibacillus arenilitoris; assembly: GCF_014705655.1. Lineage (GTDB taxonomy): Bacteria > Bacillota > Bacilli > Paenibacillales > Paenibacillaceae > Pristimantibacillus > Pristimantibacillus arenilitoris. The sequence continues at coordinate 12,971 of NZ_JACXIY010000011.1, read as the reverse complement.
TCCTCCAGCCTGCGCTCGCCGAAGCCAATGAGCTCGGGCGCGGCTACTACAAAGCCCTCCCGTACGAGCGAGACGGCAAAGTCCTTATGCAGACCGGGACTTCCCGAGCGCTCCGAGCCGCCCGGCTCCAGCCCGACAATCTCCCGGCTTCCGTAGCCGTGGCCGTGAAGCGCGATGACGGCAGGCGCCGGATCGGCCGCCGGACGCCCCGGCACCAGCACGTAGAGCTTCATTCGCAGCCCTTCGACCGTCGAGATTTCGATATGCTCCCGTACGTAGCCGTCGCATTCGCGCCGGTCAAGCAGCTTCGGCTCCAGCTCCCGCTCGTCTTCCCGAAAATCGCCCAGCAGACGGTCGAAGGCTTCGGCCAGCCCCAGCCTCCTCTCTTCCCGGCCAAGCGCCCGGCCGGCCCCTCTTCCCTCTGCCGCCTTCTGCGTAAGCGATTGCAAATAATCCTCAAGCTTCATCGTCGTCATTCTTCCCCTTTCTATTCCGCGGGCAGCTCGCGTGATCAAGGAACCCGCCGATCATTTTCTCCAAGAGTTTAACAGCTTGGCGTCCGCAGCGCCATACTTGCGGGAGCTTTGCTATGATTTTTGAGCAAACCGGTTGCTCTCCTCGTGAATCAGGCGAAGCAGCCCGACCAGGTCATGCAGCCGCTTTGCTTGCGATTCGTATTCCCTTGTCCGCTCGCGGCGCTTGATCGCGATAGCCTCGCGGATAAGCCCGTGCCATCGTTCGGGCAATCGCGCCAGCCCGTACGAGCCGGCGCCGATTTTGCTGGTCACTTCGCGCTCCCGAACGGTATACCATTGCCGCAGCATGCCGAGCGTGCACCATTCCACGGCGAAATCCAGCTGCTCCAATGGCAGGTCGGGCTCCGCGGCGCCGATCGAATGAAGCTTTTGCTCCAAACGGTCCATCCAGCCGGTCCAATAGGCGTTCATATTGTCCATAACGTATCGGACGAGTTCATCCGGCGTTATTTCATAACGGAAGGACAGGTCCCTCCCGTATACGCAAATGCCGCGCTTCTTAAGCATCCACCAGGTGACCGGATTCAAATCCCCGGTTCCGTCGAGCCGCAGCCGTTTATCGAAATAGGCGGGGACGGGGAGGAGCTCATGAGCGGGCTTTCCCGCATCCTCCGCCCGGATGTAGGCGCCCATTATGTCTATGCCGAGAAGCGCGGGCTCGATATCCTCGTGCGCTTGCGCGATCAGACGGATGTCGGACGACGTCAAGGCGCGATTAACGAATACGATAAAATCGATGTCGCTCGAGCCTTCAATATAAGCATGTAGTGCGGCCGAGCCGTATACATATACGGATTCCACGGTATCCGGCATCCGGTCCTGCAGCGATTCGCATAACGCTCGCATGGATCGGTTGACGGCTTCCGGCAGCATTGCGGTCATTTGGATATTCCGCCTCCTCGTTTAGGGGATGATGGTTTTCGCTTCCGCTCCTTCATTGCGCTTCCCCTTCTTAGGATAAACGCGCCTTATTGGGCTAAAAAGAGAAACTTTCTTCCTCGTTTTTCTTATTTAACGCTCAAAAAAATGTTGCGGGGAAGGCGCCGCTGCACAATAATGAAGGAGGACTTACCGAATACGGCATTAGTCAACTACTCTACATAAAAAAAGGATGGGGTATCGTGGAATTCAAACCGCTCGCCCGATTTATCGACCGCATCACCTCCTGGCGCATTCCGTGGGCGGAAGTGGTCGTCATGCACCGCAACGAAACGGTGTTCCGTTACCGTAACGGCTACGCCGATCTGGAAGAGAAGACGGCAATCGACGACAGCCGGATCTTCAACCTCTACTCGATGACGAAAATTATGACGTGCACGGCCGCGCTTCAGCTCGTCGAGAAGGGCGCGATTCGGCTGAGCGACCCGCTGCCCGACTATTTGCCGGAATACGCCGAAATGACAGTAAGAAAAACGTTGCCGGACGGCGAAATCGCGCTGGAGAAGGCGGAGAGAGCGATCGCGGTGCGCGATCTGTTCACCATGACGGCGGGCTTCTCGTACGATCTCGGGGCGCCTTCCATCCGGGAAGTCGTACAGCGCACGAACGGCAAGGTGCCGACACGCGAATTCGCGGCGGCGCTCGCGAAAGAACCGCTTCTATTCGAGCCGGGCACCCGGTGGAATTACAGCCTGTGCCACGACGTCCTCGCCGCTCTTGTCGAGGCCGTGGACGGAAGACGGTTCGGCGCGTACGTGAAGGAAGAGATAACCGGACCGCTCGGCATGCTCGACACGAGCTTCGATCTCACGGAGGAGCAGCGAAGCCGGCTCGCGCCGCAGTACGAATATAACGACGCGCTCGGCAAGCCCGTGCGCAAGGACGGCAACGGCTACCGGATCGGAACGGAGTTCGAGAGCGGCGGCGCGGGGCTGCTGTCGACCGTAAGCGACTACGTCCGGTTTCTGGATGCGCTGACCAATCGGGGAACAAGCCCGGACGGCGTGCGCATTTTGTCGCCGGCGGGCGTGGACCTGATGCGGACGGATCACTTGAACGAGCGCACGCGCGCCGATTTCAACTGGGAGCACTTTGCCGGTTACGGCTACGGGCTCGGCGTCCGGACCCATATCTCCAAAGCCGGCAGCGGCTCGCTGAGCCCGCTTGGCGAATTTGGCTGGAGCGGCGCGGCCGGCTGCCTCGCGATCATCGATCCGGATTCGCAGCTGACCGTCATGTACGCGCAGCATTTGCTGAATAACCAAGAGCCCTACGTGCATCCGCGATTGCGAAATATCGTGTACGCCTGCCTGTAGCGCGGCTGGAGCAAACAGAGAAACGGCAGTCCCGGACATCAGCGCATGTCTGGGACTGCCGTTCGTTTTGATTCTAAAAAACCGAGCGAATCGATTTCCTGAAATAATAATGATTGCTCCCGGTCGGCGCGTCTTCGAATACCGCAACCTCTTCGTAACCATGCTTTCGGTAAAAGCCGGGAGCCTGGAAGCTGAACGTATTCAGCTTGATGAACGCGCAGTCTTGTTCCCCCGCGATTTCTTCGATCCGCCGCAGCAAGCGGGCGCCATGCCCCTGCCCGCGAAGCGATTCCTCGACCCAAAGAATGACGACCTCGATCCAATTCCAGCAGAGCACGGCCAGCAAGCCGCCAACGACCCGGCCGGCATCGTCTTTCAGCGCCAGATGCAGCTCTTCGTACCTTGAACTCAAATGCTCCGGCACATGTCCGGCGTTATATTCGATCAGCCTTCTTCTTACATAATCGCTTTCTTCTTTGTTACCGAACGAAATATCCGGCTCAGCCATCGCGGCCACCTCCGCTTTCCGTAAGCTTGCCCTTCAAAGGCCATTCTTGAAATCGATCAGAACCTCATCGACCATATGCCGGGAGATCGCCGCAACAACGGGGTTCGTGTCCCGGTAGTAAGGGAGGGCGATCAGCCCGACCGACAGCGCCCAGCCGCGTCCGCGCGCCCAGGTGGCATCGTCCGGCCGAAGCGCCTCCCGGAAGACGGGTCTCGTATCGGCCGTAAGGACGCTCCATGCCACCAGCAAATCGCCGGCCGGATCGCCTACGCCTACGCCGCCGAAGTCGATGACGGCGCTGATCCGCCCCCGATCGACGAGCAGGTTGCCGGCATGGATATCCGCGTGAATCCACACCGGCTGCCCTTGCCATACCGGCGCCTTCAAGGAAACGTCCCATGCCAAGGCCGCCGCTTCGGTATCGATCGTCCCATGCAGCTGTGCGATGGCATCGCGGACATAGGCGTCCCGCGTAGCGAGCGGCATGCCTCGCCCAAAACCGGGAGGCGGGCCGCCAGCGGCATCGATCCGCTGCAGGGCGGCTACGAAACCGGCCAGATCGATCGCCGCCTGGCGCAGGTCGTCAATGCGCCCGGTCGTCGCGTTCTCGCCTTCGAGCCAGCGGTGCACGGACCAATGCCAAGGGTAGCCCTCGGCCGGCGTCCCGAGCGCAAGCGGCTGAGAGATGGCCAGCGGCAGATGCGGGGCCAGCTTCGGCAGCCAAGCGTATTCCGTCTCCGCCTGCCCGGCCGCCCACTCGACGCGGGGAAGCCGCACGGCCATCTCGTCTCCCAGCCGATAGATCGCGTTGTCCGTCCCCGTAGAGGCAAGCTTGCGCAGAGGGAGATGCGCCCATTGCGGAAATTGCGCCGCAAGCAATCGCTTCACGAGCGTCTCGTCAATCGCTGACCGTTGATCCATTCGAACAATTCCTCCTATAGCCCGGGTTGATTACGTTCATTGTAAGGATTTCCTCCGTGAGGCCGCAAGGTAATCTTCTTTTTTATCCGATTTTTATCGCTTGCCGGAGTTGCCCGAACCGGAGGCTAATCGGGAATGACGAAAGAGACGGCCGTCCCTTTCTCTAGAATGCTTTGAATGACAAGGCCGCCGCCGATCGTCCGCTTCAGTCTGCGATTCGTGTTGTACAGCCCGATACCGCCCTTGCCCGCGACCGGCGCGTCCAGGAGGCGGCCGGCCTTCTCTTCGTCCATGCCGATGCCGTCATCCTCGACTTGGACGAGGGTCGAGTTTCCATGGCGGACGATTCGAATTTGAACCGTGCCTCCTCTCGGCCTCGGCAGAATGCCGTGCCGGACCGCATTTTCCACCAATGGCTGAATCGATAACGGCGGAAGAAACGGCGCAACGCCTTCCTCCACGTCCCAGAGGACGGTTAGCCTGTCCCCGTGCCGCTCCTTCTCCACGTACAGATAAGCCCGTACGAGCTCAAGCTCCTGCGCAAGCGCGACGGTCCTCTCCGAATTTCGAAACAAAAAGCTGATTCGCAAATACGAGCTGAACGCATCGTTCAGCAAGCGCATCCGGTCCGGATCGATTTCGCTGAGCGCCATGATGGAATTTAACGTGTTAAACAAAAAATGGGGTTGAATTTGCGCCTGCATATAAGCCGCCTCCATGCGAAGACGCTCGTCGACGGACCGCTTCGACTCGACCAGCAGCCGGATGCGGTATTTCAGTTCCATCGGATCCACCGGCTTCGAGACATAGTCGCTTGCCCCCGCCTGGAATCCGGCATACACGTCGGCCGGTTCGCTTCGCGCGGTAAGGAGCAGCACGGGCAGCTCCGACGCGGAGAAGCGTTCCCGAACGAGCCGCGTAAGCTCGTACCCGGATAGCTGCGGCATCATGACGTCCGCGATCAGCAAATCCCATTGCTCCGATCCAAGCAGCGCCAGCGCTTCGTTGGCCGAAGTCGCGAACCGGACGTTGTACGGCTCCGATTCCAGAATACCCCCAAGCACCCTCAAGTTCACAAGCTCGTCGTCCACGGCCAAAATACGGGCCTGCTCCCCCTTGGCCGCGGATGCCGACGGAGGAGGCAGCAGGTCGTCCGAGAGCGTAAGTCCGGCTTCGGGATCCGCGAACGGAAGTCCGGCTTCGGGCAACGCATACGCGTCCTCCCTTGCGGCGGCTGCAAGGGGCGCCGCCTCATGCCAGGCGTCACCGGCTAGAGGAAGCGTCAACGTGAACGTCGATCCTTTGCCGGGCTCGGAGCGAACGGTCAGATCGCCGCCGTGCAGCTCCGCCAGCTCCTTGCCGATGGCGAGGCCAAGGCCGATCCCCCTCGCGTCGGACATGCCCGGATCGCCCTGCTCGTAAGGAATAAAAACGCGCCGCTGCGTCTCTTTATCCATTCCCTTCCCCGTATCCGCCACCTCGATGGCCATCCTGCCGTCCCTGATCTCGGCGGATATAGTAATGGCGCCTTCCTCGGTATACTTGATCGCGTTATGCAGCAGATTCATCACAATTTGCATGAGCCTCTTCTCGTCGGCCAGAACGGCCGGAAGCGACGCCGGCATGTCCAGCTTCATCCGCACCGGCTTCCCCTCGATCGCATAGTTCAACATATCGGCGACGCCGCGGACGACGGCCGGGAGCGCGAGCGGCCTTGCATGCAGGACGATCCGCTTCTCGCGCAGCCGCACCACGTCCAGCAGATCGTTCAACAAATGACCCATCTGGCGGCCGACCGTCACGAGCAGCTCCAGATCCTCGGCGCTTCTTCTGCTCATGTTCCGCCTCTCTCTTTCGGCAATGCTTTGGGCCATGTTGATGATGCCGTGCAGCGGCGTGCGCAGCTCATGCGACGTATTGGCCAGGAACCGGTCCTTCGTCTTGTCCATTTCCCGCAATCGCTCGTTGAGCTTGCCGATTTGGCTCGTATTGCGGAAGTAGCGCTTGAACCAGTAGGAGGAGAAGCCGATAATCGCCGCGAGGATGTCGACCGGGTAGCTGACGCCGATGTCTAGGCGGGCAAGAAAAATGCTCCAGATCACGCTGGACAAAATAGCGCCGGCCGACAGCAATAAAAAGATGGCATCGCGTTGATTTCGAACGACCATCCTTACGATAAGATAAAAAAATCCGGCCATTGGCAGCAAATACAAGACGCTAAAAACGTAATATTCCCGCGTGTAGTATACGATCGGCGTCGGCATCGTCAGGATGAACCCGGAATAAAGGATAAGCGACGCGGCGTACAGCCTGAACCACCGATTGCCGAGGCCGGTCCCCGAGAACCGCCCCGCCATCCTTAAAATAAAAAACATTAACCACAAGTAAGAGAGCAGCCTGATTTTGAACGCCCATGCGTAATTAAGCGGCACCCACTGCAGCAGCAGCATATCGTCGGAATTGACGATCGAGACGGCGGCAGCCAGCAGCAGCAGGAGAAAATCCAGAAACATCCGCTCGCGCGGATTAAAAAAATACAAAATACACGCATACAGGGCATGAAGGAGCAGCACGACGAAGGCAATCAGCTGAAGGTCGACGGACAAGCCGCGCTCGCGGCCGATGGCGGCTTGCGTGCCGAACTTGACGGACTTCGTGATCCCCCCGGTTAACGGGCTTTCGAAATTCGCGACGCGGATCGTCAATTCGACGACTTCGGTACCCGGAGGAGGCGTATAGTCGACCGCGAACGGTCTTCTATCCGGCGAATAAGGCCGCTCGCCGCCTCCCGTATGTCCCATTTCCGCCATCGTACGGCCGTTGATGGACACGCTAATAGCCGCCTGATAATCCTGGATCCGAAAGGCAAGCGGCACGGCGGCGGACGGATCGATCAGAATGCGCAGCCGGTAAGTCCCGACGCCCATCGACGATCCGCTACCCTCCGGCATGGCGCCGCGCCAATCCCCGGGCACCCGAACATAGGTCGGACGTTGATCCGGCCGCCCGGCCTCGCGATCCGGAACGAGCGATCCCGGATAGAAATCCCATGTGCCGTTCAAGGAGATCGGCCGGGATTGGACGAGGTCGAACCCTCGCAGATCGAGTACCCCTTGCGCGGCCCGCGGGTGATCCGGATCGGCATAGTTTTCCAGCCACAGCCACCGCATGCCGAGGAGAACGGCGATAAACAGGGTGATGGCCGCGATCGACGCAAGCGTTTTATTATATTGACGGCGAAAGGTTTCATCGGCAGGTCGAGTCGTCATTTTCACAAATCCTTTACGGCATAAATGATTTTCCTCTCCATCATAAGAGAAAACATGAGTGCCGTACAGCCATTGAGCGGCGAACTGTTTGTATCCGACAATAGCTGGCAGCGGAAGGATAAAATTTATCAAGCGGCACATAATGAAATGAAATGCGATTGGATAAGGCGGGATGATTCCATGGTTCTCTCGGTCAGTTTGATCGTCGTGCTGGCTTTCCTTATATTGCTTGCGACCGCGCCCAAAAACATGCATTTGTTCGAACTGCTGTTCAACGGCATGACGTTGAATTTTTTCCATGTATCCCAGTTCAGCATGTTCAACAATTTGAAGCTTATTTCCGTTTCAGGGCATCTTGATAAACTCATTTCTTTCGTGTGCATCCGCTATGTCGTCTTTACCGCCTTCGTCTTGTTCTACCTTCAGCTATATTTGGCGCTGCGCTCCGGCTTGGCCAAGTCGGCCTTGACCTTGGCTTGCGTCGCCTTGCTTGTCTTGGCGCAGTATGCGTTACAATGGGCAGGCATCCTGTATTTCTCCAGCCAAACAGGCTTGTGGTCGACTGCCGCCTGGCTTGCGATCGTCCTGCTGACGTTAGCCGGAATGAAGCTATTCCGCCATTTGGCCCGGAAGGAAGTGAAGCTTCCATGAATTTTTTACCGCTGCCCGAACGGTTCGACGCCAACGAATGGTTCATCGTCGCGGGCTTGGTATGCGGCTATGCCGTCATGATTCCGCTGCGCAAGCGATTTCCGGTTACCGTATTCATTCTCACTCTTTTCTACGGCATGACGACGGCCAAACTGATGGATGCAACCATCGGATTCACGTCGTTAAACTTTTATGACATCAACGACAGTCCGAAATACGAAGCCATGGACGCCTTGCTGCATTTTCTCTATCTCCCGTTTGCCTATTTCTTTGTCTACCTCTATGATCGGTGGAACGTTCGTGGAATCTATGTGCTGCCGTATCTGATTGCCTATTCCCTGCTGGGCGTCGGGCTGGAGGAACTCGGCAATCTCGCCAAAGTATTTACGTACCAGAAGTGGCGTCTCGTCTACTCGTTCACACTGTACCTCTATTTGCAAAGCCTGCTGCTCTTGTATTTCAAGTGGTTAATGAAACATTACCGTAGAACGAAGGCCGAGCCTGATCCCTCTTCAAAAATATAATCAAACCAAAAAGCCGAACGTACCCGGGCACGGAAGCCCGAATACGCTCAGCCTTGGTCTTATAACTTCATTTTCCGGTCCTCGATGACGTACGCGATGTCCGCGACGTTCCGGATGAACGTCTTGTCATGGGAGACGATCACGATCGTCCCCTCGTACGCCGCGATAAACCTCTCCAACGCCTCGATCGCGTGAATATCGAGAAAATTCGTCGGTTCGTCCAGCAGCAGGATGTTGTATTCGCCGAGAAACAGCTCGCACAGGCGAAGGCGGATCGCTTCGCCGCCGCTTAACGACTTCACGTTTTTGCGAATGTCGTTGCCGGAGAACCGCATCGCATGCAGCGCGCTTCTCAGGAAGCTCTCGTCGTAGTCCGACCGGCCGCTGACGAATTGCAGCACCGTCTCGTCCTTCTCGAACCGGTAGCTCATTTGACGGAAATAGCCGATCCGCGCTTTCGGGGATAAAATAATTCCATCGCCCTGCTCCGCGATATGGCGCAGCAAGGTGCTCTTCCCCGCGCCGTTCGGGCCGGTTATCGCAATCTTCCCGCCAAGCGGCAATTGGAAGCTTACGTCATCCAGCAGAAGCTTCCCATCCGCCCGAAGCGTCATCCGGTCGGCCATGACCGGAAACTTGTTGTGCAGCTTCACGGCCTCCGTCTGGCGGAATACGATCGGTCTCTCCTCCTGCACCGCCTCGACCTCCTGCAGCTTATCCATCCGCTGCTCGATCGCCTTCGCAGCGCGATGCACCGCCTTCTGGCTCGTGCCTTTCGATTTCGTCTCGAACATGCGGTTCGCCTTGGCGTTCGCTTCCTTCTTCGACAGGCTTCCTGCCTGCGCGATCTTTTCCGCTTTTTTCATTTTTTCCTGCGCCGCCCTTTCCAGGCGGCTCTTTTCTTTCACGTACTGCTCGTGAGCCTGGATCTGCTGCAGTCGCTCCAGCTCCTTTTGGGCCAGATATTCGCTGTAATTTCCCGAATAAACCTTCACCTCGCCGTCCTGGACTTCCCATATCGTCGTGACGAGCTCATCCAATACGGCGCGGTCGTGGCTGATCAGCACGAGCGCTCCATAATAGTAGCGCAATTGGTCGACGAGAAATTCAATGCCGTCCCGGTCCAGATGGGTCGTCGGCTCATCGATCAGCAGCGCCTCATAGTAATTCGTAAACAGACCGGCAAGCTTCAGCCTCGTCTGCTCGCCCCCGCTTAGCTGTCCCGAATCGGCCGGAACGGATAGCCGCCCGAGCAGAGCCGGATCGGCTTCCACCGCTTCGGGAGCCTCCAGCTGCTCGAAATAGCCGTGCGACGCGTAGCCGTTCACTCTTCCCGTCTGCGGATCGATTCGTCCGGCAAGCAGCTTCAGCAGCGTGCTCTTCCCCGCGCCGTTTCGGCCGACGATGCCGATCCGGTCGAATTGGTGGACGGCCAGCCGATCGATGCGCAGCACTTCTCTATCCAAATAGGTTACCGTTATATTTTCCAATTCAAAACTTAGCTGTTCCATGTTCACTACCTCCGAAATATAAAATTTCGTACCGGCAGCCTTATACCGATACGAGCTTGATCCGCTTCAAGCCCGTATCAATGAAACAATAGAAACTGCATGCGCCTCTCCTCCTATTTTTTTACTTTTAACGTCAGCGCGGCATTCAGAATAACAAGCAAACCTGCCGCCGAAAATAAAAACGCTACGCTTGTCAGCTCGGTTACCGCGCCTGCCAGTCCCATCCCGATTGGCGTAGCCAGCAGTGACAGGCTTGTAATAAAGCTGAACACGCGGCCAAGCAAATGCGGTTCGATCTCCGTCTGAACATACGCATAGAACGGAGCCGAGAATAAAGGACCGGATATTCCGATAAGCGCGCTCATGACAACGAACGCGTAATACCCGGACGATGGTAGCAAGCCCGACAAGCAGAGGGCGATTCCCATGAGCGCCATGCCGGCGGCCATCGTTTTGATTTTGTCCAGCCGGTCGCCCAGCACCCCTACGAGCGAAGCGCCGGCGATCAGACCGATCGCGAACACCGTCTCGACGACGCCCGCTTCCACGACCCCTTTCCCGAAATGGTTCCTTACCATAAGAGGAAAATACGTCCCGATCGGAATAAAGAGAACGGCTATTGCGGTCATTAACATGGTCAGCTTCCAAAGCAAGCGATGTTTCGCGATGGCTTGGTAGCCTTCTTTCATTTCCGCTATGAGGCCCGCGCGGTCTTCCGCTTGCTCTCCGGCTGCCGCAGGCTTCGGAATGTGGATAAACAGCAGTACGCCGCTTGCAATTACCGCACCCAGCACGTCCAGCAGCAATACCCACTGAATCGAGCTCGCCGCAAGAAGGGCCATTCCGACGGCCGGTCCGGCGACATTCGTAATGGAGCTGACCATCTGCCCCCAGCCCGAGGCTTTGGTCAGATGCTCTTCGGGTGCAAGCAGCGGCACGGAAGCCTGCATGGCCGGCATATGGAACGCCGTGGCGAGCGAGCGGACCATGAGTACGATAATAACGAGCGCGATGCTCGGCTCGCCGAAGGACATCGCGGCAAACAAGGCGATGCTACCGAGCGCCACCGTCATATCCGCCGCAATCATCATCGTCTTGCGGGAGTAACGGTCCACGAAGGCGCCGGCGACCGGCCCGAGCAGCGCTTGCGGCAAAAAGCCCGCGATGCCCGCCATGGCCAGCACGAGCGGCGACCCGGTCGTATCCGTGAGCCACCAAATGATGCTGAACTGCACCGCGGCGCTGCTCAGCAAAGAAAAGAATTGTCCGGAATAAAGCATAAGCAATACTTGCTTCCAATTTTTGCGACTTTCCATGATCGTGTTTTCCATTATCAATCGATACCTCCTAATAAAGTAAGCGTATCGATTCGTCATCGATACGGGCTTGATTTTGGTAAATCCGGCCCGTATCAATAGAACAACAAGAACTGCATATGCCATCTCTCCTATCCATCGTTATTTTCTCCAAAAACAAAAAAGCACACGGAGGGCTGCTCCGTGTACTTCGAATTGGCATAGGTATCCCGTAGAACGAGCGCAAACGGCATGCACCGCGCCGCGTACCGCCGGCTGCATCCATGTTCAGCCCGGTATTCGCGCCGTAATTGGCGGCAAAGCTCGTTTCGCGACTAGCTTTCTACAACGTACCTTATCCCGTACACATAGCAAATAAACCCTCATTCGGGGTAAATTATTGTCGAGGCTATGCGCATGGTATCAGTACAGTTCTAGAAAGGCCATCCTTATCGCTCTCCTTTAAAATATTCTTTCTCATTTTATCGGCAATGATGCAAAAAGTCCATAGCCAATATATAGATCACGCTTCAAATCAAGCCCGTTTGGCCGTACCATGCAATCGGAACGACGCGTTACCGGCTTCAGCGCGCAGCCTTGCCGCCAATACCGAAACCCATCCGAAAGCCGCCATTCCGGCAATCGCCATGACGACGCCGATCCAACTGTTCAAGCTCATACCGATTGCGATTAGCAGCGGCGAGACGATGCCTGTCGCCACGCAATAGACTTGCCAGCCTCGTTCGCCTTGCGCCGCAAACCGGCGGGCAAAAACAAAGCAAGCCGCGATCAATCCCGTAAAAGCCGTATAAAAAGCGAACGAATGGACGGCTGCGTAGCCGCTCATGACCTCCGGCATCCCCTCGGGCGCGCCAGCGGGAAAGCCGAATCCGGGATCCGGGCGAAACAAGCCGGCCAGCGTCATCCCGATCCCGTAAATGCCGATGAGCAAAGGTCCCCATACGCCGCCAATGCCGCCTCGCAGCAAGCCTCGCATGCCAATGGCGGCCAATAAAGCGAGCAAGCCGGTGACGATAAAGTTGGCGCTCTGCACCCATCCCAGATCCCCCAACGTCAGCGTGCTGATGGCATGACGCTTAATATCAAAGCCGGTACGCGTAAACGCTTGGATGATGGAAGCCGCGTAGAACAGCGGCCCCGTCGCCGCCCCGCCGAGCAGGAACGGTCTGATTTGGCTTGCACGAATTTCATTGGTTTGTGTCATTTTCTTATCTGTCTCCTTTTCCGTAATATGTTCGGTTTCATTAAAACGACGAACGGCTGACCGGAATTTCGACACATGTGCTAATTTTTTTTGCAAATTTATTCGGATTGCTTTTTCGGCAAAAAACGAACTGACTTAATTGAAGGCGCGATGAGAACTTCGTCCGCCCCATGGCGACGCAGCTCATTGCGTAGTAGAGTAAAGGGCTGGGGTGACCAGCCCCTCCTCATCAAACCGTACGTGCGGTTTTCCCGCATACGGCTTTCCGATGCTCTT
>NZ_JACXIY010000010.1 GCF_014705655.1 Paenibacillus arenilitoris | reverse complement strand
GTCGGCCGCCCCCCTAGGGGGGCATCTTGATTCTGATGGGGAATTTTCAACTGATTATTTTGAGGAATTTTCATTTGGTGTTGACAGTTATCTATCTCGCGGATTTCTCAAACGCGTCTAAACGGGAATAAAGCGTAAATCCACGCTTGCTTTGGGCGAATGCATACGCTTTAATAGTAGCCAAAACGCACCATTGTGCATAAAGATATAATCCACTATGATGAAAGTAAAGTTAATAGGTTGTAAACCTATCTATTTGTCCGGCTTGGATTTTAAGGCAGCGTTAGCCTACATCCGTTCCACGTCAAAAAAAAGGGGATGAGAAGATGCAAGCTCACGAGATCATGATCCGCAACGTGTACAAAGTGAAGGAATACGATACGGTGCGCGAGGTCGTCGATCGGTTCATCCGGTTCCGCATCAGCGGCCTGCCCGTCATTAACGACCGCAACGAAATCGTCGGCTACATCAGCGACGGCGACATTATGCGGTACATCGGCAAGAAGGAGGACCGCGTGGTCAATTTTATCTATTATTCCACCGTAATCAGCGACGCGGAAGCGTTCGAGGAGAAGGTGGAGCGGATTCTCGACCTGAACGTCATGGCTATCGCCAAGAAGAAGGTCGTCACCGCCCCATGGGACGAGGAGGTGGAGCGGATCGCCACGATACTCGGGCAGAAGCAGATCAAGAAGGTGCCGATCGAGCGCAACGGCGTCCTTGTCGGCATCATTAGCCGCGGCGACATTATCCGGCATGCCTTCAAAATGTTCAGCTAGCCGCCTGTCCCCCGGCTCCGATGCCGGGGTAACGACCTTTGGTCGAAAATGTGCTAAAGAAAGTCGATAATCGCACTCCATAACCGCTCCGGAACGAACTATATTTAACCTATCGCATGGAACGGGACGAGCCTGCGCGATGCAAGGCGCCCGAGGATCCCGCATCCATTGCGCAAACAAACGGACGGAGGGTTACCGCGAATGAATTATCGGCAAGTGCATTTGGATTTCCATACCTCTGAAGCGATCCGGGGGATCGGCAAATCGTTCAGCAAAGCGCAGTTCCAGGAGATGCTCCGGCTCGGCCATGTCGATTCCATCACCGTCTTCTCGAAATGCCATCACGGCTGGGCGTATCATCCGAGCGAAGCGAACGAGATGCACCCCCATCTCGACTTCGACCTGCTCGGCGCCCAGATCGAAGCAGCGCATGAAATTGGGGTCAAGACGCCGGTCTATCTGTCCGCGGGACTCGACGAGAAGCTCGCGCGCAAGCAGCCCGGCTGGCTCGGCCGCAGCCGCGACGACCAGACGTGTTGGACGCGGGGCTTCATGGAGCCCGGCTATCATTTATTTTGCATGAACACCCCGTATTTGGACGTATTGGTCACGCAGATCGAAGAGGTCGTGCGGCGCTACGACGCCGACGGCATCTTCCTCGATATCGTAGGCGTGCAGCCGTGCTACTGCCAATACTGCGTCGCTGCCGTCAGAAGCGAAGGCGGCGACCCGCGCGACGAACAGGCGATGAGAGCGGTGTGGGAGCGCACCTACATGAACTACGCCCGGCGGACGAATGATGCGGTGCACCGGCACCGGCCCGATCTGCATGTGTTCCACAACACCTCGCACATGACGCGCGGACGACGGGACCTCGCCGCAATCAACGGCCATCTGGAGCTCGAATCGCTGCCGACCGGAGGCTGGGGCTACGACCACTTCCCGTTATCGGCCCGTTACGCGGAGACGCTCGGCATGGACTACCTCGGCATGACGGGCAAATTCCATCTGTCCTGGGGAGAATTCGGCGGGTACAAGCATCCGAACGCGCTCCGTTACGAGACGGCGCTCAGCGCCGCCAACGGCGCCCGCTGCTCCGTCGGCGATCAGCTGCATCCGAACGGGCTGATGGACGAAGCCACCTACGCGCTGATCGGCGAAGCGTACGGCGAGCTGGAGAAGAAGGAGCCGTGGCTTCTAGGCAGCGCCGGCATCGCCGACGTCGCGCTGCTCAGCCTCGAATCGGTGATCGGCAGGGGCGCGCATGAAGGCTCCGACGTCGGCGCGCTGCGGATGCTGCTGGAAGGCCACTATTTATACGACGTCATCGACCGGGAGGCGGACTTCTCCCGCTACCGCGTTCTGATCCTGCCGGACCATGCCCGCTCGGACGACGAGCTTCGCGCCAAGCTGGCCGCTTATGCGGACGGGGGAGGGAAAGTGTTCGCATCGGGCGTGTCGGCCCTCTGCGAGGAAGGCACGTTCGCCGTCGATTTGGGCGCGCAGCGGGTAGGCGAGTGCGCGATCCGGCCGAGCTATTTCCGGCCGGACTTCCGGCCCGGTCCGCTGCTGCCGGCCGCGTTCGTCATGTACGAGCAGGGCCAGGAAGCGATCGCGGCCCCGGGCGCATCCGTGTGGGGCGTTCGCGAGAACGCCTACTTCAACCGCGACCTGTTCGCGTTCTCCTCGCACCGCCATACGCCGAACCCGCAGGGGACGGAGCTTCCGTACGAGCAGCAACCGGATCCCGCAGGCTCCGGCCGCCATATCGTCTCCTACACGGTACCCGAGCTGGAATGCCATGCCATGGTCGTGCTGGAGTTCGAATAGGCGCTGAAGAAAGCGCCATGCCAAGAGGATCGTCGCCTTGATCCTGCGGGCATGGCGCCTTCTTTATTGTTACGGCTCGAAGCCTTTCTGGCTTACGAATACCTGCTCTGGCGCGAAGACGCGCAGCAGCCGGTCCACCACGATGCGGTAAGCTTCGGGACCGTACCACTCCTCGAGCCCGCTGCGTTCATACAGCGAACGGATGCCCAACTGCCGGGTCCGCCTTCCGCCGCTGCCGTCTCCCATATGGTAGTCGTCCACGCAGACGCGGTTCACGAGCGGCTTCAGCAGCCCGGGGAACGCCTCGCTGCTCGGCAGCACCGGCGCGATCGCCGCCTGCGCCGGTACGCCCGCTTCCGCGAGCAGCCGCAGCGCCGTTAGCCGCGCCTCGATGGGCGGAGCGCCGGGCGTGAACAGCTTCCGCATATCGTCCCGGTCCGTCTCCACCGTCATGCTGACTCTGACCTTATCCTTCAGTTGCAGCAATAGATCGATATCCCGCCGGACGAGCGGGCTGCGCGTCTGCACGAGCAAAAAATCGGGCGGATCGTCGATCATCGCCTCAAGCAGCGATCTCGTCACTCTCTCCTTGTACTCGGCCGGTTGATACGGATCGGTGCTCGAGGACATGAAGATCGTTACCTTTCCCTTCTTCTTCGCGCTCCTCAATTGCTTTCGCAGCACGTCCGCGGCCTCCCGCTTCACATCCACCCAGGTTCCCCACTCCGCCCCGCGGAACGCGGCGGCCGGCATTTGCCGGACGTAGCAATAGGAGCAGCCGAACGAGCAGCCCGTATACGGGTTGAGGGAGTGGGTGTAACCCGACAGGAAGCCAGTCCCTTTGTTGAGAACCGTCTTCGGATACTTATCGAACAATTCCGTAGGCATGACCGCTCCTCTCTCCGTCCGCTAGACGCTTTCCCGTTCAAGCTGCAGTAGCCGCTTCTTCATCGGAAGCCCGCCTCTGTAGCCCGTCATCGTGCCGTCCTTGCCGACGACCCGGTGGCACGGAACCGTGATCAAGACCGGATTGGCGCCGATCGCCGCTCCGACCGCCCGCGCCGCCGACGGCTTATCGATCTGCTCCGCGATATCCGAATACGTTCGGACCTCCCCGTAAGGAATGCAGCGAAGCGCGTTCCATACCGCCAGCTGGAACGCCGTGCCGCCGCAGTCGAACGGAACGGTGAACGATTGGCGCTTGCCCTGCAAATATTCGGCCAGCTCCGTGGCGTACGGCTCCAGCCGCCCGTCGTCCCGAACGAGCGATCCGCCCGGGAAGCGGCGGGCCGCCCAGTCGCGAAGCTCGTCGAACGGTTTATTTTGCGAGCCTACGAAGCACAAGCCTTCCGGCGTGGCCGCCATATGCAGGCTCCACCCTTCGCGCGCCAGCAGCGACCAATAAATCGGCTTGCCGTCCTTCCTGTTCATTAACGTTATCCCTCCATCCCGTTCCGGTTGATTCGCCGGAAATCGGCGGGCGTGTGCCCGGTTTTCTTTTTAAACAGCGTGATGAAATACGGCGTATTGGGCAATCCTACCGTCGATGCAATATCCGCGACCGATTTGTTCGAACGGGTCAAATAATCGATCGCCCGGCTGACGCGCGTCTGCTGGATGTATTCCACCGGCGTCATGCCTTTGATCCGCTTGAACGTGCGGTGCAAATGATACGGACTGCCATGGCACATATCGGCCAAAACGTCCAGCGTAAGCGCCTCATTGTAATTCCGGTCGATGCATGCCGAGATCTGCGCGACCCATTCCTGATCCGGCAGCTTCTCTCCGGTAGGCTTGCACCGTTTGCACGGACGGAATCCGGCCGACAGCGCTTCGCCGACGCTTCGGAAGACGCGGACGTTGTTCTTGTTCGGCACTCTCGATTTGCAGGACGGCCTGCAGCATATGCCCGTCGTCTCCACCGCGTAGATGAACCGGCCGTCGTAAGAAGCGTCGTTCCGTACGATCGCCTCCCACAGCTCCTCTGTCAATCCGTTATCGCCAGACTTTTTCATGCCGATCACCTCCATCCCCAGTATACCCCCTCCGGCGCCCGTCTGTACGGTTTTGCGAATAGGAAAGCAAGATAACGAAATACCGGAAGACATTTCATTGGCGGACGGATCATGATATAGTTTGGCTATAGCGAATGCCAGTACAAATGGAGGTATGAACGTTGGCACACCATTTTGCGATAGAACCGGGCGCCTATACCGCCTTCGGGGACGAAGCGGCGCAAATAACGAAATGCAAGGAGTGGGGGCTGCTGTCGGAAAAAGCGGCCAAAACCAAACCGTTCTTCTACAAAGGGAACGGCATGAACCTGGCATGCGGCATCGTCGGCTATGTGGACGACATGGCCGCGGTCATTCAATTCGACAACGGGCAGCTTCACTGCATCCATCCTTCCTACTTGAAGGAGATGCAGGCATCGAGCTACGGTGCGAAGCAGGCGCCGGCCGAGAGCAAATCGGAAGGACAGGAAAGCGCCGCCGAAGTAGAAGCGGAAGCCGCGGGCGCGGCCGAACCGGTGCAAGCCGAAGCGGCGGCCATTACCGCAGCCGCGGACGAGGAGTCTGAAGCCGAGGAGACCGCTCCTGCCGAAGAGGCTCCGAAAGCGAAAGAAAAGGCGAAGAAAGAGAAGGCGCAGAAGCTGCAGCTGCCGGAAGAGAAGGTGAGAATGACCGCGACCGTCAAGGAGTTTACGACGGTGCCGAACAATTTCTCGGACACGGAGGACGAGGTCGTCATCTACGAGGCGGCCGTCATCGAAGAGCCCGCCCTCGAGGTAGGCGCGGCTTGGTCCAGCCATAGCGCAACGCTCAAGAAGCTGGAGCTGGACATCGGGGATACCATCGCCTTCGAATGCAAGATCGTAGCCAAGAAGCTGACGAAGCACCCCGTCCCTTACAAGATCAACAACCCTTCGAAACTGCAAAAAGTGTAGGGCAAAAACCCCGCAGCCGTTAATCGTTCCCGTGCTGCGGGGCTTCATTCCCCTCTCGTCTCTCGGATGACGCCCCAATAATTAACGGAAAGGCTTCCCTGCTATCCTACAGAACCTATCCGTTTGCTGTAACGAGGAAGCCTTTTTATAGGAAACTGCCGCATAATGATTTCATTTTTTCTTTTCTTTTATATACGAATACATATAAAAGATATTGGTTAATAATGAAGCAATAAATAGTCCCGAGTATAAATAAAAAGTACTTCCCTTTTCATCAAAATTAGTAATCACTTGCACTAAAAATGATAGCATTAATAGTAACCCTATAATGATAAGAGCCCTTTTTTGTTTATTCACAATATCCCTCCATACTCTTATATGCCTCCGACAACAGCTCCACCAACAGCTCCTGCAATGCCGCCAGTAATTTCAAATAAATCCTCTTTGGATAGCTCCATAAAATGGGCAATAGCCATTCAATCGATTATCCAAATTATACCTAAAGCATAAATATTTAATAGTCCCAAATTTTGTAGTACTTGATCGTGATCTCTTCATAATCACACTCGGCCAACAATAAATTTCGCGATCGCTCAAACCGTTCCGCCCATTCGTTCGTTACCTCTTATGGAATCCCTATCCTTAAGGAGGTTATCAATTATGTATGCCAAAAAGTTAAAGCTGGCTTTATTCGCCGCGATCCTGGTCTTAAGCTCGCTGCTCGCATTCGGCGCGGCGGCCGAGGGGAACGAGGCGGCGGCCGTGAAGACCGACGCGGAAGCGGCGGCCGAGCTCGGCCTGCTTCTCGGGGACGGCAGCGGCGTGAACGACGCCTATCTGGGCAAAACATCGACCCGGATGCAGGCAGCCATCATTTCGCTTCGCCTTCAAGGGCTGCTGGACGAAGCGATGGCTTACGCCGGCAGCGAAAACTTCTCCGATGCCGGCCAGGTCGGCACCGCTAATCGGGCCATTCTGGCTTATTTGAAAAACCATCCGGAATACGGCTGGAACGGCGTCGGCGGCGGCAAGTTCGACCCGGCGGCGGGCATCAGCTCCCGGCAGCTGTACAAGGTGCTGCTCGAGATCGCCGGCTTCCGCTCCGGCACGGACTTCGCTTACGCGGAGACGGAGGCATTCGCCGCGGACAAAGGCTTGAGCCAAATCGCGGGAGTGGCTTCCCTGACGAACGCGCATATCGCGACGGCGCTGATCGAATCGCTGTCCGTCGATACCGCGGACGGCGCGAAGCTGTTCGCGGCGCTGCAAGCCAGAGGCGTCGTCGCCGCGGACGCCAAGCTGCCGGACGACCGGATCCTGCTCGGTCAAAGCGCCGAGCTCGGCGCTTATTTGACCGACCAGAACGGGCGCGCGCTCTATTATTTTACGAAGGACGAGCAGGACCTCGATGCGTGCAAAGGGCAATGCCTGGTGAACTGGCCCGTATTTTACGCGGAGCAGCTGCAAATTCCCGGCTCGATGAACCCGGACGACTTCTCGGTGCTTACCCGTCCCGACGGCACGAAGCAGACAACGTACAAAGGCTACCCGCTTTATTATTTCATCCAGGATACCGCTAGCGGCGACGTCAAGGGGCAGAACGTGAACGAAGTCTGGTTTGTCATCGATCCGGAGACGTTCGGCGAAGCCGAAGAGACCGAGACCAAAACGTACAACGTGGACATTAAGCAGTTCTCGTTCGGGAGCGAGCCGCTGACGGTCGAAGCGGGCTCCAAGGTCGTCTTCACCAACTACGACGAGATGAAGCACAACGCGGTCGCGCTGGACGGTTCCTTCGAGACGCCGCTTCTGGCGCAAGGCGAGTCGTTCACAATTACGCTGGACAAGGCCGGTACCTACAATTATTTCTGCGAACCGCATAAGCAATTCATGACCGGCCAAATTATCGTCAAATGAACGGAGGCATGCGCATGCTGAAGCTTCGCCGATCGCTGCCGCTTCTTCTGTGCACCTTGCTATGCTTCGCTTTCCTTTCCGCATGCAGCTCGAATGCCGAGCCGGGAGCGGGACAGCCCGATGCATCGCCGGCCGCGTCGCCGGCCGCTTCGGCGGAGACGGAGCCTTCCGCGGTGGCTGAAACGGAGCAGCCGGCCGCTACGGAGCAGCCGCAGGAGACGGAAACCGCCTCTCCGGCGGACGCGTCCGAGCCGGCAAGCGCGGAGCCGGCGTCACCCGCAGCTTCGGCTAAGCCGCATGAGGCTTCCGGCCATGGCCACGATGGCGGAGACACCGAGAAGCCGGACCCGTCCGCCGCCCCGAAGCCTACGGCGAAACCGACGGCCAAGCCGACCGCGAAGCCTACGGCAACGCCGGCCCCGAGCACCGAGCCGACCGATGACGGCGGCGAAGTCCACGTCGTGGAGATCGCGAACTTCGCTTTCTCGCCCGCCGAACTGACCATTAAAGCGGGTGACCGCGTCAAGTTCGTCAATAAGGACGAGATCGGGCATACCGCCACGGCGGACGACGAATCGTTCGACACCGGCATGCTGGAGCTGGAGCAAGCGACGGAAGTCGCGTTCGCGGAAGGCGGGAAATTTTCGTATTATTGCAAGCCGCATCCGGGAATGCAAGGGAAAATCATCGTCCAAGACGAATGACGGAATTGCCGGGGGGGAAGCCGTATACGGTTTCCCTCTCTTTTGATAAGATGGAACATATTTAAGCCTGTTCTGGAGGCCAACCACGCATGCGGAATCTTTCCGATTACGAGCTTATGCGGCTGATCAAGGGGAAGCAGCATAAAGCGCTCGCCATTTTGTACGACCGATACGCCTCGCTCGTCTATTCGTTCGCCATGAAGGCGCTGAAGGACGAGCAGGCCGCAAGGGATATCGTCCAATCGGTGTTCCTGCGGCTGTGGACGACCGAGTCGGATTACAATCCCGATAAAGGCCGGTTTTCCAGCTGGTTGATCACCATTACCCGCAATTTGACGATCGACTGGCAGCGCAAGGAACGGCGGGGGAACATAGGCCTCGTCGCCCTTCTGCCGGAGGAGCTGGAGCGGATTCCGGACGAATTCGCCCCGTCCCCGGAGGACAGCGCCGTGAGGGATTCGCAGAAGGAGAGAATCCGCGCCGCGTACCGGCATTTAACGAAGCAGCAAATTATGCTCCTCGAGCATTTCTATTGGCAGGGCTTCAGCTTAAGCGAGCTGGCCGCTCTCTATAACCAGCCGCTCGGCACGGTGAAGAACCGTCTGCATCAGGCTTTGAAAATATTGCGAAGGCATCTTCTGGCGGAAGGGGAAGGAATGTGATGCAGGACAACGGGCATGACCGCATCTGCAGCATAGGCCTGGATTATGTATCCGGCGTATGCTCCGGTGAAGAAAAACAGGCATTCGAGCGTCATCTTCCGGACTGTGCCGAATGCCGGGCCGAAATCGATGAGCTTTGTCTCGTATGGGAGGCGTTCCCCGGAAATATGGAACGAATCGAACCGCCGAAGGATTTGAAGAAGCAGGTAATGGCCGCCGCTCTCGCCGCGGACGCCGGGAACGGCGGCCCTGTCGCCCGGCGCCCCGCCGCTCGGCGCTGGTTCGCTCGCGCCGCGATCGCGGCCGCGGCCATCGCGTTCGTCGCGGGCTCCGTCTGGAACTACGGCTTGTACCGCGAGCGCACGGCGGCTCCGCTGACCGTCGAGCAGGCGCTGGACATTCCGGCGGCGAGCATCGAACGGCTCGTCTCCTTGAAGCCGGAAACGGCCGGAGCGGCCCGTTCTTACGGCGTCGCCTGCATCGTCGACAACGGGAACAGCAAGCAGTTCATCGTCTACGTATTCGGGGCGGAAGCGACGACGGATACACAAGCTTACCAGGTGTGGCTGCTGGAGGACGGCAAGCGGCGCAGCGCCGGCACGTTCCGGGTCGATGAGCGGGGGATCGGCGTGCTGTCGCTGCCGATCGCGTCGGGCACCCTCACCTTCGACGCGATCGGCATCACGCTGGAGCCGGACGATAGTGGCGACAGCCCGCGCGGCGAGAAAAAGTTCGGCTCCGTCTGACGAAAGAGGCAGCCCGCTTAAGGTTCGTCACCTTATGGGGCTGCCTCTCCCTCATTTAACTGGAACAAAATGACAAGCATCCGCATATATATCAGACAGGCTGTATCAGGGGGCTGATTCATGTGCTGTCGATGCGGAAAATATCCGCGATCCTTATCGGAAGCTTTCTCATCGCGATCGGCATCAATTTCTTTCTCGTTCCGCTGGGCGTGCTGGACGGCGGCGTGATCGGGATTTCGCTTATCGTCAACTACTTGTTTCATATCAAAGTCGGGCTGGTCATGATTTGCTGCAGCATTCCGATCTTCGCGCTCGCCTGGCATTATAACCGAAGCATGCTGTACTACAGCATCATCGGCTTGCTGTTCTCCAGCTACGTGATCGATCTGCTCGAGCCGTACCAGTATTATTTTCTCTACTACGTGGAATGGACCCCGTTCACGAGATCCGTCGTCGGCGGCTTGATTATCGGAACAGGCTTCGGTACGATGATCCGCTTCGACAGCACGACGGGCGGCACGGACCTGCTTGCCAAATTCATCTCGAAGCTGCTGCCGGTCAACGTCGGCATTATCATTATGATGATCGATCTGATCGTCATCGGACTCGGCGAGCTGCTGCTCCCGGGTGACAATTTTCTACTCTCGTTTACGACGGTAACGGCCGGGGGGCTCGCGACGAGCTTGTGCACGCTGAACCACTCGGAGAATCACCGGGGATGGTAGCCTTAATCTAGAAAGCATACGCCCGTGAGCTTCTCGCTCAATGTCCAGAGCTTCACGGCATTCTCCGGGTCAACAGCGAATGGAGTAACGCCGTCATGAACATCCGAGTCCGTAGGGAATACTTTGGCAATGTCAACATTCTTAAGATACACGCCTCCTTTGCCATCCAGCTTGTTGCTTACTGCTGCCCAGACCGCAGTAGCCGCACCTTCTGCAATCGTCTTCAGATCGTCGCCGTAGTCGCTGTAAAGACGGCCGCTTGTATCAAACGCCCCAGCCGCTTCCAGTTCCTCATGGGACATGTGGCGGGAAAGCGAAGTTGCAATGACCGTTCCCGGGTGAACCGAGAAGGCGCGAACTTGATCCGCCTTGCCTCGCTTGTCAAGCTCTGCCGTAAAGAGGACGTTCGCCGTCTTGGACTGTGCATAGGCTCCCCACTTCTCATATTCGCGCTTCTCATAGTTCGGATCTTCAAAGTCCACGCCCGCAAGGCGATGTCCTTGCGAAGATACCGTTACCACTCTTGCACCGCCAGCTTGCTTCAGTGCCGGCCACAGACGGGCTGTCAGGTGGAAATGTCCCAGATGGTTTACAGAGAATTGCACCTCATAGCCGCGTTGGTCGCGCTCCAGGCTGGCTGGAGTCATCACGCCGGCTCCATTGATAAGCATGTGAAGCGGCCGGCCGGACCTTAGGAAGCGTTCTGCGAAAGCGTCAATCGATTCCGGATCGGCCAGATCCATCGTATCCATTTCAACGCCGGGGATATTTTGCAATATTTCGCGGGCTTTCTCAAGCGAGCGGACAGGTACGATGACTGTCGCTCCTGCCCCAGCAAGAACGCGCGTAGTCTCCAGCCCAAGACCGGAGTATCCACCTGTCACGATAGCCACTTTGCCTGTCAGATCTTTGCCTTCAAGAGCTTCCTGTGCTGTTGTTCGCGGTCCGAAGCCAGACCCTACGGGTTCATGTTTAGTCAGTTCAGTGCTCATAGTAAATGCCTCCAATTCTATTTATGTCGGGTGCAGTTCACTTTACGTCCTCTTCGTGCTGCTGAAGAAAATCGCCCGTCTTCAATTCTTCAAAATGCTTCAGCTTGTACCTTAAAATATCCAGCGTTGCCAGCATATCCGCCATTTGCGATTCAATTCGGGAAGCATGCTCCTTCAGCACAGCGTAGCACACTTCGTATTCCTGCCTGGAGGAATGATCCATATAGCTCTGAATTTTCTTCAAAGGCATATTCGTTTTCTTGAGAATGGAAACGAATATATAGCGATCCATATCGAGCTGCGCGTACACACGCTGGCCGCTATCACTGCGGGCAGGCCCAGGGATCAAATTAATCTTCTCATAGTAGCGAATCGTATCATGGCTAAGACCTGTTCGCTTGGAAATATCCGTAATCGTGTAGGTCGGTTCCAACTCCATAATCTATCCACCTCCAAATGGTAATATGGCTCTCTTCCCGCCTGCGTTATGTATGTTACAGGTTGGAGTATACTCCAGGTCAAGCCTGCGGCGTCTCTTTTTCGATTAATGGTTTATCCGATGCCTTCAAACGAAGAACGCCCGACTGTCGAGAAGACAGCCGGGACGGATTCCATTAATTAAATTTCCGATTATGACGGGCGATATTGCTTTTTTGATTCATCGGGTCTCATGTAAAATGGGTTTATGAGCGTCTCGGAGCCTAATTTGTATCGTTCAGCAATCGTCTTCCGAACCGCAAGCGTGCTTCAAGTTCGATCCTGGTCTTGCAATCTTCGCAGCAATGCATGCCTTTTTGGTTTCGTTTCACGCGGTCGTAAGCCTGAGTTCCTTCGAAGACGTCAAACTCTCTTTTGCAAATATAACAGGTCGGATGATAACGAAATCCTTGATGCTCGTCATGCACCGAACTCCCCTCCCGTCAATCGCGACAAGCTGCAGTATAATTGACGCGGCAGCCGCGATACGATATAACAGAATATAATTCTAAATAACACGCTGTGTTTTTTTATTTTAATACAGTGTGTCAAATAAAACAAGAGGTGTTTGCCGTTGCCGAAAATCGTGGACCACGAACAAAAAAGGAGATTGATCGCCGAATCGGCATGGCGCATCATCGAGGCCAAAGGGATTGAGCATGCGTCTATCCGCGCCATTGCCGCCGAGGCAAAATTGTCGCCGGGCGCCTTGCGGCATTATTTTTCAACGCAGGACGAGCTGCTGCTGTTTATCGTGGATTACTTTTTGACAAGGAGAGCTCATAAGGCAGAGGGGCTGGAGATAAGCCGTATTCCGATAATAGCCGCGAAGGAAGTGCTTTTGGAGCTGCTCCCTACGAATTCGGAGAAACGAACCCCAACCGGCGTCTGGTGGGTATTCGCCATCCGTTCCCTCACGAGTTCGACGCTGCGGGTTAAAAGAAACGAGCTCACGGACGGACTTCATTACCTGACAAAAACGGTCCTCGAAATTCTGGCTGGCGCGGAGCTTCTTCTCCCGTCGATAGACCTAGAACTCGAAACGCTTAGACTGGCCGCGGTCGTCGAAGGCTTGTCGATCCTCGCAATGCTTCGCCCCGAGCAATACACGGCAGAGACGATTGAGCGGATCGTCGTCCTCCATCTCCGGGGGCTTTGCCTACGCACCACGGATGAATAAGCAAGTAGAAGCAAACCATACGTCTTAAGCATAAACCAAAACGGGGACACAACGAAAAAGAGCTGAGCCGATCATAATTCGGCTTAGCTCTTCCGCTACCTCAATAATTTATCAACCAACCAAGGTTTAATCAGCGGCAGAACAGCTTCGGGCTGCATGGCTTTTGTATGATCCATATCCGTTCCCGCTATGAGCCGGACATCCCAACCCGATCGTTTAAGCGCGGCTTCATGCTTTCGCAATAAACCGACGATATCCACCGTTACGCTTCCGAAGTTCTCCCCGTACACAATCGTGTCTTTTTCTCCTGCGAAGGTTAGTTTAGGAAGATCTAATCTGTCCAGAACGAACTTGTCGTCAAAATCCATCAGGTTCCCGTACAAGGTGAAAAATTGTTTGGTTTGATTCGGATCCAATTGAACCTGGACGTTATCCCAATCCCATTCATCAAGGCCGACATTGTCCTGCGGTTGAAAGTCGGTGACGGCCGTGTTGTTTATCGCTTGCAAATAAGTCTTCGTCGTTACGGTCATCATTTCTCGATAAGGCCCTTCGTATGGCGGGAATCCCCCCATAATCAGACTTTCCATTCGTTTTGTTCGGATAGCCAACTGTAATCCGACGAGAGCCAGCCAGGAGTAGCCATAGTAGCTAAACTTCTCTACACGCATTTCATCGGCTATACGCAAGAAGTCTTGCGTAATGTTGTCAGGCGTAAGCCGATCGGGCTGCGGATGCTCGAATAGGTGACCTTCATAATCAAAATGTAAAACCTGAAACGTGTCGGAAAGTCCTTCGACAAAGTTTTTTCCCAGCTCGGGATCGACGCCCCACCTTTTTAAGTTCGCAGCTTCTTGGCCGGAAACCGATTTTTTGGCGGTTGGCAGCATGACCACTTTACGGCCGGAGTCTCCCGCCAACTGAACCTCCAATTTTGAACCGTCATTCAATGTCACATGCTTTATCACTCTTATCACTCCCAGACAGGTTATATCTCTACGATACAACATTGACGCAATCTATCGGTTTGCCGGGAAGAAGTTATGCTCGTATCACGTTTTATTCGTTATTATGTTAATGCAGCACTTAAAGGTTTGACTTTAATATAGGGGAGTGAGCCCATGACAAATGTATTTACGCCTGCTCAAATCGCCAGCGAACTGAACGTAAGCACCACGACTTTACGGAGATATGAAGAGCAGGGTTTAATTCCTGATGTACCGAGAACGACAGGCAACCATAGAACCTACACGTCCGTACATGTTCAAGCCTTTACTGCCATTCGGCTATTATTGATGGGATTCGAGATTCCTGTCGTCTACGATGCGATGCGAAAAATCAAGCATGGGGATATCATGGATGCCATTTGGCTGGTGAACAACCAGCTTCACGATATGCAGTTTGAAAAACAGAGGGTCGAAGATGTGCTGGCGATCATCAAAAACACCGATTTCAGCCAATACCGCAAGGCGAAATTAACCGATTCGATGACCATTGGCAAAGTGGCGGAGCTCGCCGGAGTCAATACATCCGCAATTCGACATTGGGAGAAGGAGGGGCTGGTAACCTCGAAGAGAGACCCGGAAAACGGTTATCGGATGTTTACCGAGTCTGAGATGAGAAAGATATTTGTGATCAGCAGCTTAAGAAAAACCATCTATTATATCGAAAACTTGAAGGACCTTCTGAAGGACTTAGAAATACACAACTTTTCAAAGCTGGATCGCTCGTTTCGGCTTGCTCTCCAAAGGTTGGATCATAAGCTCCTGGTACAATTTCAAGGCGTATCGGAATTAATGAAATATATCGCTCTCTTGGATTCATTCATTCGTCCTCAAGCCGGGCAACGGGATTAGCCAACGGAGCGAAGCCGTCGATGCGGCATTCGACCGTATCGCCGTCCCGGATCACGACCGGCCCCGGCGTGCCGGTCAAGATGACGTCCCCGGGAAGCAGCGTCATGAACGAGGAATGGAATGCCACGGTGTGCCACGGACGGAACTTCATATTGAAAATCCGGTTTCGAAACGCCTCCTCGCCGTTGAGCACGGTCGACACCGACAACCGAAGAACGTCGGGAATCTCGTCCGGCGTAACGAGCTGCGGGCCCAAGCTAAGAAAAGTGTCGTAGCTCTTGGCGCGCGTCAGAAACCGCGGATTGCGGCCGTGGACGTCTGCAGCCGTCATGTCCAATGCGGTTGTAAACCCCGCGACCGCCGTATGCGCCTCCTCCTCCGTCAGATGGCGGCATCGCTTGCCGATTATAATCGCCAGCTCCGCTTCGGCGGTAATCGTGCCGGCGCCGGATGGGAGAAGAATGGCATCGTTCGGACCGATCAGCGCCGTCGCGGGCTTCATGAACCCGACCGGCTCCTCATCCGCCGGCTTATGCCGAAGCTCCGCCTCGTCCCGGACGTAATTCATGCCGATCCCCCATATTTTGCCCGGATTGCGGTACAAAGGCTTGAGTTCGGCATTCTCTTGCGATACGGTCGGCGCAGCCGCCAGCAGCCGTTCTCCGCCGTCGCGATACCATTCCTTCAGATCCTGCAGCCTTCCGCTTTGAATAAGTTCCAGCAGGTCTTCCGGCCAATCGGCTCCGCAGGCCCGATTAACGGCTTCGATTGTCAAGTAGCCTCGCGAAGTATGGAGCGCCGCCGATTCCTTCCCGTTCAAGCGAATGGTCGCAAGCTTCATGACCGCATCCCTCCCTGTTTTCGATCCTTCTAGGTTTCCGCCGAGACGACGCGCAGCGCGTAGCCCGAATCCCGGACAACGCCGACTTCACGCTCGTCAAGCCGGTCATCCGTAATAATTTCGTCGAACGCCCCCAAATCGGAAAATATCGCAAAGGACGTATAGCTGAACTTGGTCGCGTCGGCGAGCAAAATTCGGGTATTGGCCGCTTTCATGCTGCTCTGCCTTGCGCCCACCAATACCGGCGACCAAGCCATCGCGCCCTTCTCGCAGGATACGGCCTCGCAGGTCAGGAAAGCGATGTCCACCGTAACGGAATCCACCATCCGCTCGGTATAAATGCCGTCCATGCTATACGCCCATTTGCTCACGCGGCCGCCCGTGCAATAAACGTCCAGGCTGCCGAACCGCTCTTCGTTCGACAACAGCAGCGCGATATGCAAATCCCTCGTAATGACTTTTAAATTACGGAAGCGTTCAAGCTCATGCACCATCGCGGCCGTCGTCGTTCCCGCATCCAATATTATGCTCATGCCGTCTTGAATATGGCTCGCGGCCTCCTTCGCGATCGCCGCCTTCTCGAGCGGGCTCTCGCCGGAGCGCTGCTCGTAATTCGCGCCCATGTAACGTTTTATTTTTACCGCTCCGCCATGCGAACGTTGGATTTTCCCCTCGGATTCCATTTGGTCCAGATCTCTCCGGATCGTCATTTGCGATACGTTGAATCTCTCCGCAAGCTCGGTGATCGTAACCTGCTGCTTGCGGTCAAGCAGCTTCATAATTTCATGTCGCCTCGTGCCTACGAGCATCGACGTCCCTCCCGTGCAGGTTTATGCAGCGTCATTTTCCTCATCATACCATACAATCCGGCGGGCATGCCTTTCCTCGTCGAGACGGGCGCCGCCGAACCGGAGGAGAGCGCCATGCCGGCCGCCCCCCCGGGACAAGCTTCGCGCCTTTATTTGAGCTTGGCGTTCGCGGCGTCGACGAATTCGTTCGTGAATGCTTTCGATACGTCCTGGCTTGCTTTCATAACCGCGAGATCCACGAGCGTAGCGTTCATATTATCCCAGCGCTCCATTGTCATATGGCCTACCCCGCTCGTCGCGGCGTCGCCTTCGAACACGAGCGGCTGCAGCGCCTTGGCGCTGTAGGCGAACGCATCGAGCGGCACATCCGGATTGGACTGCTGAATGAACGGGTTGATTTCCTCGTAGTTATCCTTATAGTAGAGCCATCCTTTAATCGTCGCGTCCACGAATGCCTGCACGATGTCCGGATGCTCCGATATATAGTCCTCCGTCGTCACGATCACGTTGGCATAAGGCTCGAAACCGAAATCGCCGATCAGCATGCTTTCCGTTTCGTACCCCTCCTGGCTCAGCGTATACGGCTCGGAGGTGATGTAGCTTTGAACGACGGACGATTTATTCGCCATGAAGCTGCTCAGCTCGTAATTGTATTTCAGCTCGCGCGCATCCGCCAGATCGTAAGCTTTCTTGAAATATTCCCAGTACGTAATGCCGCTGCTGACATAGACGTCGCGCCCGTTCAGGTCTTCTATTCCTTTAATGTCCTCGCCTTTGTGGAACGTCAGCGCCTGCGGGCTCTTCTGGAACGTTCCGATAATCGCGACGAGCGGAATGCCGTTCTCGCGGGCCATCAGCACCTCGTCGCTGGAGCTCATCGCGAACTGCGCCTTGCCCGAGGCGAGCAGCTGCGTGCCCGATACGTTGACGCCCGGCGTGATCGTCATGTCGAGACCGGCTTCCTTGTAGAAATCTTTCGCCAGCGCCGCGTAGTTGCCGCCGTGCTCGGCCTGCGCGTACCAGTTCGTCACCTGCGTGATCGGGATAAGCTCTTCGGCCGGCGCTCCGCCGGCGCCGGCGGCCCCATCGGTCGCGGCAGGCGAAGCGGATGGGGATGGAGCTCCCGGCTCGTTGGCGCTGCCGCTGCCCGAGGACGAGCAAGCCGACACGATAAGCGTGAGAACGATGAAAGCCAGCAGAAGCGCCAGGCGCTTCGCGGCAGACGGATGAACGGTTTTATTAGTCATCATTGCAGTTTCCCTCCACTTTTTTTCTATAATTCAGCCTTACCGTCTCCAAGCATAAATCCAATGCCACTTACGCCAGCCAATCTTCCTTCACGTTCGCGCTGACCCACGTCCCCTCCACCGCCACCCATCTGGAGGGAGATTCCTCCGTGAGCAGCTGCCCCTCCGTCAAGGCGTCGGTTACGACCAGGTCGGCCGGATGACCGGGCCTAATGCCGTATTCGTCAAGCTCCATCAGGGCGGCGGGCGTTTCCGTCATCATCCGGACAATTCGGGCGGCATCGGCCGGAGCGCCCATATGGGCGGCATACGCGGCGATGGCTCCGATGTGGAGCAAATCGCCTCTGCCGAAAGGGTGGAACGGATCTTGAATATTGTCCGAGCCGACCGCTACCTTCACACCGGCATCCAGAAGCTCCTTCACGCGCGTTACTCCTCTTCGTACGGGACCGTCATCCCCCCTTCCTTGCAAATACAAGTTAACGGCCGGCAGCGTAACCGCGCCCACCCGAGCTTCCGCCATCAAGGCGATCAACGGCTCGGCTTCCTGTCTTTGCATGCTGGCCATCGAGCACAGATGGCCCGCCGTCACCTTCCCTTGGAACCCGAAGGCAATCGTCGCTCGGCAGATCGCCTCGACGGTGCGCACGGAAGGATCATCCGTCTCGTCCGTATGAAGATCGATCGGAACGCCCAGCTTCGAAGCCTGCCAGAAGAGCAGCTGGACGTCCTTATCGGGCTCTCCGCTTAGATGCGGGCAGCCGCCGAGTCCGTCCATCCCCAGTCCGATCAATTCGCGGCTGAGCGCGGCCGCCTCCTCCGGTGCCCGGTCGAAGGCCAGCATCGGGAAGAGCTGCAGCCTGACCCGTCCCTTCAGCTCCTCCCGCGCCTCGAGCGCCGCCTCCACCGTGCGCTTCATCACTTCTCGTCCGCGATGCCGCGGCATGTCGAGATGCGAACGCATATGGATCGTGCCGTGGCTTAGTCCCATGAGCGCGGTCCGAACGATGCGATCCCGAATGTTCGCTTTCGTGAATCCGGCCACGCTGCCGTCGTAGTTCGCAATGGCTTCCATCAGCGTTCCCGATGCGTTCCCGACCTCCGGGAGCGTCAGCGCCTTGTCCAGATGCATGTGCATATCCGCGAAGCCGGGAAGGGCGAGCCTCCCCTCCAGGTCAATGACGTTCGGCAGGCCTGCCGAGCCGCGCCGCCCGATCGACCGGCGATCCCGAATTGACAAAGCCGACGGCTCCGCAATGCGTCCCGGGCAGCCGCGGACGACGGTCCATCTCCCGCGCTCCGCGATCAGCTCGTACCAGCGGTCATCGCCCGCAAGCGGCAGCCTCGCATTAATCAGATGCAGATCTCCCGCGGCCAAGGGCTAGTTCTCCTTCGCCAGCTCGGATTCATGCCAGGAGCTGAGCAGCCACTTGGAGAGCTGGTTGACAAGAAGAAAAAAACCGATGCCCAGAATGGAAGCCGACAAACCGCAAGCGAACAAATAAGGCGTTTTGAGCCTCGTGGCGGCAACGGTAATGGCGTATCCCAGACCGCCGTTCGCACCGCCCAGGCCGGCCATGTACTCCCCGACGATGGCCCCGATGACCGATAGCGTCGCCGAAATTTTGAGACCGGCAATGATGTAAGGAAGAGCCGCGGGCAGCCTTAGCCTCCACATCGTCTGAAGAGGCGTCGCGTTATAGAGGAAAAACAGGTTTTTCATATTGTGATCCGTACTGTTCAGGCCGATTAACGTGTTCGACAGCATCGGGAAGAAGCCGATGAGAAAGGTAATAAAGACGATGGCGTTCGTCCCGGCCCCGAACCAAATGACGATAATGGGCGCGATCGCGATAATCGGGATCGTCTGCAGAACGATCGCGTACGGGTATACGCTGCGCTCCACCAGCTTCGAGCTGGCCAGCACGATCGCTGCCCCAACGCCTATAACGACGCTGAGCAGGAAGCCGACCACCGTCTCGGAAGCGGTCGTGAGCAGCGCCCCCAACAGACCGTCCCAATTCTCGATCGCGGCGTTCAAAATGTCCGAAGGCTTCGGAAGCAGGAAGACGGGGATGTCGAACTGGCGGCCGATGATTTCCCATAGCCCTACAAAGAGAATGAATGCGGCCGCCGGCGGAACGGCGCCAATCAGCCTCGTTCTCCACGCCTTTGACAAGAACCGTTTGCGCGGAGCGGCATGCTCGGCTGCGATCACGCCCGCGCTCGCCATAGATTTACCCATGATGGCTCACCTCTTCCTCGTCATGTCCGGCAAGGAGCTTGCCGGGATTGAGCAGATTGCGGGGATCGTTGAGCTTCTTGCGCATAACCATACCCTCGTACGTATCTTTGTTCGCGTCGAGCTTCCACGTGTGCGGGTTGTTCACGGGCACGCCGATCCCGTTCAGAAACCGGATGATTTCGTTCAACCTCTCCTCGGTCGTAAATTTAAACAGCGGCAGATTGGCCGGGGCCGTTCCTCCCGGAGCTTTCATCCATTCCATGTGCATGAGCACCTCGTCGCCGAATTTCGCCTTGACCTGCGCGATTTGGCGCTCGTAGTTCGTGGAGGAGAAGCCGGCTTGCAGGTAGGTGTAGGAAGCATCCGCTTTTAGCGCCCACAGCGTCGTATGGTTGAACGTAAAATCGGTCAGGCTCACGCCTTTGCGCATATGGGAGTCGCTCTTCGTGTAGCCGATCTCTCCGCCTTCCTCCTCCGCGTACTGCCGAAGCTTCTCCATGGAACCCTTCTCCGCCTCGAGCAGCACCGCGGCCATGCCTTGCCGAAGGTGGCGCGCAAGCGGGATGAAGTAGCCGGGAAGCGGCCATTCATGCAGGCTGACGACCCGTTTGGCCAAGCCGGCGTCATCCGCGACGCGGTTCGCGAACCGCACCGCGTCTTCCAGTCTCTCGAACTGCCCGATGGCCTCCTCCCACTCCTTCGCCGGCGCCAGCGGAATGACGACCTCGGCCAGTATGCCCGTCGTGCCGTAGCCATGAATGTAATCGCGCATTTCTTCTCCCCGGATGACGAGCCGCCGAGGCTCTTCCTCCATCGTGTAGGCCGCAAGCTCGAGCACGTTGCCGCTCCATAAGCCGCCGTACGTAATCGAACCGATGCCTGCCGAGCCGCCGCCGATAAATCCGCCGATCGTCGCGATCATTAGCGTGCTCGGGTAGATGCGGAGCTCCTGTCCCGTCTTGCGGGCTTCTTTCTCCAGCGCGCCGAGCCTGACGCCCGCCTGGCATCTGGCGTATCCGTTCCCGATCTCCAATATGTCATTGAATGGTGTCAGATCCAGCACAAGCCCGCCGTTCAGAGGAACCGCCTGCCCGTAATTGCCCGTTCCCCCTCCTCGCGGCGTAACGGGGATGCGATGCTCGTAAGCGTAAGCCAGCGTCCGCACGAGATCCGATTCCGTCCGGATTTTGACGACGCCTTCCGCCACTTTGTCCTTCAGCTTCCGATGCAGCAGCGGCGA
This sequence comes from Paenibacillus arenilitoris, assembly GCF_014705655.1. Classification (GTDB taxonomy): domain Bacteria; phylum Bacillota; class Bacilli; order Paenibacillales; family Paenibacillaceae; genus Pristimantibacillus; species Pristimantibacillus arenilitoris. Next base: position 288,529 of record NZ_JACXIY010000010.1, on the reverse strand, counting down.
ATACCAGTAATAGTCCTTGGACAGCTTCTCGACGACCGTCCGGTCCGCTACCGCCTTGCCCTTGCCCAGCAATTCCTCTACTTCCTCCTGCCAGCCCGCATTCATCGCGGCACCTCCGTTCTTAATGGTTGAGCGATTTGGATACGGCGCCGACCAGTTCGCTGAACCGCGCGGTCGTCCGATAGTCCTCGCCTCTCGGGTACGGCACGTCTATGGGGACGATATTCGAAATTTTACCCGGACGCGGCGTCATCACCGCCACCCTGCTGGACAGAAACACCGCCTCGAAGACGTTATGCGTGACGAACAGCACCGTCATGCTGCGATCCTGCTGCCAGATCGAGAGCAGCTCATCCTGCAGCGATTGGCGCGTAATTTCGTCCAATGCCGCGAACGGCTCATCCATTAGCAGCAGCTTCGGCTTCGAGACGAGCGCCCTTGCTATGGACACGCGCATCTTCATGCCGCCCGACAGCATGCGGGGAAGAGCCTTCGTGTAGTCCCGCAGTCCGACCATCTCCAGCACCCGCTCCGCCTCCTTGCGGCTCTCCTTCCTGGAATCTCCCCGCAGCGATAACGGCAGCATGACGTTGTCAATGACGGTGCTCCAGGGAAGCAGCGTATGGTCCTGAAAGACGAACGAGGTATTGTTCGCTTTGCGGGCTTCCTTCGGCGTCAGACCGAGAATCGACAGCTCGCCCGACGTATGGCCGCTCAGTCCGGTGATCAGCTTGAAGATCGTCGACTTGCCGCAGCCGGAAGGACCGACGAACGAAATAAACTCTCCTTCCGAAATGTCGAGGTTCACGTCATTAAGCGCCACCGTGCCGTTCGGGTACACTTTGGACAGATTGCTCATTCGGACGAATGCTTGATCCTCCCCCGAGCGCCCCTGGCCGGTCAGACCGTTTCGCATCGCTTCCATTCCAACCGCCTCCTTAATGTCCTTTCTTCCTCAAGCCGGCCATATCGAACGAGACCAATTCCATGAGCGCGGCCGCCATCGCCTTGCCACCGCGTTCGTACAGATGCCGCCCAAGCGCAACCGATGCCAGCTTCGCGTTGCCGCATATGCCCGATTCCGACAAATCGTCCATGACCCAAGCGAATGCCTTGTTCTTAAATTGCAGCGTAGGCGAAGCCGGGAGGTTCGGAATTTCGTCGGGAGCTTCGCTCATATCCACCCAATGCTCGCGCGAAGCGAGAATAAGCGAGGTCTCCACGTCGCCGCCGTGGATGTCGATCAGCGGCTCCCTTCGGACGACCTCGGGGTCCGCCTCCTTGTCGAATTGGACCTGGAAGACGGCAAGACCGGTCTCGATCCGGATCTCCCTCGCCATCATGTTCAGCAGGTCAATATTTCCCCCATGCGTATTATAGAAGGCGAGTTTTCGAAAGCCGCTGGCCCGCAGACTCTTCGCGATGTCGAGCAGCACCGCCATCAGCGTCGTCGCCGAGAGCGTCAGGGTGCCGGGAATGCCGAGATGCTCCGTGCTTTTTCCGTACGCCAGCGGCGGAATAAGCCATACCGGAGCGCCCTCCGGCAGCGCTTCGAACGCGCAGGTTAACATCGTCTCGTTGATTAATGTGTCCGTGTAGGTCGGTAAATGAGGACCATGCTGCTCGATCGCCGCGACCGGCAGCACGACGAGCGCGTTCTCCTTATCCAGCTCCGCGATTTGCTTGCGGCTCAGGCGCGGCAAAAAATGCTCATCCCATGCTTTTCCCGTATATCTGTTCATCTTCGCTCTCTCCTCCTCCGGCTAATGGACGAACGCGGCGCGATCGGCCGATGCGGCTCTTCTCGGTGCGGCTAAGCTTGCGCCTGCGCCGAAGAGAGGATGCGCAAATCCTCGTCATCGAGCGAAGCGGCAACGCCGGACTTGATCAAATCGGAAAACTTCTCGTCGGGCACCATCGTCGTAAGGACGTACAGCCTGGATTTCCCCGTATTCCGCACCTGGTGCGTCTGGCCCGGGCTCACGATAAAGTAGGAGCCTTGCCCGATCGGCATGCTGTCGCTTCCTACCGACGCGATACCTTCGCCATGCAGGACATAGAAGTACTCGTAAGCTTCCGCATGTTCGTTCGGAGGCGTCTGGCCGCCTGCATCGAAAATTTCGACGACCGAAACGAAAGGAACTTGCGATCCGTCGCACAGCAGGACGAATTTATTGCTGTCCTTAGGCGAGATTTTGTAAACCGGGCTTTGATCGTACTTGCCTGCATACATCGAGGGTCGAGTCATGTGAAGCACCTCCTGGGTTTCGCTTAATGGAACAACGTTTAACAGATCCGACGAATCGGCAATAAATCCGTAGCATTGCTTAATATTGTAATGAGCCGCATCCGCGCAGTAAGCCGGCGAATTGGTAGCGCAGCAATCCTTGATCAGCACCGCGTCATACCCGGAATGAACGGCGTCCTCGAGCGTCGACATGACGCATTGATCGAGATTGACGCCCATGAACAGCAGCGTTTCCGCCCTTAAATTGCGCAGGATGCTGTCCAGCGGCGTGTCCCAGAAACCGCTCATCCTGTATTTATCCACATGAATGTCGGTCGGCTCGACGATCAGCTCGTCGATAATCGCGGCTCCCCAGCTCCCCTTCTCGAGCACCTTCGATCCGTTGCCCGGAAGCGGCTCCCCGATGCCGACTCCGGTGCCCGCGCCGTTATAGACATGAAGGATCGACGGGCTGAGATTGAGCCGATCCTCCCGGTTGCCCCAGTTCAGCCAAATGACGGGCACGCCTTCCCTTCTCAAGGAGGCAAGCAGCCGGTTCTGAGCACTAGCCAGCGCCTTAAGGGGCGCGTAATCCCCGCCGATATAATCCACCCAGCCTCCGGGCGAGCAAAAATCGTTCTGCATATCGATGACGATCGCCGCCGTACGATCCAGATCGATCGTAATGCGCTGCGGCTCCGCCGGCAGCCTGACCGTCCTGCCGCCCTGCCGACTCCTTCGCAGGTCGGCTTCTTCTTCGTTTACATGCCAGTCGTTTCTGCCATTGCCAAGCCGGTACATGTTGCTTCGCCCCCCTTTACCCTGACGGGCAGCTCGATCGTAGAGCCTTCGTAATGAATCGAGACGGTCGCCATACGCAGCTGTCCGGGTCCAGCCGAGCGCTCATCGCTTATGCTCCGGCCGTTCGGATGACGGGCATACAGCGGATACGCGCTTCCCGTGAGCTCCAAACGAATCGCCTCGCCTGGCCGAAGCTCAATAGCGACCGGCCTCAGCTTTAGCTGCAGCGTCTGACCCAGCCCTTGTTCGTCGGCTTCCGCCGACGCTTCGGCAACGCCCGCGGTCAGGAAGGTCGCTTCCCCTGACGGCCCGACGACGCTTGCGATCGCGACCAGATCGGTCGGCCCGCCGATCGTCTGCACCTGCGCCTGCAGCGTAATGGCGCCGAACAGTCTCACGCATTCCGCGAGCGGCTCTCCCGTGTACACCAATATTTCGTAACGGTCCTGCTCGGCCCGCCTATCCTTCGGTTGAAATCCGTCCAGCGTCATCGGCATTCTCGCGTCATAGACGAATACGTCCGGAGCGGATTCGTTGCCGGTCGTCGGCTGCGGCAGCAATCGGCCGCCGCCCAGCGCTCCGTTGGCCGGCTTGATCCCGCCGTTCAGCCATAGCCGGACGGGATGGCCCTGGCTAGACAACGGCGATTCCCGTCCGTACGATCGCCACGCGCCGCTGCCGCGTTCGTAACCCCTCACTTCCGGCTCGGCCTCCGTCTTCGGCTTGCGCTGCGGGTCGAGCCAGTAACGGAACCATGCCGCCTGCTCGGCATGAATATCGCCGTCCGCCTCCCGCCCATGATCCATTCCGCCGGAATGACGACCCCACGGAATATGGTCCCAAGGTCCGATCATGAGCTTGAAGAACAGATCGTCCGTCCGCTCGATGCCGCTCAGCCGATCGTAATCCTCCAGCGTCCCCATCAGGAAAACATCGTACCAGCCGCCGATCAGGAAAGCCGGTATCGGATGCTCCAGAAAGGCATTCATCCAGCTGCGCCGCTCCCAGTAAGCGTCATAATCGGCATGCTCCCGCCACTGACCGTATGCCGGAAAATAGCGCTGAAGGATCGGATGCGAGCCGTCGGCCATTACCGGATACAGCAGTTCGTCCGGCGTGCTCTTGCGCACAAGCGTGCAATACGCCTCGCTCTCCGCATCGCCCGCCCTGCGCGCGCCGTCGCGCGCCAGTTGAAAAGCCCAAGGAACATGCTCGGCCGCCGCGAACCTCCCTTGCGGGTAGATCATGCCGTGATAGGCGCTCGCTCCGCACATTCCCGGCGCAATCGCCTTCAGCGCCGGCGGCGCCAGCGAAGCCGCCGCCCACTGCGTGCTGCCCTGATAGGAGAAGCCGTACATGCCCACATAGCCGTTGGATTGCGGCAACGCGGCCGCCCACTGCACCGTATCGTAGCCATCCTCCGCTTCATGGGCAAAAGGATCGAACTCCCCTTCCGAATCGCCTCGCCCCCTGACGTCCTGAATGACCACGATGAAGCCCTGCCTCGCATACCAGACGGGATGCGCCTGCGATACGGTGGAAGCGAGCATCTTTCCGTAAGGCTGTCTCATGAGCAGGACCGGATAACAGCCGTCCTGCGAAGGCCGGTAAATATCCGCGTATAACACGGTACCGTCGCGCATGGCGCAAGCTTGATCACGTTCAAGCAGACACCCGCCAAATCGAATCGCTCCCATGCCCGCACCCTCTTCTTGTTCGTTTTCGAAATCCCATTCGCCGAAATGTTCGAGCGGCATGCCTTAAGGTCAAACAGCCTGCAGCCGCCAATCCGATATTATCTAACATGGAAATAACATAAATTCAGTTCTCGATATGAACTTCTTGTTAAGTATTATAACATCAAATTCTCGATTGGCAATCATTAATTTGTTATTTTATGATCGAATATTGTTAATTTTGATGTTAAAACGAACAGTTATATGTGAAAACCCTTTCAAATTTGAGCGCAACTTTACTCTGTAACTGCTGCACATCTATTGACTTAATCCATTTATGTGATTTTATATAACATATAAATAACACAAAAAGAACAACCTGCAGGCTTAAACGTCCCGTCAAGCTGTTTTTGTATTCTCGTCCGGTTCATGCATTACTCGGCCAGCGGAATAACCATGTTCCACGTATGGTCGAAATGCCACGCGCGCTCCCCCGTTCCGTGGCGGCGAGTTGGTGGCGGGGTGGCGGCGGGGTGGCGGCGGGGTGGCGGACCGGTGGCGAGTTGGTGGCGGGGTGGCGGACCGGTGGCGAGTTGGTGGCGGGGTGGCGGACCGGTGGCGAGTTGGTGGCGGGGTGGCGGACCGGTGGCGGCGAGCTGAGGCGGGGTGGCGACGAAGTGGCGGCGAGCTGAGGCGGGTTGGCGGCGGGGTAGCGGCTGGGTGGCAACGGGGTTGGGGCGCAGCCCCGGGTCGCCCGTTCCTAACGGTCCCAAAAGCCGTTATTGGTTCGAAATTGAGCCTTATGCAAATGTAACGGACATGAGCGACCTTATTCCGCCTCGTTGGGATATTAATGACGGGATTTAGCACCAATAACGTCTCTGCTGTCCGTTAAAAATGAAAAGATGCCCGTTTCATCGAAATAAGGGCATCTGTGTCCGTTAAAACAAGGCGGCATGAGCCGAGCGGCTGAGCGACGGATGCAGTCGCAGCGAGTTGGTGGCGAGCTGAGGCGGGTTGGCGACGAAGTGGCGGCGAGCTGAGGCGGGTTGGCGACGAAGTGGCGGCGAGCTGAGGCGGGTTGGCGACGAAGTGGCGGCGAGGTGGTGGCGGGTTGGCGACGAAGTGGCGGCGAGCTGAGGCGGGTTGGCGACGAAGTGGCGGCGAGCTGAGGCGGGTTGGCGACGAAGTGGCGGCGAGCTGAGGCGAGTTGGCGGCAGGGTAGCGGCGGCCGGGTGGCGGCGAGGTGGCGGCCGGGCGGCGGCGGGGTTGGGGCGCAGCCCCGGGTCGCCCGTTCCTAACGGTCCCAAAAGCCGTTATTGGCCCGAAATTGAGCCTTATGCAAATGTAACGGACATGAGCGACCTTATTCCCCTCGTTAGGACATTAATGATGGGATTTGGCGCCAATAACGTCTCTACTGTCCGTTAAAAATAAAAAGATGCCCGTTTCATCGAAATAAGGGCATCTGTGTCCGTTAAAAGAAGACAAAACGAAGCGCAGGATGAGCATCCCGCGCTTTGTTATTGGTTCTGACAGCCTTCAGTCGTCGATCGCCTGATAGGCCGACGTCCAGAAATCGAGGAAGACGCCAGGCGGCTCCGGGGAATCCATCATGCGCTGGGTGAGCAGGATGCCGATCAGCTCCTCCTTCGGGTCCGTGTAGCCGGTCGTGCCGATGCCGCCGTCCCAGCCGAAGCGGCCAGGAACCGTCGACAGGCTCTCGCGTCTGATGTTGACGGCGGCGCCGAAGCCCCAGCCGCTATGGTCGCCGAAGAAAACGCGATTGTCCGCTCGCTGCTCCGGCGTCAGGTGGTCCGTCGTCATCAGCTCGACCGCCGGGCGGGACAATATCCGCTCGCCGCCGTACCAGCCTTTGTTCAGCATCATCCGGCAGAACGCCAAATAGTCGTCGGCGGTGGTGACGAGACCCGCCCCGCCGGACTCGAATGCCGGCGGGCTCCCCCAGCGGCTGCTTGCCGGCTCGTCATGCACGATGAGCACTCCGCTCCCGGCCTCTCTCCGATAGCTCGTCGGCAGCCGGTCGAGCTTATTGCCCGGGACATGAAAGCCGGTATCCATCATCCCGAGCGGCTCGAAGATCCTCTCGCGGAGGAAACGCTCCAGCGGCTGGCCGGAGGCGCGGGCAATCAACACGCCAAGCACGTCGGAGCCGGTATGATACATCCACCTCTCGCCGGGCTGATGGATAAGCGGCAGGCGGCCGAGCCGCTTCATCCACTCGTCCGGCGCATGCAAGGGCGGGTTCGGTCCCGGGGCGAGCCCCTCGGACTCCATCGCCCGCTGGATCGGATGCGAGCCCGGCGGGGCCATGACCGCTCCGATGCCGAGCCGGAACGTCAGCAGATCGCGGACAGTGATCGGCCGATTCGAGGCAACGGTGTCGTCAAGCGGTCCGTCCGGCCGCTTCAGGACGCGCCGGCCGGCCAGCTCGGGCAGTAGCCGGTCGACCGCTTCATCCAGACGCAGCGCGCACTCCTCCACCAGAATCATCGCCGCGGCCGCCGTAATCGGCTTCGTCATCGAAGCGATGCGGAAGATCGCGTCGCGGCGCATCGGCATGCTCCCGCCGGCCGCCAGCATGCCGATTGCTTCGACATGCGTATCGCCTCGCCGGCTGACGAGCGCCACGAGGCCGGGCGCTTCCCCGCGCTCGACGTAACCGGCCATTGCGCCGCGCAGGCGGCCAAGCCGCTCCTTCGACAAACCTCCGCCGCTCATCGTCCGCACCATACCTTCCGACTTTGCATCGTCATCCGCTCCCCGCGCCATATGGATTAACCGCCCCAACATCCCGGCGCTTAAGCTCGAGACTCGGGTCAGATGCACTCATTCTAGCATAAGGCGCATGCTGCGGTTTCTTCTCGATTGCGGAATTAGAAGCCTGCCGTCAATTGCTCGAAGATCCGCTCCGCCGTCCGCTCGCCGCTGGCGATGCAGTCCGGTATGCCTACGCCGTAATACGAGCATCCCGCCAGCAGCACGCCGGGAAAAAGCCGCTCCAGCTTCTCCGTCAGCGATTCGACGATGCGCTGATGGCCGATCACGTAATTCGGCATCGCGTCGTTCCACTTGGTCACCGTGTAATCGAGCGGCTTCTCCGCAAGGCCGAGCGACTTCTCCACATCCCGCAGAGCCGTCCCGAGCAGCTCATCCTCCGATAAGCGCCGCAGCGATTCATAGACGGCGTTCGAGCTTTTGTAGAACAGCCTGACCAATAACCGCCGGTCAGCCGACGTATGCTCCCATTTCCGGCTCGTCCACGTGCAGGCGTCGCAAACCAAATCGCCGCCCCCCGCGTTAATGAAGCCGGTCCCGTCCTTCGGCAGCAGACCGTCCGGAACGTCGAAGCTTATGTACACGCTGGTCATCGAGCCGCTGCGCAGCCGGTCGAAATCGGCGTCCAGCTCCTCGCTGCCGAGCATCGTCCGCGCGGCCTGATGCGGAACGCCGAGCACGACGCAGTCCGCCTCGATCGCGCGGCCGCCGGCGAACGAAACGGAATAACGGTTCGCTGCCTTCGCGATCCGCTCGGCCCTGCTCCCTTTCACGATCTCGACGTCCTCCAGCCGCTTCTCCAGCTCGTCCACCAGCGCGGACATTCCGCCTTTGAACGACAGGAACTTCCGGTTGCCCGCCCTCTGGAACGTGCCGCGGTTCTCGCCGAGCCCCTTGATGATACTGCCGTATTCATTCTTGTAATCGAGCAGGTACGGAAGGGTCGACGCGATCGTCAGTCCCGACAATTCCCCGTTGTATACGCCCGACAGCACCGGCGCGATTTGCTTCTCGACCAGCTCCTTCCCGAGAAACCGCTCGAGGAACAAGCCGATCGAATCGTTCTTCGTGAAGGAGTCGTTCTCCGTATAGAAATCTTTCAGCGCCTCCACCTTGCCCTCGGCGGAGACGAGCGTGCTCTCGGCGAGCGACCGGATGCTCATCGGGATGCCGAACACCGTGTCGTCGGGAACCGGCTTCAGCACGCCGTCCGTATGAATGTAGGACTTGCCCGTGGCGTTGTAGACGACCTCGCCCTGCAGCCCCAATTCCTCGATGAACGGGGCGACGTTCGGCTTGCGGGCGACGATCGAATCGGCCCCGGTCTCCATCATGAATTCACCCTGGCGCACGGTGCGGATTTTGCCGCCCAGCGTCCCGCTTGCTTCGGCCAACACGACATTCGCGTCCAGTTGCCCGGCCTTTACTTTCTTCTGTATAAAATAAGCGGCGGACAGGCCGGTGATGCCGCCGCCGACAATTACGATCGTTTTCAAGTCTGACACCTCGATCCGGTGGTTCGGAGCAGTTCCGTTTTCTTATCATAACAGACTTGCAGCGCGATTGATAAACGAGATGGGCCGCATCTGTGACGATTTCGTAATAATTCGAGAGTGCGCGCGCCCGCTCACCGCTTCATGGCGCGAATCCGAGACTTCGTCGTTTGGTCGACCCGATACGATTCGGTTATTTTTTGCAGCGCTTTGTTATAGGTGAAATCATCGAGCGAGCAGCGCTCCAAATAGCTCATCGTCGGCCCGGGCTGGTTAACGAAGCATACGGAAAGCGCCCACGCGACGGCCATCTGGACGTAATACTTGTCGCGCTTCGTCCTGTCGAGCAGCTCCAGCACCCGGTCGATGTAGGCCTCGTCCGCATAATAATCGAGCAGCATCACGACGCCGAAGCGGATTTCGTATTCCCGTTCCGAAGCCAAGTAAGGCTGCAGAAATTCCCACACCCGGCTCCTGTTCGACTTCGTCCATTTCAAGCCGATGCAGAAGCTGTCGCATACCGACCAATTGTCGATTTTCGGAACGAAAGCGGCCACATGCCGCAGCAGCTCGTCGATATCCGTCCGGACGTAGCCGATCACCATCCCCTGCAGCATCGCTTCCTCGAAAAAATCGCTTTCCGCATCGTCCAGATACCCCCGCCAATTTCCCTTCGCGATTTCTTTCGCCAGCTTGCGCAGCTCCGGCAGCCGCACGCCGAGCATATTATCGATATTCGGAATCAACGAGGAGGCGAATTGCCGGTACTTCTCGTCGGCGAGCGCCGCCAGCTTCTCCTTCATCCCGCGATGCGCCTCCTTCCGCTATTGAAATGAAATTTCCCACAAATAAATCGACGCCACCGAACCATGAGGGGAATACCGGGCCCGGTATTCGTCGAATTGCTTCTTCGTTAATTCCGTCAGGCCGTACAGCTTCATCATGCCGCGGCGGATCGCGACGTCGCCCCAGCTGACGACGTCGGGGCGCTCCAAAGCGTGGAGCAGCAGCATTTCCGCCGTCCATTTGCCGACGCCGTCAATCGCCGTCAGCCTGTCGATCACGTCCTTGTCGGACAGCTCCCGCAGGGCGTCCGGCGACAGCTCGCCCCGCTCCGCGCGCTGCGCGATATCGCGAATGCTGGCGGCCTTCTTCATCGTCATGCCGCAGCGCCGAATGTTTTCGGCCGAAAGTCCGGCCACATTGCGCGGCGTGATCGCCCCTGCGGCCGTCTCCAGCCTGTCCCATACGGTGCTGGCGGCCTTCGCCGAAATAAGCTGGCCGACGATCGCGTGCGCGAGCGCCGCGAACGGATCCGGCATGATCGTCCGCTCTACGCGGCCCATATGCTCCATCGCCGCGCCTAGCGCCGGGTCCGCGCGCGAGAGATAGTCGATTTCCTCCTGCCCGTAGCGGAAATGCCTCGTGAACGTCGTTGCCATCCTTCATCACTCCGTTGCCTGATTAACATAATGGATCAAATGGTTTGAATGGATTGCTCCCTACTATACGCTACCCGCGCCGACTTTGCAGGGAAATCCGAATGAAAGCGCAAGATTTCAACATGCCGGATAGTCATGGGCTTGCGCAGCGTTGTATACTTGAACCGAAAGAGAGGTCGTTGCCGATGCAGCCTACCCCGTACGAGGATATGAATCTTTTGCTTGAAAATATCGCCGGGGACATCCGAAGTACGCTTGGAGGGAAGCTCGAAGGGTTATACTTGTACGGTTCGCTGGCGTGGGGCGATTTCGACCGCGAGATTAGCGATATCGATCTGCTCGCCGTCCTTTCGGCGGACGCGACCGAAGCCGAGATCGAGGCGCTGCGCGGCATGCACGAAGAGCTGGCAAGCCGCTGTCCGGAATGGAACGACCGGATCGAAACGCAATATTTGTCGGTCGAAGGACTGATGACGTTCCGGGAGAAAAGGAGCCGCATCGTCGTCATCAGCCCCGGCGAGCCGCTGAACGCGAAGGATGCCGGCGCCGAATGGCTGCAAAATTGGTACTGCGTCCAGCGGCACGGCATCGTGCTGTACGGCCCCGCCGTAACGGCGTTCATGGCGCCCGTACCGAAGGCGGATTTCGTCGCCGCCGTGAGGACATACGCCATGCGGTGGAGAACGCATGTCCCGCATACGCGGTTCTCCCGGCCGTATCAAGGCTATGCGATCCTCACGCTATGCAGGGCGCTGTACACGGTCGCGCACGGCGAGCAGACGTCAAAGCGGCGGGCGGCCGAATGGTTCAAGGAAGCTTATCCCGAACATGCGCGGACGGTAACCGACGGGTGGGAGTGGCGCGAACGGTACCGTGACGCGGACGTCGACCACGAGCGTACCTATGAACAGACGGTCCGGTTCATCGAATTCGCGGTCGGCCGATTGGAGTCAATGAGCCCCCGCTGACCGACCGGCAGCCGGCAGGCGAACGAGCGGGGAAGTTGGCCGCACCGGCAGCCGGCGTGCCCCCTGCCTTAAGCCCGCTCTGCCTCGGAGAGCGCAGCCTCGAACCAGTCCCATCCCGAGCCGACTTCCTCCGGCTTATGGGAATCCGAGCCGAAGACGAGCGGGATGCCGCGACGGACGCACTCCGCCATGAACCATTCCGGCACGTACGCTTTGCCGCATGTCGGCTTGCGGAAGCCGGCGGTGTTCACGTCCACGCCGGCGCCGGCCGCCTCGAGCTTCGGCAGAATGCCGCTCAAGCGGCGCCGGACAAGCGATTCGTCCAGCTCCGGCAGGGTGAGCCGAAATTTCTCGATCAGGTTGATGTGGCCGATGCGCTTGCGGCAAGGGAGGCCGGCGGCCCACTCGATGGCCGCTTCGATGTGATTGTAGTACTCCTCGGCCACTTTATCCATCGATCCGTAATGCTTGATCAGCTTCTCCGAGAACGTCTCCGGTGTATAGTCGACGCACTGGTTGCCGCCGATGCCGGGCAAATAATGCACCGAGAAGACGACGTCCTCCAGCTTCTCGCCGTACTTGTCCACGAGCCGGAGCGCGAAGTCGGGATCCTCCGGCAAATAATCCAGTTCCAGCCCGACCGCGACCTCGATCCGGCCTTCATACCGCTCCTTCGTCCGCTTCGCCTCCTCGAAATATAGCGGCAGCTCCACATCTTTCATGGCGAGCTCCTTCATCAGCCTCGGATCGTCGACATAAGCTTCGGGGAGCGGCGGATGCTCCGTAATCGAATAACGATGGAAGCCGAGGCGGATCGCCTGGTCCAAATAAAGGTCCATCGGGGCGTCGCTGCCATGCCGGCAAAAGTTCGTGTGAGTGTGCCCGTCCCATTTGAAACGCATCATGAACGCCTTCTTTCCTCTATGCTGCGCAGCACCGCGCATTCTTTCCCTTACTTTATCCCACCCTCGACGGGTTGTAAATAACGCGATGACGGACGCTCGGCCGGTTTTGGCAAAAAAAGAACTGCCCTTGCGCCGCGTTCACGGCATCTCAGGCAGTTCTCTTCCCGGCTTGCGACTTATCCTTTCACGGTCGCCCTCTTGACCGCGCTCTCGGACACACCGACCGCTCAACGCGCCGCCGACGCCGCTCGCTAGCCTCCCGCGCCGCCAGCGCCGTTGCAGCGGCGCGTCACGCCGTCCGCCCTTCTCTCACTGCGACGCCGCGCCGCCGGTCACGCCTTATAGTCGCTCCCGAGCGTAATTTTCGCGTTTGCGAAGCTTTCGACGGAAGCCGTCTTCTCGTAGAAATGGATCGCATTCGCCTGAATACCTTCGCGCGTATAGAACGGATCGTCCGGCCCGATCGGGAACTTGACGTTCTGCCCGAGGCTGGCCGACTTGTAAATGCCGACGATGAGCTCAAGCGTCCGCCGCCCGCTCTCGCCGTCGATCAGAAGCGGCGCGCCCGTTTCGATCGCGGTCAGCACGTTGTCGACCTGCCCCGCATGCCCTTCATGCCGGACCTCGGGCAGGCTGTCGTAGCTGGCCGCCAGCTGCTCGGCCAGCTCGGCGTTCTTCACCGGGAAGCCGTTCGGCTGCGCGGTCGAGGCGGTTACCTTCCAAGGCGCGGACACGCGGGCCTTCGCCCCTTGGAACACGAGCTGCTGCTCCTCCCCGTGATGGACGACCGAGCTCGTAATTTGCGCCAGCGCCCCGCCCGGATAACGAAGCACGGCGACGGACAAATCCTCGACCTCGGCGTTGTCGTGCGACGTGTTGCTCATGACCGCGAGCAGCTCGCTCGGCTGCCCCATCATCCACAGCAGCGCATCGATATGATGCACCGCATGGTTCAGCGTGCAGCCGCCGCCTTCCTTCTCCCATGTGCCGCGCCACCACAAGTCGTAATACGAATGGCCGCGCCACCAGAAGGAATCGACCTGCGCGTGCACGATCGGCCCGATCAGGCCGGTCTCGAGGATCGATTTGAGCTTCATCATCGGCGTTTTGAACCGGTTCTGGGCTACGACCGACAGCAGCTTGCCGCTCTCGCGCGCGGCCTCGATCATCCGGTCGCATTCCTCCAGCGACGAAGCCATCGGCTTCTCGACAAGAACATGCTTGCCGGACCGCAGACAGTCGACGGCGATCGGCGCATGCGTATAAGGAGGCGTGCATACCGACACGAGGTCGATGTCTTCGCCGAGCAGCTCCTTGTAATCCTTGACCGCCTTCGCCGGCAGCGAGTAGCGGTCGATCAGCTCCTGCGCCTTCTCCTCGTATATATCGGCGACCGCCACGACCCGGCAGCGCGCCCCGAATTTCAAATAAGCGCCGATATGCGCGCCCGCAATCGAGCCCGAGCCGATTATCGCAATTTTAAGCATAATAGTAAGCCTCCCTGTTCCGAATGGATTGCGTTGCTCCCTCCACTATACCTATAATGAGAAGGACAAAGTTACGGCCCGTTGCGGGAAAAATAACGCTGCGTTGCGGAAATTAACGCAAGCTCGACGGAAAGGAATGGGGCAGGATGACCGTTGTCCGGCAAGCGGATCTGTGGAACGTTCCGCTTTATTTCGCCTATAGACGCATCAATCGCAATGACGAGCATAAGGAAACGTTCCATTCCCATCAAGGGACCGAAATCCTCTACGTTCATCAGGGCGAAGGAACGATGGTCGTCAACCATACCCGGTACGAGCTCAGACCCGGCATGCTGTGCGTGTTCCAGCCTTACCAGCTCCACCATCTTCGGCTCGAATATGCGGGCGGCAGCGCCTTCGAGCGCTCGCTCGCGATCTTCGAGCCTGCGATGTTCGACGCTTATTTCGCGCAATGGCCCGCGCTCCACGCCTTCTACAAGCATTTGTGCCAGGACCGGCTGTCCGCTCCGTGCATTTACGGCCTGGAGGAAGCGGACGAGCTGGAATTGGCGTTCCGAAGCATGCATGAGCGGTATCCGTCCTTGTCCAAAAAAGACCAATTCGAAGAAATCTCCCTCTTCCTCGTCGCTTTGTTCCGCTGTCTGAAGCCTCTCTGGCAGAAGCGGACCGCGCAGGCGCCCCCGCTCGGCGCCCGGAAGACGCATCAGGCGGAGAAAATATTGGAGTGGATCGAATCGCATTACGCCGAGCCCTTCCGGCTCGATGCCATGGCGGGAGAGCTGCATCTGTCCCCCTACCACGTGTCCCATCTCTTCAAAGACGCGACCGGGGTCAGCATCACCGAATATATCGCCGCGCGCAGAGTCCACCAAGCGGTCCTTCTGCTGACCACGACCAAGAAGCCGATCGCCCTCGTCGCGGAGGAGATCGGCATGGCGAACGTCTCGTATTTTTGCAAGTTTTTCAAAGCCCGCATGGGCGCGACCCCGCACCAATATCGCAAAAGATGGATTCGGCACGGAGGACCGCAGCGGGAGTAATACGAAAAAGCGAGTTGACTCCTCAACCGATTTTCAAATTCAGCTTGGTGATGGCATCGGCCACCATTCCTGCGACAGCCTCCGCGCCTTGCTCATTCAAATGCGTATTGTCTTCAATCCCTTCGGGGTAATTCGGATGTTCGCCCGGGCGCAGCCAGGTCAGCCATTCTCTCGATTTGGCGTCTCCCATTTCCTTGAATGCGACGGCGCTTCGGCCGCACAAATCGATGAAAGGGACTTTTTCCTGAACGGCCAGCGCTTCCATCGATCGGGGATAATCGCCGTGCGTACTGATCAGAAGACCGTCAACGTCAAAATGTCTGCGGCAAAGAGGCGAGATGAGTACGGGATGAGCCCCCTTCGCTCTCGCTCCGTCTATATATTGCCTCAAATATTGATGGTATGTGCTCCAGGGACTTGTATGTCTTTCGGCATCTTCCTTGCTGTCATTATGTCCGAATTGAATAAACAAGCAGTCGCCCGGCTTGATCATTCGCAAAATTTCTTCGAGCCTTCCTTCCTCGATAAAGCTCTTGGAGCTTCTCCCGCACATTGCCTTATTTACAACCCGAACGGAATCGGGAATACATAAATGGAGCTTATTCCCCCAGCCTTGCATGGGGTACGAATCAGGCGGATAATCCGCCATTGTCGAATCGCCGGCCAAATAAATCGTTTGTTTTCCCAAAGCCTCCACCACCGATTATCAATAAAGTACACCAATCACTCTTCAATCCTGCGGTATCGAAATCGCGAAAATTCAACCGCTCCGTTGCCTGCCGCATAAATACCCAGACGAAGGCCAATAAATTCGCCAAACGTATTATGGTGATAACCTGAGACTTCCATCGCTGAAGGAAAGCGATACCACCCCGTACCATCTGTGCTGTAAAACATCGTCACCGTATGGTGGTCGTTCCTAAGCTTCAAATGAAGCCGGCAGCCTAGGCCTTGTGCAGGATAGCCTTTGACACCTCGCCGATGTCGATAAATTCCATGCTCCGTAAAGCTGATTCCCGCATAACAGCGTTCGTTATAAAAGAGTATAAGTCCTGCTTCAGCCTCAGGCCCGACCTTAATCTCAACTTCAGCTTCATAGGCCCGATCGGGCGGAATGACGACCAGCGGTCCTGAATCCGCCGGTGAATTCCCCTTGGCCTTCAGCTTCAAGACGCCTCCGCCTGCTTCATAACGTTCTGTATCCAGTTCCTTGTAGAATCGCCACTGCCAACCTAGCGCAGCGTCTTGGAAATCGTCCGACAGCTCCGAAGCATTCCCTTGCATCGGCTTCATCTCTCCGTCTATATCCTGCGGTACGATCGGCCAGCCGTCTTCTGTCCACTCGATGGGATCCAGCAACGTTTGCCTTCCAAGCGTGTAATAATCCTTTTCATAGGCATGATAGACGAAATACCATTGTCCATCAGGTGTATCGATGAGCGTACCGTGCCCTTTGGACCACCAGCGTTCTTCCTTCGACCAGGTATGCACAAGAGGATTATAGGGAGAGTTCTCCCAAGGCCCTAAAGGATGTTTGCTCCTGGCTGCAACCGCCATATGGCTCGTCGCAGGACCAGCCGTTCCGCCTTGTGCGCAAATCAAATAATAATAATCGCCTTTGAACAGCAGTTTTGGGGATTCGAGAGCCAGCCCGTCCACTACCCATTCCCTAGGGATTGGCCACCCTTCATAAACCGTTTGTAATTCGCCTGTAGCGGAAAGGCCATCCGGTGCCAAGGAAACAGCCCTTCCGTAATTGAAATACAGGTACCGCCGCCCATCCGGCGCCAGCAGGTGCCCCGGGTCTATCCCGTCTACCTTCAGATCAATTGGAACGGACCACGGACCTTCCGCTTTCTCTGCATAGATCACATAATTCGTTCCGTTAGCGGGAAAGTAAATGTAATAAAGTCCGTTCACATAGACCAGATCCGGCGCCCAAACATCTCCGACATAAGTCTGGAGAGCATGGCAGAGAGGGACCCAGTCGGTCAGATTGCGGGAATGCCATATGAGAAGCCCCGGAGTATACATGAAAGACGAGTGTGTCATGTAATAATCTTGACCTACCCGGACGATGGAAGGATCGGGATAATCGCCTTTTAGAATAGGGATCGGATAGGTTGCGTTTAATTTCGAATGGGACATGGTCCGTATTCACCTCACAGATGAAGCTTCCTTGTTTGCGATATGGCGGAACCGGGAGAATACAGGTTGATCCCTATAACATCCTCCTTCTCAGACGCCGAACTTATCCGCCAGCCTCCGGGCCAGCTCATCATCCGGGAGAGGATTGCGGTGTGTATTCTCCAAATAAATGTATTTCTCCGTCTCGGGCATCACAAAATGCTTATACCACGCGAAGAAATCAGGGCTGTCGCCCTGCATGCGAAGCCAGCGACGGAGCGTGTCTATGTTTTGCACGGTGCTCTCGATATTCGTCAGCCAGTCCGCCCGGAAGAAATTCGCCCACTTCCCGTGTTCGGCTTGCTTTAACGCGATAAGGCCCTTCTCATATTTCCACAACGCCTGTGTAGCATAAACGAAGGCTAACGGGTAATTTCCCTCGCGGTAAGCCCTATACGATTGACCCAGCTTATCGAAGCCCTCGCAGCCGGATAGATGCAGCTCTACGTGAAAAAGCAAATGATCCTTGAGCCGAATTTGATCCGGTTCCGCCAGCTTCGGAAGTAACCGTTCGATCCGCTCCTTCAGCTCGAGCCAGCCCGGGACGGCATCGGCGCACTTCCGCCGAAACCACTCGACTTGCTCCGGGAAATCGACGACGCCAGTTGCCCAATTCAAGCGGCGATCCGGTTGTTCCGATCTTCCCTGAAGCCAGTGTCCGACGATTTGGCGGGCCGGGTGGTGATAAAATTCGTCTCCCGCCCGGTCGTCTTCGTTCGGGCCGTATGGAATCGTGCGTCGCGCATAGTCTCGGTACAGCTCCGCGATTTCGCTTTGCTTGGAATTGAACATCCGGCCGACAAACGCTCGAAGATGCTCCTCCGTATCCGCTTCTCCCCGCGTCCACAGCTCTCGCATCAGGTCCAGCGTATAAAGATGCGGGCGGATGTTGCCGCTGTTGACGAGCACGTAATCGTTCGCGCCGACCCGGAACGCTTCATCGACCTCCCCTCTAATCAGCTCGGCATCCGCCGGGAACATCGTCAAATGATTGGAAGCCTGAAGATCGTGGAACGTCACATGATAGTAAATGCCGTGCTTGCCCGCTTCATCCGGAAGCGGCAGTGCCGGTACGCGCAAATTCTCGTTGCCGTTGCGGCGGGAAACCATTCTCCCGTATCCGTTATCCGCCCAGATCTTAATGATGTCATCCGGTATGTCGATATGCCCCGCTTTATACAATTCCGAAATTTCGCCATACAACGCCACGCAGCAATACGGATCGGCCACTTTCGCGCGAACCATATCGTATTGCTTGCGCACGACTCGGCTGATCATCTCGCCGCGCTTCTCGGGCGTGTCGAAGGCGGGATCCTGTATCCAGAACGGCTGGTCTCCTTGCCCGCGGAATGAGAGCACCCATACGATACGGCGATCCTTCTGCTTCTCGATCGCTTCCTCCCACAGCTTCTCGAACAGCTGCGGATTCTCTTGATAGCTTGCTTTCTTTCCTTCATAAGCTCTCAGAAACATCTCGGCTCCCAACGGTTCGGCATGGTGGTGCGATACCCACAGCCCCATCTCCGACGCCAGATCGGCATGAACCCCATGCTTCGGCAAGTCGGTGCCCGGTATGACCATATTCCCCCCGCAGCGCAGCAGCGCCTCGAAGACGGGCTCCCATACTTCGCGGGAAGGCGGATATTCCTCCTTCCAGCCGATGAGGCATACCTCGTCATTGACGAACCAGCCTCGGAATCGGACGAACGGCTCCGGCGAATCGTAATCGTCGGCGGGTACCGCGACATGGCTGCGCGGTGCGGGAGGAAGATCCGCCCAGAACCACCACGGATCGACGCCAAGATACTTTCGGCTGTATTCCAGCATGCCGAACACCAAGCCAAGATCGTCCTCCGCCGCAATATGAAGGGTCGTTCCATTGCCGCCACGACTGAAGCGGAAGCAGAACGATTCCGGATACGCCGGACACCGGTCTTCCGGCTTCGCATAGCGGAATACGACGTCGGCATGCGCCTGATCCCCGAGCGTCGGAGCGGCGCCGAACACCGTTTCATGGTCCCGCCGCACCATCTCCCAAGCATATCGAATCGGCGATTTCGGATCGTCCGGAATCCGATAAGCCGTATAGCGATCGATGATAAAAGCCACTTGTATCTCCTCCATATATCGTTCCCTGTATCGTCAGCCCTTCAACGAACCGAGCAGCATCCCTTTATTGAAATGCTTTTGAAGAAACGGATAAATAATCATCATCGGCAGCGCCGAGACGACAATGGCCGCCATCTTCGCCCCCGGCGTGTAGGTAATGACTTGTTCCATCAAGGTAGCGGAGCCGTCCATCGACTGATTGAGGACGAGAATTTGCCGCAGAAACACCTGCAGCGGCCACTTGCCGGAATCGTTCAAATAAATGAGCGCCGAAAAATACGTATTCCAGTACCCGACCATATAAAACAACACGAAGGTTGCAATCGACGCCTTGGACAAAGGCAGCATAATGCTGAAAAACATTCTCCATTCCCCGCAGCCGTCCACTCTCGCGGATTCCTCCAGCTCATGCGGAATCGAAGAGAAGAAGCTTCGCATGACGATCAGATAGAACGGCGCGACGGCTCCCGGAAGCCATAAGGACCAGAACGTATCGATCATCCCGAACTCCTTGACGACCAGATAAGTCGGAATCAAGCCGCCGGAGAACAGCATGGTGAAGACGACCATGAAGTTGAATACGCTCCGGCCCTTGAGCCATTTTTTGGACAAGCCGTATGCCATTAACGTCGTCACCGCAATGCTGATCGCGGTTCCGACGGCCGTAATGACGATGGCGTTCAAGAAGCTTTGCGCGAAGCTGTCGTTCGCAAGCAAATACATATACGCGTCCCAGGTCCACTCTTTCGGAATAATGAAGAAGCCTCGCGTCAAATATTCCTTTTCGGTCGCGAATGACGTCATAAGGACGTAGAGCAGCGGGAACAGAATAGCCAGTCCCCACACGACGAGGACCGCGTACACAATAACGTCGAAATACTTTTCGTTGCCGGAAATACGCCTTGTTTGCATCAATACACGCCCTCCTTGCCCGACCGTTTCGCGATGGCGTTCGCGGCGAGCACCAGCACGAGGCCGACGACCGACTTGAACAGGCCTACCGCCGTCGTGTAGCTGAATTCGCCCTGCTGAACGCCGATCCGATAGATGTAAGTGTCGAACACGTCGGATACCGCAAGATTGAGCGGGTTCTGCAGCAGGAAAATATGCTCGAAGCCGATATCGATAAAGCTGCCGAGGCGAAGAATGAACAAAATGAGAATGACCTGAGTGAGAGACGGCAGCGTAATGTGCCAGATCTGTCTCCAGCGGTTCGCCCCGTCCATCTTGGCGGCCTCGTACAGCGTCGGATCGATGGACGCGAGCGCAGCCAAATAGATGATGGCGCTCCAGCCCACCTCTTTCCAAATATTTTGCAGGAGCCATATCCAGCGGAAGTGATCGGGGTCGTTCAGCCCTTCGTACCTGGGCAGACCGAGGCCGTCCAGCCACTGATTGATCCCGCCGAACTCGCTCGCGAACAGGATGACGGTAATGCCGACAACGACAATCATCGAGATAAAGTGAGGCAAGTACACCACCGTTTGAAGCGTCGCCTTGAACCATCTTAATCGAACTTCGTTCAGAATGAGCGCGAATACGATCGGCGCCGGAAAAAAGAAGCAAATGTCGATCAGATTGAGGATGAGCGTGTTTTTGAGGAGGGTGACGAACTGCTGCTCGGTGAACAAGCGCACGAAATGATCGAACCCCACCCACTCGCTGCCCCAAATTCCCCGGAACGGACTATACTGCTGAAACGAAATGGCAATGCCGAACATGGGCAAATATTTAAAGAGGATAATCAATAAGAGCCCGGGTAAAACCATCAAGTAGATGGGAAAAGACCGCTTGATGTATTGGGCCGCGGCCGAAGAAGTCCTCGATTGGCTAGCGGCCTTCGTTCCCGTTACGGACGCCCTCATGCTGTGCCACCTTCCTTTATCAAGTGTAAACGGCTGACGCTCCGCACGAACCGCTAGCAGCATCTTGCGCAGCTCGGTTCTGTGCTGTCCTTTGGCGGCATAAGCTCGTTTCGAAAAATCGGTCGGCCGCAGCGGATGCGGCCGACCGGCCTTGCCTTATTCGCTCGCGGATTTCGCGTAAGCCTCGTTCATTTCCTGAATGATCTGATCGCCGCCGCCGGCTCTCCATTCCTCGATCGCCCGGTCGATGCTGTCTACAGGCTCCTCGCCGATGACAATTTTGAGCTGGGCTTCTGAAAACTTCGTCGCGAGGTCATTCCATTTTTTCGAGTAGGTCTCCGAATAAATTTCCAAGCCGCCGGACTCCGGCTTCCAAGGATATTTGGCGTTGTTCTCATTGTACGTATTGTCGAATTCCGCAATTTCCGGTTCGGTCCAGCGGAACGCGCCAAGATTCGCGTCCGCCCGCAGGAAGAACCAGTTGTTCAGAATGCGGGGCAGGTCGGTTTCGACTAACTCCGTTTCCTTATATGTGCCGTCGGCCTCTTTGGTGTAATGGACGCCCTCGATCCCGCTTTTCATAATATCCGTGCCTTCGTCGGTCACCCACCAATCCAGAATCTTCAGGATACGCTGCTGCTTCTTGGGATCGATCTTGCCGTTAATGACGACTTTATTGGCCCCGACTAATCCTGTTGGATTGCCGCGAAGGCCGGTAGGACCGATCGGCGGCGCAAGCTGGATCAATTCCGCATTCGGGTCGATCGCTTTCAATTTTTCGGTGTCCGTTCTCAGGCCAAGCGGATGATGCGTCCAAAGACCCAACTTGCCGGCCTGGAATATCTCGTACACATTGGCGCCTGTCTTGCTGAGGAAGTCCTTGTCCATGATGCCTTCCTCATACATCTTGCGCAGGTAAGCAAGGAAATCCTTCTGCTCCTTCGACTGAACATACTGCGGGGTCAGTTTGCCGTCCACCAGCTTCCAGCCGTTTGCGAGGCCAAAGGCAGCCCTTAATTGCGCGGTATTCGCCCCTAGCGTGTTGTCTGTGGCGAAGCCGACCGTGTCCTTCTTCCC
Source organism: Paenibacillus arenilitoris (assembly GCF_014705655.1). Lineage (GTDB taxonomy): Bacteria > Bacillota > Bacilli > Paenibacillales > Paenibacillaceae > Pristimantibacillus > Pristimantibacillus arenilitoris. Next base: position 266,453 of record NZ_JACXIY010000010.1, on the reverse strand, counting down.
GTTCTGGTCCGGATCGCTCAAGGCAAACGCCTTCATTATTTCATAAAACTCATCGACGTTGAATGTCTCTTCGTTCGGTATCGGCAGTCCTGCGTTGCGGATCCAATCGGCCCGAATTTGATAGCTGTCCCGGACTTCAATTCCCCACGACGGCATCCCGAGGATTTTCCCCGCCGGGTTCAGCATCTTCCATTGTTCATCGGGGAACGCCTTCGCAAGATTCGGATATTCATCCAGATAAGGAGCCACGTCCATAAAGATTCCTTCATTTTGCCACTTTCCGAAATTGTCCGCGCTCACTCTGTAGAAGTCCGGCAAGCTGCCCGAAGCGGCCATAACATTCAATTTGTCGGCGTAGGTCGGGCCGTCCGTCCACATAAGCTTGAGATCAATATTAAACTTTTCATTCAAATACTTGATCGTTGGATGGTCTTCTCTCCATTTCCCCCCGCTCCACGATTCCGGCATGAAGGTTAACGTCAGCTTCTCCGAGCCGTCATCGACGGCTCCGGACTTGTCCGTCTGTCCGCCGGTTTCTCCCGCGGTATGGTTCGTTGCAGGTGATTGTCCGTTTCCGGAACAGCCGGCAAGTGCGGAAACAACCAGACCCATCGCCAGCAGAACGGCTATTGGTTTTCTCATTTCTGTGACCCCTCCTGTAAGTTTGAAATTGCTGCCTTAGCGGCCTCAATCCGATTGTAATTTACAAGCAGCCCTTTGTTTTTTCAACATTTTAAGCTTTGTTATCCGATCTTACTTTTCTGTAGGGGATACGGATGGAGACGACCGTCCCTCTCTCCGGGAAGGAATCGATGGCGATCCCGTACCCGGATCCGTACTGCAAGATCAGGCGCGCATGCACATTGGCGAGGCCGAGCGATTCCCGGGCGGCATAATGGCCGGCCGCCTGATGCTCGGCAGCGACCTGGATGAGAGAACGCCGAACGTCCTCCAGCTTGTGCGCGGGCATTCCGGGACCGTTATCCGCCACTTCAAGAACAAGATCGTCTCCTTCGTCGAACGCATTGACCAGGATGCTGGCATTGCCGTTCCTCGGCTCCACCGCATATTTCACCGCGTTCTCCACGATGGGCTGCAGGGACAGCTTGACGATGCGCGCCGGCATAAATTTCTCGTTCACGTACACCTTGCTTTGAAAATTTTGCATGAAGCGGATATCAACGATCTCCAAATACTTGCTCAAATGCTCGATCTCTTCGCGAAGCGTCACTTCCAGAGGCTCCAATTTGGCTGAATAACGGAAGAACGAGGCCAGATTGCCGGCGATCTTCTCGATCCGGGGAACCTCCTCCATGAAAGCGATGCTCCGGATAATGTCCAGCGTATTATACAGAAAATGCGGGTTAATTTGCCCTTGAAGCGCTTTAATCATCGCATCCTTCTGACGCACCTCGAGCTGCATCTCCCGCAATTGGTACCGATACACATCGTCGATTAACGCATTCAACCGTCCGATCATCTGACCGAAGCTGCGACTCAGGCTCTGCAGCTCGTCTTTTCCGGGGTGATACTCGACGCGAACGTTCAAGTTCCCCCGCTCCACCTCATGCATGACCTTCTTCAGCCGAATGACGGGCTGCATAAGGAACCTGGTCAGGATCGGCACGACCAGAATGACGAACAGAAACAGGAAGAGCGAGACGATCAGCATCGATTGCGTCGCCAAGTTCAATCCGGTTGCCATCTCTTGCAGCGGTACTACGGCAACATTCCGCCACATGGTAAAGTCCGATCGGGTAAACGTGATCAAATAATCCAGCTTCCCTACCTCCTGGACCGTGTCCGGTTCCGTCAAATCAAAATCGTTCAGCGGCGTCTGAGCGATCGGCTTGCCGACCAGGCTTGCATCCGGATGGTAGACGATCGTATCCGAATCGGAGACGATGACGAACGTTCCGGTTTCCCCGATGGTCGTCTTGCCCATAATTTCCTTAAGCTCCGATAACGCCAGATTGATGACCAATCTCCCGACGATACCCGTATTCTCAATGCTGAACACAGGGACAACAAGGGATACAACCGGGATTTGATAAGGGTAAGACGGGTAGGTGGGGATCACGACCGGCTTATCGGAAAACGGCAGGCGTAGCCAGGGCTCATCGGATCGATACTCCACTCTTCCGTTCGAAGAAACGAGCTCGCCGTCCGGCTTCATGAGGACAAGACTCTCGATTTCCGAGTAGTTGATCGCGATATATCTCCTGAGCGTATCTTCGATAATCGACTTGTTCGACGAGGTAAGCGGCGTCTTCCCCGTCAGCCACGCTTGAATCGCTCCGGCTTCATTATTCGCGTTAAGCCTGCCTCCGACCGCAGGGAGCGGCCCGGCGATGACGGTCGAGGTGGACTGGATCAATTGCTTGAAATACCGGTCGATCTGATTGCTTTGACTTGCGGAGGAGCCGCTCGCGATGTTGAAGAAGTCCTTGGTGGTCGCTTCGGTATAGTAATGCTGGGCGGACAACGCGATCGTGACCACCGCAAGCAGGCTGACGGTCAGAAAAGCGACGATCATTTTATGCTTGATGGAGTACCGGTACCAGTAACGTACGATTCGATTCATAGCCCCATCCTCTTACGAAACACATTGGGGGAAACGCCTACCGCATTTTTAAATACCCGGATAAAATAAGGCTGCGTCGCGAAGCCTACCCGTTCGGCAATCTCGTAATTTTTCAGCTCGGTTTCGAGCAGAAGCCGCTTCGCCTTCTCGATTCTTACCTCCTGTATATACTGGACCAACGTTCGGCCGGTGCAGCGTTTGAACCATGTGCTGAAGTAGGAAATGCTCATGTTCGCCAGCTGCGCCATTTCCGTCAAAGAAATATCCTTCTTATAATGATTATCGATGTAGTCGCATACTCTCTTGATGATCGGATGAGTGTTCGTCATGCTCTGCCGGGAGAGATGAAGGATCAGATGGTCGGCCAGCTGGTTGAAATACCGGATGATGACCGCATCCTCCGCGTCAGCGGGGACGGATGGAACGTGCTGCTCCAGGGACGATTCCTTGATCATGCCGTTCAGCTTCCAATCGAAGATGCGAAGCAGATTCAATCTCGCAGCCGGATTAATATATTTAAGCTTCAGAACCGAATCGATCAGGTCGGACATTTTCCTCCCCGCCGTCTGCGGGGACATATCGCCAAAGGCGTTCACAAGCTGCCGGAAGCGCGACATATACGGGCTGATATCCTTCAAATCCCCCATCCCTTCCTCGGATCTGCGAAGCGCCTCCCGAAGCTGCTCCGTGTCTACCGGCTTGAGCAAATATTCAGTCACTCCGTAGCGGATCGCTTTTTGCGCATATTGAAAATTATCATAGCCGCTTATAATAATGAACTTCATCGGAATGCCGTGCTCATGAATCTTGTGCAGGAGCGACAGGCCGTCCATCTTGGGCATCATGATGTCCGTTATGAGTACGGTCGGCCACAGCTCCTGAATCAAGGCCCAAGCTTCCTCTCCGTTCGTCGCTTCCGACACGGTGAACCTCTCTTCTCCGATCCGGCTCACCATCTCGACGACGGAGCTTCGAATCCATGGCTCGTCCTCGGCCACTAGAATATGATACATAGCTCTCACCTCGGCGATTGTGATTTCTTTATTTTAACCGATAATTGTTGTCTGAATTTCCGATTTGTTATCCGATTTTATTCGGATCGCGCGGCAACGCCAAAAGGCCGGTATAGGCCGGCCTGGATATATCTTTTATTTACGATTCGTTATTGAAAAGTGACGTTCCGCTGGAACTCGTTGCATTCGAAGTTGCCCGCTTCCGCGCTGTCGATCAATCGCCCGTTGATGCGAAGATTGCGGAAATGGACGCCGTCCACGACGCGCTGCGCGTCGTAGCCGGCAATAACGGACGGATGGTCGCATTCGCCGTCGTACACGATGTTCTCGAAGCGGATATTTTCGACGCGCCTGCCCGGATGCGGATTATATTTCGGATTATGGAACACCCGGATGTCGAATAGCCGTCCGAGCTCGAACCGCTCGATGCGGACGTTGCGGAACGTCACGTCCCGCACCGTGTTTTTATCGCCCGCGTTAATCGCCATACAGCCCCAATACCCGTCCTGCGGCTCATGATGCTCCAGAATGTCGATCTCGTCGAAGGCGATGTTCTCGATAACGTCGCCTTCACCCGCGTGATCGCCATGGACGCCGATCATGATCGGATGCGCGACGTCGGCCCAAAGCGCGGCGCGGCTGACGCGGATGTTCGACGTATGGCCGGCGAACGCTCCCCGGCTTCCGTAAATGGCGATGCAATCGTCCGACGTTCGAAGGAACACATCCTCGATCGTTACGTTGCCGCACGACATCATGTCGATGCCGTCGCACCACCCGCGGCAGCTGAACGCCTTGAAATTGCGGATGCGGACATCGTCCGATTGCCCGAGATGGATGCTGTAATGGGGCGGATCGATCGAAATGATGTCCTCGACCGTAACGTTGCGCGAATAATCGATTTGGACCGAGCGAAGGTAAGTGGTCTTCTCGATGTCCCGCATGCAGATAATGCCGCGCCCCCTTATCGTCACGTTCTCCGCATGGTCGCAGACGAAGGAGCCGACGATAACGGCTCCGCCCGCTAAGTAGACGGTTATTCCCGAAGGGATGCGGAAGAGCCCGTCCTCGAACTTGTGCATGCCGGGGGCGAAATAGATGACTTCCGTCCCGCGCCCGCTCGCCTCTTCCTTCTCGAGCCGCCGAATCCGATCTGCCGCGGCGTATACGCCGGGCTCGATCGCATGCGTCTGCGGCCGCCGGAGATCGGGCAGCCGGCTTTCCATGCCGTTCGCGAACAAATGCAAATTGCGGAACCGGTCGCCGTTCGCTTCGATGCTCAATTGGGCGGGGCGATCGAGCCTGAACGTTATTTTGCCGTCGTTCGCCTCGTACGCAATCCCCCGCGACAGCGGCCGAACGACCGCATCCGCGAGGGCTTCTCTCTCATAGGTCACTTCGACTTCGACGACCCCTTCGAAATCGAACGTCGCCATCGACGCCTCGCGGACGTCGTGCATGTCGACCCGAACCGCATACACGAACAGGTCTTGCCATTCGCCGCCCGCCGTGCGAACCTTTACCGAAAAATCGCCGCTCCCCGCCGCCCCTTCCGGCGCCGGATAAGCAACCAGCCTTGCTTGCTGTTCCATTCCTTCGTTTCCTCCCCTTCCGCTGCTTGTCCTCTCCAGCATACGGAAGCGGCATCTCCGTTCCTATTGCAAATTCGGAGGAAAAATGGTAATTTTAACGGCTCGCCGACCTCGATGCCGCATAAACGTAGAGCTGGGACTGCAGCGCGCTCAAGTACCGGTCCAGCCCCGCTTCCTTCAGCTGCCGCCTAGCGGCGGCCAACTCCTCGCCGATATCGCCGCTGACCCCGGCCGAGAGCGGAAGCACGTAAGTCGCCCTCACCTTCTCCAGGCCTTCCAATTCGTCTTCGAGCCCGTACGCGTCGAACCTAAACCCTTCATACGGATCGACGCCGTTCGATTCGGCCAGCCGGGGGCCTTCCGTCAAGGTCAGCTTATCGACGATCGCTTGCCATTCGCCGGGCGATTCGGCCTTATACCCCATGTAGCCGTTGCCTAGCCCGGTCCAGGCCGGCTTGCGGTTCTCGCCCGGTATTCCGTCGTAAGATACCGTCCCGCCTTCGAGCCTGTAATGCTCGCCTTCGACGCCGTAATAGAGCAAATTGTAATAGTCATCCTCCGTGTGCGCCTTCTCGAGAAACTTCAGGGCGATGTCCGGATGCTTGGAATGGGAGCCGATCGAAATATACGTCGACGCGTCCGCCGATATTTTCGGAAGGAAGACGGTGTCCGGATACAGATCGAACTTAATGTCGAGCCATCCGAACTCATGGTCTGGGTGGAGGGCCTTCAGCACCGGAATATAATAGCCGGACACCGCGCCGAAATGATTGCTGAACTCGAGCGGCTTCTTGTCCGCCTTCATCAAGGCAAGCGTCTTGGTCGTTTCGTTGCCCTGCGACGCGAGAATGTCCCGGGCGACGATCCCGTCCTCGAACCATTGCTTCGCCTTGCGGACGACCTCCTCGTATTCCGGCGTCTCGTATTTGCTCATCACCTTGTACGGATCGCCCAACGGGGCGACGGCGTAATCGTTGCCGATCGCGTAATAGCGGCCTCCGGCGAGCAAATCCCACAGCACGTCGCCGAACCGCTTGTCATTGATCATCGGCGTGTCCGGGTACGCCGTCTTGGCCTTGTACAAATATTGCTCCAACGCGTCAAAGTTATTGATCTCAGGCAGCCTCCACCGCTTTCTCAAATCCTCGCGGTAGAGCACGCCGTACAGTCCGGCGCCCGGCTTGCCGACGGCGGGTATGCCGTACAGCTTGCCGCCGAGCTTCGCCCTCTCGAGCGCGTCCCCGTAACGGTCCGCGAGAGCCGGCACGAGGTCCAGCATCGGCGCCAGGTCGACGAACGCGTTCCTGCCCGCGTATTGCTTGAAATCGCTCCAGAAGCCTCCCACGTAGAAATCGTATTCCTTCGTCGCGATCGCTTTGCCGATCTGCGCCTTCTCCTCGCCCCACGGAATGAAATCGAAGCGCAGGGTCATGCCGAGATCGCTAACGGTCAGCGCGTCAAGTCGCTCGTAGAAGCTGTCCATGCCGCCGGCGGGCTCCGTCCCCATCGTAATCGCCTTAAGCCGCACGACCTCAGATACCTTCTCCATGCCGCCGGCATCGCCCGGCGATTCGCCCGCATTCGTGCTCGCGCATGCGGCAAGCAGCAGGATGATGGCGAAGGCCAGCGCTGTCCGTCTCCATTCGATTATCTTTGCCGGCCTCAATCGATCCCTCTCCTCCCGTCATTTACGGTTCTCTTCTTACGGCCGGAACGTCGATCGTTACGCATGTTCCTCCCCCGTCCCGGCTGCCGAAGCGCAAGCTCGCGGGCAGGCCGAAATACAGCTCAAGCCTCTTCTGGATATTGTTGACGCCGTATCCGCTGCCTTTGTGCTTGCGCTCTTCCCCGCCTTCGCTTTGCAGGCCGACGCCGTCGTCCCGCACCTCCAGCAGAAGCCTTCCGCTCGCGATTCCGCCCGTTATTTGAATGATGCCTTTGCCTTCCGGTTTCTCGGAGATGCCGTGAATAATCGCGTTTTCGACGAGCGGCTGCAGCGTTATTTTCGGAATGAGGCAGTCCATCGCTTCCTCGTCGACGTCAAACTCGATTTGAATCCGGTTCCTGAACCGCTTCATCTGAATGTCCATATAGATCTCGCTGAGGCGAAGCTCGTCTCTGACCGTTACGAAATCTTCTCCTTTATTAAGGATTAGCCTGTAGTAGCCCGAGAGCGCGAATACGACCTGTTGAATATTGTCGCGCTCGCCCTTCTGCGCCATCCAGTTCAGCATATCCAGCGTATTGTACAAAAAATGGGGATTGATTTGGGACTGCAGCGCCTTCAGCTCCGCTTCGTTCTTCTCCTGACCGAGCTTGAACTGCTCGGCCATCAGCTCCTGCACGCTGCTGATCATGTAATTATAACTGGATATGAGCTGTCCGACCTCGTCTTTGCTCTGCGAGATATCGAGCTGGTTAAGCCGTCCCTGGCGCACCTGGCTCATCCTGTTCATAAGCAGGAAGATTCTGCGAGTAACCGATCTCGTCGCGGGAAAAATAAAAATCAATATAATAAGCGCAACGATCGAGTAGATCGCGACCATTTGCGTCCGGATGCTGACGATCGCTTCCGCCGCCGCCTTATTCGAAATGACGGTAACCAGATACAGGTTCGTGCTGCCGATCTTCTGGCTGCGCGCCAAATAATCGCTATTGTCGAGCGTTACCTTCATAAACGCGCCGCCGCTGTCAAAGGGACGCGGCAAATGCATCTCGTCGTATTCTTCCTCGTCGGTGCTGGCGATCAATTCGCCTGCCGCCGTCGCGATATAAACGAGTTGCTGCGGATTCGATTTGGTCAAGCTGTGCCGGATTTGATTAATATCGATGTTCAAGGTCACGATGCCGACCGCCTCGCTTAAATTCGCGGGATTCCAGAGCAGCCTGCCAAGCGCCAAGTACCGGCTGGGAACGCTGCCCTGCTCTTCTCTCATGACCCAGGCCGACCTGCCGTTGTTCGCATAGACGCTTTGCGCCCACGGCATATCCCGTACGTCGCCCAGCCTTCGAAACAGCGTGTCGTCGCCTGTCAAGACGTAATCTTCATTAATGAAGTAAATCATGCGGTCGAATTCGGAATTGCTCTCCATAATCTGCGTAAACGCCACGACGTTGTTGAAGACGCTGAGCTGCTCCGGCACACTCATCTCGGACGGCTTGCTGGACAAAATCGTATTCAAGTCCTCATTGACGATAATCATGGCCGTCAGCTCTTCCAGGTGGTAGAACTTTTTGGACAATGCCGCCAGCATTTGCTCGTAATTTTGGTTCTCGGCATAGCTTTGTCCGTCAACCGCAAGCTTGCGTATTTCCCCGTAGGAGATCAAGAACGTGACGATCAGCGGCACAATGCCGACGACCGCGAATAGGATCATGATTTTTTTGCGCAAGGACATGTCGTTCATATAACCGATAAGCTTCATGGGCTAGCGCTTCTTCCGGTATTGCAAAGGCGACATATCGGTGGAAGCCTTGAATACCTTGACAAAGTAGCTTGCGCTGGCAAAGCCGCAAAGCTCGGCAATCGTATGCATCTTGTAATGCTCGCTTTCCACGAGCTTCTTGGCGAGATCGATCCGGTAATCGCTTATATACTGCTTGATGGAAATGCCCGTCTCCTCCTTGAACAGCTTGCCTATATGGCTCGTCGACAAATTCATGCGGTCTGCAATCATGGTCAGATCCAAATCGATGTTGCGATAGTTGGCAGCGATATAACGCATGACTTCCTGCACGAGCCGCGAATAGCCCGATGCCTGCCGCTTCTGTTCCAGCCACACCGAAGCGATCGCTTCCATTATGGACTCGGCCTCCTCGAGCGTCGAGCTATGCTTCACGTCATGTCCGGCATCCGTTAAGCCATGCTCGTTCTCTAGCGCAGCGATCAGCTTGCGATCGTCGTTTATTAACGTATGGGCAATCGTTTCGAGCAGCGCGACGACCCTCTCCCTTGCCGGATACTGCTTCTCTCGCAGCGATGCGAACAGCGTCCTCAACCAGTCGTGCAGCTTCTCCGGGCTTTCCTTGCTCAGCTTATAGAAGGAAGGGAGCGCGCCGACGTACAGTTCATTGGATGTTTCCTTCTCTTCTTCATGCGTCAGGCAGCGGGAATCCGGTTTGTAAAAGAATCGGTCAAGCGCGCTTCGCGCCGCCTTGTAGCTGCCCGGAATCGCCTTGATCCCGCTTGCTTCCGCTCCGATGCCGATCACGCAATGCGCGTTTCTCGACAGGAACGCCTCGATCAAATACGACAACCGTCTCGTATCGTTATTCTCGCAGGCTGCGATAATAAAGCAATGCTTGCGGTCAAGCCGGTCGCCGATCGCCGTAAACCCGTGCCCGCTCCAAAACTTCATCATCGCCTCCAATCCCGTCTCAGCGTCTTCCGAATCCGTGCGGTCGCGCACGATGAAGCCCATGTACCGCTTATTCTCGGGAAACCCGGTTTCGCGGCATAACCTCGAAATCTCATCCGGATCCGCATGCTCGACCCTAAGCAGGCTTGCCAGCCTTTGCTTGGCCAGTTCGTTCTTCTGGCGGAAGACATCCGTTTGGGCCTGCTTCTCCTGAAGCGATCGGACGGATTTGAGAATGGCTTGCTCGACCTCCGCCAGCTTGATCGGCTTCTCGATATACTCCACGGCCGATAGCTTGATCGCGCTCCGCAAATATTCGACGTCCATGTAGCCGCTCATGAAGATCAACAGGCTGCCCGGGGACTTTTCCGACAGCTTCTCGGCAAATTCGATGCCGCTGAGCTTCGGCATCCGAATGTCGGTCAATACGATTTCCGGCCTTTGGAGCGCGCATATCCGTAACGCTTCGGCCCCGTCGCATGCGAGCAAAATGTCGTTAATGCCATACAGCTCCCAATCGATGTTTTCCTTGAGCCCTTCTCTCGTGTAATCGTCGTCATCCGCAATTAACAATCGCATAACAATTTCCACCTTCGGCATGCGCAGCTTCTTGATAACGCTTGCAAATTGTATTACTAGAATATCAGAAAACTTCAAACCAATCTACGCGGCGCAGCAGGCGTTAAACCTGCCAATACCAGGAAGAAGCCCACCCTTCCGGCAGACGGAAGAATGAGCTTGCTCCTTATGGCGTGTTAGATTACTTCGCTGCCTGGCGCTCTTGATATACTTTGTTCGCCTCGTCAAGAATTTCTTGTCCGCCGGCTTTCAGCCATTGCGCTTTGAAGTCTTCGAACAGCTTGTCTACATCGCCTGCGTTCTTGGCGATGATTGCTTTCGTGTAAAATTCATCCTGCAGCGCGCTCAAGTTCGCAAAGTACTTCCCTTTGCTTTCCAATACCGTCGGTCCGAGAACGTCAGCGATTAATTCGCTGCCATCGGTTAATTCCGCTTTGAAATCGAGTTTATCTTGCGGCATGTGGAATTTCCATGTCGACACGGCTCTTTCGATTAGCGGATTGTAGAAACCGCCGATTCCGAGCTCATACCGCTTGTCCGCATCCGTGTCGTACGGCGCTTTCAGAACGGCGACACCGTCCTTCAACTCGTAGGATACGCCCGCTTCGCCGAAAGCCGTATTCAGGTAAGTCTCTTCATTCGTCGCAATTTCTTCGAGAATTTGCAAAATTTTGATTCTCTTCTTTTCATCCTTTTCAACCTGCACACCCAGTAGAAGCGGCGTTTGCAAGGCGCCGTTCGACATGGAAAGCGATTTGCCCGCAGGACCGATCAAGCCTTTGCCGAATGCCGGTTCGATGCCGTTGTCCGTAAACGTTTGCAGTTGACCATGCAGATGGTGGTACATGTTCGTGTCGATCATTCCGATTTTTTTGCTATTGAACTTTTGGCCCATAAGTCCGTTATCGTCCGTCATAAATTCCGGATCGATCAGATCCGCATTATACCATTTGTTCAGCAGCTTCGTCGCTTCGAGCGATTCATTCATAATACCGCCCCACGCAATCGTTCCATCGGATGCTTCCAGGAACATATACGGGTTAACGCCGAATGCGGAATAAACCTCATTGAACAATTGGTTTCTTGCGTTTTTGCCGCGACCGCTCATGCCGTACGTATCCTTCTGTCCGTTGCCGTCAGGATCGTTGTTGCGGAATTTGGTCAGCACGTCCTCGAACTCCTCCAGCGTCTTAGGAGGCTCGCTGTAGCCGATCTCTTTCAGCCAATTATTGTTATAGGTAGGAATAAATCCGGTCGATCCGTTCAGCCAGACTCTCGGAATGCCGTAATTTTTGCCGTCGACCAAACCAATATCCCAAGCGTTCGGATTAACGGATTCGACGTCCGCGACATACTTCGGCATGTATTGCTTAATTTCATCCACCGAAACGCTGGCGATGACGCCTTGCTTAGCCCAGGTCACCATATCGACCTCGGTAGGCGTTTGCGGGAAAATGTCCGGAATTTCGTTCGCTGCGATTTTGAGCTTAAAGTTCTCGTCCGTCACTCGCATATTAATGATCTTCACATTATACTTCTCTTCGAGATACTTCTGAACGTAGTTATTGTCTTCCTTCGGAACATCCCACGTCGATGCCGCGAACGTAATTTCGATCGGCGCTTCATCTGCGGCAGGCGCATTGGTCGCCTCGCCAGCAGCGGCCGGGGCATTGCCGTTATTTCCCCCGTTCGACGAGCATCCTGCCGCAAGCAATGAGAACGATAACAATAACGCGGTGCCAAACTTCATGCTGTTCTTCATTTCTTTTACTTCCTCCCTTTTTATCGATCAGCAATTTATTTAAACGGGAAGCCCGGGGCGCCCCGCATAAACCGGATTAGCCCTTAAGCGAGCCGATCATCGTCCCTTTGACGAAATATTTCTGCAAGAACGGATAAACGACCAGGATCGGCAGTACCGCAAACATGATGGTGGCAGCTTTAATCGAAGCTTCGTATCGGATATTCGCGACGGCGGATCTGCCAAGCGTTTCGGCATCCGTATTCGTAATGACGATATTACGCAAGAAGGTCTGCAGCACTTGCTTGCTTTCATCGGTAATGTACAGCATGGCATCGAACCAGGAGTTCCAGTGTCCGACTGCGCTCCATAGCGCTAAAGTGGCGAGTACGGGCTTTGACAGCGGAAGGACGATGCTGAGCAAAATGCGGACATCGTTGGCGCCGTCGATCTTCGCCGATTCCTCCAGCTCAGCCGGAATCGACATGAAGAAGTTGCGCAGGACGAGCATGGAGAACGTAGGCACGAGTCCCGGAACAATATACACCCATACCGAGTTCATCAGACCCAGCGACCTGATAAGCAGGTAGGTCGGAATAATGCCGCCGCCGAAAAACATCGTAAAGAGAATAATCATCGTGTAAACATTACGATGCGGCAAATATTTGCGCGACAGCGGATAGGCGCAGAGCGCCATCATGACTAAAGTCAGGAAAGTCCCGACAACGGTCCGAAAGACCGAATTGCCGAAGCCGATCCATATTTTCTTCTGATCCAGCACTTGTTTCCAAGCGGTGAAATCGACTTCCTTCGGATAAATATGCATGCCGAACCGGCTGGCCTCCGCCGGGGAGCTTACGGATATAGAAGCGATATGCACAAACGGATAGATCATGGCGACGCACATCAGCGTAATGAATACGATCAGTACGGCTTGGAATATGTTCTCACCTGTAGTCGGTTTCAACGTTTCTTTCCCCTTCCATGCGCCCCGTTAAAGGACGCCTTCTTGTCCCATTTTCTTCACGACGTAGTTCGTCGACAGCACCAGAGCAATGCCGATCACGTTCTTGAACAATCCGACCGCGGTCGTCAGCCCGAATTGAGCTCCCAGAATACCGACCCGATAGACATACGTATCGATAATGTCGGCGACCTCGTACACGGCAGGGTTGTACAGGTTGAAGATTTGGTCGAAGCCCGCGTTCAGGATGCCGCCCAGCGAAAGTATGAACAAAATCGTAATGACCGGCAATATCGAAGGAAGCGTAATATACCAAATTTGTTTTATTCGATTGGCGCCGTCGATGACGGCCGCCTCGTATAGCGCCGGGTCGATGCCCGACAGCGCGGCCAAATAGATGATCGTTCCGAATCCGACCTCTTTCCATATCCCCGTCCCTACCAGCGTCGAGCGGAAATAGTCGGTATCGGCAAGGAAATAAATCGGCTCGATCCCTACCAGCTGCAGAAGGAAATTCACCGGTCCCTCCGACGGCGACAGCATGACGATAACGATTCCGGAAAGCACGACCCACGAGAAGAAGTGAGGAAGGTAGGAAATCGTCTGGGCGATCCGCTTGAACCATCCGAGCCGCAGCTCGTTCAGCAATAAGGCGAGAATAATAGGCGCCGGAAACCCGAAAATGATGTGATAGCAGCTAATCAGCACCGTATTTCGGAAGATCCGCATAAAGTCGGGCGATTGGAAGAACAAAAATTTAAAATGATCCAACCCGACCCATGGACTGCCCATAATGCCCAGCCTCGGGCTAAAATCCTTGAACGCCAGCAGGATGCCGTACAGCGGGCCGTAATGGAAGATCGCATACCAGGCAATGACGGGGATAAGCATAAAGAACAAGTATTTGCTCTTCCTGTACTCCCGCCAGGTGGCGGCCCATTTCGAGCTTTTTCGCCCTACCGGTTTGTCAACGCTTTCAATCTTTGCAATATTCAAATTATTCATCGTAAAACATTCCTTTCCGACAACCACGGGAAGACTTTTTTTTGAGCGCCGCGAAGTCTATAGGTTGCACGTTTCGCTTTCCCGTCTTGTTCGTCGGCACCAATTTTCATAATTCAATTGTAAGCGGCTCAATTTACGCGGAATATAATAATTTCGGGGTTTTTTTTGTAATTTTCAGATCCAAAGAAAATAGAATATTAGACTGGACAAAAAACAAACAGCAGCGAACTAAGACTTGAAAAAATAAAGTCTTAGACTGCTGCTGTTGTCATTGCTATCAGTATTCCTGCTCAAATGGGTCATCATCTGTAGTCGACTACCTAAACTCGGGCAAGCTTATCCGGGTTTCGTACGGCATACATGCTGGCAAGCTTTCCGCGTCGGAGTTGTATAAATATAGCGGCCAGAGTTTCGTCCCCCGAACGAATTATTATGCCGGTCTCACCGTTCAGAGGGGCAACTTCGAAGTGACAATTTCCTTGATAATAGTGGTCTATACTCTTGAATCCTTCGAGCAGAACTCGAGCCACGTGATCGCGTGTTTGTACCGGATGCTTGAACGCGAGTACTTTGCCGCCTCCGTCGGCGACGAACATGACATCTTCGGTCAGCAGAGACAGCAAATGATCGACATTACCTTGCTCGAGAGACAGGAGGAAGCAGCTTATCCATTCCATTTGGGCCGCATCGGCCCTTAGGGGCTCCTCTTCGGATATCCCCATCTTGCTTCTTGCCCGGCTCATCAGCTTGCGACAATTCTCCTCTCGCTTGCCGAGTAGTTCGGCCATTTCGGAATAATCAAATTCCAACGCCTCACGCAGGACGAAAACCGTCCGCTCTGTCGGCGTCAGCCGCTCGAGTAGCGCGAGCATGCCGTAAGACAGCAGATCGCGGCGGACGACCGTAGTTTCGAGCATATCCGCCTCAGGCGTCCGAATCGGTTCGGGAAGCCACGGACCAACGTACACCACACGCCTCTTCCGCGCCGACTTTTGCTGATTGAGGCAGTGATTGGTTACCATTTTACACAAATATGCCTTCGGTTTCTCCAAACGTTCGGGATGTACGTCGAACGACTTAAAAAACACGTCCTGCACCGCATCTTCCGCATCTTCCACAGATCCTGTCAGCTGATAAGCCAGCGTGAACAACAGCGCCCTATATTGATCGTACAGTTCTTCCATTCGCCGTCCCACCTTCTCCGGACTGTTAAACAGACTGCAAACTCGGCCTCTTTGTTTCTACAATAGCTTACTGCCCGCTTTCCATGCAATATTCCTGAATCTCCACGCAGGCTTCCCCGTAATAATCATATTAAGTCCCCACTTGCGTCCCCACACTATTCCGCGATTTTCCCCCAGGCCAATGCAGTAGAAATCCAATGGGACCTTTTTGTGCACAGGAGCTGGACGACCTTCCAAATCGGCCATCACGATTTTCCCCAGTCGATCCGCCTGTATCCCACCTTCCTTGCACGTCATCTGATCTGCTTTACCGTTTCTCGGGTCAAAGATTCTCGCACAGTCGCCAATGCTGTATACGCCCGGCGCCCCTTGAACGCGATAACATTCATCCACCAGTACTTGACCTTCAGGAGTGAGAGGCAAGCCCATACTGCGAAGGGCCGGATTCGGTATCAGACCAATCGTCCATATACATAAGCTGACAGGTAGACGATCGCCATTAGAAAGCGTTATTACTCCTGCTTCTTCCCTCACAGCCTTACGATTGTGAAGTACGGACACTCCACATCCGCTGAGTGTCAGTTCTAACTTCCGTCCAACTATTTCCGGCCCTTCCGGGAACAGCCGCTCCTTCGCATTCAGCAAATAAACGGAGATATCGGACGATTTCAGTCCAAGTGCCGCTGCTTCATTCCGCATGGCGAGTGCCAGTTCGGCGGTCGTCTCGATGCCGCTGATGCCTGCTCCCCCAACCGCGACTGTCATTAGTCGCTTTCGTTCTTCAAGGTTCGTCTCGTAAGCAGCCTTCCGCAGATTGCTACGCCAACGTTCCCGGATGTCTGCCGCGGTATACGGATCGGTCAAGGCGATGCCGCCCTGATCGGGATCCGGTTGCCGAACGACGCTGCCGACCGCCACGACCAAAAGGTCATAATGAATTTGGTCATCATTTCCTTGCGTATCCACGTAACGAATCCGTTTTTCCCCACTATCCACGGACTTAACCGTTCCTTGCATGAATTCAACTCCTTCTGGAAACCAATGCATCCAGGGAATTATAATCTCTTCATCACCAACAGCTGGCCGAAACAACAGCATTTTACGCACATGACCGGGTTGATTGTCGATCAGAAGAAACCGAATCCGCCGTCCGTTCACCATGCCCTGGGTCGTTTCCTTTATTGCTTTGAGGGCTTGAAGCCCTGCATGGCCGCCTCCGATGATAATGCATGTCAAGTCGTTCATTTATCCTCAGCTCCTTTACGGTTTGCACATATAACAATGTGAGGCTTTGGCTTGTGACATCGGAAACGAACGAATAACCAAAGCACAACTGAAGCGTCACAGAGCATCGCGCCCTGCGTTCGATCAGCCCATGAAGGACTCGGGTCCGAAGCGGCCCCACGCTATAAATACTGCCAACGCGAGATAGATCAGGTTCGCCACCACTGATTTGTTGTCGCCGTGGCGGAGGTGGGTGATGATCGCACCGATCATCACCAGCACCCAGCAGACAGCAGTTACCGGAACCAGGATCGGCGCGATGTCAATTACGGCGGGCAGGATCAGGCCTACCGCAGCCAGGATCTCAAGGACACCCAAAGACTTGAGGAAGCCGACGCTAACGTCTTCGACCCATTCCCCGCCAGGGTACTTGCCCAGTTTCTCCTTGGGGATGAACGTCTTGTTAATGCCGCTGGCTAGGGCTACTACGGCGAGCAGTCCGGTTGCGATCCAAAGTGCGAGGTTCATTTTTCCTCAGCTCCTTTATGTTTTGCACATAAAACAATGTAAGGCTCAGATTTGTGACCGCGCTCTGCATTAATGTCTTAATAATAAACGAAGAAGGTACAGCATCCTCAATAATCTTGAGGGCCGTACCTCTTTTTAGATCACGCGGACTTTTTCAGTGGCCTCGCGTATGAGCGGAGGCTTTCCAATGCAGTGCGAAAATACCTTTAACCTTTACCCTTTAACCGAGCCGAGAAGGACGCCCTTCACGAAAAACCTCTGGGCGAACGGATACATGACGATCATCGGAATCGAGGCGATGACCATGGCCGCAAGCTCGATCGACTGCGCCGTCACGAGCCCCTGTCCCTGGGCGTTGTTCAATAAATTCGAAACCGCGAGACTCGAGCCTTCCACCGTGCTCACCATGTTCTCGACCGCCCGGTTGGACTGGATCAGCCTCAGGATGACGTACTGCAGCGTCTGCAGATCGGCCGATTGCGTGAAGTACAGCGTTGCGCCGTAATCGTTCCACACGTTAACGGCCGTAAAGACGGACAGCGCCGCCAGCACCGGCTTGGAGAGCGGAATGACGATTTGGAAGAAGATCCTAAATTCGCTTGCGCCGTCCATCTTGGTCGATTCGAACAAGGAATCGGGAATCCCTTTATAGTTCGCGTTGAAGATGATGACGTTCCAGAAGCCGCCGAACAGGGCGGGTATAATATAGACCAAATAATGATCGTACAGCCCGAGCCAATTCATGAGCAGGAAGGAAGGAATCAGCCCTCCGCTGAAATACATGCTGACAAAGCCGACCGTAATATAAATTTTCCGTCCCTTCAAATAGGAGCGGGAGAACGCGTAGGCGAACATCGCCGTGTACAGAATGGAAACGACGGTAACGATGACCGTTCGGGAGGCCGTAATCCAGGCCGCCTGGAGCATGCCGTCATCCGCGAGCACCGTCCGCCAGCTGGCCCACGTCAGCTCCCTCGGCCATAGAAATACCGGCCCCCGCGCCAGGTCCTCCCCGCTGTTCAAGGAGCTGATCAAGGAAAACCAGAACGGATATAAGGTCACGATCATCAACACGATCATGATCACCACGGTTGACAGATTAAATGCGCGTTCCCCTATACTTTTGCCTCCAACCATGTCGATCTCTCCTTAAAACAACCCTGATTTGGTCAATTTCTTCGACAGCGCGTTGGCGCCGACGAGCAGCAGCAGCGCAAATACCGCTTTCATCAGGCCGATCGCCGTCGCCGAGGCGAATTGGAACTGCAGCAAGCCGGTTTGATACACGTACGTATCGATGACTTGGCTGGCCGGCAAATTAAGCGTGTTTTGGAGCACGTAAATTTGGGTGAAATTGTTATTCAGCATGCCGCTCACGGCAAATATGATCAACACCATCAGGGTCGGCAAAATCCCCGGTATCGTAATATGCAGCATTCGTTTGAACCGGCCGGCTCCGTCGATCGCGGCGGCCTCGTACAAGCTTTGGTCCACGCCCGCCATCGCCGCCAAATAAAGAATGGCGCCCCAGCCTATATCCTTTAACAGTCCCGTCCCGATCGCGACGCCCCAGAAGTACTTCGGATCGGCCAGAAACGGAATGGGCTTGTCGATGAGATGAAGCTTCATGAGCAGGAAATTCACGATTCCGGTCGTATTGAGCAGCGTAATGAACAAGCCGCCGAAAATAACCCAGGACAGGAAGTGAGGCAAATAAGTCACCGTTTGGACAATCGATTTAAACTTTCGATGCTTGATTTCGTTCAGCAATAATGCGAACACGAGCGTCGCCGGAATGCTGACAAGCGCTCCGAGAAGATTGATGCCGAGCGTATTGCGGACCATCGGCCAGAACTGAAAGTTTTGAAAGACGCGGATAAAATGCTGAAAGCCGTTCCACTCGCTCGTAAAGATGCCTTTCACGCCCATGATGGGCTCGTAATTTTTGAACGCCATCAATAAACCGAATAACGGCGTGAAGTCGAACAGAAAAATAAGGCCTACGGCAGGCAGCAGCATAATTTTGAGTTCAAGCTGCGTTCTAAAGTCATAGCCGAGCTTATACGCTTTTTGTTTCTTCGAAGCCATGCGTTCTCTCCCCCATTTTCGCTAGGGGCGGCGCCGCAGCGCGGACGATCGCCCGCCCGCGCCTTGATGCCGCTCCTTCCCGCCGGTCCGCTTAGGAGTTAATCCCCGACACGTCGATGCCGTATTCCGCTTTCTTCTCCTGCACGTATTTGTTTCGTTCCGCATCCAGCGCTTCGATGCCCAATTTCTTCAGCTGGGCGATCATCTCGTCGTACAGCTTGCCGAACTCGGCATCGTCCTTGGCGAGAATGATTTTGGCGATTTGCGCTTCCTTGTAAGTCTTGATCTGCAATTCGTCGTTGGCGAGCTTGCCGTCCGAAGGGAACAGATCCGCAGGCAGGCTGAGCGGCGAGCCGTCGTAAATGACCGTTTCCTCCGCCTTTCCGTATGCGCTCTGCACCCGGTTCGCCGTAACGGCTTGCAGGTCGGTCTCCTCGTTGGGAGGCTGCTGCGTGCTGTACGAGAACGAAGTATGGTGGAACGGCCAGAACGCGTTCAGCCCCGTCTTCATGTAATCCGTCGCATCCTTGATGCCCTTCTCCGTCTTCACGACATGCCCGTCGGCATCCAGGTTGTAATCGGCGCCTTCGAAGCCGTAAATGTGAAGCATCATGCCTTCCTTGCTGCTCATGTAGCTGAGCCATTTGGCCAGCTTCTCCGGCTCTTTCGCCGACTTGGAAATAAACGTCTTCATCCAGCCGCCGCCGGCGCGCTTCGACTTCCACAGAACGGGCTTGGTGCCTGCGTCCGACAGGATCGGACCGGAAGAAGTCCAATAGTCGTTATTCTGGAACGAGGTGTCCGCCGAGTTGCCGATGAAGGTAAATACCCGGCCCGAGGCCATGTCCGCCTTCACCGCGGCGTTATCCACCGTCATCTGTCCCGGCTCGAAATAGCCGGCCTTGCTCGCCTTGTAGAGAAACTCCAGCGCAAGTTTCGTTTCCGGGGCGAGAAGCCTGTCCCGGTAATTTCCGTCCTTGTCGACCGACATGGCGCCGAACGAATCCTGCAGAAATCCTAACGTAGGCCCTTGATACGACTTGCCGTCTACCAGAAGCGGGATGACCGGCGCCCCGTTGACCTTCATATTCATATCCTTGATCTTCCGGTAAGCCGCGAGCAGCCCCGACTCGGTTTTGATGTCGTCCAGCGTCAGCCCGGCTTCCTTCAACAGGTTCCCGTTCACGACGATGGCGCCGTTGGAAGCGTAATCGACCAAGTCGATATAGAATTGGCCGGAAGGCGGATATAGCGCCCTTGCGTCCTCGGAGTTGATATGGCTCGGATAGGCGTAGAAGCCGCCGTCGCGGTCGATAACCGCTTCCTTCACGTCGGCCGGGAAGTCCGTGAGCAGGTGGGAATCCGGATCGTATTGTTTCAGAAACTCTTCCAGATCCCATACCTTGCCGGACTCGATCAGTTTTTTGCCGAGCACGTCGTTCGTAATCGTAATGACGTCCGGGAACGCTTCGCCAGAAGAGACGAGCATCAGGTTGAGCTTCGTGTCGCCGTCCTGCGCCGGAATGTTGAATTCGAACGTCAAGCCGGTTTTCTCCGTTATTTTGCCCTGCACCGTATTCGGATCCGTGCTCCACGTCGTAGGCGGATTCCAGAAGTCGATCGACGAGAACCAGACCGCTTTCGACGGTCCAGCGTCCCCTCCGCTGCCTCCTTCCGACGCCTCCGTGCCGCCCGGATTGTTAGCGGTTTCATTTCCGCCGTTGCTGCAGCCCGCCGCGACGAGCGCGAACGCCATAAAGACGGCAGCCAGCCATTTCCGCTTTTTGATCAAGATGAACAACCTCCCCTTTTGTTTCGATTGTTATGGAACGTCTCTATCGTATCCCGCATCCCGATCAAGCCATATGTTCCGATTTTTTTATTTTGGTGTTTTGTTCGCTTCTCCGGATTCAAATGGACCGCTTCGCTTTTTTGATCGCTTTCAATTAAATTTTTCGGTACTTGCTCGGGGTGACGCCGAAATGCTTCTTGAACAGCTTGTTGAAGTGGAAATAATCCTTGTAGCCGACCCGCTCGACGATCTCGTGCACGGATAGCGAGCAATCGGCGAGCAGCTCCTTCGCGAGGCCAAGCCGTTTGCCGGTGACGTATTCCGAATACGTTGTGCCCGTCTCCTTCTTGATCAGCTGGCTGAGATAGCCAAGGCTTAAGTTAAACCGTTCAGCCAAGCGGCTGAGCAGCAGATCCTCCGTAAAGCTGGCGTCGATATGGGCAATGATTCTCGCCACCTGCTCGTTCGAGACGGCCATATCCTCGCCGGTTTGCAGC
This sequence comes from Paenibacillus arenilitoris, assembly GCF_014705655.1. GTDB lineage: Bacteria > Bacillota > Bacilli > Paenibacillales > Paenibacillaceae > Pristimantibacillus > Pristimantibacillus arenilitoris. The sequence continues at coordinate 245,304 of NZ_JACXIY010000010.1, read as the reverse complement.
TCGAAGAACGCTTTGAGCGATTCGAACAGCTGCGCGGGCGTGCCGTACAGGCGAACGATCTGATAATAGTTCAAATACTCGATTTCCTGCAGCGACCGGCTGTTCGCGTAATGCTTGTAAATGAGAGACACGATCTGATTGTAGGCGCCCGCGATTTGGTCGATATAGAGGTGACCGGACGCGCATTCCGCATGGAGTTCGTCAAGCCCTCTGCGGATAAGGTCCGGCTTCCGCTCCTTGATCGCAATCTCGATCGGGAGGATCGATTTCGTCGGCAGGGCCGAAGCGTCCGCCGGCTTGTACTCGATGACGCGGGCGTCCGCCTGACCGAAACGGCTGAACAGGGCAATATCCGATTCCTGATAGAGCTTGCCGAGCGGCGTCGAGTACGCCCCGATCGAGCTGACCCCGACGGCCTCGAAGCCGGACAGGGCGCGCGTCCTACCATCTAGGAAGCCGGCCGGTTCGCCGTATTCGTCGTAGTTGATCAGGAAGGATAGCTTGTTCTGTCCCGTCCGGAAGCGGATGACGTTCACGCCCTCGCATGCCTCCGCGCCCATGCTGGATGCAAGCGCGCTTGGATGCGCGCATAGTCCGGTAATAAACCGGAAGTGGGGATAATCGAAGGCATAGCCTTTGCTCAGCAGAAAATTGCCGATTTTGATTTTGTTGTCGGGCTCGAACAGCTCGAACAAGTCGTTCAGCAGCAGATCGAGCTCCTTGAAGGACTCCCGCTTCTTGTCCAGCTTCCCGGACAGCCGCGTCATCGTCTCGATCAGCTTCGGCTTCTCGATTTGCTTGAGCAAGTAGTCGAACGCGCCGAGCCGAAGCGCCTTCTGCGCGTATTCGAATTCCGAATAGCCGCTGACGAATACGACTTCGGCGTCCAACCGTTCGCTTGCGATCCTCTCCAGCAATTCGAGGCCGTCCAATCCCGGCATCCGGATATCCGATATGACGGCGTCCGGCTTCAGCTCCTTCATGCTCGCAAGCGCCGATAGGCCGTCATGCGCCTCTCCGACGATCGTAAAGCCAAGCCCCTCCCAATCGATCAGCTTCGTAAGGCCGTAAGCGACCCACGGTTCGTCGTCCACGATCAATACGCGATACATCTCATCGCTCCTCTCCCTGTTCGTCGTCTGCGCTGGCCGGGAACGCGACGGATACCGTCGTCCCTTCATGCAGCCGGCTCTCCAGCCTCAGCTCGGCTTCATCCCCGTAAAAGAGCTTGATTCTGCGGTATATATTCAATAATCCGATGCCTTTCTCGTCATCGCTGCTCCAATGGCCGGGCTCGTTGTATCGCCGCAGCTTGTCCAGCTGCTTCGCGTACTGATGCTCGTCCATGCCGTAGCCGTCGTCGCTTACCGAGAACATGAGGCGGCCCCGGTCGATCCGGCATGCCTTGATATGAACGGCGCCGCTGCCGATTTTTCGTTCAAGTCCATGGAATACGGCATTTTCCACGATCGGCTGCAGCAGCATTTTGAGCATGCGCTCCTCCAGCACGTCCTCCTCGGCGTCGATGACGATTTTGAATCTTCCTCTGAACCGGAAGTCGATGATGTTGGCGTATTCGCCCGCATGCGCGATCTCTTCCCGGACGGTCACGAAGTTGCTGCCCTTGACCGCGTACCGGAACATGCTCGACAGCGAGCCGGAAATATCGGCGATCGGCTCCACGTCGTGGTAGAGGGCGACGGCTCTTATGCTCTCCAGCGTGTTATACAGAAAATGCGGATTGATTTGGTTGCGGAAAGCCGAAATTTCCATTTGTTTTTTGGTCAGCTCGATCTCGTACATCCGCGCCTGCGTCGATTGAACCTCCTTGCTCAAGGAGTCGATATCGTCGAGCATTTTGTTCAAATTCGTCCCCAGCACGCCGATCTCGTTGTGATGCGTCACTTCGAACCGGCTTTCCCCGCCTTTTCGCGGATACGCTTTCATAAAATCCATCAGCTCCTTGATCGGCTTCACGATCCGGGTAAAAAAGATAAACAGAAAGAAGCATAAGATGCAGATCATGACGGCATACGAAAAGATGTTGAAGCGCTTGACCGTATCCAGATCGGCAAGCAATTCGCCGCGCGGAATGAGGCTGATCAGCTTCCAGCCCGAGCGCGGCAGCGTAATCGTCTGCACGATATAGCGCCCGTTATTTTGCCATTCGCCCGGCACGAACGCATCCTGGTCCACAAGCTTGCCCTCGGAGGCGATCGTCCGGTTATTCCGGTCCAGCAGCATAACCTGGGAGCTTGCCGTAACTTTCGCGCTTTTCAAAATCGGGCTGAAATTTGTCGCGTCCATGAAGAAGCGGCCGACGCCCATGAAACCCGTTACAAGACGGTTCGAGTCTAGCTTGTAAATCGGCGCCGTAATGGCGTAGAACGACCGCTTGCTGTCTCTTGCGTCCGAAATCGGAATATCGATCAGGTTGGAATACTCGAACGATTCGACCGGCGCGTCGACGGACTGCATCGAGCCGATTCCGACGCTGGCCATATAGCTCCCGTCCTTGTCGTAGAGCTGGATGCCCCTTATGTTTTCCTTTAACGATATCGTGTTGGCGAATACCGACAGCACCTCCTGGTTTTTCAATATCCTGGTCAGGACGTCGTCCGAGCCCAAATAAGCCTGCACGGTCGGGCTGTAGAAGAGGAAGGTCGAGATGCCTTCCATGTCGGAGTCGAAGCTGTTCATTTTCTCCTCGACCTGCAGGAAGATCCGGCTCACCGATTCGGTCACTTTCGCCTCGATGATCCGTTTGGCGATCAGGCTCGAAATGACGTACGACACGAGAAGAATGAAAAGCATGAACAGGCTTAAGTAAACGATTTGGCGAATCAGGCTGAGCTTGCGAAACCGAATCACGCTATCCCTCCAGTCTATGAAGCTCTCAATATCGTGCGGCGCGGCAATCTGAATACGATTATTATCCGCGCCGTTCAAAAATGCAAGATCGGAATCACGTTTCGCATAAACAAAAAACAACGGGACGGCTATCCGTCCCGTTGCATAAACCTTAACGCGCATTCCTTTTCCCGCCGCGTCGCCAAGTTCTGCGCTTACAAGTGCAATTCCTTGCCGGAAGCCGCGGATTCGTAAATCGCGGACAAAATCTTGATCATGTCGACGCCGTGCTCCGGCGTAATGATCGGCTTCGCGCGCCCTTGCACGCAATCGACGAAATGCGCGATGTTGCCTTCGTGATGCTGCTTCGCCGAGCCCGAAGTCTTGACCGGCGACAAGTCGACCAGCTGCCCCGCCGCTTCGCCGAACAGCTTCAGCTCGCCCATGCGCAGGCTGGCTCCCGCCTTTGTGCCGCGAAGCTCGACGAAGTTCGTCTCTTCTTCGATATTGGAAGCCCAGCTGAATTCGATCTGCAGCGTAGCCCCGTTCTCGAAGCGGATAAAGCCGGTGGCCAAATCCTCGACGTCGAAGACGCCGTCCTCCCGCTTCTCGCCGAAGGCGCTGTGCGCCGAATCCGAAAGCTCGTTGTGCGCGAATTTCGCGTACGTCGCGCCGCTGACGGCCACCGGCTTCGGATTGCCCATGATCCACGTCGCCAGATCGATAAAGTGGACGCCAAGGTCGATCAGCGGCCCGCCGCCGGACAGCTCCTTGGTCGTGAACCAGCCGCCCTTGCCGGGAATGCCTCTCCGCCTGATCCAGCCGCAGCGGCCGGTATAAATTTCGCCGAGACCGCCCTCGTCCGCATAGCGCTTCAAAAATTGCGAGCTCGGCGTGAACCGGTTGTTGCGAACGGCCATCAGCACCCGGCCGCTAGCCGCGGCCGCGGCCGCCATCTTCTGCGCCTCCGCGGGCGATACCGCGTCTGGCTTCTCGCACAGCACATGAATACCCTGATTCAGCGCGGCGATCGCGATCTCCGAATGATACAGATTCGGCGTGCTAATATCGACGATATCGAGCTCCTCCTGCCGCAGCATCTCCTTGTAGTCCGTATAGACGGCATCGACGCCGAGCAGCGAAGCGATCTCGCGCGCCCGACCTTCGTTGATGTCGCATACCGCGACCGCCTCCACCTCGGTATGCTCCATCCATGCCTTCAGATGCGCCGCTTTGAAAATACCTCCCGCGCCGATAACGCCCAGCTTCCGTTTCCCGCTCATTGTTCCAATCCTCCTCTTGTTCTCGTAACGCCGGCATCGCCGGCTTGACTTATTTCGCGAAGCGCGCCAGAAAGACCGGCTTGCCCGCTTAATGATCAAGTATAGGAACAGCCGGATCGCAAGTGAATTGCCGATTCTACGGAGGTTGACTTATTTTGCATTATTTTTTAAGGTTGAACTAGCTATCATAGGAGGTCGCTATGGATCCATACGGACTGCGTTATTTGTATGCCGGCTATTCCCATCATACTTCTCCCTATCGAACCGGCGTCGAGCATCGTCACGACGGCCTGCTGCTTCGCCTTCAGGTGAAAGGCTTCTGCAAGATCGCCGTTAGCGGCAAAGAGCACGCGATCGGTCCGGGCGATCTGGTCTGTGTCAAGCCGGGCGAGACGTATCAATTGACGATCGGACCGAATCGGCCGGAAGCGGCAGCGGCAGCGCCGGACAGCGCCGACTATTTTCTCGCCTGCGGCGGAGAGTGGGTCGACGAGTGGAGGTCGCACAGCGACATTCCCCATCAAATCCGCATTGAAATGACGGAGGAGCTTCTATCGTTCTGGCGAAAACTCATTTACGAGAAGCGCGATTTGCACGGCGATAATTCGGAGATGCTGGCCTGCGTCGTCAAATTGCTTTGTCTGACAATCGAGAGGCTGGCGCGCAAGGCGCGTGCCGCCGCGGAACGAAACGACGGGCATGTCGCCTACAAGCTCAAGCAATATATCGAAGCTCATGCCACGGAGCCGCTTACGCTGGCGCGAATTTCGGCCCAATGCGGGGTCAGCGTGTCCACGGCCTCCCATCTGTTCAAGCAGGCGTTCGGACAGCCGCCGATGCGGTACGCCGTCGAAGTCCGGCTTGCTATCGCCTGCGACCGTATTTTGTACAGTGAAATGCGGCTCGAGGATATCGCGGAAGCTTCCGGCTTCCGCAGCTATCCGTACTTCAGCCGCGCCTTCCGCGCCCGCTTCCGCATGAGCCCGAGCAAGTATCGGGCCGTCAATCGCCCGGAATAGCGGCCGCGCCGCCAAATTGTATGAAGGGAAGAGGAGGTAAGACATGGATAACCTTTCACCGAAAGAAGCGATGTTAAAGGGGAAACCGCGCCCTAAACCTGCCATAGCGGCGGGTCGCCGTCATACCGTTGGGCTTAGATCTGACGGAACGGTGACGGCTGTTGGCGATAATAAATATGGCCAATGCGAGGTAAGCGGCTGGCGTGATGTCGTGGCGGTCGCGGCCGGTAATGTACATATGGCGACGAACACGGGCAATGCTCATACGATCGGGCTTAAATCGGACGGCACGGTGGCCGCTGCAGGGTGGAATAAGCATGGCCAATGCGAGGTAACCGGCTGGCGCGAGATGGTGGCGGTTGCGGCGGGTTGGTGTCGTACTGTCGGGCTTAAATCGGATGGCACGGTGGCGGCAGTGGGCCGAAATAAGGAAGGCGAATGCAAGGTTAGCGGCTGGCGCGATATGGTGGAGGTTGCGGCGGGTGATTGGCATACCGTCGGACTTAAATCGGACGGAACGGTGACGGCTGTTGGCAATAATCGTTATCGCCAATGCTTGGTAAGCGACTGGTGCGACATCGTGGCGGTAGCCGCGGGATACCTTCATACCATCGGCCTTAAATCGGACGGCACGGTGACGGCTGCGGGTTTGAATAAAGATGACCAATGCGAGGTAAGCGGCTGGCGCGGCGTTGTGGCGATAGCGGCGGGCAGTTATCATACCATTGGCCTTAAATCGGACGGTACCGTGGCGGCTGCGGGTTGGAATAAGTACGGCCAATGTAAGGTAAGCGACTGGCGCGATATGGTGGCGATTGCGGCAGGTTGCGCCCATACCGTAGGGCTTAAATCGGATGGCACGGTGGTTGCTGCGGGTGATAATGAATATGGCCAATGCGGGGTAAGCGGCTGGCGCGGCATCCGACTGCCCGGCAATTAGTTTTCAATAGAACCGCGCCTCTCACACGAGAAGCGCGGTTGTTGCGTTCAGCGTTCGACGGTTGGTAAGCCGGCTCGCTAATGATGCGGCCGTTCTTCATGGAATTCCGGATCGACGACGTACGCTTCCTGAATGACTTCCATGATGCCGGCAGCCTCGTCCGCCGCCTTCCGGTTCTCCTTCGCAACCTCCGCGACAAAACGGCTTATCGCCTCGTTTAATCCGTCCGCGGCCTTCGTCGGCAATTGATGCTTGACCGTCCGGAAGATGACCAGCTTGCTGTTCGGAAGGCCTTGCCGAAGTATTTTTTTGTAACGCTTAAAGCCCCAGTCCTTGTCGCCATAGAGCAGCAGGACAGGCGCGGCGATCTCGGGCAGCCGCTCCGTGCAGCGATATTGCAGGCTGTACTTGTAATATTGCCTAATATTCCGCTTATTGCCGCTCTTCGAATCGTTCAATAGATTTCGGAATGTTGCCCGGCTGTCGGCATTTCCCCAAGTAATGCCCAGCCGAAGCAGGCCGATCGCCGGCTTCCAGCCCGACAAGCCGATCGCGATGCGGATCCGGTTTCGAAGGACGAAGTCGCTCGCCTCGGACATCGCGCTGATGAGGATGCCTCCCGCGAAGAGCGCCGGATACGTCAGCAGCGCTTCAAGCGCGATGGACCCGCCCGTCGAATAACCGGCCACGAATGCCTTTTCGATGCCCAGATGGTTCAATAGCTGCTTCAAATCCTTCACGATCAGCTCGTACGTAACGGGAGCTTCCGACGGACGGCTTCTGCCGTGGCCCCGGATATCGAACGTGACGACCCGGCAGCCGGAGGAAAGCTGCGCCTGCTGGTATTTGAAATTGGCGCTCGTGAGCAGCGGGGGATGAATGAAGACGATCGGCGTGCCCGAACCGCTAGACTCGTAATATAACTCTGTTCCGTTTATCGTCGCATACGGCAATGCTTCGCACCTCTTATCGCAAGGTTAAGTTGGACTTCCGCAACCTATTTTGCCCATAATCGTCCGAATTATGGACGGGATACGAAACGGGCTCCGTGCAAATAATGAATGGAGCACAAAACGACATTCTTATTGAAATCAGGGGAGCCCGTATAATACATGGAGAAGACCAAATCGCGTAAGCTTAGCATCGTATTCGAAAGCGAAATCGATGCGCCGGCATTTCAGGAAATCGAATCGGATAAAGCGAAGCAAAGCGGCGGCGGTTCCAAGGGACGGCTTTGGGAATTTACGGCGCTGGCCTCCATTCCGATGGTGCTCGTATTCGGCAATTCGATGCTCGTGCCGGTCCTTCCCGATATGCAGAGGGAGCTTGGGATCAACAAGTTTCAAAGCAGTCTGGTCATAACGATCTTCTCTCTCGTCGCCGGGCTGTTCATCCCGGTCATCGGCTATTTGTCGGACCGGTTCGGACGCAAGGGCGTCATCATTCCGGCCTTGATCGTATACGGAGGCGGCGGGCTTCTGGCGGGCTTCGGCGCGATCTGGGGCTCGTACGCCGTCATCATCGCGTCCAGGGCGATTCAAGGCTTGGCTGCCGCCGGTACCGCGCCGGTCGCCATGGCGCTCGTCGGCGATTTGTACGAAGGCGGGACGGAGAGCAAGGCGCTCGGCTTGACGGAAGCGTCGAACGGAACGGGCAAGGTGCTCAGTCCGATCATCGGCTCGCTGCTGGCGCTAATCGCCTGGTACGCTTCCTTCTTCGCGTTTCCCGCCTTTTGCGCCTTGTCGCTGCTTGCCGTCATCTTCCTGATCAAGGAGCCGGAGCGCGGACGGAAGCAGGGACTGGGGCAGTATATCGGGAAGATCAAGGAGCTGTTCAAGCAGAAGGGCAGCTGGCTGGTCACTTCGTTTTTCGCGGGCTCGCTCGGCCTGTTTATTTTGTTCGGCGTCCTGTTTTATTTGTCCAACATTCTCGAAGAAGCGCCTTATTCGATCGACGGCGTGAGGAAGGCGCTCGTGCTCGCCATCCCGCTGCTCGGCCAAGTGATCACGTCCTACACGACGGGCAGCCTGATCAAAAAAAACGGCGTCTTGATCCGCCGGCTCATGAACATCGGCCTCGCCGCGATGACCGTCTCGCTCGGCGCGACGATCTTCTTCTTTCAAAACCTTTATGTGTTCATCGGCTTGCTGACGGTCAGCAGCATCGGCACCGGGCTCCTTCTGCCCTGCCTGAACACGATGATTACCGGCGCGGTCCAGAAGAGCGAGCGGGGCATGATCACGTCGCTGTACAACAGCTTGCGGTTTCTCGGCGTGGCGGCCGGTCCCCCCTTGTTCGGCTGGTTGATGGACAAGTCGGATCGGGTCGTGTTCATTACCGTGTCCGCGCTGTCGCTGCTTGCGCTCGGACTCGTCTTTTTTCTGATCAAACCGCCCAGCGAGGTCAGTTGATGACAAAAAAGGAAACGCGCTCCGCAACCAGAATCCCGCGTTTCCTTTTTTTTGACGTTGGCGTTACACCAAAGCGCCCGCATCGCGCACGATCCGCATCGCCCGCTCATGGTCCTCTTCCTTAATGACGACGGTGAGCAAAATGTCCCGCCCCGTAACCCGGTTATCCGGCCCGCCCGCGCTCATCCCGCTTGCGCTGACGCTGGCCGCGGCCAGAATGCCGGCATTGCGGTCAATGAAATCCCCGCCTAGCGTCAAGTAGCCGAGATCCTCGAAATTGCCGGTCATCGGATTCATGATATGGTCGCTCCCGTCGCCCGTATACCCGTCAAATCGGGTAAGCGACGTATCGACGATCCGCAGCGATTTGAGCTGCTTAAGCGCCTCTTCCGCTTGCTCGGGACTATTGAAGAACGCCAAAATACTTTTTTCGGCCATCGCTGCCATCTCCCTCCAATCCTACCCGCCATAGTTTACCTGAGTGCCGGGCGATTTATGCGGGAAGGTTATAGCCGTTCGCCATTCACCCGCGAAAGGAGGCATGATTCGGATGGAAAACGAGCAAACGGTCAAGGGGACGGGGGCAGGCGCGGAAGCGGCCGCCGATCAACCGAAAATCGTAGCGGAAATGCCGCAGGACAAAAACCTCAAGGATCCTGAGGAAGCCGCCGAAACCGACGGCTATCCCGGCTCCTGCCAGCTGTAGCATGCACGAAGGAAAAGGCTGACTCCGGCGGATCCTCGTTGATCGTCGGAGTCAGTCCTCGCTCCTTTCTCCGTCAATAAGATCCGGCCATACATAGGCTTGTTCATCCTGCACTCGGATAAAATTGTTGGCTTCGTGAAACATTAAAGCCAACCGTTTCGCCGAGGAGGATGCTATGTTTTACATATACAGCTTTGCACTCATGTTCGCCGGATTGGCCTGCATCAATATCATTTTTTCTTATCAAAGCAAACATATCGATCCCCATTTTTGGTCCACGCTCAAATTTCAACTCATGATGCTGCCTATCTTTTTAGCCGCTAACTTGTGCATCGGATATGGGGTGAAATTCGGCTTAAAAGCCATCCCTCAACTAGGGTATGTTCTAATCATCGCGAAATGTATGGAAGTTCTGATCTCCGTATGGATGGGATACTGGTTCATGAAGGAAATTCCCACCTGGAAAACTTGGGCGGGACTAGGCGTTATTGCCGTTGGAATTGTAATCGTCAAGCAGAAGTAAGGTCCATCAGGTCGGGTTGGAGCATTCTCGTTCAATGGGGAGACCTAGGATTTCACTTCGACGACGAACGGCACGGTGATCACTTCTCCTTCATGCTGGAATTGTCCCCAAATCTTATAGACGCCGCCGCGCGGGAACGCCGTCGCGAATTCCGCGGTCGGCCCCGTCGCGGCCTCGTCCAGCGGATGGACATGGAGATAGCTCTCCGCGTCGTCCGACAGGATGACGACGTGGCCTACGGCCCCGAGGTAAGGCTCCAGGTCGTCGATGCCTTCCTTCGTCGCCGCGTCGCGAATCGTGAAGGTCAGCTTCGTCTCTTCGCCCGGCTTCGCGCCGCTCATGGCGAGCTCGATCTCCTTGCCGCCGGCCTCCTTCACCAGCTTCGCGTCGGGCGCAATAGCGGCATGCTTCCCTTCCTCGCCTTCCACGTCGATCCACTCGCTAATCGTTTCGCTGCTGCCGCCGGACGGGATAAAATCGGCGAAAACCTTGTACGCCCCGCCCGCCGGAAAGGAAGTTTTCACCGTAAACTTGCCCTCTCCCACGTAATCGGGATGAATGTGGTTAAAGAACGACAAATCGTGGTTCACGACGATCAGATGAAGCAGCTTCTCATGACTGACCTCGAAATCGTTGATCGGCTCGCCGTCCTCTCCGGTAATTCGAATCGTTAATTCCGATTCCTCGTTCGCCTTCGCAGCGCCGGAGACGAAGCCGAAGGTCGCATTTACGCCGCCGCTTGCCTTGCCGCCCGTTTCCTGCGTACCGCCGCCATGATCGCCGTGTCCGCCGCCTCCGGCGCTTCCGGCGCCATCGCCGTTATTCGCGGCTTGCCCGCCGTGCCCTTCATGCCCGGCTGCCGGCTCGTTATTTCTTTCCGAAGCCCGGCCGCAGGCGGCCAACAGGCCGACGATCAGCAGAAGCGAGACGAGCGGGAGCCATTTATTGTTCTTCATCCGAATTGCCCATTCCTTTCCTTGAACCCTATTTGTGTCGTACGTTGACCCGCTGCAGGCGAAGGGCGTTCAGCACGACGGATACCGAGCTGAGCGCCATCGCGGCGCCCGCGACCCACGGGGCGAGCAGACCGATCGCCGCGATTGGTATGCCGAGCGTGTTATAACCGAGCGCCCAGAACAAATTTTGCTTAATATTGCGCATCGTCTTGCGGCTCATATAGATGGCGTCCGGAATGCTCGACAGGTCGCCGCGCATGAGCGTCACGTCGGCCGCCTCCATCGCCACGTCGGTGCCCGTGCCGATCGCCATCCCGACGTCCGCCGTAGCGAGCGCCGGCGCGTCGTTAATGCCGTCGCCGACCATGGCGACCTTCTTGCCGGCGGCCTGCAGCTTCTTCACTTCCTCCGCCTTGCCTTCCGGAAGAACTTCCGCCAGCACATGCTCGATGCCGACTTGGTCCGCGATCGCTTTGGCCGTCCGTTCGTTGTCGCCCGTGATCATAATAACCTGGATGCCCATTTCCTTCAGCCGGCCGATCGCCGCCTTCGACGTCTCCTTGACCGTATCCGCGACGGCTACGATCCCCGCGTACCGGTTATCGATTGCGACAAGCATGGCCGTCTTGCCGGCTTCTTCAAGCCGGGCCATCGCCTCGTAGGCCGCGCCGGCGTCCACGCCGAACTTCTCCATTAGCCGGCGCGTGCCGATCAGCAGGTCCTTGCCTTCCGCGACCGCCCTGATGCCGAAGCCGGGAATCGCTTCGAACGCTTCCGTCTCCGGAAGCGGAATGCCTCTCGCCCGAACGCCCGCCGCGATCGCTTCCGCCAGCGGATGCTCCGAGTTTTTCTCCGCGGCGCCCACTAGCCTTAGGAACGCCTCTTCGTCGCCTTCCGTCAGCACGTCGGTCAATTCCGGCTTGCCCTTCGTCACCGTGCCCGTCTTATCGAGAATGACCGCGTCGATCTTATGCGTCGTCTCCAGATGTTCGCCGCCCTTGAACAAGACGCCGAGCTCGGCGGCCCGGCCGGAGCCGGCCATGATGGAGGTCGGCGTCGCCAGCCCGAGGGCGCAAGGGCAAGCGATGACCAGTATCGCGATCGCTTTCTCCAGCGCTTCGGCGAAGTCGCCCGGCGTCACGAACAAGAACCAGACCGCGAAGGCGGCAATGGCGATCCCGACGACGATCGGCACGAAAATGCCGGAGATGACATCCGCGACCCGCTGGATCGGCGCTTTCGACCCTTGCGCTTTCTCCACGACTTTAATGATCTGCGCAAGCGCCGTCTCCTTGCCGACCTTCGTCGCCTTGACGCGAAGCATGCCGTTCTTGTTGATCGTCGCGCCGATGACGGCATCGCCCGGCTTCTTCCCGACGGGAATGCTCTCGCCCGTCAGCATCGACTCGTCGACCGACGATGCGCCTTCGAGCACCTCTCCGTCGACCGGAATTTTCTCGCCCGGCTTCACGAGCACGACGTCGCCTGGGACGACTTCCTCCACCGGGACGGACAGCTCCCCGCCGTCGCGGACGATGAGCGCCGTTCTGGCCTGCAAGCCCATGAGCGATTTGATCGCTTCCGACGTGCGTCCCTTGGCGAGCGACTCGAACAGCTTGCCCATGACGACAAGCGTAATGAGCACCGCGCTCGTCTCGTAATACAGGGACGGACCGTGATGCGCGGGGGCGCCCTGCGAGAACCATTCGAGCGTAAGATATAAGCTGTAAAAGTACGCGGCCGACGTCCCGAGCGATACGAGGACGTCCATGTTGGCGCTGCCGCCCCGAAGCGCCTTGTACGCGCCGGCGTAGAAATGCCTGCCGACGTAAAACTGGACGGGCGTGGCCAGCAAGAGCTGGAACCACGGATTCATGAACAGCTCCGGGGCGTAGATCCACGATGTGAACGCGAAATGCGAGACCATGCTCCAAAGCAGCGGAAGGGACAGCAGCGCCGATAGCAGCAGCACCCGCTTCTGATGCCGGATTTCCTTCTCCCGATGGTCGCCGCCCTTCTCGCCTTCCGACTTCGCAATCGCTTTATAGCCCAGCTGCCGAACCTTGTTTTCCATATCCTGAACGGTCACTTCGCCCGGGGAATAGTGCACGCGCGCCGTCTCCATCGCCAGATTGACCGATGCGCCCGTCACGCCGGGCAGCTTGCCTAGCCCTTTCTCGATCCGGCTCGCGCAAGCCGCGCAGGTCATGCCCTCGATTTGAAAATCGGCCGTCTCCTTCGACGTGCCGTAGCCGAGCTTCTCGATGCTCTCCTCCAGCTTGCCGATACCGACAACCTTCGAATCGTACGTGATGCTGGCCTTCTCCAGCGCGAAGTTGACGTTCGCGGCGTAGACGCCCTCCACCTTATTCAATCCCTTCTCGATCCGGTTCGCGCACGCGGCGCAGGTCATGCCCGAAATTTGAAGGGTCACTTGCTTGTTCTCGTTCGTTGCGCTCGTTTCCACTGCCGCTCACTCCTTTAAGCCGCCGTTTACGCGACGTCGTAGCCTTGCTCCTCGATCGCTTCCTTCACGGCTTCTATGCTCACTTGCGCGGGCTCGTAAGTAACGTCCACCGTGCCGCTCGCCAGATCGACCTTGCCTTCCGCGCCGATCTCCCGAAGCGCGCCCTCGATCGCGTTCACGCAATGCCCGCAGCTCATGCCTTTCACTTGCAGCGTTATATGGTTCATGATTCATCTACTCCTTATGATCGATTGGTTGATCGCATGGCTCAACCTTGTGACCTAATTATACCCCTACCCCCTATATAGAGTCAACAACTTTTTAGGATACCCCCGTACCGTATGGGTAAACGACAAAAAAGGGCAGCATCGCCGCTGCCCTCCCGTTGTTTCTTAGACTTGCCCTTATTTGATTAATTTATTCATCGTCGTCATCAGTTCCGTCAGTACGTCGGTGTCCCCTTCCTGCAGCCGTTCCACCACGCAGCTTCGCATATGGTGCTCGAGCAGGAGCTTGCCGACGCCGTTCAGGGCGGACTGGACGGATGCGATCTGATTAAGCACGTCGTCGCAGTACGTATCCTTCTCGATCATGCCCTTCACGCCGCGGATTTGCCCCTCGATCCGGTTAAGTCGCTTGATCAGGCTGCTCTTATCCTTCTCCGAGTGATGGCTCTTTCTCCCCGTTTCCTCCGTCCCGCAGCATGCGGCATCCGCATGAGCGGCCGCTTCGTGCCTATCCGTATGTTCGCTCATTGACGTCCGCCTCCTTTCGGTTTTGCTTCTTAAAAAATATACCCCCCCGGTGTAAAAGTCAAATTGTTTTTTGCGCAATAAGGAAAACCTTGACCGATCAAGGAACCGGAGCGTCTCAGGGCCGCTTTGCCATTAGCGGCTGTCGCAGCAGACTGTGTCCGTGTGAAAGCCAGCTCCATTCGAGCTAGCGACCCAAGAGGAGCATTCGGGAGACACCCCTAGTCTCAAAAACCGAAATTAATCGCTTTGGGCCCGCCCTCAAAGAGGTAATCATTTCAAATATTGAACCTAAACGCCGGATGACCAGACGCAAATGACGGAATGAGGCGGTCTAGTTTCAATTTTTGCGACTAAACGTCCGCGGAAGGCCACTTAAACGAAAATAGTTTCAGTTTTTGAAATTACGCCCGCTATCCTATACGGCGACTGCAGCCGATGGTCCTATCCTTCCATCATAATCGCACGCAAGCCGCATTCGCCCAAGCGTTAACGGCTGTCGCTCCGCACGAACCGTTAGCTGTGCATTCACGCAGCTCTGTTCTGTGCCGTCCTATGGCGGGACAGCACACGTTTCGCATTGAAATATAAACCCAGTATAGAGAAACCAATACATCCTTATAGTTGAAAAAAAGCCCGGCACATCCGACGATCGGACATACCGGGCATTAATCAACGACATCATTATAAACGAACAGAAGTCTTGGCTTCGCTTGCCCGGACGACGGCGTCCAGCACTTGCTGGTTGCGGTAGCCGTCCATGAACCCGGCCAGCCCGTCCGGCGAGCCGCCTTCGAGCAAGGCCGCGAAATCCTCATACTGCTTCACCCTGCAGCGCTGCGGCACGTCGATCTCCGATCGGACGAACTGGCCGGGCGCCTCTTCGCGGATCCAGATCAGCCGGTCCGGATTTAACGTCGACGCGTGGATCGTGCCGGTGTCTCCGTAAATCGAAGCTTCATGCTGGTTGCCCGAACCGACGGCGTTGCGCGTCGTCTGGAAGACGCCCATCGCGCCGTCCGCCATCCGCGCCTGGAAGCTGGCGAAATCGTCGACCTCGACGGTAACCGGCTCCCCGGTCGCGGGGTCCTTGCGCTTCGGAATGATCGTGTGCAGCTGCGCCGACAGCTCCTCGAATTCGCCGAAGAGGAAGCGCGCCATATCGATCATGTGCGAGCCCAGGTCGCCCAGCGTTCCCGTGCCGGTCACCGCTTTGTCGAACCGCCAAATATACGGGACGTCGTTCGGCGCCGCGCCCCAGCCCTGCAAATACTGGATCGAGAAGCTGCGGACGTCGCCGATCTTCCCTTCCCGCACGAGCTCCCTCGCGAAGCGGTACGCCGGCGTGTAGCGGTACGTGAAAGCCATCATCGCCGGAACCGGCCGATTCTCGTATAATTCCAGCAGCCCGGCCGCTTCCTCGAAATCGAGGGTGAACGGCTTCTCGGCCATGAACGGCTTGCGCGCCTGCAGGCAGGCCCGGATAATCGCCGCGTGGACGTTGTTGGGCGTAACCGAGATGACCGCCTCCACGTCCGGATCTTCGATGAGTCCGGCAAAGTCGGCATAGCGCTTGCCCGCCGCGATGCCAAGCCGATCGCCTGCAGCGGCCAAAGCATTCTCGGACACGTCGCTCACGGCGACGACGTCGAAGCGCCCATTCTCGTTCATCCAGCGGATGTGCTCGCCGGCCATGCCGCCGAGGCCGATCAGTCCGATCCGGAATTTGCTCATCGTCCGCTCCCCCTCTTCGCCCCGATCGGCTCGAGCGGAGCCGCGTTGCCGTAGGCCGGTTCGGCCGTACGGCTCGGCGCCGCCCAGCGGACGCCGTTCGCGATAACCCGCTGAACCTCTTTGTTGTAATAAGTCGGATACGTCTCGTGTCCCGGGCGGAAGTAGAAAATTTTCCCTTGCCCCCGGTGGTACGTGACGCCGCTGCGGAACACCTCGCCGCCTTCGAACCAGGAGACGAAGACGAGCTGGTCGGGCGCGGGAATATTGAAATGCTCCCCGTACATCTCCTCCTGCGGGAGCTCGATGTACTCGCCAAGCCCCGAGGCGATCGGATGGGCCGGATCGACGACCCATATCCGCTCCTTCTCGTCCGCTTCGTGCCACTTCAGCTGGCCCGTCGGCGTGCCGAGCAGCTTCGCGAAAATTTTCGACGCGTGGCCCGAGTGCAGCACGATCAGACCCATGCCCTTCAGCACGCGCTCGTATACCCGCAGGACGATCGCATCCTCGACTTCATGATGCGCGAGATGCCCCCACCAGACGAGGACGTCCGTCCGGTTCAGGACGTCCTCCGTCAAGCCGTGCTCCGGCTCATCCAGCGTAGCCGTGCCCGCCTCGAACCCGGCCTCCGCCAGAAATCCGGCGATCGCGCCGTGAATGCCGTCCGGGTAGATCGCGCCGACCGCCGGGTTGTTCCGCTCATGGCGGTTCTCGTTCCATACCGTTACCTTAATCATTGCCTGAGTGCTCCTTCGCAGTTGTTCATTATTCGACGTTCGTATACCGCTTGTACGCTTCCGTCCGGATCTCGACGAGTCTCTCGAGCCCCATCGCGTTCAGCTGCTTGATGTAACCGTCCCATTCTTCATCGACGTTGCCCTTCGTGATCCACTGGGCGCGCGTCGTCTTCACGAAGCTGTCGATGTCCGTCGTCAGCGTCGGCAGCTCCTGGAACTCCTCGGCGCTGTACATGACGTTCGGGAACGGCGTCGTGACATGCTCGCTGCCGAGCTTGTCGATGACCAGCTTCAGGCCGTCGCCCGTCGTCTCGTCGAGGATGATGTTTTTCTCAAAATCCGGGCTGACGTACTTCGGACCGAAATCGCGGACCGATTGCTCCCAGTACCAGGCGTCCGCGCCCGTTCCTTCCGGAGGCGACATAAGGGCGTACGTGCCGTCGTCCCGCTTCTCGATGACCGTGCCGATCGCGCCCCAGAAGTTCTGGATGCTCGCTTCGTTCGTGTAAAATTGATCCGCCCAGCGCGCGGCGATTTCCGGATGCTCGCTGGATGTCGTAATCAGCAGCTCGTTCCGTCTCAAGCTCAGGCCGACCGGATCGCCGGTTTGATACCGTTTGCCGTCGAGGCCGGCAATCGGCGGAATCGTCGCGTATTCGTCCTTCCACTTGCCGAATACGGCGTCCGGAATCCATTGATTGGAGAAGCCGATGATGGCGGCGTCCGGATTTTGCTGCTTCGCGGTGGACATCGTGTTGTCCTGCGTGAACAGCTCCTGGTCGATCAAGCCTTCGGAATACAGCTTATGCGTCCATTTGATCGCTTCCTTGTATTCGTTCGTGGCCGGGAAGAACACCGGCGTGTCGTCCTTCAGCATCATGCTGTTGTTGTTCAGGTCCGTAATGCCGAACGGGTTCAGGAAGTCCATGCTGATGTCGACCGAGCCGCTGAACGGAATTTCGTCCGCGATGCCGTTCCGGTTCGGATCCCGCTCCTTGAACGCCTTGAACACGCTGTACAGATCGTCGATGTTATCGGGAATTTCAAGACCAAGGCGGTCCAGCCATGCTTTGTTGATGACCGGCTGCATCGTCGTCGTCGGACGCGACGGAAGCCGTGCGGGCAAGGAATACATTTTGCCGTCCGGGAACGTGCTGATCTTCCGCATTTCCGGCGTTTCCTCCAGAGCGGCTTTCAAGTTCGGCATGTACTCGTCGATCAGGTCGTCGAGCGGGCGGAAATAGGATAAGTTATTGACGATATCGGAATCCGAGAACACGATGTCGCCGAAAATAATGTCGGGCAGCGTGCCGCTGGCCAGCATGATCGATTTTTGCTCGCCCCAGTCGTTGGAGGACATCACCTGCCAATTGATTTTGACGTTGGTCGATTTCTCCAGCTCCTGCAGCCACGCATTCGCTTTGAACGTATCGCCCATATTGCCCCAGCGGACGGTCAGCACGTCCAGCGTCACCGGCTCGCTTGTAATCGGCAGCCCTTCCTTGTTGAAGCCGGAGCCGGTCTCCGCCGGCGCTTCTTCGGTCGTCTCCGAGCAGCCGATCAGATTGAACAGCATCGTGAAGCTTAGAACCCCTGTAACCAGCAATCTTTTTCCGATAGCATTTGACATGATAGCCATTCGAAAGTTCCCCCTCTTCGTATTGTCAGCGGACTTGCGATTGCGAAGCGTTATTTGACGGCGCCGATCATCACCCCCTGGTTGAAGTACTTCTGCACGAGGGGATAAACGCACATGATCGGCAGCGTGGAGACGATGATGACCGAATAGCGCATCAGGTTCGCCAGGCGCATGGCGATGACCGCCGCTTCGCCGGTGCCCATGCTCGACTGCATCTGGTTCGTAATCAGGATGTTCCGCAATATAAGCTGAAGCGGGTACAAATCCTGATCCTTCAAATAAATCAGCGCGTTAAAATACGAATTCCAGTAGCCGACCGCCGTCCATAACGCCAATACCGACAGGACCGCCTTGGACAGCGGCAGAACGATTTGAACATAATAGCGCAGATTGCCGCAGCCGTCGAGCTGCGCCGCCTCCCACAGGTCGCCGGGAATGCTGGACTGGAAAAAAGTACGCGCCACGATAATATTGAAGACGGCGACCGAGAACGGCAGCACCATGACGAGAAACGTATCGTACAGGTGAAAGTCGCGAATCGTCAGGAACGTCGGAATGAGGCCCCCGTTGAAGAACATCGTGAAGATAAAGAACAGCGTAATGACCCGCCGGCCGGCAAGATCTTTCCGGGACAGCGCGTAGGCGGCCGAGACGTTGACCGCCAGGCTGATGACCGTTCCGACGGCCGTATACAGGATCGTATTTCTGTAGCCTATCCAAATGTTCGCGTGCTTCAGCAGCTCCTCGTACCCGGCAAGCGTGAAGCCTACGGGGAAAAACCACATTTTGCCGCTCGCGACCGCGGCCGGATCGCTGAACGACGCCATCACGATAAAATAGATCGGGTAAATGATAAGAATCAGCAACAGTACCGCAACCGCGTAAACGACGATTTCCAAAACGTCGAGGGAACGCTTGCTCCCTTTGCGCGGCGCCGCTTCAACCCTATTCATCGCAATCTTCCTTTCCGCTACCACAAGCTGTTTTCGCTATATTTTTTGGCCATCTGGTTGACGAGAATCAGCAATACGAAGTTGATGACCGTATTGAACAGGTTGATGGCCGAGGAGAAGCTGTACTGGCTGCTCAGCATCCCGATCTTGTACACGTAGGTCGCGATGACCTCGCTGGCGGAGATGTTCAGATTGTTCTGCATGAGGTACACCTTCTCGAATCCGACGCCGAGCAGTCCGCCGACCCGCAGGATGAGCAGCGTGATCGCCGTCGGCAGCAGCATCGGCATATCGATGTAGCGGATCCGCTGCCAGCGGCTCGCCCCGTCCACCTTGGCCGCTTCGTAGAGGCTCGGGTCGACCGCGGACAGCGCCGCGATATAGATGATGCTGTCCCAGCCGGCATGCTGCCAGACGTCCGTCCAGACGTACATGCTGCTGAACCACTGGGTCGAGCCCATCAAATTCGGCGCCTCCGCCCCGAACAGGCGGAACAGGTTGCCGATCAGCCCGTTGCCCGGCGAGAACAGGATCAGGAGCAGGCCGACCATGACGACGGTCGAGATGAAATGCGGCATGTAGGTCACCGTTTGGAACAACGACTTGAACCGGTTGACGCGCATCTGGTTGATCATGAGCGCCAGCGCGATCGGGATCGGGAAGGTGACGATGCTGTACAGGCTGATGACCAGCGTATTTTTGATCGTAATGTCGAATTGATAAGAGTTGAAATACTTCTCGAAGTATTTGAAGCCCGCCCACGGACTTTCCATAATGCCGAGCGCCGGACTGTAATCCTTGAAGGCGATCAGCACGCCGTACATCGGCTTGTAGGAAAAGAGGAGGAGCAGGACGACCGCGGGCAGCAGCAGCAGGTACAAGCCCCGGTTCCTCGCGATCCGGCCCAGCGAATGCCGCATGCCGACGGTTAACTGGCTCGATTTCAAAATCATTCCCCCATTCGTTGTCGCTCTCTTCTGCCTCTTTATTATAGATTCGCCCGCCGCCGCCAGGCGGACCTTCGCAGACCGTTATTCGGACATTTATCCGGACTTTGCGAGAGATGCCAACCGAAGAGGCCGGCTCCGATGACAGTTTTCGGACTTCTTCTCGCACTTTTCGGACTTTGGACCGAAAAAGCGTCCGTCTTATATGTCTTAACGGCCCGGATTGGCTCTATAATAAGGTTTACCGGCAGATGCGGCAGGAAAGGAGCAGGGAGCAGACCCATGGCGAAACGAACGAAGGACAAATCGTATCCGATCAGGCACTACGTCAAAATCATGCTCGTTATTTTGATTGGCGTGCTCGCGCTCGACTGCATCGTCAGCTTCGCCGCGATATCGATCGTGAAGCAGCAGACCGCCAGGCATATGCAGGATACGGCCAATCTGTACATTAACCGGATCAATCTCGATTTCTCCAACATCAATCAATATATGGGCTGGACGCTCGCGAACGATCCGAATGTCAAAATCATGAACAAGCACGAGCCCGTCGACGCCGAATTTCTGAAGGCGAACAACGAGCTGTACAAACGGTTCTCCGAGCTGCAAAAAAATTACGAGCAGGAATACAATTTTTTCGTTTATTTGAAGGAACGGGACTATTTTTTGAACTCCTCGCCGATCAGCCTGATCTATCCGGACTATTTGGCGCTCAAAAACGAGATCATGTCCTATGTCCAGGACATAGACCTGTTCGAAAAGTTTTATTCGAATTGGACGCCCATTCGGCTGAACGACAAATATTTCATTATTAATATCGTTCCGTATTACGACAGCTACATGATCTGCCTCATCTCCGCGGACAACCTGATCGGGCCTCTGCGGCAGATCGATCTCGGCGAGAACGGATTCGTGTCGCTGGTCAATCCGAACGGGGAGGTGATCGCGAACTCGGCCCAGGAAGCCGCTATGAAGAAAGCCGAGAGCAAGGGGTGGCTTCCGGGGTTTGCGCAGTCCAAGACCAACGTCAGCGGTCAGTTCTCGAACGCGACGTTCGGCGTCAACCTGCATATCGAATTCGGCAATTTCGAAAAAATCATGATCGCCCAGCTGCTCATCATGCTGCTGGCCGTTATCGTGGCCTGCGCGGTATGCGGCATCATGGTCTATTTCAATATTTTGATCTTGAGGCCGCTCAAAAATTTCTCGTACAACCTGACGCAGTTTAACGAGGACAACAAGCCGCTGGAGCTGAAGATGAACCGGATCGTGGAGCTCGAATACGCGAACAAGCTGTTCAAAAACCTGCTCGAGCAAATCCGGATTTTCAAGATCGACAGCTACGAGCACGAGCTCGAGAAGCAAAAAATCCAGCTCGATTACATGAAGCTTCAAATCAAGCCCCACTTCTTTCTCAATTGCTTGACGAATATATACAGCATGGCCCAGATGCACATGTTCGAGGAAATCCAGGGCATGGCCATTTCGACGTCGAATTACTTCCGGTACCTGTTCCAGAACGGGCAG
The DNA here is from genome assembly GCF_014705655.1 of Paenibacillus arenilitoris. Lineage (GTDB taxonomy): Bacteria > Bacillota > Bacilli > Paenibacillales > Paenibacillaceae > Pristimantibacillus > Pristimantibacillus arenilitoris. Next base: position 223,860 of record NZ_JACXIY010000010.1, on the reverse strand, counting down.
GATTTCGTGCGGCTGGACGACGAGATCGACCATGTCCGCATTTATTTGGAAATTCAAAAGCACCGTTACCGGGACGCGTTCGATTACGAAATCGAGCGGGCGGACGGAACGGGCGATTTGAAAATTCCGCCGCTCGTTCTGCAAACCTTCGTCGAGAACGCGGTGAAATACGCCGTATCGCGGGTAAGCGCGGTGCTCATCCGGCTGGAGGTCGGTCTAGCCGAGGACGCCGGTGGAGAGACAGCCGTCGTCCGCATATCCGACACCGGACCGGGATTTCCCGCCGATATACTGGAGAAGCTGGCCGGCGGCGAGCCGCTCGACCAATCGGAGGGGCACCGGATCGGCATCATGAACACCGTGAAGAGGCTGGAGCATTTGTACCGCCGCGAGGCGGACATCGCGTTTGCCAATGGCGAGGACGGGGGCGCCCGCGTCACGATACGGCTCCCGCAGCCTCCGCCTAACCAAGCCGAAGGGAGTGGCGCAATATGAACGTGCTGCTGGTCGATGACGATTATTTCGTCGTGGCGGCGCTTGAGAAGAAGATCGATTGGGCGGCGCTCGGGATCAATCAGGTGTACACCGCTTACAATATCGCCCAGGCGCAGGAGCTGCTCGGGCGGCACACAATCGAAATCCTCATCTGCGACATCGAGATGCCGCAGGGCAGCGGACTCGAGCTGCTCGCTTGGATCCGGGAGGAGCAGGACGGCATTCAGACGATCTTCCTGACCAATTACGCCGATTTCAACTACGCGCAGAAGGCGATCGAGCTGCAAAGCTTCGACTATTTCTTGAAGCCGATCGAGTTCGACAAGCTGACGCTCATTATCCAGAAGGCGATCGCCAAAGTAAGCGAGCAGCAGGACCAGGCCAAGGCGGCGCAGGAGGGCTATTACTGGCAGAAAAACCGGAAAAACGTGCAGGAGCACTTCTGGCGCAAGCTGATGACGGGAAAAAGCGCCTATTCGAACCCCGCCAACATCGCCCATTTGATCGCGGAGCAGCATCTCTCCTACGGCCTCGCCGACGAGGTGCTGCCGGTGCTGTTTCATATTTTCCCTTACGAGGAGAGTCTCGGGAAGAAGGATAAGGATCTGTTCGACTTCGCGCTGCTGAACGTGCTGCACGAGCTGTTCCAGGACGAAGCGTATACGGCGGAAGCGATACTGGAGATCAAGGAATTCAACTTCGTCGCGGTGCTGAAATGGAAGGAGCGGCCCGATTCCCGTCTCGTAGAGAGCGGCTGCGCCACGTTCATTCAGCGCGCGAACCACTATTTGAAATGCGACGCCTGCTGCATGGTCGCCACGACGGGGAAGCTGGAGGACGTGAGCCAGGTCATGCGGGACCTGCTGGGGCTGAACGAGAAAATTATCAAATACCGCAACCAGACGTTTCTGCTCGAGCATTACCGCCAGTCGGAAGCGGCGTATTCGCCGCCCGACTTGGCGCTGCTGGAGCGGCTGCTGGAGCAGAACAACCCGGACGCCTTCCTGGAGGAGACGGGCCGCTACCTGCGCCATATTTCGCGCAGCCGGATGCTGAACGCCTCGGTCCTCAGCCTGTTCCGGCTCGACATGGTCCAGCTCGTGTATGCCTACCTGAAGAGCAAGGAAATATTGGCGCACAAAATGTACACGGGGAGGACGAACGACCAGCTGTTCATGCAGTCGCTCCATTCGATCGAGGACATGGAGAGCTATCTCCGTTACTTGGTCACGACCGCGACGGAATACCGCAGCTTCGCGGAGCAGCCGAAATCGGTCGTCGACGAAATCAAAAACCACATCCGCACCCATTGCGGCGACGAGCTGTCGCGAACGAGCCTGGCGGAAATCGTCTACCTTAATCCGGACTATTTGGCGCGGCTGTTCAAGAAGGAGACGGGCATTTCGCTCGGCAACTATATCATCCAGGCCCGCATCAAGGTCGCGAGGCATCTGCTCGAGACGACCCAGCTGTCCGTGAACGCGATCGCGGGCAAGACCGGCTACACCAACTATTCCTACTTCGCGAAGCTGTTCAGGCAGGAGGTTGGCTGCACGCCGGTGGAATACCGGAAGAACCGGTGAATGCTTCTTTATAGATCCAGAGCCAAGAAACAGGGCTGTCTCCTCGGGTCATTTTATGAACATTTGAGGCAGCCTCTCTTTTAATTTCAAAAACTGACACTAAAAGCGAAGGAAGCAGGTTAAGCGGGCATTTAGTTTCATTTTGATACTAATCCGGCTTACATCGAAAGGAGTGGCGCGAAAGGTGCTGTTTAATTTCAAATATTGAAACGAATTCAGGCGTGAGTGGGGATTTGAGCCATTTCGTTTCATTTTTTTAAATTAGCATCGCCCTCTCGCAGCTGACCATCGTTGAAGCCAAACTTGAGCACCCCTTTCCCCCGGCCACTCGAATCGGATTCCATCATGCAGATTGCAAATCCGGCTTCGATCGTATACAATACTGAATAAATGTTCAGTGTTCGAGGTGAGACCCGTGTGAACAAGAAGAAGCAGCAAACCGAGCAGACGAAGAAGAAGATCGCCGACGCGTCCAAAGCTTTATTCGGGCAAAAAGGCTACAAAGCCACCTCGATCGAGGATATCGTGAAGGCGACCGGCTGCAGCCCCGGCAACATTTATTATCATTTCAAGAGCAAGGAAGGGCTGTTCCTGCATTTGATCGACGATTGGAATAAAGAATGGGAGGACAATTGGCTGGCCAAGGAGCCGCTTTATCCGACCACGGTCGATAAATTATACGGCTTGGCCGAGCATTTGGCGCTCGATCAACTGAACCATCCGCTGACCAGAGCCGTCGACGAGTTTTTCAACGATCCCGGGCAGCCTACGGACGTGGAGGAGCGCATTAACGAGATGCTGAGCGGGTATATCGACTTTAATCGGCGGCTGCTCCAGAAGGGGATCGATAACGGCGAATTCGAAATCGCCGACGTAACCGGGCTCGCCGTTATTTTGGACAGTCTGATGGTCGGATTGAACGGGCATGCGCGAAGAATGGAACGAGGGGAAGCGCTGGCGGCTTATCGGCTCGCGATCGACGTGTTTTTGCACGGCATTGCGAAGACGACCCGCTAGCTCCTTTTTTTTGCATTAATCTAGAATGAAAATTCAGTATTATTATGGCAACTGGAGGAATCAGCAATGTCGTTATTTTTAAAAAATCGGGGAGCGCTGCTCATCCTGATGTTTAATCTTTTTCTCGTCTTTACGGGGATCGGGCTCGTCATCCCGATTATGCCGAAGTTCATGGAAAGCCTCGGCATTACGGGGGGCATGATCGGGCTTCTCGTTGCGGCCTTCTCCTTGACGCAGCTGCTGTTCTCGCCGCTGGCCGGCCGATTGGCCGATTCGTTCGGCAGGAAACGAATGATTATTATCGGCATGTTCGTGTTCGCCTTCTCGGAAGGACTGTTCGGACTCGCCAGCTCGCCCGCCCTGCTGTTCGTCTCCAGGCTGCTCGGGGGCGTCAGCGCCGCGATGATCATGCCCGCCGTCATGGCTTACGCCGCGGACATTACGACCAAGGAGCAGCGGGCCGCGGGGATGGGCTATATTAACGCGGCGATTACGACCGGCTTCATTATCGGGCCCGGCATTGGCGGATACATCGCCGAATTCGGAATTCGCGTTCCTTTCTATGCCGCAGCCATAGCGGGAGTCGCCGCGGCTTGCGTCAACTTGTTTATCCTTCCGGAATCCCGGCAGGCCGAAGAGGCTTCGGCGGGTTCCGAGCCCCCGCCGAAGCGGCGGAGCGGACTTCTGACCCAGCTGAGGTACGCGTACAGGGAGCCTTATTTTTTAAGCTTGATCATCGTATTCGTCATGTCCTTCGGACTGGCCAACTTCGAAACGGTATTCGGACTTTTCGTCGATCATAAGTTCGGATTCGAGCCCCGAGACATTGCCTTTATCATTACGTTCGGCTCGATCGCCGGCGCCGTCGTCCAGGTTACGGCCTTCAGCTGGATTTTGAAGCGCTTCGGCGAGAAACGCGTCATCTCGGTCTGCTTGCTCTTTGCCGGCTTGTTTATTTTCCTGACGCTGTTCGTTCACAAATATTGGATGATCTTCGCCGTCACCTTTATCGTCTTTCTGGCGATCGATATTTTGCGCCCGGCCATCGGCACGCAAATGTCGATGGTCGCCAAGGATCAGCAAGGCTACGTTGCCGGCCTTAACTCGGCTTTCACCAGTCTCGGCAACATTGCCGGGCCTGTCGTGGCCGGATTTTTATTCGATGTGGACATCAACTACCCGTATACGCTCGCCTGCCTCATTCTGCTTGTATGTTTCGCCTTGTCGATAAGAGGGCAAAAAAGCGGCCTGCCGGATGCCAAAGCGGCAATCTGACCAAACGCCGATAACCGCGGCGCGTTCAATCCTTGTTCGCGTCGCGGTTATTGGCGTTCATGTCCGTCCTATAAAAAATACAGTCCTTGCTCCAGCCGTTCCAGCGCGTATTCCGCATGCGTGTAATAATCGAAATCATGCGCCCCGGAAGCCTTGTTCAAGCCGCTGTACAGCAGTCCCCATGCAACCTCCCGGAGCATGTTCATCATCTTCATATCTTGAAGGATCGCATATTGCTCGTCTTCGTAATGGCCGAAATACAGCTTCAGCCACGCTTTCTCCTCCGCTTCGGCAAACCGGCTGGAGAAGGGGATAATGGCCAAATCGAAAAAAACGTCCCCGCGGCCCGATAGCTCCCAGTCAATAACTTGCAGGTCGCTGCCGGTATAGATCATGTTGCACAGGAAGGAATCGTTGTGGCAGAACCTGCCGTTATACGCCTTGTCGCCGCCGCGCCGGTGCGCGATCTCCTCGGCCAGCCGCAGAAAGCGGCCGAGACCGGCCGGATGCTTCACCCGCAGCCGTTCTGCCCCTCGCAGGTACCCGTCAATCAACTGATAAGGGGAGCACTGCCGACCGTTTCCCTCCATCCGGTGGATTTGTTTCAGGCGCTCCATGATCTTCACTCTTATCGCCGGATCCCGCAGGTCTTCCTGCACGGGCATCCGTCCTTCGACGAATGCCGTGACGACGTACCGCTCCGGCTGATCGCCCGCGATAACGGAAGGACTCATGCCGATTCGGCTCGCCTTCTTCATAACTTCGACTTCGGAGCGGCGCGTCAAATTCAAATATTCGTTCTGCTTGCCGTTCACGCGCAGCACATACGCATCATGCTTGGTGCGAACTTTATACGTTTCATTGCACAGCCCGCCGCTTAACCGTTCGATGCTTACGAAATCCTGGCTTAGCTGCGGGATTTCATGGATGATCGCTTCGATGGACACCGGGCATCACCGTCCCTTTGCAAGCGGACTGCTTGCGGCTTGCACCGCCAAAGCCAGCGCCCCGGACAAGCCGGCGCTGCCGCCGAGGGCGGGCGGCACGATGTAGGAATCGATGTCCGCCGCAAGGGCGGGATGCTCGACATACCCGTTCAGCCTGGCGCGCACCTTATCGCGGATCGTCGGAAACAAATGCGATTGATTCATGACGCCGCCGCCGAGCATGATTTTCTCCGGGGACAGAATCAGAATGTACTGGATGAGCGCCTGCGCGATATAATCGCTTTCCATTTCCCATGCGGGGTGATCGAGGGCCAGCTCCGACGCCTTCATTCCCCAGCGCCGCTCGATCGCGGGACCTGACGCAAGCCCTTCGAAGCAGTCGCCGTGGAACGGGCAGCTCCCCGCGAACCGGTCCTCGGGATGCCTGCGTACCGTGATATGACCCATCTCCGGATGGGTAAGCCCGCGCACGAGCCTCCCGGCCGAGACCGCTCCGGCGCCGATCCCGGTGCCGACCGTCATGTAGAGGCAGCTGCCGAGACCGGCCGCCGCTCCCCACGTCGCTTCGCCGAGCGCCGCGGCGTTCACGTCCGTGTCGAAGCCGACGGGGACGTCGAAGCGCAGCTTCACATGATCGATGATCCGATACCCGCTCCAGCCGGGCTTCGGCGTGGCGGCTACCGATCCGTAGTCCGGGCTGCGCGGATCGACGACGATCGGACCGAAGGTGCCGATCCCGATTGCCCCGATCCCTTTGCCTTCGAAGAAAGCCATCGCCTCGTCAAGCGTGGCTTCGGGGCTGCTCGTCGGAATCGAGACGCGCTCGAGCATCTTCCCGTCTTCCGTGCCGATGCCGCACACGAACTTGGTCCCCCCGCCTTCGATCGCTCCTATCAACATGTCGCGTCCTCTCCTCCTATGCGAAGTTTTGCCATCCCGTCATACGCCTACGGCCGAATTGATCGAATCGAGCGGATGAAGCGTGAGCGAGACGAGCTTCGCTTCTCCGCCGACGGCATACAGCTCGATGCCCGTGCTGGCCGGATCGGGAAAAATTTGATTCGTCAGAACGATATCGCCGTCGCCGGCGAACACTTCGATAGAGGAATGATCGACGAACAGCCGCAGCTTCAGCCGGCCTCCGTTAAGCTCGCAGCTGGCGCCGTGCTTGCAGGCGAACGCCTCGTGGAACGCGTGCTCCCCGGCATTGCGGCGGTCGACGAACAGCTGGCCCTCCGCCGCGTCGTAGCCGACGACGGTCTCCTCCCGCTCGGACTTCCGAAGCTTAAAGCCGACCTCGCGCGCCTCGCCGAGCTCGATTTCGCATTCGAGCTCATACCGGTCGCCGCCGACGCCCGCCAGCAGATTGACGCCCGGGCGAACGGCCGCCTCCGTCCAGCTTTGCGCCTGCCCGCGAAGCCGGCCGAGCTCGGTCGCCGGCTCCTGCGTCAGGCGGATGCCGGACGGGCTGCTCTTCAGCCGCAATACGCGCGGCAGCGTCATCGCGCCTCGCCAGCTTACCGTCGGCGTGACGTTCGCGTATTTCCAATTGCTCATCCAGCCGGTGAACAGCTTGCCGCCGTCCTCCCGTTCCGCGTCCGACCACGTGACGCCGGCGTAATTGTCCCGGCCGTGATCAAGCCATAATACCGTATCGGGGGAAGCGTCGCTCACGAAAGCGTCTCCGTCGAATTCCCCGACGAAATATTGCGTCCGCGAGCCTTCCTTGTACGCCGGGTCGTCGCCGATGCTGACGATCAATACCCACTTGGTCCGGCCGTCATCGCCGTCCACCGGGAGCTCGAACAAGTCGGGACATTCCCATACGCCGGCATGAGATCCTTCGGCCGCCCCGAATTCGCTTGCGTAGCTCCAATCCTTCAAATCCGCCGATGTATAGAACTGAACGCGGTCTCCCGCGGCGAGCACCATGACCCAGCGATGCCCCGCCTCGTGCCAGAATACTTTCGGATCGCGGAAATCGGTCAGCAGCTCGCTGCACAGCACCGGATTGCCCTCGTACATCGTCCATGTGCGCCCTTTGTCCGCGCTGTAGGCAAGGCTTTGGCGCTGCCTCAGCTTGTTCGTTTCCGGTTCGTGGTCGGAGTGGGTGAAGATGGCGACGAGCCCCGGCTTGCCGGAGAAAAAAACGGTCGTATCATGCCAATCGACGACGGCGCTGCCCGAGAAGATGTCGCCGTGTTCGTCCGGCTTTAAGGCGATGCCGCAATGCTCCCAGTGCACGAGGTCCTTGCTGACTGCGTGTCCCCAATGCATCGGTCCCCACGTCGTGCCGTCCGGGTGATGCTGATAGAACAAATGATATTCCCCTTCGAAATACACCATGCCGTTCGGATCGTTCATCCACTTGGACGGCGGCGAAAAATGAAACTGCGGGCGATACTTTTCTCTATAATCCAGCATTTCTACCACTCCCTAATCAAGTTGCGGCCGGAGCATGGCCCTTGCTTCGCGAGTCCGCGCTCCGCCGCTTGTCTGCCCTGCTTATTTGCTTTTAGTTTCTGTCGTAGCCCGCTTGCTTGATGGCCAGCCATTCCTGCAAGCCCAAGCGGTCCAGCTCCTTCAAGTAACCGTCCCATTCGGCGTCGATCTTCCCGCCTTGAATCCATTCCGTCCGCTTCTGCAGCACGTAGGCGAACAGGTCGGTCTCGATCGTGGACAGCCGGTCCAGCTCCTCCAGGGAGAAGAACACCTTCGGATAAATATGCTGCGCCTTCATATCCGGCACGTACACGTTCTTCAAAATATCGAGCCGCCATGCCGCATCGTCCGGCTTCGTCGTCACTTGGCCGTAATATTCGTCCAATATCGCCAGCGGTCCGCCGACGCTCGTTTTCTGCCTCAATTCGGCAGGCGCGGTTCCTTCGAGCGGCAGATGCTTCAGCATTTGCGCGGCCTCGTCGAATTCGAAGATGTTCTGCTGCTTGTCGTCGCCGTAAGTACCCCAGTTGTTCTGCACCGATTGCAGCGGATCGTAAAGCTGATCCATCCATTTGGCGGTCGCTTCGAGGTTTTTGTTGTCCTTCGTCACGACCATCCGGCCACGGTCGAGCCCCATGCCGTTCGATCTGGCCACGTTCTTGCTCCCGCCCGGCCCCGCTAGCGCCGGCATCGGCTCGAACCGGTCGTTCATGCCGGTCACGTTCGCCTTGTCCCACGTAAAATACAGGCCGTACACGTCTTCCTTCCCTTTGGCGATGAACGTATTCCAATCCTGCGTAATGAACTCGCTGTCGATCAAGCCTTCCTTGTACAATTCGTGCAGGTAGCGGACGCCTTCCTTGAAGCCGTCGCCCATGGCGGCGAAGCCCACCTTGCCGTCGTCGCCGACCAGCGTCAAATCCCAGTTGTAGCCCGGGCCGAACGAGCCGAACAGGAAGCCGGCGTCCTCGTTGCCGCCGTTGGAATTAATGAAGGACAGCGGAATTTCATCCGCTTTGCCGTTGCCGTTCGGATCCTCCGATTTGAAGGCGAGCAGCACGTCCTTCAGCTCCGCCGTCGTCGTCGGCATGTCGAGGCCGAGCTTGTTCAGCCACTCGACGTTAATCCAAGGGATATTGTTGACGGAGTGGATGCTTTCCTTGTCCGCGCCAAGCTCCTCGATCCACGGCAGCGAATAAATATGGCCGTCCGGGGCCGTAATCATCGACCGGTACTCGGGCGCCTGGTCCAGCACCTTTTTGAAATTAGGCATATGATTCTCGATGATATCTTCAAGCGGGATAATGGTTCCGTCCTTGGCCAGCTTAAGCAAGTCGTAATCGCCGAGCCCCGCGTCGAAGATCGCGTCCGGAAGCTCGCCGGTCGCCAGCGCCAAATTCCGTTTCTCGGCAAACACGTCGTTCGTATAGTTTTTCCATTCGATATGGATGCCGGTTTTTTCTTCCATACGCTGAAATACGAGCTTTTCGTTCGGATCCGCCGGCGCGAGCGGGGAGCTTTGCGTCATAAATTGCAGCGTCGTCTTTCCGTCCGCCTCCCCTCCGGACCCGCCTTCCTTTGCGCCTGAATTTCCGCTGCAGCCCGTAACGGCCAAGACTGTGGCCATCGACAGATACAAGGCCGATTTCTTTGCTTTGTTCAAATTGAACCCTCCTCTTTTGTTTGGACAACCTCATCTATGCCAGCCAAGCTCCTTACTTGATGGAACCGACCATGACACCTTTTTCGAAATATTTCTGGAAGAACGGGTACATCACGATGAGCGGAAGGCTCGAAATGACGATGGACGCATACTTGATAATTTCGGACAAGCGCTTCAGCTCCGCCATGGCAAGCTGGTCCGCGATCATGCCCGGGGTTACCTGGTTCTGGATCAGGATCGACCGCAGCACCAGCTGCAGCGGATGCAGCTTCGCATTTTCCAAATAAATCATGGCGTCGAAATAAGAGTTCCACTGCCCGACGAAAGCGTATAAGGCGAGCACGAAGATTATCGGCTTGGACAGCGGCAGCACGATTTTGAGGAAAATAAGCGCGTCCGTTGCGCCGTCTACCCGGGCAGCCTCGTTCAATTCCTTCGGAATGCCTTTGAAGAACGTCCGGGCAAGAATGATATTCCAGACATTCAAGGCTCCGGGCAGGATGACGGCCCATGGCGTATCGAGCATGCCGAGATCTTTGACGACCAGGTAAGTCGGGATTAATCCGCCGCCGAAAAACATCGTGATAAGGAACAGCGTCATAAAAAATTTGTGGCCGACGAAGCCGTCCACGGCAAGCGGGTAGCCCGCGAAGACGGACACGAGCACAGTCACGAGCGCGAAGGCCGCGGAGTAGAGCATGGCGTTCACGAAGCCCCGGAGCATGGCGTCGTTGGACAGAATGAGCTTATAGCCTTCGACGCTGTAGTCGGACAGCTTCCAGGATAAGCCCTTGTTCAAGAGCGCCGTCGGCTCCATGAACGAAGCGACGACGACATAGATTAACGGGATTGCCACAAGCAGAACGGCGAGCGTCAGCAGAATGTAGTTGCCAGTCAAAATAATCCGGTCTAACCGGCCAGGTTTGATGCTCATACGCGGCTCCTTTCGGTCAGTAGAGGCCTTCGCCTTCGTTTAATTTCTTGACGATGAAATTAACGAGGATCAGCAGAATGACGTTGATGACGGAATTGAACAGCCCGATCGCGGCGGAGTACGAATAATTGCCGGACTGCAGGCCCACCTTGTAGACGTAGGTCGGCAGGATTTCCGAAGCCGGCAGGTTCATCGCCGTCTGCATCAGATACGCCTTCTCGAAGCCGATCGCCATAATCCCGCCGGCAGCTAAGATGAACACGATCGCCATGACCGGCCTGATCGCCGGCAGATCGATGTGACGGATCCGCTGCAGCAGATTCGCGCCGTCGATGGTCGCCGCGTTATGCAGCTCGGGATCGACGCCCGCGAGCGCCGCCACGTAAATGATGGAAGCCCAGCCCGCCCCCTGCCAAATGCCGGACAGAATGTAGATCGAGCGGAAGTATTCCGGGTCCGACATGAACGCGATCGGCTGTCCGGCCATGAGGGTGACGATCTTGTTGATCGGCCCGGTAGGGGACAGGAATATGAAAATCATCCCGACGATGACGACGACGGAAATGAAATTCGGCGCGTACAGCATCAACTGAATGTTCTTCTTGACCGCCGCTTTGCGAAGCTGGTTCAGCATCAGCGCAAGCAGGATCGGGACCGGAAAGCCGAGAAGCAGGCCGTATACGCTCAGCTTCAGCGTGTTCATGAAGATGAGCTCGAAATTCGGCGCGTTCAGAAACTTCTCGAAATGCTCGAAGCCCGCCCATTCGCTTCCCAATATCCCTTTGCTGTAGCTAAAATCCTTAAACGCGATAATGACGCCGTACATCGGCACGTACTTGAAGAGGATGGTCAGAACGAGCGCGGGCGCCATCAGCCAGTACAAAAAATGATTTCGCCTCAAATAATCGATTTTTCGCTTCAGCGCGCCGCTTTCCGGCATGCTTTCTCTCCGCTCCGCCTCTAATGAATGCTGCAAGGATTTCCCCCCTAATGAATTTGCCCAAATTTACATTTGCACAAATTATAATCTGTTTTTACGATTCAAGAAAAGGCTTACACGACTTTCCGCAAATTCAATTTACAATCCATTCAACGAAAAGTCAACAACTTTTTGTTTATTTTAATTGTCATATGCACAAAATTATTTTGAATAAAAATGCTCGTTTGTTTATTTAATTGAGTGAAAATGATTGAATTTCTTTGCTTTCATTCCTCTTTCAAGCTAATTATTATTGTTGAATAGATGCAGTAGGAAAAAGATAATGTGCATTTGTTTACTTGAATTTCCGTTTGTCCTCGAAAAATCATTTCATTTGCAAATGCACAATTAATCACGTATGTTATTGCGCATTTGTAAGTTTTTTGTTGAACTTTCGTTTGGATTGCGTTACATTTAAGGTTAGATAGAGGCTGAATGCATAAAGGAGTCATAAGCCAATGCGGAAAGAAAAAGTAACGATTCAATCGATCGCGGACTCGCTCGGGCTTTCCCGGAATACGGTGTCCAAGGCGCTGAACGGAAGCGACGCGATTCCGCTCGAAACGCGCAACAAGGTCGTCAAACGGGCGATCGAGCTGAACTACAAGCAGTTCGCTCTCGTCGACATGGAAGCGAAATCGCCGAAGAACCCCGGCAACATCGCGCTGCTCACGTCCAACATGCCGAACAATTCCCACTTTGGCACCTCCTTGCTCAGCGGGCTCGAGAAGAAAATCAGCTCCGAAGGGTATAATTTGTCCATTCATATCGTTCGCGAAGCCGAGATCGAGGCGCTCGTGCTTCCCGTCAATTTCGATAAAAGCAAGGTGGACGGGATCGTGTGCATCGAGCTGTTCGACAAAAACTACACCGAATTCATTAGCGCCCTGGGGCTTCCGACCATCTTCATCGATTCCGCGTCCGAGCTGTTCTACCCCGAGCTTCGCGGCGATTTATTGCTGATGGAGAACGAACAGAGCGTCCGCTGGATGACGAAGGCATTGATCGACGGCGGCTGCGGCACGTTTGGCTTCATCGGGGATTCCGACCATTGCAAGAGCTTCAACGAACGGTGGATCGGCTTCAACAAAGCGCTTGACGCCGCTGGGCTCCGGCCTGACGAAGCGTTCAACGTTACGGAGAAGGACCGGCATTTCGCCGATTCAAAGTGGCTGGAGCAGCAGCTGAACCGGATGGAGACGCTGCCGGACGCGTTCGTGTGCGCCAACGACCATATCGCCATTAACGTCATGCGCATCCTGAAGAACAGGAACGTCCAAATTCCCGGACAGGTCAAAATATGCGGCTTCGACGATTCGCCGGAATCGCAAATCGTGGAGCCCCACCTGTCGACCGTCCATATTTACCGGGACGAGATGGGCATTCTGGCAGCCGAAATGCTGCTCGCCAGAGTGCGGAACCCGGACAAGCCGCCTCAAATTACCCACGTCAAGACGGCGCCAATTCTTAGGGAGTCGACGGGCGGGCAATAATCGCAAGCAAGGGGCTGTCTCAAACTACCAAGGCCTTACGGCCATGGTAGTTTTGAGACAGTCCCTTTTTAATTTCAAAAACCGAAACTAAGAACCAAAGAAGGGGTCTAAATAGACGATTAGTTTCAAATTTTGATACTAAATCGGTTAATATCGAATAGAGTATCGTGAACAGTATCGTTTAAATTCAAATATTGAAATTAAATTAGGTATGAGTGGAGTTTAGAGCAATTTAGTTTCATTTTTTGAAATTAGCATCGCCTCTCGCGGCAAAACGTCGTCGAAGTACAAACAAGGCTGTCTCAAAAGGTCGCTTCACGACCTTTTGAGACAGCCCCGTCGTATCGAACTTCAAGAACATCGGGAAAACGTTAATCCCGCTTTGCTCCCTCAATCAACCGCAGCAGCATATCGGCTTTCGGAATCCGGTAATCGTCAATGCCGTTCGAATGGACGACCATGACGCCGGAGAGGACGGACAAATAACAAGCGATGAGCTCCGCGGGATCATCGGACGCCAGTTCCCCTGCACGCTGACCCTCTTGAAACACCGGAAGCAGAATATCGATAAACACTTTCATCGAATACTTCTCCAGAAGCTGCTTGACCTTCTCGGGCACGCCGTCCGACGTACGCGCCTGATGGATGAGCATGAAGTACGGCGAGCCGCTTTCGTCCAGTATTTCGGCCGTCAATGCCCTGATTTTCTCGATCGGCGTGCCGGGAAAGGCATAGATGCTTCGCAGGGCGGCTTCCGTTTCGGCCATCGCTTCTTGTATGAGCGATAGGAACAGCTCATCCTTCGACTTGAAATAATGGTAAAGCAGTCCGTTGCTGATCCCCGCGGTTTCCGCAATCATGCTCATCTTGGCGTTAATAATGCCTTTCTTGGCAAAAATCTGGATGGCCGCCGTTTTAATTTGCTCTCTTCGTTCATCGCGGATTTGATGCAATTGTTCGTCGTTTAACGGTGCCAATGCCGCGCACTCCTTTGCCGGATGTTATCGATGTATTCTACCAGTATACCAAATCCGGTCTACAAAAGCGCTATTGCCCTGCGGGCTCAAACGGCGCTTCCGAGAAACGGGGCAGCAGCTCTTCCAGAATCGTTTCGATAGGCCGGCCGTCTGCCGTCGAAAGCGATGCAAGCAGCCGCTTGCCTTCATCCGAGGCGGACAGCACTCGGGTGGCCGTCTGCGGGTTAAGGATATGGCGGGGCGATACGGACATCGTGTTCACAGCCCAATAAAGGCCATACGACTCCCAATCCGGCTTGCTGACGGCATGCTTGAAAAAAAGCTCCATATATTCGCGGCTGAACGCATCCCCCGCCCGGGAATCGGAGCCTTCGTATTCGACGCCTTCCCACCGCAGATCGGCCGTGCAGTTCAGCCAAAAGGCGGGCTCTATCGCTTCTTTGATCCGCCTAAGAACGCCGCGTTCCCAATCGGGCCCGGCACTCCCGCACCGTTCCCGAAGGCAAGCTTCCAAAATTTCCGCCTCGATCGCGGCCATGGTCATGCCTTGGCCGAAAATCGGGTCGAAGATGCAGTAAGCGTCTCCCAGAGCCAGCAGCCCAGCCGGCCAGCGACTCATTTGCTCGTAACGATGGCAATATAATTCCGGTACGCGGAAGCCTCGGGGAGCGGCGATCGGATCGAGGTCGCGCACCATTTCCGAAATAATGGGACTAGGAAGCTGCGCTAACGCCCGTTCGAATTCGGCGGCATCCGTTGGCGGGTAAATACCTCCGGGGCGATAAAGCAGCACCTCGGCTACATGATTTTCGATAAAAGACAGAACGCCGGTGAAGCTCCCGCTTGCAGGCTGCCCCTGAAGGTTGATCACGTCCCATTTGTCGATCATAGAAGTCATAGGCGAAGGCACTTTATACCGCATTGTGCTGTATCCGAGAGCCACCTTCAACAGATCCGGCTTCGGCACCTCGTATCCCAAATCCGCAAGCCAAGCGGCAAGCTTCGAGGAGCGTCCGCTCGCATCGATGACCAGATCGGCCGTTACAGCCTCTCCGGTTCCGGATCGGTCGCGATTTCTAACCTGAACGCCGATAACGGCCGAACGGTCCGCGGTCGTCGTCAACCGGATCACTTCATGCCTCGGCAAGAAGCGCACGTTAGGGATCGCTCTCACCCGTTGGCGTATGACCCACTCCAGCATGGCTCTGCTGAATTTCCGATCGTCCCGGTCATACTTCATCTCCAGGGTTCGGTACTCGTTCATGAAATAAATGGCTTTGTTCAGCGAAGACGGAGAACCTTGCGTCGCCAAATCATCCTCGTATCCCGGAAAGAGCCGCTCCGTGATCGATTTGCCTCGAGCCGTGAAGCGATGCGGATGGAAAGCCTGCGGGGTTCCGGAGCGAAGCTCCGGCCCGTCCGGGAAGTCGTCCTTCTCGACGATAAGCACCTCTTCCGCATGATCCGAGAGGACTCTTGCCGTCATTAAACCGGCCATGCCTCCGCCGATTACGATAGCCTTGCGCATATTGGAATAAGTTGTCATGTCATGATTCCTCCTTATAATAGATTGATCGAGTCAGTCAATGATCGTACAAAAAAATGTTCCGATAGGAGTTGCTCATTTGCGTTAGATTTTAGATTGACTCGTTCAGTCAATGTAATTCTATAACGTCTCCGCGTCGCTGTCAACTCTATTTTTACAAACTCAATCCAACAGAAAAGGAATGAAAAATGAAAATAAAGGAAACCTATTTACGACTTGGACATGTTTTTTACGAAAAGTAAGGAGGGGAGCCTTGTGACCATATTCAAGCCTTCGCAAATTGCGCGTTCCATCCATGAGATAGACGTGAATTCGCTGCGCAGGGCGGGGATTAAAGGAATAATCATAGACTGGTCCAACACTTTAATTCCGTCGAATGCCGCGTCCGCATCGGATTCGATGATAAAATGGCTAAACGACCTCAAGTCCCGGTACGCGATGAGGCTGGTTATCGTCTCGAACAGCAAGCCTCCCGCGCAAGGAAACGAACTGGTCAATGAGATTCCGGCTTTGTTCGAAGCGGGTAAACCGAAAAGAAAGGCATTTATGGCCGCATTGGATATACTCGGAACGCGAAAAAACGAGACGGCGGTTATCGGCAATGGGATTATTACCGATTTATGGGGCGGAAACCGGCTCGGGATGTATACGATTTTTGTTTCTCCTTCATGGACGAAGCCCCGGTTTGTAGGTGCAATGAAACGGATACTGGTAAAAGCGCTTCGAATATAAACGGCGGCAGGAAGGATTGATGAAGATGGATAGCGAGAAAGAAACCGTAAGCGAACGTCCGCTTTCGGACAAATCGGAGATTGAACAAGCAAACATTCGAATGGATCGCGAGTTTTACGGGGATCCGGACATCGAGCATCCGGAAGAGACGACGGTTCCGTTCGTGAACCGCAATCAAAGCTGACATATCCAGGCTTCAACAGGCAATTCGAGGAGGCTCCTTAAGAGCCCCCTCCTCGATATTATTGCGCTTTGAACTCGTTCCGCAGCCTCATAATCAGCGCGATTGCTTCCGCCCGCGTTGCCAGGGCGTTCGGAGCAAACAGGTTGCCGTCGCGGCCTTGAATCAGCTTCTCGCGAGCGGCAGCGGCTATGGCCCCCTTCGCCCATGCGGGGATATCGCGATCGTCGGCAAAATCGGTTGTCGCGGCATGATCGATCGAAAGCTTGGCCGCTCTGACAATCATGACCGCGATTTCGGAGCGGCTGATCGGCCGATTCGCTCCGAAGTTATTATCCGAGTAACCTACAATGATTTCCGCCTTCGATAAGCCCGCAACTGCATCCTTCGCCCATGCAGGGATCGCATCGGCGTCTGCGAATCGAAGCTCCTCGGCATTCTCTTCCGTTTGCAGCGCTTGCGAGAGCATGACGGAGAACTCCGCCCGCGTCACCGCACGATTCGGCTTAAAGGTTCCATCCGGAAAACCGCTCGCGATGCCGCTTGCGGCTGCCTGCTTGATCGCTTCCGCCGCCCAATGTCCCGTTATGTCGTTGAAGCTGATCTCTGTGCCGTCCGATGCGAGTACGGCGAACTTCGTGAAGTGGTCCGTCATGACCGAAATCCGGCTCCCGTTTACCTCGCCGCCAAGCTCGACCCATACTTTCTTCGCTTCATCGTAGTAATGGATAGCAAGCTTCTTCCCCTCATGCAGCGACGGATTAATCGTTAGCGTTACCGTAACGGCTTGCCGGAACTTGCCCGGTACATCCTTCAAAAACTCATATACTTCGCTGGCTAAGACGAAGCCCGCCTTTGGCGTCCATTCATTTAGCGCTTCTTCGTCTTCCACCTTGGTTATGGAAATCGTGTACTTGCCTGGCATCGCGCCTGCCGGCAGCTCCACTTTTGCTTCGTTGTTCAAGTTTGCGGTTCCCGCGCTTCCGGCCGCGACGGACAGCCGACCGTCAAGCGCCGGCGGATTGCCCGTATCGCCCTGGTTCCCCGGATTTCCCGGGCTATCCGGGCCATCTTCGATTTCCCATTGCAATAGTACCGGAAGCCGCTGAGGAAGCGTCAGCTTGCCGTCTTCCAACAACGACCCGTTGATCAAGTCGACCGCTTGCTCAACCTTCTTCCCGTTCCAAGAGATGGATACCGTCCGGGAAGCCGATCCGTAGTTTGCCAAGTTAAGCAGCCATTTCCCATTATGGAGCACGCTTCGCCACTCGACATCGGCCACCGGCTTATTCGTTTCTTCGTCGAACACAACCACTTCGTTCAGGCGGTCGTAAAGGCCGGTGCCCATGAACCATTCCTTGAGCTGATCGGTTGTCAACGCCTCCTCCAAGACCGTCGCCATCCCGAACACGGCATCGCGGGTTGCCCCCTCAAGCGATTGGCCGTGTTCGTCCATCACGACGGAATCGTCGCCGACTATGACCAATTCGCCTCCTGCAGCCCCAAACGCTTTAAGACGCTCCAAAGTCTCTCCGTCTGCATACTGCATATGGGGGACGACTATTGCTTTATACGATCCGGTCTTTCCCTCTTTCAGCTGTTTTTCCGTAATAAAGCCCGTCTTTACCCCGCTTAGGCTGATCGCCTCGTAAAGCTTCCTTACGGATTCCGGGTAATCGTCCCGAACATTGTAGAGGACGGCGGGCAGACTGTACAAAATCGCAATCTCGGCATCGTCGTTCTGGAAAGCCGACACCTCGTCGACCAAACGGTTAAGATCGAGATTCGTCTTGCCCACAATTGCCGCAACGTCGGGCCGATGCATGACGCTGCCTGCAATTACGCTGCTTGTGTCGTAAGTGCGGTCCCATACCCACACCGTCGAGCCCGAACGTCCGTGAATAGAGCTCTGCCATAGCTGCGTGTTCACGTGCATCGCTTGCTCCGGCCCATAATAATCGTCGCCGTCCGGAATGACATGGTGTTCGGAGTTGAACACCGGGGCTTTCTTCAGGGAAGTCTGGAAATCGTAGAACATGAACTCTCTGATATAATCCTTCTTCCCGTTATCCAAATAGCTGGAGGCGTCGTTGCCGTTGATTTGACTTAGCTCCGACATCCTCTCGAAATCGACGCCCCATCTGTCGCCGCCCAGTATGCCGTTCATGACCTTAGACTGGACGGGCAAGTTCGGCGCGACGTCATGGATAATATCCGCCATCCATTGATGCCATCCCGTGAACACCTGATTATTATAAATAAACCAATCGTAATACTCAGGCGTCGAGGCATATTCCGTCGGCATGATGACCTCATCGAACGAGGCATAGCCCGCACCGTACACCTGGTTCAGCTTCCCGATATCGTTATGGTATAGCTCTCTCAAATAAAGACGAAACTTCGGCGTATGATAATCCCGATCCTCGCTCGTGGCGTAAACCGGCTCGTTGGTCATCGTAATGCTGTGGAGTGAGGGATAATCTTTGATCAGAGGAATAATCGTCCTTAAATAGTCTTCGATGATTTCTCTGGCCTTCGGATGATCGAAATTAAACTGGATGAATTCCGTCGCGTTACTGTCGAGCTCCGGCCACTTCTCCTTCGCCCAATCCGGGAAGTAATGCGGCGACAGCAGCAAATTAACCGCAATGTTATGCTGCTTCGACCTCTCCAGCACCTGCAGGATGTCGTTCTCGATTTTGCTTGCCGACGTGACGTATCCCTTCGATTCGTCCGGCGCATCGTCGTCGAAGCCCGGGAACTTGAGCAGATTTTCCGTGTCGCCGGCCTTCGTCATCGTCAAGTCGTCGAACCATACCTTTCCGGCATCTTCCGACAGAATCAAGAACGGCATCGACGTCTCGTTCGCGCCGGTCGTATATTCGACCGTGACCTCCGTCCAATCAAAGGTTCCGGCAGGAACCGGCTGCCGCTTGCTCCAACCGCGGCCTCCCGGGAACCACACCTTGCCCGCTTGATCGCCTTTTACCCACGCTTTAATGATATATGGCGTATTGGGGGCGACAGGCACGTTTTGCGAAACCGTTGCAAACGTATTCGGCGCCATCGGAGTCTTGTTCTCGATAAGCAGCGATCCTTTGCCGCTGCGCTTCACTTCGCGGTCGACCGTGAGGTTCGCTTTGACCCCGTTTACTTTATTGGCCGACCAAGCCGACCATGCTTCCGAAGGCACGATGACCGAATTAGGACCGATTTCGACCTGGATCACATTTGTTCCGTAATTCTGGAAAACCGGTATATCCCTTCGTGCGGAGTCGAAATGGCCGTAACCGGTAAAGATGACCGGTCCGCGGGTCGTTCCTCCCGTAGAAGGATCGAATTTATCCGCTTCAAACCCGTAATCCTTAATGCCGATCCGCTCCGTTCCCGTACGATAACGCGGTACCGGCTGCGGTTCCAGAGAACCGTTCAAATAACCGCTCAGCTTTGTCATGGATTCGGCGTACAACCGCTCGAGCTCATTGGCGACATAAGCGGCACGGTCAATCAGATTATGACTGACATCGTCTTTGCCGTATTGGATAAAATGCCGGATTACGGTAGCGTTAACCGTCTCATAGTCCGTCGTTATCCCCTTCGCCGCAGCCTCCGCCAACCTGGCATCAAGCTGAGGAAGCTGTGAGGCAATGGCATCGAATCTGCTGTTCAATTGGTCATTGGATTCATAGACCGTGAAGCTGTTCACGTGCGTTGCCGATTCGCCCGTTTCCATGTTCTTAACCGTGACGGCAACCGCATGCTCGCCGGGAACCGGAAAAGCCTTCTCGAGCGCTATCCTTACGGCTTTGCCTGCCGGCACTGCGATTTCTCGCCGTAAGTCAAGCTCAGGCGACTCGATTTGCAAATTAACGTCCGAATCGCCGAAATTCATGAGATCCAATGTCGTTTTATATAATTCATTGCTTCGGAATATTTCCTGCTTGTCCAGCCATGAGAGCCAGGCAGCGTCTTCGGCAACGAGACGGCCCGTCCCCATTTTCGTTGCATCCTTTCCCATGCCGATGCCGTCCGTCCACTGAACATATCCTCTCCTTACGCTGCTGTCGTTATCGTTCAGAAGAATCGTGAACCGAAAATCATCCGCCGGCTTCTCGTCAAATATCGCTTTCCAAGGAAACTTGGCCTCGTACACCGTCTCTTTGGCGGACTCGTCCCGTTCCGCTCTAAGCGTTACCGAGCTTGCCGGCAATGTCGCGGAGCCGCTCAGCCACCGCCATACGTTAGGCGTTTCGGATTCGAGAACGGTCAGGCCGTATTCCGTTTCATACGTTACGCCATCGCTGCTGAACCCGAGCTGTATGCTGTCGCCGTTCCACATCGCGGCATCCGCGATACCTCTATGCGTCTGATCCTTAACGACAAAATTCGCATACAAATTTTCGTCGTCATAAGCAAATTTGGCATTCAGCGACAAGTCATTCTCGCCGTTCCAGCCGGGCAGACGCAGGTGCTTATCGGCATTAACGGGGAGTGAAATGGCCGGAATCGCCGCCCATTCGCCCAGATCGCCGTCCACGGTTATTGCGGCAACCTCGGATATCGGCAAATAGCTTTTTTCGCCCAATGATTCGATCAAACGATTAATATCGACGGGAGCTTCGCCGACGGGCTCCGGCTCGGGTTCCGAACCCGGCGGCTCCCCCTCTTCAAACCCCGCGTTTTGCAGCAGATTTTCCGTACTTCCAGCCTTCGTTACCGAAAGCCGGTCAACCCATAAATCCGCCGTAAAATCCTCGAAATAAAAAACAAAATCCGCCGACGTTTGGCCGGGATTCGTTCGGATCGTCATCGATTTCGACTTCCAATCATAGCTGCCTTTAGGCACGTAAGCACGGTCGCCTTTGCCGCTTATACCGAACCAATTATCTCCTACGTTCTCTCCTTTTACGCTTGCGGAAAGCGTATATTCCGTATCCCCTTCGAGCGCAAGAGACTGCCTGATCACATAAAACGTATGGGCCGTTTTGGAAGTGTTGTTCGTCACGTATAGCGAACGGCTGCCTTCGTCATAGACGCTGTCGACGACGGACACGTTAATGTCCGGAGATCCGCTCCGGCTTCCGGTCCAGGGCGCCGCATACTCGAACGAAGTATGCACAGGCTTTTCGCCCTGCTCGAACCCGGCGTTTTGCAGCAAATTGACGTGGTCCCCGGCCTTGATGACCGTCAAGTCGTCGATCCAAAGCTCCTCTGTCGGACTTTCCGTGTAAAAAACAAAATCCGCAGTATGCTGATCCTGATTCGTACGGATCGTCATCGATTTCTGCGTCCAATCGTAATTGCCCTTCGGCAGGTAGACGCGATTGCTTTTGCCGGACAGGCCAAACCAGTTATCGCCGACGTTCGAGCCCTTCGCCTGTGCCGACACGACATAGTCCGTATCCGGCTCGACAGCCATCTCCTGCCGGATGACGTAATAGGTGTTGGCGGATTTCGCCGTGCCGTTCGTTACGTACAGCGACCGTTCCCCTTCCGCAGATACGCTCTCGTCAACGCGTGCCGCGGCTTTGATCGAACCGCTGGTCTGTCCCTTCCAGCCCGGTATGGAAGCAAGCGGGAATCTTTCGGACGTCCCGGCATTCCCGGCCCCATTGACTGCAGAGGACCCTAGCGGGGACATCAAGGAGATCATAATCAAGCTAACCGTGAGCAAAAAAGCAAATGATTTACGCCAATGCTTTATCATTGTATAAAACGGCTCCTCTCGCGATTTTGATAGCGCTTACTTTTAATTGGTTATACTCGGGCGGCTACTGGCTCGCCCGACAGGTCAAGCCAATACCCGCTCATCCGTTCTTGGCATACCGCAGCTTGAAGTCCTTCGGCGTCATCCCCGTCTGCTTCTTGAACACCTCGCTGAAGTAGGAGCGGTCCTCGTAGCCGACCGCTTCCGCCACCTCTTGAATCGAATCGTTCCCCGCCAATAGCAGCTTCGCTCTTTCCATCCTCTCGTTCAATACGAATTGCATGACGGCCTGGCCCGTCACTTTTTTGAACAGATTGGCGAAGTAGCTTGGGCTGAGGTGCACCCGCTTGGCATAATCGGCGACCGATTCGTTCACATGCAGGTGCTCCTTCATGTATCGCTTCGATTCGTCGATAATGCGCTGCGCTTCCTCCCGCTGCCGCGATTCGACGATCCCGCAGCCCAGGCTGCACAATTCCTTGATCAGCCGCTGCATGTCCCGAATCGTCAAGGCATGATGCGTCAGGCGGTTTATTTTGTCCTCGAACGGCAGCTTCTCCGGTCTGGCGATCCTGTCCGCTGCCGCTTTCTGTATCGCAAGGGCCAGCTCGAAATAGAGCACCTTCGTTTGGTCGGGGCTCGGATAGCCGTGCATGCCGTCCCATTCCATAAAAATCTGCTCCAATGCTTGTTCCGCTTTATCCGAATTTCCGGAACGGATGCTGTAGAGCAGCTCTTTTTCCTTATGCTCCGAATAGACGGGAGGCGCCTGATGCTTCCCGTGCTCGATGTCCCTGAAATCGAATACGCTGTTGCCGCCGGTATAGAAGTTATAAGACAAGGCTTCCACGGATTGCCGGTATGCGAGCGGAATTTCCGATTTCGCGCGCGCGACTTGGCCGACGCCGATCGAAATGGTGCATTTGGAAAACCGAGCGACGTTACGGAGGCATCTTTCCGCGACGGCCAAAGGCTCGTCCGGGTCTTGAACGTTGACGATAGCGATAAACCGGTTTACGCCGTCCCGGAATACGATGCCTTTCGTAGACGCGAGTATCGTTTCTTCCGCAATATTTTGCACCGCGAACCGGTTCAGCTCGATTTCCTTAATCGTCTGCTCGTTGCTGGCGCCGGGCGGGCGGTCGATTTCGATCGCAAACACCGCGAAGGGACGATCGTCCAGGTCGATTTGCAAAAAATCCCAACGCTGCGCCAGCGTAGACGGATCGGCTGCATAACGGACGAGCAGGTTCAAATATTCCTGCCTGAGCAGCGGTATGCTTTCCTTCAGCTTGCGCTCCATGTCGCCCAGCCTGACTTGATCCGCCCTCTCCTTCAGGACCGAATCTCTGGCTTGCAGCACAATGTTCAGAAATTGCTTGGAGGTAAACGGCTTGAGCACGTAATCGAAGGCGCCGAGCTTGACCGCTTGCTGCGCATTGTCGAAGTCGCTGTACCCGCTGATGAAAATAATTTTACTTCCGGGCAGCAGCTCGGTTATTTGCCGGGTCATCTCGATGCCGCTCAGCTTCGGCATCCGAATATCCGTTACGATAATGTCCGGCTTCGTCCTCCTAAGCAGCGCAAGTCCGCCCTCGCCGTCGGTTGCCGTGCCGGCAATTTCAATGCCATGCTCCGCCCAATTCAATTGATTGACGATCCCGTTCACCACCGTCTTGATGTCGTCAATGACAACCATGGAGCAGGTTTGGTCCATCTTTGAAGCACTCTCCTTTTTATTCATGACGGTCAATACCGGTTTCCAGCGGAAGGAACAGCTTGATTGCGGTCCTCTCGAAAGGTTCGCTTTCCATCGTCATTCGCGCGTCGTTCCCGTAATACAGCAGCAATCGGTTATACACGTTTCTCAAGGCGTAACCGCCGGATCTTGACGGGCCGACGGTCAATTCGCGCATGACCGCCGCCGCGTCGAAGCCCTTGCCGTTGTCCTCGACGATCAGCTCGAGATGGGTGGCCGACGCGCCGACCTCAATCCGTAAGCTTCCGTTGCCGACGGCATCCTTAAACCCGTGGAGAATTGAATTTTCGACCAAGGGCTGCAAGAGAAGCTTTAGGATCGGACGGCTCAGCATGTCATCATTCGGAACGATCACGGTAAAATCGAACACATCCTCGTAGCACTGCTGCTGAAGCCGCAAATATTGCGTCACGTGGTCGATTTCCTGCCTTACGGTCGTCAGCTCCTTGCCGTTGTTCAGGCCGAGCCTGAACAGCAGCGAGAGGGACACGATCATTTCCCTCACGTCCTCATGCTCGCCAACCTCCGACTTCCACAAAATCGTGTTTAACGTATTGTACAGAAAATGGGGATCGATTTGCGATTGAAGCGCCTTGATCTCCGCTTTCCGTTTGTTCGTTTCCGCAAGCTTCACATCGTGAATCAGCGTGCCGATTTCCTCGAGCATCCGGTTGAACCGCTGTCCGACCTGCGCGAATTCATCCTTGTACGCGCTCTCATACCGGACCGTCAGATCGTTTTGCTCCGCCCGCTTCATCAGATTTTGCAGCTTGATCAGCGGACGGAGCAGCAGCAACGTCATTTTTTTGGAGAGGAAGGCGGCAAGCAGCACGAACAGAACGACCGTCCCCGCGGTTATCCATTGGATCAGATGAATCTCCTTGCGCAGCTCCCCGATCGATTGCACGTTAACGACCATCCAATTGTCGGGAAAGGAAATCCGCGCATAATTGACCAGATAGGAGCCGCCTTGGTACCGGATTTCGAAATGGTCCCGGTCGGCCGCCAGCTTTGATTGGAATTCCGCTTGCATCGCGAGCGCTTCAAGCGGCGTGTCATGATCGATGACCGGATCGCCTTGCGCGTCGAGCAGGATGATTTCGCCGCTGTCATCCCCGATATTGTCCAACAGATAGCTCCGCAAGTACTCTTCCTTCACATTGGCCATGACGTATATGCCGTCGTAGACCGATGACGACACCGGTCTTGACAGCAGGGTCAATACTTTCGCTTTGCCGGCGAAGTAAGGGTCCTCATGCGATTCGATCCATACGGGCGTCCGGGTGCGGCTTACAAGCTCGGTCATCCCTTCGTCCAATGCGGCGCCGGCGATCCGCTTGTCCGCTTCGACGTAAAATTCCCCGATCGGGGAATGGACGAGGACGGCGGCGATGGCGGGCTCTATCAGCTTCATTTGGTAGATGGCGTTCTGCAGCGAAGTATTAAGCTCGAAACGTTCGTAAGAGGATAAGCTTGCGCCGTTGCGGACAATATCGGTCAGCCGGTTGAACGGCTCGCTCATCGTGAACGTGGACACGGAAGTCCGAACCTTCCTCAGCTTCTCCTCCAGCGCTTGCGCCGACTTGTTGATCATGCTCTGGCTTAACGCCATCGCCTTGTTCTCCAGAATGCGGGAGGCGGCATAATAGGAAGTCACCCCCGCGATCGTGACGGAGGCGGACACGAATAACACGAACGACAGCCATATCCGGTTTTTGAACGAGCTTGCGTATAGCCAGGACTTCAATTCAATCGCTCCCGATGCCTGATTTTTCTGTATCATATAATAGGAGACAGCAGAAGGAAAGCGGGGAAGCCTGCTGCCTGGCTCCCCCCTTGGAACAGGAACCTGGATTACCCGTTCTTGTATCTGTCGTATGCGGCCTGGTAAATGCTCAGCAATTCATCCATTTTCATTTCTTTCAACCGGGCCCGGAAGGCGTTGAAGCTTGCCTCGACCGGCTCGCCGCCCATTACCCATTTCTGGGACGTCTCGCTCACATAGGTCTGAATCGGAGGAAGAATTTCCTTCAGCCGGTTCTGCTCCTCCGCCGTGTAGCTTAGTATGGGAAGCTGGAACTCCGTATTGATGTAGCCATTGTCCTGATACAGCTTAATGCCTTCGATCGCAATTTTATTGGACCACTGCTCCTCGTAAGCGAAGTCCTGCCATGCTCCGATATTCAGCTGGGCGCCGTAGTCGGAAATCAGATAGTCGACGACCGAAGGCTGCTTCAGCACTTCCTCCTTGAACACCGGCTTGCCGTCTACCATGGTGTACGTCTCGTCTTCGACGCCGAAGTTGAACAGAGTGCGGCCTTCCGCCGACCACCAGAAGTCGAGATATTTCATAACCAGCTCCGCATCCTTCGCTTCGGCCGAGATCGCCCAGCCGGAGCCGTTCATCGTATCCCGCTTCGTAACCTCCTGCACTTTCCCGGAGGAGCTTGCGGGCGGGGCGATCGGAAGCAGACTGAAGCCGGGGATGCTTCCGCTCATCGTCGTATTGAAATTGGAGGTGCTCGCGAACCAGTCGTGAACGGAGCCGCCCGAATTGCCGGCGAACAGAACGTCCCTTGCCGTATTTCCGCGCGTGAAAATCTCCTTGTCGATCAGCCCTTCCGCATACCACTTGGCGATGTTGGCCATGCCGTCCTTGTAAGCCGGGTCATAAGGTCCGTAATGTACGGCGCCGTCCTGAAGGTAGAAATCGTGGAAGGAGTCCCACAGAGGCAGCAGGGCGTACACGCCGATCAACGGATTTCTCGAGAAGAACGGGATTTCGTCCTTTTTGCCGTTGCCGTTCGGGTCCTTTTCCTTGAAGGCGGTCAACGCTTCATAATAGTCGTCCACCGACTTCGGCTCGGCAAGCTTCAGCTTGTCCAGCCAGTCCTTGCGGATGAACCAGCCTTCCTTGCCGGTTCCGTCCTGAACGAACGGAACGACGTAAATATTGCCGTCGGCCGCGGTAATCGCTTTCTTGATATCCGGCCGCTCCTCCAGAAACTTGTTGAAATTCGGCGCATGGCTTTCAATCAGCTCGTTCAGCGGGTGAAGCGCCCCTTCCAGCGCGACCGTGTTAAGATCCGCCGTTTTGTAAGCGATAATGTCGGGCAGCTCGCCCGAAGAGAGCATCAAATTGTAGGCCTGCTGATCCTCGCCGCCGGGAGGCGCTACATTTTGCACGCTGACGTTCGTCAGCTCCGCGGCCTTCTTGAACACCGGCATGTCGCCGGTTATCTGAAACCTTTTGTCATAATAGAACAGGCTTAACGCAACCGGCTCGCCGCTTAGTTTGGCGGAGCTCCCCGCCTCTTCCGAATTCGCCGCGTTCCGCGCTTCGTCCGTTTGCGCCGGGGCGTTTGGCTCCGCTTCGCCTTGTCCGCTGCCGTTTGAACAACCGGCCATCAGCGCCGCAAGCAGCGCGATTGCCGCAATGGACGGCTTAAATCTCTTTTTCACATGCATTTCCTCCCTTTTATGTCGTTCGCGCATTACTCTATGTGATCGTCGGGCAGCTCTCGCCGCCCCGCTATCACCGGCAGGGCTAGCCCTTTAAGGAACCGATCATGACGCCTTTTACGAAATATTTCTGAATAAACGGGTATACCGCCACGATCGGAACGACGGCAACGATAATCGTCGCATAGACGATCGTCTCCCCCACGGTGAAGGCCGAATCGGCCAGCATCGTATCGGTCGGCTTCATCTGTACGACCAGCCGGTTCAGCAGTACCTGCAGCGGAATTTTATCGGGGTCCTTCAGCAGGATCATCGCCCATAAATAACCGTTCCACCTGGCAACCGCATAAAATAACGCAATCGTCGCGAGCGCCGCCCTGGAAAGTGGAAGCACGATTCTCCACAACACGCTTGCCTCGCCGGCCCCGTCCATGCGGGCGGCTTCCTCCATCTCTTCGGGGATCTCCTGGAAAAAGGTTCGCAATATGATGACGTTGAAGGTCGTAATCGCGAATCCGAGAACGATGGCAAGACGCGTATCCAGCATATCCATCGACCTGAAATTCAAATAGGTCGGAATCATTCCGGCTTGAAAGATCAACGTAAAGGCGATCAGCATATTGAATAGCTTGCGGCCGAGCAGTCTCCTCTTCGAAAGGGCGTAAGCGCCGCAAATCGTAAAGGCCATGCTTGCGAGCGTGCCTATGACCGTGTAATAGACCGTGTTGGCATAGCCCGTCCAAATCGCCTGCTCCTTAAAGACGGCCGCGTAGGCGTCCCATGTCAGATCCTGGGGAAGAAAAACGACTTCGCCCGTGACCACCGCCTCCGGCGAGCTGATCGAGGCGAACAGGACATATAAGAAAGGATACAACGCGGCGAGCGCGCAAATCGACAAAACGACGTAGTTGACGGCATAAAAAATTTTTTCTCCGCGGCTTTCGGTCATCTGTAATCACCTACCATAATCCGTTTCCGGTATATTTCTTGCTGAGCCGATTGGCGGCTATAATCAGAACGAGTCCCACGAGCGAATTAAACAGTCCGACCGCCGTCGCCATATCGTGCCTTCCGTTCAGGATGCCTTCCCGGTAAACGTAAGTGCTGATAACGTCGGCCGCGTTATACGTCGCCGGCTGATAGAGCAGAATGATCGCTTCGTAACCGACCTCCAGCAAGTCTCCGATTCGCAAAATAAGCATGATCATAATCGTGGGCAGAATGCCCGGCAGCGTAATATGAAGCGTTCGTTTCCATTTGCTCGCGCCGTCCATGACCGCGGCTTCGTACAATTCGGGATTGATGCCCGCCAGCGCGGCGATATAGATGATGGCCGCAAACCCCGCTTCCTTCCAAATGTTCATCGACACGAAAATCGTCCGGAAATATTCGGGAACCGCCAAAAAGTAAATTTTCTCCAAGCCCAGCTTCTCCATCACGAGATTTACCAATCCGCTTGAAGGCGACAGGAAATTCGTAACGATCCCGCAAACGACCACGATCGAGATGAAATGCGGCAAGTAAGTGAGCGTTTGCACCGATTTCTTGAATACCGCGTTCTTCACTTCGTTCAGCAGCAGCGCCAGAAGGATCGGAGCGGGAAAGGCGAACAGCAAGCTGTACAAGCTGATCAACAGCGTGTTCCTCAGCACCCGGATGAAATAATCGCTTTGCAGAAACAATTCGAAATGATGCAGTCCTGCCCATGGACTGCCATCGATTCCTTTGAACACGCTATAGTCCAAAAAGGCGATTTGCAGCCCGTACATCGGCTTGAACATAAACACGGCGTACCAGAGCAGGAACGGAACGAGCAGCGCATACAAAAATTTGTCCCGCTTCAAGGATGATAGAGCCCTTTTCATAACAACCTCCAATTGCTGAATTCTTGGCGTGTCTTCATCGTATAGGAAGCGCGCCGGCAAAGGTACCCGAAATCCTAGCATCCGAGGGGGGAAATTCTACTGCGATCGACCGCTTCCAAGGCAACCAAAATAACCCCCTCCTGAGAGGGGGCTTAAAGCGGAAGTACGCTTTCCCGGCTTTTCGTCCTGCAATTGTCGATGTTAACGCTCGTACCAGTATCCGGGAATGCCGGCTTCGAGCCGAAGCAGCGCTTCAAGGAAGAAGTAATCGCCCCAAATGACGAAATCGTCGGGCGATATGCCGCCCCTTACGGAATACGAGCCGTGCCGCAGGAAACCTTCCTCGGATGCGTCGCCGGCCGTAAAATAGCGGTCGACCAGGGAGGACATCGACTGCCGGACGGCCGTATCCAGCCATTCGCGATCCGGATCCCCGTCCGGCAAATGCTCAAGAAGCTCGAGCATGCCGCAGGCGGCAATCGCGGAAGCCGAGCTGTCTCTCGGCGTGCCTTCGGCCTGAGGGGCGTCGAAATCCCAATAGGCGACATGGTCCTCCGGCAGATGGGCGATGAAGTAGCGCGCCAGCCGCTTCGACGCTTCCATGAATTGCGGTTCCTTGAAATAGCGGTAAGCGAGCGCAAAGCCGTAAATGCCCCATGCTTGCCCGCGGGTCCACGTCGATCCGTCCCTGAACCCTTGATGCGTCCCGCCGCGTACGGCATCGCCCGTCTCCTGGTCGAAATAAAACGTATGGTAGGAGGAGTCGTCCCCCCGCACCAGGAAGCGTCTGCTCTTCTCCGCGTGGATGCGGGCGGCGTCCGCGTATTTGCGGTCGCCGGTCTGCTCGGCCGCCCAGTAGAGCAGAGGAAGATTCATAAGACAATCGATGATGATGCGGCCGCCGTTGTCCGGATCGCCCTTCGGCCCCCATGCCTGGATCAGCTGCGAGCTCTCCCTCCACCGCTTCATCAGGACGTTCGCGGCTTGCAGCGCAACCGCCTTCGCCGTCTCGTCCTTCTCCAATATCCACTGCGCTTTGGCCGACAGGGAATAGAGAAACCCGATATCGTGATGCTCCAGATGACTATGCTGCGCAACCCTCTTCTGGAAAGAAGCCGCGCTTCGAACGGCCGCCTCGCGAATGGCGGGGTCCTTGCCGTACTCGTAGCTCAGCCATAATATCCCCGCCCAGAAGCCTTCCGTCCAATCGGTATGATCGACAAGCCGGTACTTGCCGTCCCCGTTGCTGACGTGAGGAAACTTGTCCTTAAAGCGGGATAGATTCGCCTTTGTCGTTTCAATCGCTTGCTCGATGGCGGATGACCAGTTCATGATTGCCTCCTATTGTTTTGTTTTGCTATCTGCCTCTATTATAGGAGCAAACGAACGTTGATTTGTTGTGTTATTATATAGGTAAATTGCGATTCGGGGAGGGAACGGCCGCATGGCTGCGTTCGATCGGGTTGAATTCGGGCATCACTCTTTTTTCTGCACGCACAAGCTGATGTCCGAGGGCGCCCACTGGTTTCATGCCCATCGGGGCATTGAAATGCTGTATATTTACGAAGGCGAAGGCGAAGCGATGCTGGAGGGCAAATCGTATCCGTTATCCGGCGGGACGCTGATCTGGGTCCAGCCTTACCAGCTGCATCTCGTCGACGTGCCGTCCGGTCCCGCTTCGGTATACGTGCGCACGAATCTGACGTTCGATCCGCATCTGCCAGCCGCTTATTTGACCCCGTTCCCCGGTCTCCGGCGGTTCTACGAACGGCTGTGGAAGGGAAATCTGCCGATTCAGGTGTTTTCGATTCGCGATGCGGAAGACGAGCTCTCCGCCATCCTGCTGGACATGCATCGACTTCGCGGCGAGCCTTCCGAGGAACGGGAGGAGGGCTTCGGCCTGCATATGCTTCGATTGCTTCAGTTCCTGCAGCGCCGCGTATTTCCGGAAAGCCCGCCCGGGTCCCAAGCGAATCCGCGGGCGCTGAAGCATGTGGAGAACATAACGGATTGGCTCGAGACCAACTATAAGCGCCCCTTCCGCTTGGAAGAGCTCGCAAGCGACCTGTTCCTCTCTCCCTATCATCTGTCTCACGTGTTCAAAGCCTGCACGGGCATTTCGTTGTCGGACCATCTGACGTTTCGCCGGATCCGGGAAGCGTGCAAGCTGCTGGCGAACACCTCCATGCCCGTCCGGGAAATCGCGCGGGAGGTCGGCGGGCTGAGCCCGGCTTACTTCTGCCAAATGTTCAAAAAAAACAAAGGCGTCACGCCCGAAAACTATCGCAAGGCGATTCGCAGCCGTCAGGAGACGAACGAGGAAGAGAATTGACCGGACTTTCGGCGGTACGACGGTATAACCACGGTATAACCACGCATATTGACTTACGCCTAAGTAGTAACTATAATAGTTACAGGATACCGGATGCATCATAAGAATAACTTTTCACGGAAGCTAGCGGAGCAAGTCCGATAGCTTTTATTTTCAACCAACTTGTAACTTATACAGTTATAGGTTGGCAAAAAAACGATTGGGAGGAACAAAGAATGAAAATGCTAGTTACGGGCGCGACAGGGAAATTAGGAACGAAAATCGTAGAGGCGCTGTTAAAATCGGTACCGGCGAGCCAGTTGGCCGTCAGCGTCCGCAATCCGGACAAAGCGGAAAGGCTCCGCGCCCGCGGCGTCGACGTTCGGCACGGGGATTTCGACCGGCCGGAAACGCTGGATGCCGCCTTTGCCGGCATCGACCGCTTATTGATCATTTCGGCGGACGGCGACAACGATACGAGAATCCGGCAGCACGGCAATGCCGTAGCCGCCGCCGCGCGCGCCGGCGTTCGGTTTATCGCGTATACGAGCCTCGCCGATGCCGGCGAGAGCAGCATTTTTCTGGCTCCGGTGCACCGCGCCACGGAAGAGGCTATCGCGAAGACGGGCATCCCCTACTCCTTCCTGCGCAACAACTGGTACCTGGAGAACGAGCTCGGCGGCATTCAAGGCGTCATCGCCGGCGCTCCATGGGTAACGTCCGCCGGATCGGGAAAAGTGGGCTGGGCCTTGCAGCAGGACTACGCCGAAGCGGCCGCGGCCGTATTGGCCGGCGTCGGGCACGAGAACACCATATACGAGCTGTCCGGCAAGCTGCTTACGCAAGAGCAGCTGGCGTCCGCCCTTGGCGACGTGCTGGGCAAGGAAGTGCCCGTGCGGCAGGTCGACGACGACGCTTACGCCGACATCATGAAGGGCGCGGGCGTGCCCGAATTCGTCCTCCCTATTCTTGTCGGCATTCAGCAGGGCATCCGCGAAGGCGCGCTTGAGATCGAAAGCGGCGATTTCGACAAGCTGCTCGGCCGTCCGGCCGTGCCGATCCGCGAAGCGCTGGCCCGGCTCGCGGGCGAAATCGCCTCGGCCGGCTCGCGGCCGGCATCCGGTCATTAGACGAATATACAGGCCAACATTGCCGCACGGACATATACTCTTATATCTAATAAATACAGGAGGCCTACGCGCGGCATGAAAAAGAGATCAAAGCGGGCAAAATCCAGCTTCCGCTTGCATGGAGAGGTCATCAACAGCTCCTACAATGAGTTGAAGCATCTGGACTTCCATCCCGGGAAGAAACCGAAGCCAACGCTTCTGGAAGCATTAGATCTGCTGCAATCGGCAAAGCCAAAGTAACTTTATAAATTCTTGTATTTTATCAAAAGAACCGTCCCGTCGACGGTTCTTTTCATTTGCAAATCCGCGCCTGCGCCTGCGCCCGGCCATGCCTGCCCCCGCCCCGCCCTCGGGCTTGTTCGCATTCTTTTCCAATTATTGAATACACTTAAGTATTCGATAACGGGAGGATTTAAGAAATGGCACAACAAGGGCAATCGTTTATGCGAGGCACGCTCGTCCTGTCGGTCGCCGCTTTCATCAACCGCATTCTCGGCTTCGTCAGCGGCATGTATATCGCCCGCGTGCTGGGCGCGGAAGGAATCGGCCTGCTTATGATGGCGCACCCGCTCGTGCCGCTCGTCATTACGATAACGGAGCTTGGCTTGCCGGTCGCGATCTCGAAATTGGTCGCCGAGGCTTACGCCCGCGACGAGCGGTTGAAGGTGCGGCGCATCCTGCACGTCTCGCTAGCCATCACCGGCGTCCTCAGCGTGACGCTGACGAGCGTGACGCTGATCGGGTCCGAGTGGATCGCCTCCATCCTGCTGAGCGACCAGCGCGCGTACTACGCCATGCTCGCGATAACGCCGATCGCGCCGATCGTCGCCGTCTCCGCGGTGCTGAAGGGGTATTTCCGCGGCATTCAGCAGATGAAGACGATCGCCGCTTCCGACGTGCTCGAGCATACGGTGCAGATCGCCTGCGTGCTCGCTATGGTGCACCTGCTGCTGCCCTACGGCATCGCGTATGCCGCCGCGGGCGCGATGGCGGCCTCCGTCGTCAGCGAGGCGATCAGCCTCTCGTTCCTGCTAGCAAGCTACAAGCTGCGCGGCGAAGCGAAGGCGCCCGGGGAGACATGGGCGAACCACCTGAAGCATGGAAGAAGCACGCTCTCCGAGCTGCTCAAGATCGGATTACCGACGACCGGTCACGGCGTCATTCAATCGCTGTACTTCTCGTTCCAGCCGCTGCTCATCACGTCGAGCCTGGCGCTGGCCGGCATCAGCACGGCGGTGGCCACGCAGCAATTCGGCCTGCTGGCCGGCTATGCGTTCCCGCTGCTTTTTATGCCGAGCTTCATCACGCAATCGTTGTCCACCGCTCTCGTGCCCGCGATCGGCGAGGCGGCGGCGAACAAGAACGGCCTTCTCATGCATGAGCGGATGAACCAGGCGATGGGCCTCGGGCTGTTGATCGGAGCGCCGGCGACCGTCATCCTGTTCGAATGGGCGACGCCGCTGACGACACTTGTCTACGACGCGCCGGATGCGGGCATGCTGCTCAAAATTTTGGCGCCGATGTTCTTCCTGCACTATTTCGACGCACCGCTGCACGCGATCCTGCTCGGGCTCGGCCGGGCGAAGGACACGCTCGTGAACTACGTGATCGCCTCGCTGTTCAAGGCCGTCTCCATCTTCGTGTTCGGCAGCCAGTTCGGCATCAAGGGCGTCGCGTACGGCATCGGCATCGGCATCGTCATGCAGGCGCTGCTCAACTTCCTGTCGATTTCGGGCTCGATCGGGTTCTATTGGAATATCCGTCCTTACCTCCAGGTCGGCGTCAGCATGGCGGTGATGGGGATTGGCGGTCACTGGACCTTCGGCTATTTGACCGAACAAGGGCTGCCGCTGCTTTGGAGCACGCCCGCTTCCATCGTCGCCGCCTTGCTCCTCTATTTCGCCGCGCTCGTGCTGACCGGCACGCTGAAGTGGAGGAGCATGCGCCTTCGCATCGCGATCCCTTGGTAGGCTGCGGAGGCGGCCTTTAATTTATTGCAACGCTCTTCATCGTTCCGCCAGCTCGAGCAGCTCGCTCACCGTCACGAGCAGATAGCCCCGGTCCGTAAGCGTTCGTACCAGCCGCCGCACGGCCTCGATCGTCTGGGAGCGGTCGCCGAAGCCGTCGTGATAGAGCAAGACGCTCCCCGGCCGGGCATGACGCAGACTCGTGTCAACGATATGCTCCGCGCCGGGCATCTCCCAGTCCTTCGACTCCCCGTTCAAAGCCCCCGCCACGCTGTAGCCGAACCGGTCGACGACGGTTTGCGTGTCTTCGTTATGACGCAGGTACGGAGGCCGGAAGGTTAACGGCTTCCTGCCGGTCAACGTCTCGATGAGCCGCTCGGTCCTCTCAAGCTCCTGCCAGGCATCGTCCGGGCTTAAGTCGGTCAACGCGGGATGGCTGTACGTATGGTTTCCGATCTCATGTCCTTCCGCCGCGACCGCCTTCACCGTCTCGGGCGCCTTCAGCATCTGCTCCCCGATCATGTAGAAGGTGGCCCGGCCGGACACCTCCCGAAAAATGTCCAAAACTTGCGGCGTGTATATCGGATTAGGGCCGTCATCGAATGTCATCGCGATCGCTTTGCGGGACGTTGGAACTTCATGAAACATGTTATCGCCGTTCATCCTGCATCCCCCCTGCATAAATGTTAGTCAATCATATCCGTCAGGCTCGAACGGGCAAGGGACCAAATGCATGGTCCCCGCGTCGATTGCTTATTCGTTCGAAGGCTTGGTTGCCGTCAGCGTCACGGGCCCGAGCAATCCCGATGGCAGCGACAGGCCGTCGTAACGGTTGGCCAAGCTGTTCGTAACCGCCACCGTCAGCACGTTCCTTCCTTGCCGCAGGAGAGCGCCGATACGGTACGAATACGGCTGCCACATCCGTACGCCCGCTTCCCGGCCATTCACCCATAACCGGGCCATTTCGTGCACCTGCCCAAGATTCAGCTCGTACTCGCGCCCGTTATCGAACGCCTCGAGTTCGAAGCTTGTTTCGTACCGAACCGTGCCCGAATAGCGCTCCCCTCCTGCCCATTCCGTCCAAGAGGTCAAAGGCTGCGGATCCGTACCTGGCGCGCCTTCCGCCGTTTGCCAGCGTTCCGACAGATCGATCGTTACCGGCGGCGCGGCCGGAATGTACGGGCGCGAGACGCCGCGTTCGCTGGGGTCGATGGCGATAATGACGCATTCCCTGCGTTCGACGATCACAGGTATCCTATGGCCATCCGTCGCCTCTTCGCTATAGGCCGGTTCCCACGCGCCCGACCAAGGATGCCATATTTCCGCCCTTCCAAGCCATGTCGTGCGCAGCGTTCCTTCGAATCGGCTTTCCCCTTCGTTCGCCACGACCAGGAAGCTCGCGCCATCCTTCGTCACGCGGCTGACTCGAATCGAGGGCGCTGCGGGCTGCAGCACGACATCGCGTCCGATGACCTGATCCAGAAGGCGGGGAATTTCTTCCGCCGCATCGACGCGGCGAGCGCCGATCCCGTCTATTCCTTCGCGACCGGAAGGCAGCTCGATCACCAATCCGCCTTCACGGATGAACGCTTCAAGCGCCTGCCGGCATGCGGGGCCGAATCGGCTTCCGTCTTCGACCAGAATCGCTTTATAGGCTTGTCCGGCAATGCGGACCGTCCCTGCCTTCGACTCGCAAGCGTCGACCAGAAGGTCTTCTTCCAAGTAATTGAATTCGATCTGATTCTCGTACAGCGGCTTCGCGATATGCCAAGGCAAGTACGCGGCCTGCGCAAGCACGGCAACCTGAGCGGCGTTCGCGCTATCGGTCATCAGCCAGCTCATCCGCTTGATATAGCGGGAGAATTCATGGAAATGCGGCCACCAAATGTTATGCGGCCCCACATCCGGCGGTCGTTCGTCTCTCCGCTCCTCCCGGATCGAGTAGTAGAAGGCGTGCGGACTGATCAGGTTGACGCCTCTGACGAACAGCCAGTCCAAATACCACTTCATGTTATCGGCGGTGAGCGCCCACCCGCTCTCTTTGCCGCAGACGCCGAAGCATTCGTTCAAATTCCGTCTCCTGCCGCGGTGGCGCGCCGCATCGGACGAGCATTTGCCGAGCGTGCTGTGCGGTCCCGTCAGCGAGCTCCCGTTATCGGGCGCGATAAAACGCCATACGACATCCTGGCCCGGGATATGAAAATGCTCGAGAAGCCCGATGTCGTCGCTCGCCGCCGGATGCCCGGTCAGTCCGATGCCGTGCGATTCGCACCAATCGGCAAGACGTTTGTAATACGTTCGGGACAGACGGCTGCGGATCGCGGATTCGTACCGGTCCCGGCACGCTCTCGTCCCCTCCCCCGCTTCGAACCATAGGGCGGGCAAATCGCGTTCCCGGTTGCCGCCGCTTACGAATTCGTCCAAGAATCCTCTCGTCCAAGGCTTTAAGCCCCGAAGGTGTCTGCGGCCAAGCAAATCCGGCTCGTCGGTAAACATGGCGATGACGGTGGTTCCGAAGTAGTCCTTCAGTCTTTTGTAATAGCGATCGTGCGTAAGCGAAATGAAGGTGTCCACCGCATCGGGATTAAGCAGATCCGCGGCCCGGGGAGCGCCCGGCTCCCCGTCGTCCTGGCCGCGGTGGATGCCGCGAATCGTACCTTTCGAGTCCGTCTCCGCGAAGAGAAGCACCGACCAGTTCCCGTCATCTGGCGGTACGAATTCCGCGATGCCTTGGTCGAAGTCAAGCAAGGCCACGCTGTCCGGGTCGATCGCCGTCTCGGTTATTTTGCGCGCCGCCTGGACCGAGACGATTCGATCTCCGTCTCCCGTCTCCAGCTGTATGCGGCCCCCGTCCTGCCCGCACGGATACTCGACGAGCTTCAGCCCGCGGCTGGCATAGCCGGGATTGCGACCCGCGACCAGCCCGCCGGCGGCGCCGGACGGATACATGGCCTCGTCATACAAAATGACGCTCATGCCAAGGCGGGCGGCTTCCGCGACGGCAGCTTCCACAAGATCAAAATAAGCGTCGGACAAGTACGGCATCGAGCGCGGCAGGCCCATTCGGGGATGAATGACGAACCCGCTAATTTCTTTCGCGTGAAAATCTTGTATTTGACGAACGATTTCTTCCATGGACAATTCGTCGTTCCAAAACCAGAACGGAATCGGGCCGAATTCGGCGGGAGGATCGGCAAACCTCTCTCTCAAGGACGCCAGTTTGTTCACGTCGCACACCTCGCTTCCCAACTTCTTATCCTACAGCGCAAGCCTTGGTTGCATTCGATCATAACCTTGCCCGATTCGCATAAAAGCCGCTCTTTTTATTGTCGCTCGTCGGTCGAGGCGGGATTAATTTCAAAAGGTGAAACTAACCGAAAAACAATGAAGCTGAGCGTAAGATTAGTTTCAAAATTTTAAACAACAACGGATCGTATCGAACTCGAACACTCGATTTGTACCGTTTAATTTCAAATACTGAAACTAAGCAGCAATCAACCGAAGTTTTGATCGATTTAGTTTCATTTTTTGATATTAACATTGCTCTTTCGCGGTTATCGCCGAAGAAGGCGGGCGTAACAGAGAAGCGCGGGCGATTGTTCGATCAATCAGACAAAAAGGGAGTTTTGCCTAATAGACCATCCGGTCAATATAACAAAATAACGCAGCCCGAATCGGCTGCGTTATCGGTTAAGCCGGCGGGAGAGACGCGATCAATTCTCGATCGAAGGTTCCGTCTCCTTCGCTGTCGCTTGCTCTGTCTCCTTCTCTAACTCCGTCTCGTTCCCCTTCACCTTCTCCAGGACAGCTGCCAAAAACGCAAGCGCCAGCCCCTGCCCCCAGCCCTGGGCCCACTTCCTGTCGATGCCGAGGTAGCCGGCGATATCGTTCATGACGGCGGTGCCGCCGGATACGTTCAGCACGCGGCCGTTGTCCGCGATGTTCGCCAGCAAGCCGTCAAGCGCCTTCTGCACGTACTTCGCGTGCAGCGGGTTGCCTTGCGTGACCATCGCCGCCGCGATGCCCGCCGTAGCCGACACTTCGCCGTAGGCTTCCGGGTAGTCGAGCACGGTGCCCCAGAGGCCGTCTTCCTTCTGCAGCTTCTTGATCGCCGCCAGCTGATCGCGCAACGAACTCCATATATGCATCATCGGCGGATACAAATAAGCTTCCGGCAGGATCTTCGCCGCGCGGGACATCGTATACGCCGCCCAAGCGTTGGCGCGCGCCCAGTAGATGCCGGACATATGATCCTGCTTGATATGGTTGTAGCCGTGGTACCACAGCCCGTCGTTCTCGTCCTGCAAGTAATTGATATGCCAGAAAAATTGATGCAGCGCGTCTTCCACGAGATGTTTTTTGTCGAACAGGATGCCTGTGCGCAGCATGAAATACGCCGCCATGAACAGCGTGTCCGCCCAGCACTGCTCGGGGAAATCGTTTTTGGCCGATACCGTATGCTGCAGCACCCGGTCGCCGAATCGAAGCGCTTTATTTTCCAGGTAGTCGATTTTGCTGAAAATAAGCTCGGCATACTTCTCGTCCTTCGTCTGTTCGTAGAGGGTGAGCAGCATATGCCCCATCGCGCATGTATTGACCGTCCAGCCCGGCAGGCCCGCTTCGATGTATTCGTCCACCCAGGCGATCATCCGGTCGAGGTAGGCTTGCTCGCCCGTTACCTCGAACGCCCGGCTGACGCCGTAGTAGGCGACTCCGCCCGGCCAATCCCAAGTCAGATCCATGTCGAACGTGTACGCCGCGACGCGTCCGACGGCCTGCTTCAAATCGCTTGCATCAGCGTGAATTTTCATCCCGTTCATCTCCTCATCATCATGTCCAAAGCCCCCGCCGGAAGCAGGGGCCGTGGAACGGATTACAAATCTACGAGTGAAGCTTGACAATCCATACGTCGCGGCCCGCAAGCTCCGCCTTGCCGCCATCGATCGGGCGGCCGGTCAACAAGTCAACGCCGGAACGATCGCCCAGCTCGACGCTAACGGCATCCTCGTTATGGTTGAGCACGAACAAGTAATCTTGGCCGTCCTTGGAACGGAGCGTCGTCTCCACGCCTTCCGGCGCGGTGCGAACGAGAGGCCGGATGCCGCGGGAGGCGCACAGCTGCGACAGCCAATCCTGGAGGAACGACGTCTCCGGGCTCGTCGCCAAATACCAGGCTTCGCCCGCCCCGAACTTGTTGACGGTAAGCGCCGGCATGCCGCGATAGAAATCGTCGCCGTACACCGCCTTCACTTCGGCCCCTTCCGAGTGGATCAGATCGCAGAGCATGCCGCATTCGTATTCCGCCCGAAGGCCCGGGGCGCCGTCCGGTACGACAATCCGGTTGCGCTGGCTCGGCAGCAAGGCGTCGATTTCTTCCGCCCAAATGCCGAGCAGCTTCCGCAGCTCGCCGGGATATCCGCCCGTTTGGACAAGATCGCTTTCGCCCACGATGCCGCTGAAGAAGGTCGTAATAAGCGCGCCGCCGGCCTGAACGTATTTCTCCAGCTTGTCCGCTACGCCCTGCTTCACCATATACATAACGGGCGCAATAACGAGGTCGTAGCCGCTCAGATCGGCTTCCACGCTTACAACGTCCGCCGCTATACCCAAGCGGTACAGCGCATCGTAGAACTTATGCGCTTCGTCCACGTAGCGAAGGGCGATCGTCGGACCGCTGGACATTTCGACCGCCCACCAGTTTTCCCAGTCGAATAGAATCGCGGCTTTGGCCCGAACCCGGGCATCCAGAAGCGTATCGCCGAGCTTCCCGAGCTCCTCGCCGAGCCGGGCGCATTCGCGGAATACGCGCGTATGCTCGTGGCCGGCATGCTCGATGACGGCTCCGTGATATTTCTCGCAGGCGCCGATCGACCGGCGAAGCTGGAAGAACAGAATCGTATCCGCGCCTCTGGCCACCGCTTGATAGCTCCACAGCCGCATGACGCCCGGACGCTTGAGCGAGTTGTAAGGCTGCCAGTTCTGCTGGCTCGGCGTCTGCTCCATGAGCATGAACGGCTGACCGTCCTTCAGCCCCCGCATCAGATCGTGCATCATGCCCGTGTAGCTGTGCGGCGTATCGAACCGGGGGTAGTTGTCCCATGACACGACGTCCATGTGCTTCGCCCATTTATGGTAATCGAGCTTCTTGAAGGCGCCCATCAAATTCGTCGTGACGGGAATGTCCGGCGTATGCTTCTTGACCGCTTCATACTCCAGCTTGTAGCAGTCGAGCAAGCTGTCGGAATGGAAGCGGATGTAGTCGAGGGAGATGCCCTGGAAGTTCGTCTCCGTCCGCCCGTTCGCGCCGGCCCATTCCTCGCTGAGGCCGCTCGGCAGGACGATGTCTTCCCAGTCGTGGAACGTATGGCCCCAGAACCCGGTATTCCAGGCGCGGTTCAGCTCGTCCAGCGTGCCGTAACGCGCCCTCGCCCATTCGCGGAAAGCCGCCTCGCAGTTGTCGCAGTAGCAGTTCCCCGCGCCGCCGTATTCGTTGTTGATATGCCAGATCAGCAAGGCGGGATGGTCCTTGTAGCGCTCCGCCAGCTTCTCCGCCATGCGCGATGCGTACTTGCGATAGGTCGGGCTGTTCGGACAGGAGTTGTGGCGTCCGCCGAACTTGCGTTTGCGGCCGTGGAAGTCGACTTGAAGCACGTCGGGGTATTTGCGCGCCATCCAGGCGGGATGCGCCGCCGTGCTCGTCGCGAGGCAGACGCCGATGCCGTTCGCGTGAAGCTTGTCCATCATCTCGTCGAGCCAGCCGAAATCGTAGGTGTCCTCGTCGGGCTGATTCTTTGCCCAAGCGAATACGTTCAGCGTCGCCACGTCGATGCCGGCCAGCTTGAACATGCGTATATCTTCGTCCCAAATCGGCTTCTCCCATTGATCGGGATTGTAATCGCCGCCGTACCAAATTTTCGGTTTTTTCGGGTTAATCATTCGGTCACACCTCATTTTATATGGTAAAACAGCATTGGATAACTTCATTTTATGGCTTATAATGACTGTATCCAATATAAAAAAATAGAAATAGCATATAAGAATATGGAGGTTCAATGCGATGCGCCGAGTAGTCCCCGCCTCCCCGGCGGAGTTGCTGCCCCTGCAGCTGGAGTCGATTGGCATCAAACCCGATCAGGAGACGATGGCAAGGCCGCACGGCTATCCCTACTACCACTGGCTTCAGACGCTGGAAGGAGAAGGAGAGCTGTCGATGAACGGACGCACCTGGAGGATGACGGAGCGGACGGGCGTCCTGCTCGCCCCGGGGACGCCCCATCGATACGAGGCCAGAGGCGGCCGTTGGCGGACCGGCTTCATCACCTTTCACGGAAGCTCGGCCGCGAGCATCGTCCAATCGTTCGGCTGGAGCGTCGCCGAGCGCTTTCAGTGGGAAGCCGGCCATGATCCGATCACCGGCCAGCTGGAAAGCTTGCTGACGTTCGCCGAATCGGGCGGCGATCCGTCGGGATGGCGGTACTCCGCGGATTTGTACCGGTTTCTGACGCTGCTTAGGACCGATGCCCGCACGGATAACCGGCCGTCCATATCGAAACGGCTGGAGCGTGTTCAAGCGCTGCTGGATTGGCTTGAAAAAGAATTCGCCAACCCGGGAATCGGGTTGGCGGAGATGGCTGCGCAGCTCGGCATCGGCGAGAGGCAGCTGAACGAAAGATTTCGCGAGCTGTTCGGCCAGACGGCGTACGCCTATTTGATTCAGCTGCGGCTCCGCAAGGCGAAGGAATTGCTGCCTTCCCTTCCGGATTGGACCGTGCGCCGCATCGGAGAAGCGGTCGGGTTCCGCGACGCGAGCCACTTCGTGGCCACGTTCCGCCAGAAGGAAGGCATGACGCCGGACGCGTACCGGAAGCTGTACGGCGAGGGGGCCGCTTCGGAGCGCCCGCACAATTAACATGAAAATAAGGATCTCTCCGGGGTTGAACGATTTCGAAACGGAACGGGCAAGCCCTATCGCAAAGCGAAGTCAACACTCATTCCACGCCTCAGCCCCTCCCCCGGGCTTACTTCCTCGCGCTCGCGCTGACGGTATTCTCCGGGCGTCAAATTCGTCCATTTCCGGAAAGCCGTCTGGAATGCACTGGGCTCGGAGAAATGCAGCAAATAGGCAATCTCTCCGATCGTATACTCCGTCTGTGCCAAATAACGGATAGCGAGCTCCTTGCGAACCTCATTGGCCAATCGGTTATACGAAGTATTCTCCGCCTTAAGCCGCGATTGCAAAGTTCTAGGGCTCATCAAGAACTCCTTGGCCGCTTCCTGCAGGTTCGGAAAATGGGACGGCATGCATTCGATGATCCACTTGTTCAGATTGCTCGTCAGTTCGGAGTAACTTGAGGCAAGCTTGGCTCTAACCTCCTCGGCCATCGCTTGAAAGACATTGAATAGCCGCGTATCCGAACCAATAATCGAATAGTCAAGTATCTCTTTGCTTAACCGCAGCGAATTCACTTGCTGATGGAATAGCGGCATCATCCCAAAAACAGCCTCGTACTCTTCGATCTGCGACGGCGGGGCGTGCATGAAACTAATCGCTTTAACGGGGAGAGGCCGACAGCTTAACGCAAGCAGCGTCCGATAGAAGGAGGCCGTCATGCACTCTATGAAGTGCCGGCCGGGAGCTTCCGGCGAGTTGCCGAGAAATATGGAAATAACGACATCCTCGCCTTGTACCTCAACATTGATGTTGAATCCGCTGCAATCGATGAAGTTATACTTCTGATAAGCCGACAGCGCTTTTCCCAAAGTTTTGGAATGCAGCATGACATAGCCAAGAACACCTAAATCAGAAAGGCTCAAGCGCTGGCTCTGATGAAGCCCGAACATCTCGTCGCCGGTATAACGGGCAGCTGCCACAACAATACGTTCAAAGTCATCCTGAACGATGCGAGCTTCCGGGGTCCGGAGCAAACCGGCATCCATCCCCGCGTAAGCGCAAAAGGAATCCCAATCGTACCCGCCTAGCGCCATCGTCTTCAATATTGGCAACAAAAGAGACACGGATACGTCGTCCCTGTTCATTCAACTTCTTCCTTCCATTGCGCGAATGATCACTTTATTCGCGTTTTTCGTCATTTTTTGCAACCTCTTCAGGATGTATCATTGCCATATAACCATCATACCACGGAGGAGTTAAAATGAAGAATAACATTGCTGTAATTATCGGGCACCCAAATCCGGAAAGCTATTGCAATTCGCTGGCACAAGCCTATAAGAAGGGTGCAGTAAGCAGTGGAGCGAATGTACGAGTCATCGATCTCGGAAAAATCCAATTCGATCCCATTCTGAAGTACGGTTACCATAAGCGGACGGAGTTAGAGCCTGATTTGGTAGCTGCGCAGGAGACGATCCGCTGGGCAGATCATCTTGTATTCGTCTATCCGAATTGGTGGGGCTCGGTGCCGGCGATCTTGAAGGGCTTCTTCGACCGGGTGCTGCTGCCGGGCTTCGCTTTCAAATACGATACGCC
The DNA here is from genome assembly GCF_014705655.1 of Paenibacillus arenilitoris. Lineage (GTDB taxonomy): Bacteria > Bacillota > Bacilli > Paenibacillales > Paenibacillaceae > Pristimantibacillus > Pristimantibacillus arenilitoris. The sequence continues at coordinate 179,911 of NZ_JACXIY010000010.1, read as the reverse complement.
TACTTCTTTAGTGCCCAAGCAGCTGCTTAAGGGGAAAACGGCGCGCCTCATCGTGACGATGGATACTCCGCTCTGGTACTACAAACTATTTTTAAATAGGGCCAACCACATTATTATGAAGCGCAACATTCTGCAATACATCGGGATCAAACCCGTGAAAATCACCGAGTTCGCCATGCTTAAGTTTAAGAAGAAAGATGTGCTGGAAAAATGGTTACGGAAAGCGGAGGGACTCGGTGCTAACAGGGGTTAATCGTAGTAAACGGATGAGCATCAATAGATGCAATGCGAAAACCCAAGCCTGGCTCCGGCTTGGGTTTATTTTCGCCAAATTAGCTCCTTATTAGACATCTCGCGACCATACAAACTAGGCCGCCGGCCTGGATAACGTATATCCGTTGTGGATTTATGTCATTCGCTCCTCTGCCTTGCGTGTTCGGAGTGATCATGGTTCAGGCGTCGTTTCACCGATAACGAGCTGCTTATAGGCGCCGGGCGTCTGACCGGTGAACTGCTTGAACACTTTATAGAAATGCCTCGGGCTCTCAAAGCCCACGCTCTTGGCGATCTGCTCCATCGTCAGCGGGTCCGGATTCGCCAGTAATTCTTTCGCATTCTCGATCCGAACGGTATGCAGATATTGCAGGAACGTCATGCCCGTCTCTTTCTTAAGCACCGTGCAAAAATAATTCGGGTGCAGGTTCAGATGTTCCGCGACCTCGTCAAGCGCGATATCCCGCATGAAATGGGTTCGCACATACGCCTGAAATTTGCGGATCGGGACGCTCGTTTCCTGTTCGGGAGAGGACGGAGCGTCAGCCGGCTTCGGCATCTCTTTCCGCTCTTCCATAATCTCTAACGTAAGGCGGTTCAGAATCTCGGACAGCTCTTTCTTCTGAATCGGCTTAAGCAAATAGTCGTTAACCTGCAAACGAAGCGCCTGTCTGGCATAGTCGAAATGATCGTACCCGGACAGAATGACAAAGCGCTTCGCTCCCTTCTGCTGTGCCTCGTGAATGAAAGCGAGACCGTCCATGGCCGGCATTTGAATATCGGTAATGATCAGATCCGGTCGGAAGGTATCCAGTAAGTCCAGCGCTTCGAAAGCGTCGGAAGCCCGTTCGATATCGGTGAACGCCGAGCGCTCGCCGCGTATCAAATGTTCGAGTCCCGCGAGTATGATCGGTTCGTCATCCACAATCAACAGCTTAAGCATGCGGTTACCTCCTTTCCTTCTCCAGCCTAATCGCAAATGTAGTGCCTTTGCCCGGCGTGCTGTCGACCGTGATGCCGGATTCTCCCCCGCAGAACGATTTGATCCGTTCATTGACGTTGCGTAGTCCAATGCCGGCCGATTCGTCAACCGGCTGGCCCGTCGTCAGGGCCGTACGCACGGCTTGAAGCCTCTCCGGCGACATGCCTGCGCCATTGTCGATCACCCGAATCAGCACGACATTCCTCTCTTCGCGCACCGAAAGTTCGATGATGCCCTTGCCCCGGATTTGACCGAGACCATGGAGAATGCAGTTCTCGACGATCGGTTGGAGGATAAAGCGCGGCGTGACATAACCGCCTGTCTCCCCCTGAATGTCCATCGTGAACGATAGCCTCTCGCCCATGCGTACTTTGTGAATTTCAATATAATGGAGAACATTCTCGAGCTCTTGCGACAGAGTCGCTTCATCCGCGTTCTTGACCAGACTGTAGCGCAGCAAATTTCCGAGCGACGATGCCACTTCCGCCAGCTCCTTCTCTTCCTTGACGAGAGCCATCATCCGCATCGTTTCCAACGTATTGTACAAAAAGTGGGGCTTGATCTGCGCGTGGAGCATCTTGATCTCGGCTTCCTTCTTGAGCATCTCCGTCTGATGCATGTCCTCTGTCAGCTCGTCCATCCGCTTGATCATGGCATTGTACGAATTGATCACGAAGCCGATCTCGTCCGTTCCGCTCGGGCCGTCGTAAACGGCGAGCTTGGGATGGTCGACGCGCTTGAGATGGCGCATGAAACGCAGCAGCCGGTTGCCCAGCGAGGAAGCGATCATAAAGTATAAAACCGACAGAAGCGCAAGCAGCAGCACTCCCCCCGCAATCGACCAGCCTTCGCTTGCTTGAAGCGTCAGAATCGGACCCACTTTCCCGATCTTGATCATCGTGGCGCCGAGCTTCGGAACCGCGATGACGTGCACGAGATAGCGATTGTTGTCCGTGTAAAAGCTATTGACGCCGGATGCCGGCGCACGGCCGGCAAACGATTCGAGCTCCGTTTCCGTCCATTCGGAAGACGATTCGACGGAGAATATCCTGCCTGCGCCATCGGCCAGATAGTTCCACGTTCCTGTCTCTGCCGGCAGGATATCGAACACGGAATCGAAAACGCTGGTTTTTATCTCGATTTGCAAAAATCCTAGCTCGCGGGTATAGGTATCGTTGTAGAACATACGCGTATAGTGTATGATTGGCCGGTTATCCGCATCCGCATTTTCGAAAAACCATGCCCCTTCGTTTGGCGCGAGAGCATCGATTTGATTCCGGTCGAACTCTCCCGAATAATCGTCCGCCTTTCGAATATCCGGCTCTAAACTGAGCACAGCCGGATTCAAGCTATAGATGGAGGCGGAAGCGATATTCGGATTCCCCGTCGCAATGAACTGGAACGTCGGGCTGATGCCTTTGCGATAGTTGTATACCATCTCCCAGTCATCCCTATATTGGCCGTCGAGATACTCAAGAAGCTGATCGTTGTTCTGAAACAACGGAAACGTCGACTCTGCTTTGGACAGCTCGATTCCAAGACTGGCAAGCGACTGATCCATCAATTTCACGCGATCAGCTTGATACTGGACGAGCAAATTGCTGTACATTTGCCTATAGAAGAAAAAGCCGAACAGCGTAAACGGAATAAAAATGAGAACAATATAGCCGATGATCAGCTTTGGCACGATCCGCATATGTCGGATGCCGTCGGTGGCTTTACGAAGCAATCTCATGCTTGCCTCCTGCTAAAAAAGCGTTTTCGTTTTAAGTATAGCATTCCCCCGTCCTCCGCCGACTCCCGATTGCCGTTTGCCGGTACAAAACGAACGGGCCGCCGGATGATCTTCTCCGACGTCCCACTCGATCGTTCGCAGCCTTGCGATCCTTATTGCTGGAAGTTCTTCTTCACTTCTTCGTATTTCGAATTCGCCCACTCCTCATACTTGCCGAGTCCCATCTTGTCCGCCTGGGCAACCATGGTATCGTAAGCTTTGGAAGCGGCTTCCTCCGACGTAGCAAGCAATACTTTCGCTTCTTCGTTTTTGACCAGATTATCGATGTTGTTCTTAATAACCTGCTCCTGGGAATCGGCTCCCGGAACGACGAGGCCGATCGCCGAATTGAAGGTGGTCAATGCCGTATACTCCTGACCGGTCTTCGTCGAATCGGTACCCGGCACGAAGCTGCCCGTCAATTCCGTCGTGGCGCTGCCCGCCAGCAGCCCCCAATAGTAAACGCCTTTTTCCTTGCGCTGGCTGTCGTCTAGATGATTGTACGTAAATTCCGGATACTTGTTATCCGCCGACATGTTCCAATTCTTGCCTTCGATCCCCCACATCGCCAATCGTTGGCCTTCCTCCGAGCGGAGGAACTGCATCAGTTTAATGGAAGCTTCCGGATCTTTATTGTTTTTCGTAATATATACGCCCTGCCAGCCTACCCCCGTGTTGACGGACTTGTAGTTGTCGCTCAATTTCATCGGAAGGTTAATGAACTTGTAGCCGCTGTCCTTGGCGTCCAGCGTCAACCGGTCTGAGCCCTGGGTCGTCCAAGCGTACGCGAAGCCCTTGCCGCTGTACATCAGCTGCTTGCCTTGATCCTCGCTCTTATACGCATAGTTTTCCGCTTTGATGAAGCCTTTGCGATACAGCCCGTTCATGTAAAGGTACATCTCCTTATTGGCCGGAAGATGCAGGCCGTGCACCAGCTTGCCGTCGACGTCATTCAGGCCGGAAGCGGCCCCGAAATTTTGTTCGAAATAGCCGCGATGCCAGTTCGGAGGATTCAAGACAAGCGGAATCATATCCGGATATTTATCCTTCACCGATTGGAACAGATTCGTCAAATCGTCAAGCGTCTTGAGCTGCGGATTGCCCAGTTCGTTTAAGATGTCTTCGCGGACGGAGATGCCCGCACCCATCAGGAGCGCCGTTTCTTTATTGGCCGCCCATTCTTCTTTCGTCGAGAAATTGTTTCTGACCGTATAAATTTTGCCGTCCGAAGCGGTGTTCACGGCGACATTCTCCGAATCGATCTTAAAGTCCGGAGCGTACTTCTCGATCAGGCCGTTCCAGTCGAATGAAAGCTTCGAATCCGCCATGCGAGCATGCTGGGCAGCAGTCGCTACCAGGTCCGGCAGATCGCCCGAAGCAATCATCAGCGGCAGCTGCTTGTCGTCGGTCGCCACCGTGATGTTGAGCTTGACGCCGGTTCGTTTCGTAATTTCCTCCGGCACTTGTCCGGACCAATCCTTGAGCGGCCACCAGGTCTGGTCGACGAACAGATCCAGCGTGACCGGTTCCGTTGTGCTGCCGCTGCCTGTGTTTTCGGCGGTATTGGTCGGTGTTGCCGTGGAATTGCCGGTGTTGCTGCTCGAACCTCCGTTATTGCCGCTGCATGCCGATACGAGCAATGTTGTCGCCAGCAAGGTCGTCGCGAGAATCGACGGTTTTTTAAGCGCTTTCTTATTCATGCTGAATCCATCCCCTTTATTGTAAGTTTAGCATATATGACAGCCGGCGGTTCTATTCAAGCCCTTCCTGCCGGACCGGTCACTATCGTCAACTTAACCCTTTACGGAACCAAGCATCATGCCTTGCACGAAATACTTCTGAATAAACGGATACACGCACATGATCGGGAATACGGAAATAATCATCGCGGTAGCCTGTACGGAAAACTGGGTCAGCTGTAGATTGGTCATGAACTGCGCCGCCGCCGTATCGGAGCTGACGAGCGTTTGGTTCATGACTTCGATCATGCGGTAAGACAGCGTCCGCAGCGTCTGTCCCTGAACGAAATAAGCCGAATCAAGCCAGGAGTTCCACTGGCCGGAGCCGATAAACAAGCTCATCGTTGCAAGCAAAGGCAGCGAGACCGGCATAATGATGCGGGCGAAAATGGTCGTTTCGGAAGCGCCGTCCATCCGTGCCGATTCCGCCAATTCCTCCGGAATTTCCCGAAAGAACGAAACGGCGATCAGCAGGAAGAATAGGTTCAGCATCGTCGGGATAATATAAACCGCGAATGTATTCAACAGCCCGATGCTGCGCAGGACCACGTAATAGGCAACCAATCCGCCGGTTACGTTCATCGCGATGACGATAATCAGGAAATACGCTTTCCGGAACAACAGATAGGGCTTGGACAACCCATAGGCAACCACGCAGGTGAACACGATGCTGAGCAATGTGCCGGAGACCGTCCGAAGAATCGTAATCCAGAAGGCATTCGTCCAATTCGGATCTTTGAAGAAAAAGGCGTAATTGTTCCAGGTAAACGCTCTGGGCAGCAGATAGAGTCCGCCTCGCGCCGTGTCGCTGCCCAGATTAAGGGAAGCGATCAGAACATAGTAGAACGGGTATAACATAGCCAAGGCAATGATCGTCAGAAGCGTATAGTTAACGGCGTCCACTATAACATCTTCCTTGCTTCTCCGTTTCCTCATGGCGTGAACCTCCTATTGCAAAATTCCATTAATAGAGACCTGTGCCGGACACGCGCCGGGCAATAAAGTTGCTTGACAGGATCAGGATGACCGAGATGACCGACTGGACGAGGTCGATCATCGTCGCGAACGCGAATCGGCCTTCCGCCAGTCCCGCGTTGAACGCGTAAGTCTGGATGATCTGCGACTTCTCGCTGTTAATGCTGTTGCCGAGCAGCATCGACTGCTCGAAGTTCGAACCGACCATGCCGCCGCCCAGCATGCTGCCGATCGAGAGAATCAGAACGACGATAATGGCGCTTTTCATCCCCGGAAGCGTCACATGCCAAATCCGCTTAAGACGTCCTGCTCCATCCATTTCGGCCGCTTCATAGAGCATCGGATCGACGCCCGCGATGGCGGCAAGGAAAATAATCGTCCACCATCCGGCTTCCTTCCAGATCGCGGAGCCGACCACAAGACCCCAGAACGAATTCGGGTCGGTAAGGATGTCGAGCGGTTGACCGATAAGACCGAGCGACATCAGGGCATTGTTCAAGAGTCCGTATTCGGTCGAGAAGAACGCGTAAGACATACCGACGACGACGACCCACGAAATAAAATGGGGCAAATAACTGACCGTCTGAACGAACCTCTTCAATATCGAATTCCGTACCTCGTTGATCATGATGGCGAGCAGAATCGGAACGGGAAACGAGATGACGAGCTTCAGCAAGCTGATCACGATCGTATTCCGCACCAAGGTCGGAAACATGTAGTCGCCCGTCATCTCGTGGAAATAACGAAGCCCGACCCATTCGCTCGTGAAGATGCCTTTGATTCCGGTGCTGATGCTGTAATCTTTAAACGCCATCAGAATGCCGAATAGCGGAGCGAAGGAGAATACGAGCAGGAACGCCATCCCCAGCAGGACGAAGGTCTGCAGGGAAATCTGTTTGCGGAATCTACGCGCAAGCGTATCCTGCGTAGGTACGGCTGCGGAATTTATCCGATTAACGGTTATTGCCTCTTTCATGTAGCAGCACCTCCTGTTGAATCTCATTATAAAAGCGGTTACACAACCTGAAAACTGATCATAAATCGGATTAAGACTGTTCGATTTTAAGATCGTTTTCATTAAGGCTCTGAAGTTTCCATGCGGAAGAACGGTTCATGGGCAAAAAAAAAGAGGAAGGAGCATCGAGCTCCTTCCACCTTGCCGACTGCGATTACAGAACAACGCTATTGCTCCTGAAGCGTAACGATCAAATGCACCGCCTCCGCGCGGGTCGCATTCTTCAGCGGAGCGAACCTGTCGTTCCCGACTCCCTTGATCCATCCGCGGTCTGCCGCGACGGCAATGTAAGGCTGGGCCCACGCCGGAATTTCATCGGTGTCGGCAAAGCTTGGTTTATCGCCCGGTGCCGGAACGACGCCTTCCGATCGGACGATGAGCGACGCCATTTCGGCGCGCGAGATGAGCTTGCCTGCCCGGAACGTGCCGTCCGCGTACCCTTCGATCATCTTCGCATCCACAGCTGCGGCTACATAGCCTCTTGCCCAAGCCGGAATTTTCTCCTTATCCGCGAAGTTTAACTGCGGCTCCGATGGAATCGGCAGCTCCAATGCGCGCACGAGCATCGTGACGAACTCCGCGCGCGTCACTTGCTGCTGCGGGCGGAAAGTATCGTCGCTGTAGCCGGCGACCCAGCCCAGCTCGTTCGCTCTCAGAATAGACGACTCCGCCCAATGGCCGGCGATATCCTTAAACCTGATGGAGGCGGACGAGACGTTCACCTTCGACTCCAGCTCGATCATGTCCAGCTTCGAATCCACTAATTTAATCTCGCTTAACGTGAACTTGGCGTTGCTCCCGGTGATCCTCTCGAACGTAAAAGCGGCAAGCGTCGCGTCGCCCTCCGTTCCTTCGGCGCTGCCGATCTTCGAATGCGCGAACAGAATATCCCCCCGCTCGACGATCGGATCCACCGTAAATCCCGGGATGGGGCTGTCCGCTTCGATAAACCGCATATGATTCGAATCGTAGGCCAGATGGAATTGATAGGCATACAGATCGGTTAAATGCCGTCCCTTCACTTCAATGATCACTTTCGATTCCCTGTTCGTCGATTTTAGACTGAAAGCCGGCTCGCCAGCCGCCAGAAGAGTGCCGGGAGACCATACCGACAATAACAATAGCGCCGTCAAGAAGAGCAATCCGTTTCTCTTAAAAATGGCCATTTCGCGCATCTTCCTTCCCATGCAGGAAGAGGAAGGAGCCTCGCTCTCCTTCCCCCTGCCTTCTTATTGATCGAATCGTCTACGCTTCCGAGCTCGAGCTCCAGTCCGTCAAAATCATCTGCGCGACGGCGGCGAGTACGCGGATATTGATTTCGCCCTCCCCGAACAGATCGGCCTTCGCAATTTCGCTCCAGTTCGGATCGTCCGACTTGGCGCCGAAGTAATTCGCGATGATGGACAGGTCGCGGATCGTAATTTGCGTCTGGCCTTCAACCAGGCTGATGAACTTGGAGCGGAACTGCTGAATCGCGGCGTTCAGCGCGGCGGTTGCCGCGTCGACTTCCGCTTGCGCGGCCGAATCGTTGCCGCGGACAGCCGCCGCGGCGTCAATGGCCGCTTGCAGCCCGGCTTTCGCGCCGGCTTCGTACTTGCCGATTTTGTCGCCTTCTTCCGCTTGGGCCAGCTGATTCTGCGCGGACGCAATCGCCTGAACCAATGCCGATTTATCCGACTCGACCGGCGGCGTCTGATCGATGGCAATCGTTTGATGCGCTTCGGCGATGTCGGCGATGCCCGCCGTCCCGTCGCGGGATACTTCGAACTTGATCAATGCCGTATTCGCGCTTCCGCTCGGCGCATCCGACCTCACTTTCCCGCGAAGGACGAATAGCTCGCCGCTGGCCGTCACGGCATGGTCCTCGCCCGCGCTCATCAGAATAACGCGAATTTGGCCATCGGGACGTACGGCGGTCGCGAGAACATGCAGATTGTCCCGGCCGGATGCGATAGCGCTCTCCGCAAGCGCCGCCTGGCCGTTCTCCCCTGGCGTCGTATCGAATTCCAATTTCGCCGCGTCGTATTGGACGATCACATCCATGGCGGCAAATCCTTGCCATACCTGCGATACGCCAACCTCCAATTCCACCGCCTGGCCGGCATAGGCGCTGCCCGGCCCGGATACGGATGCTTTGGCCCAATGCTCGCCCGGCGGAACTTCCGGTTCTTCCACAGTGACGAAGGCGGAAAGCGGAATATTGAGCTCTTTCACAAGCCTTGCCGCCATCTCGGAGACCTTGATGGCGCCGTTCATTTGCAAGTGCGTGTTGTCTTCCTTCCCGTCTACCAACATGAAGATGTCTTTGGTTCCTTCCGGACCAAGCTCCTGGAAGTGTTCCCAGCTGGCCTGGTTCAGATCGACCAGCAGCGTTCCGGTTTCTTGCGCCGTTTCCTTCATCGCCTGCACGTATTCCGGGAAGCTCTTATTAAGCGTTTCTCCGTTGAAATCGCGTCTGTTCACCGGCGTGACCAGCACCGGAATCGCCCCTCTTTGCACGGCGCCGTCGATATACGTCTTCAAGTAAACTTTGAATTGCTCCGGCGTGAGGTATCGCTCCGGACGCGACGGCGTGGAATCGTTATGGGACCACTGCATGAACAGATAATCCCCAACATGTACGGAGAGCAGAATATCGTTCAGATGCCCGCCAGCCAGGAAGGTTTTGCTGCTGAGTCCGCCTATGGCCCGGTTATCGATGCCGATCTGCTCCAAATCGAAGTAATCGCCCAGCGTCTCGCCCCATCCGGCCTGCGGACGATAGCTTTCCGCGTAATTGGCAACCGTGGAATCGCTCGCCAAATAAATAACCGGTTTATCGCCTGCGCCGTTGTCCGGCAGACGTTCGATCTTCAGCGCATTGATCTTCGGCGTGTTGCCCGAAAATTCGAAGTTGAATACGCCGTCGATCAGAGCGATGTCGAACGTGACCTCCTTGAATTCCCCGCCCGGAATGGTCGCGATCGGCCATTTGTTCATTTGCTCTGCCGCAACGCCGACGTTAGTGGCTTCCTGCGCATCGCCGAGCGTCATCGTGACGCGGTAGTTGGCCGGCTCTATTTCCGCCAGGAAGGAGGTGCCGTTCACCCGGGTGAAATCCTCCGTAAGCGCGTTTCCGGTTTCGCGGTTCGCGTCCTCGACAAGCGAGGTATCGGCAAACCCATAGCCGTTGCCTTCCACGTAGGCCCGTTTGGCGTCCACCTTGACATACCCTTCGGCTGCGCTGCCGGAGCCAAAGTCGAATCGGTATTCGTCAGCCTCATGAGGAGGCTCGCTCGTCAGCGACGCCATGGCGACGGTCAGCATGTTGAACGCATGATCCACCTCGGCCTGCGTCGCTTCGGTGCCGATAATCGCCTCGGCGGCCGCGAGCGCTTTGTTCAGCACGGCTTTCGATTGTTCCGTATAAGCCGACAGGTCGAGCGCCTTCGCCTCTTCCAGCAGCGCTGCCAAAGCGGTCTGGTCGGCAGCAGCCGGCGGAAGCGTCGTGCCTTCGATCCGCACGTTATCGATCTGCGTCGTCCAGTTCAGCGTCCCGCCGCCGCCTTTTCTCGTCCCGAGGAAGCGCATCGCTCTTACGTTATCGGCATAAGCGGTGCCTGCGCTCATCGGAATATCCTCGATCGTCTGCGTGACGCTGGAGTCCGCCAGGCCGGTCAAGGTCAAATCGATCGTCTTCTCGGCGAAGTGAATCGCCGCATCCACGTTGACCCACTGGTTCTTCGCGATGTCCGTGTTCAGTCCGCCCGGAATGGCCGTGCTGCCCGTACCGTAATCAGGCGCATAATGGCCCGGGAAATAACCGATCGTCGAGTTGGAGCCGCTTGTCGTATACAACGTTATAATCAAATTCTCGTTCGCGTCCTGCAGCGACAAATGTCCTTCGGACGGGAAAGCGCCGACATTGCCGGTATGCCAGTCGAAGTTCACGTTAACGATATCGCCGCCGATCGCATCGAAGATGCGGAACACCTTCGAGCGGTTTCCTGACCCGGAACCCGCAACGTTCAGCAGCTTGTTGCCGTTCTGCTCAACGACCGTTCCCGACATCTGCCCCGCAATGCCGGTGGCGTTCACCATCGCATATTGGACGGCGGCTGGATCTCCTTCGAAGTCCTCTACATAGATTTGACTTTCCGGTTCCGGCTCCGGTTCGCCGATGTCCGGGTCGATGACGAACGGCGCAATGCCGAGCTCCATTTCTTTGACCGCACCCGCAACCAATCCGGCAATCACCTGTGCACCCTTGGCGCTGAAATGCGTATTATCGTTAACGCCGTTCGGATATTTCGGATATTGTCCCGGATAGGCATAGAGGAAGATCTCCTCGGTAGCCGCGAGGCCTACTTTGTTGTAATGCGCGATGCTCAGCCGGCTCAGATCGATCAGCGCCGCATCGAGTTCTTCCGCGACTTCTTTGGCAGCCTCTACGTATTCAGGGAAGCTCACGTTAAATTCCTGTGTAATGAGATTGAAATCCCTGCGTCCTACCGGCGTAAGCAGCACCGGCGTCGCGCCGCGCTGTCTGGCTCCGTTCACATAGCGCGCCAGATACGTTTTATAATCCTCCGGAGATGCGTAACGTTCCGGAATACCGGCGCTGGCGTCGTTGTGGCCGAAGGAGACGAAGAAGAAATCACCCGGCTTGATCTCGCGCAATATCGCATCCAGACGACCGTCGACCATAAAGGATTTGCTGCTTCTGCCGCCGATCGAATGGTTCCGGGCGACTACGCCGTTCGAGAAATAATGGCCGAATTGCTGGCCCCAGCCTTGCTGCGGAGCCTGCAGCTCGCTGTACGACTGCATCGTCGAATCGCCGGCCATATAGATCGTCGTTGCGGCCCCGGCCGTTTTCTCCCGATACTTCTCGATCATGATTTCCTGCACGTCGATAGCCGTGCCGGAGAAGATGAATTCCAGCTGGCCGTCCACCAGTGCGATGTCATAGGAGTAGACCAGCGGCTCTCCCGCATTAACGCCCGTCACGGCCAGCTTCTGAACGAATTCGGATTTGACGCCGGCGCTCGAGTCGCGCGCGTCATCGCCAAGCTTGACCGTTACTTTGTAATTCGCATTCGGCAAGTCAACGGCGAATTTGGCGTTGTCCGGCAAGGCAACGTTGCCTGCGCCCACGGTCATGCCGGTTGTATTATCGAAACCGTAGCCCGTCTCCGCCGAATAGAGCGTGTCCTGCACGCCGGTCATCCCGGCTGCGGTGTCCGTGCCGAAGTCAAAACGATAGACCGGCTCCGGCGCTTCTCCGCCGCCTGCGAGATCGATATCCGCTTTCGGGAAGCCGGTCGCTTCCGCGCCGATATAAAACCCCGTGTGCGGCGGCTGATTATAGCCCACGTTCTGCCAGGCAACGCCGAGGCGGTATACGGGGTCCTGCATCAATGCCGGAATCCGGTATGCCGTAGGAATCGTCGTCGTATACAGTCTGTATTCGGTGCTGTCTTCGTTCCGAAGCAAGAGCTCCTCGCGCCAATCTCCGAGCAGATCCGCTTGGATCGCCGGATTTCCTTTGGTGTGATTGTTGGTCAAGGCGCCGGCCGCCCTCATGATTTCATTCAGCCTCTTGTTCTCGTAATCCCACTTGTATATGACCGGAATTCCTGTGGCCGCGGCGTTATCCCATACGTGATCGAACAGCTCCCGCTGCAGGTCTCCGTCCCACCAGATCGCGAAGTTGGCGCTCTTCGGCGCTTCGGTCCCTTCGTAGATCACATCTCCGGCCGCCGAATATACGCGGGTTACGGGCTCCATTTGCCCTTCGATAATGGTGGAGGCCCATGATTCGTAGCCCGGATAGGTCGGGTCGATATCCGCCGACATGCCGCGTCCGGTGTCTATGCCCGTAAACTCGCCCCAGATGATATCGCCCGTTGCGGCATCGCGCATCTCGATCCCGTACTCGGCATTCCTGTTCTCATGCACACTCAGTACCTGATAGCCGTCCCGATTCGGATTCAGCTTGCCGGCGTGCATCGCATCGCCGTGGCCGAGTCCGGTGCTGTACATCACGGTTCCGTCGTCGTCGATCGCGAGTGCGCCAAACATGATCTCGTCCTTGCCGTCGGCGTCGACATCGAGCACGCTTAACCCGTGATTGCCTTGTCCTTCGTATTGCTCGCCGGCGGCATCCGTATCGAATAGCCAACGCTTCACCAGCTCGCCGCCCACATAGTCGTAAGCGGCCAGCACGCTGCGCGTATAATAGCCGCGGGTCATAACGACGCTGGGTTTGACGCCGTCCAAATAAGCGATGGCAGCTAAGAAGCGGTCCACGCGGTTGCCGTAGCCGTCGCCCCACGCGCCCACGTCGCCCCTTGGAACTTCGTAATTGACGGTGGATAACGCTTCTCCGGTCTCGCCGTCGAACAGCGTAAGATATTCCGGTCCCGACAGGATATAGCCGCCGCCGTTGCGGTAATCCTTGGTGCCGTCGCCGATCACGTTGCCTTTGCCGTCCTTCGTCCCGTCCGCCGTCTTGACCACGACTTCGGCTTTGCCATCGCCGTCCATGTCGTACACCATTAACTGCGTATAGTGCGCGCCTGCCCGGATATTGACGCCAAGGTCAATACGCCAGAGCTTCGTTCCGTCCAGCTCGATCGCATCGATATAGACATTGCCGGTAAAGCCGGCGTGAGAATTGTCCTTCGCGTTGCTCGGGTTCCACAGAAAGACGATTTCGTACTCCCCGTCGCCGTCCACATCCGCCACGGAAGCGTCGCTCGCGATGTACGAATAGTGACCGCCGTCCTTCGTTCTGCCGTCGGCCGGCTTATTCAGCGGAATCGGCAAATAATCGTTATGCCAGACCGAAGCCGTCTCCTGCTGCATAACTTCCTTGCCGTTGATCACGGCGGAAATCTGATATTGGGAACTGTCGGCACCGGTTGCGTCCACGTAGTTCGTCACGCCGCTAATGGGCGCCGCGTTCACTTTATAGCCGTTTTTGTACACGTTGAAAGCGATTTCGTCCGGATCCGTATTCAAATAGCGCCAGCTTAAGAACACGCCGTTATCGACCAGAACCGCAACCAAGCCGCGGTTCAGATACTCCCCCTGGCGGGCCGGCAGACTGCCGGATGAGTCCGCATGACCCGGAGTCGGCGAAACGACGAGCGAAAAAACGATGAGAAACGACAAAAGGAATGCGATAAACGGTTTTTTAACGGATAAGGCTCTGATATCCATAAACTCACTCCTCTATTAAATTCCAATCCAGAACATCCCGTGACTGGACCCGATGTCAATTCAACCCTCCTCGTAATCTGCTAATCTCCCAAAAAAGAAAGCGGTTCCATTTTATTTGAAACGCTTTACGTGAACACCCCCTAGCGATGAACTTTCCTCTTCGTTTATTGCGGCTCCAGATGACGGCGAGGCTGAGCCCAGAAACGAAGGAGATCCATAGAAGGAAGGAGCATCGATCCCCTTCCCCCTGTTCTTTCTTTTCAATCGAATTACCGGAACTGGCCTGCGTCGATCGCCTTCTGCTTCTCGTCCAGAATCTCCTGATAGCCGGCCTCGAGGAACTCCTTCTTCGCTTCCTCGTATTTCGCGTCGAACTCGGCTTCCGGCGCAAGGACAATGTCCAGGTACAGCTCCTGGAAGAGGGCGTTCAGGTCCGCCTTGTACTCGTTCACCTTCTCGAGCACGACGGTGAACAGCGCATCCGGCGTGCGATATTCCGCCGTCTCGTTCCGGTATTTGATCAAGTCTTCGGCAATGTATTCGTAGCCTGCGGGCGCCCAGTTCCGCATATTGGCTTTAAGCGTCAATTCCGGAGTCGCGAACACCGCCGATTCGGTTACAAGTCCCCAATAATCCTTGTTGTTGTTCTGGGAGAGGACGGATTCGCCTTTGAAATCCGGAGCCTTCACCGGGAGTCCTTCGCTATCGAGCGTATAGTTCTCGCCTTCGATGCCGTTCTGCAGGACGAACAGGTTCTCCGGCTGGCTCATCCATTCGAGATACATCCAGACGGCGGCGCGTTCCTCGGCCGTCGATTCGTAGTTGATGCCCATGATGAAGCCGAACGGCCAATAGGCCCGGCCCTGCGGCACGAGGCCCTCCGGTACGCCGGCGCCGGGCGGCACGACGGCGAATTCGGCTTCCGGATTGTTCTTCAGCGTCGCTTCGAAGACGTCGGTGTTGCTGGCCAGATAGAACCCGTACGTTCCCGTTCTGCCCGCTACGAACTCGGATTTGACCTTGTTGTCGTCGTCGCGCAAATAAAACTCCTTGTCGATGAGGCCGTTATTGAATTGGTAGTTCAGGTTGCGCAGCCAGCCCTCGGTATCCTTGGTCGTAAAGTCCGCGACGGCAAGATCGGAATAAAGCGCGCGGTACTTCGGATCGATCGGCCAATCGCGGAAGGCGTAGCTGTAATTGTAGTTGTTCCGGGTCAGAGAACCGCCGAGGACGCCGAGCCCCGCTTCCTTCCACTTCGCGAGCATCTCGTTATACTTCTCCAGCGAGGTCAGGTCTTCCACCTTCATGCCGACCTTCTCTACCCAGTCTTTGCGGATCAGGCCGACATAGTTATCCGTGTCCGGGCGCGCGGCGAAGACGAACATGTTCTTCCCGTCCACGACGCCGTATTGCTCAATCGTTTCACCCATATTCTTCCAATACGTAGGGGCATAGTTGGCAATCTCATCCCATTCCAGCGGCTGCATGACGTCTTCGCCGTAATAGGCAAGCGCTTGAGGCATGTCGTAGTGGAAAATGATTTCCGGCGCTTTGTGCGCCGCCAGCAGCTGCTCGTAATCCGTCACTTCGTTGTTGCGCGTAATCGGCACGAAATTGACTTTGATGTTGTATTTGTCGCCGAATTCCTTCTGAATCCAGCGCGTATAGAAGTTGTCGGTCACGTTCCAGCCCTCGAACGCACGTTCATAGACCGGAATATCGAGATTGACCGGCTCCGGGAAGCCCTGCGAGTAATCGGGATATCCGTCGCCAGGCGGCTCGCCCGTCCCTTCGGCGCCGGAATTGTTAGCGGACGGAGACGGCCCGTTCGAGCCGTTGCCCGCGCCGCCGCCGTTATTGTTGCTCGTGCAGGCCGCCAGAAGGCCCGCGATCATGATCAATGCCATGAACATGGCGACGATTCTCTGTTTGCTCATCGTTATTCCCCCATATTGTCATAGTGGCGATTATTCGGGCCGCAAGGCTATCCCTTGACCGATCCGAGCATGACGCCTTGAACGAAATATTTCTGGATAAACGGATAAACGCAGATGATCGGCAGCGTCGCGAAGACGACGACCGACGCCTTAAGCACCTCCGGATTGCTGAGCTCCACGGTCGTCGCCTCAAGCTGGAAGCTCTCGCTTGCCTGGACGACCAAATAATACAGCTTCAGCTGCAGCGGCCGCAGGTCGACATTGTGCTTGATGTAGAACAATGCGTCTTGATAGGCATTCCATCGTCCGACCGCGTAGAAGAGGGACAGCGTCGCAAGGATCGGCTTGGAGAGCGGCAGGACGATACTAGTCAGGATGCGGAAATGCCCCGCGCCGTCCATCCTCGCCGATTCCTCCAGGCTTACCGGAATGCTGCTTGCGATCGAGCTCTTCAGGATCAGCAGATTGAAGGCGCTGAACGAAAGCGGCAGCACGAGCGACCAGATCGTATCGAGCATGCCGAGGCTGTTGACCAGCAAGTAGTCGGGAATGATGCCCCCGCCGAAGTACAAGGTGAACACGCAAATAAAGGTAAGCGCCGCGCGCCCTTTCAGCTGAGGCCGGGATAGCGGATACGCCGCGCAAATCGTGACGATCATCCCCGCGATCGTGAACAATACGGTGACGATAACGCTTACATAGAGCGAGCGCAGGATGCTATCGTCGGCGAAAATTTTGCTGTAGGCCTCCAATGTAAACCCTTTCGGAACAAGAAACACCTTCTGCGCGATGACATAGGCGTCGTCGCTTAACGATTTGGCGACGACATGGACGAACGGCAGCAGACAAGCCACCGATGCCGCAAGCAAGATAAGACGGATCAGCACATCCCAAACGTCCAGTCGCCGCCTGTGCGATGCCGGGAAGGTATGGTTGGATGATTTCATCGTTCGCCTCCTTTCCAAGCGTAAACGGCTATCGCCGTCCTCTGGCGGCAAAAGCTTACGTTTCGCGGTGAAATATAGGCGTCAGTATAAAAGTGAAACTTATACTTTCCTATATTTTAAATCAATCCGTCTTCGCCAAGCTTCTTGGCGATCCGGTCGGCGAGCAGCACGAGAATAAGCCCGATGACCGCCTGGAACAACCCGAGCGCCGTCGCGCGGCTGAAATCCCCGCCTTCGATCCCCCAGCGGAATACCAATACCGGGATGGTCGTGGTGAACTCGGTCGTCGCCTTGTTCGACAACGCCAGTATCCGCTCGAACGATCCGCCCATCACGTTGCCCAAGCTTAAAATCAGCAAGGTGACGATTGTCATCCGGATCGAGGGCAGCGTCACGTTCCACATTTTGCGCAGCCGTCCCGCCCCATCCACGGTCGCCGCTTCATACAGCTCGGGGTTGACCCCGGTTATGGCGGCCAAGTAAATAATCGTTCCCCAGCCCATGCTCTGCCATACGCCGATGGCGAGGTAACTGAACAGCCAATGGGTATCCTCCTGCAGGTAGGGGATACGGGTTCCGCCCAGCTGCTCGACGAGATTGTTGACCATGCCGCTGCCTTCGCCCAGCAGTTGATAGGCGATGGCGCCGATGATGACCCACGACAGGAAATGCGGCAGGTAGAGCAGCGTCTGGTTCACGCGCTTGAACACGGCGCCCTTGATCTCGTTCAGCAATAACGCGAGCACGATCGGCATCGTAAAGCTGAACAGCAGATCCAGGACGTTGAGCAGCAGCGTATTGCGAACCGCGCGGCCGAAGTCGGGCTTGGCGAACAGCTCCTGGAACACTTCGAAGCCGACCCATTCGCTGCCCCAGAACCCTCTTGCGATCTTGTACTCTTTAAACGCAAGCAACAGTCCGGACATCGGCGCGTACTTGAAGATGAGGACGAACGATAACGGAACGAGCAGCAGCGCGTAGAGCTGCCAGTCCCGGCGAACATAGTAGAAGATCCCCCGTTTTTCGCCTTTGTATGGCAGGGAAACGATTTTATTTCCGGCCTTCGCAGCTCCTGCAGCTTTCAAAGTCTCACCTCCTGTTGACTTGACGTTCCCGGCGCATTCCGCCAGCGGATGTCTCCGGGTTGTTCTCATCATAGCGCTTTCATTTTGGGCCGGTAAATGTTGATGTTTGATCTTCGCCCTTCATTTTTGATCTTCGCCCGCTATTTCCGCGCTTCTGCGGCGGTGCAATGATCAATTTTGATAGGCGGTAGCAAAAGTTAAGCTGCCACCGCAGGCCGTGAAGGCAGAAGTGGCAGCAATGGATGAGACGGAGCCTGCGCTTACGACGTCCTAGACTTTGCGGACTTGTATCCGCTCGGCGGCATGCCCTCGAATTTGCGGAAAAACCGGTTGAAGCTCTGTACGTTGTAGTAGCCGACATCGGACGCGATCTGCGCGATCGTAAGGCCCGAGTCCACGAGCAGCTCCTTCGCCTTCTCGATGCGAAGCAGATTGAGATAATCGATCAAGCTTTTGCCCGTCATCTCATACACGATCTTGCGCATGTACGAGTAACTGATGCCGATTTCCTTCGCCATCTCCTGGAACACGATCTCTTCGCGATAATGCTCGTTCAGGTACTTGATGATCCGCTCCCCGCGATGGTTGGCCTCGCCCGTGGCGCGCGCAAGGTATTGGACGATTTCGCGGCAAAATTCGTAAACGTATTGTTCGAGCTCATCCAGCGTATCGATCGAGGCGAGCGCGGCGTAAATGTTGCCTCTCCCTGCGAAAATGCGCGCCGTGTTGACGTTTTTCTCTCGAAGATGCTTGATCGTGACGCCCGCCAATTGGTGGTAAACGAATAAAATATTATCGTAGGATACGTAATCGGCGGAACGAATCTCGCCGCCGATCATTTGCAATTCTTTCTTGACGCTTTCGAGATCGCCGTTATCCAGGAAGTTGAGGATGCGCCGTTCGCCGTTGGCCGGATAAATATATTTTTTGTCGCGTCCGGCCTCCTCTTTCCCGTACAGAATCCCGCCGCTTCCCGCGATCATCCGCTGCTTAATGGCCTCCATCGCTTCGACGACGCGGTCAGGCACGCTGTCGTTCTCCTCCGCCGGGCTGCTCACGCCGATCGTAACGGAATGGTCCAGCAGCTCTGCCGCTTTGTCCCGGGTTGCGGCAAGCAGGGCGTGGATGCCTGCGCCGGCGCTGCCCATTTCCGATTGCCAGTAGTTGATCACGATGGCAAAGCAGCCGTCGCCCTGATAGACGCACCGCGCGTGCACCTCTTCCTGGAACAGGCTTTCGCAATGCGCGATAAGCAGATAACGATGATAGCTGCGCGTCTCCGGGTTGTTCTTGCTTACATAATTTCGGTAGCGGTCGATGGAGACGATGGCGACGACGAAGTACGGCGCCGGGAACAGCTCGGCGGCCTGCGGCGTAAATTCGCCGCGGATCAGCTGATGCACCGCAAGGCTGCGGGCATCCTGCTCGCGAACATGGAGCAGCCGGTTGAGCGCTTCCTCCTCTTCCTGCATGCGCTTGAACGACGCGTCGAGAAAAGCGAGCTCGTTCTTGCCTTTGATTCCTAAATTGTTGCGGTTGCGCATCGCCCGGACCAGCTCTCTCGCCGGCTTCGAAACCCAGGTCGCGAGAAAGACGGTCAGCACGGCCCCTGCCAAAATAATAACGGCGGTGAGCAGCATAATATTCCGCTGCATCGCATGGGAAGCGGCCATCAATTCGTTGACGGAGTGGACGTTCACGTTGATCCAGCCGAATCGCTTCGACCGCGACCACGTGTACAGCGATCGCTCGCCCTCAAGCTCGCGGAACAGATAGCCTTCCGCCGCGTTTTGCTTCAAAACGTCCTGAACGACCGGCTTCTCGCCGCCGTTCTTAAGCAGCAGGCTTTTGTCCTTGTGGGAGATCACGATGCCGTTCGCATTCAGGAGCATATACTCCTGCTGGCCCGTGCCGGACGAGAGGAAATAGGTTTCAATCTGGCTTTCCCTCAAATTGACGACGATCGTCCCGCGCGTCGTGGTGGACAGCCGATTGAGCGGCAGCACGTACGATACGACGTTAACCCCCGAATCGAGCTTGCGCGGGTACCATACGCCGCTGATTCCTCTCTGCCCGGCAAGCGCTTCCTTCATCCAATCGAGCGATTCATACCGCTCCAGCTTCTTGATGCCTTTGTCGGTCGACACGACGTAGTCCGAATCGGTGAGGTGGAAGAACGAGGAATACACCCCTTCGCCGATGCGGTTCAAGTTCGCCAATTCCTGCAGGACGGCCCTCGCGTTGCTGACCGTATTGAAATTCGAATTCAGTTCGGCGAACGTTTCGTACGGGCGAATCCGGTCGAAAATATGGGTGGCGGTTAACCGCACCGTATTCTGGGCCAAGTTGTTCAGCGCATTCTCGCTCAGCTTGCGGCTCGCGTTCAACCCGGCAAGCGAAGATTCCGCAATGGCCTGCTCGGAATTCCGCAAAATCTGCTCGCCGCTGTACCAGGTCAAGATCACCGTCGGAACGGCCATGACGCAAAACAAGATGACGATGAGCTGCAGCATCATAGGTATCCGTTTCATATGGTCCCCCCAAAAAATTTCTAGGCCAGGCAAGTGTTAGAAAACGCTTTCATTAATTTAGGCAATTTGATACGCCATCTGCCTCGTTACGTTTACCATGATCTTACAGCGAGCCGCCTTAGCGGGACAATATAATAATTAGGCGAAATCATATAATAAAATTGAGGGCGAACCCGCGCTCCGCAGCGCCGGTAAGCTCCAGCGATTGCCCGATGCCGTGGAGTCGGTCTTTCCAAGTAATCATCTCCACCGGAGCTCGGGCGCAAAGCCTGCGATTGTGCAGCCTTTGTGCCATCATTGAGGAGGACCGACGGCATGCCTGCGTATGTACAGCAATTTTGGCACAAAATCCCCCCTTTTGTACGTACTGATCGAAAAAGGATGCGCATTCGCAGGCATTCGCTTCGCATCACGCATGGGGCGACCAAAAGCCTGCACAATCGCAGGCTTAACCATATGACGCGCTGCCTCTTGGCAGATCGCGCGGCCAATGCTTCGCATTCGGTGCGAATAATGATGCTAGCGATGCCCCGCACGCCAGCATCGTTCTTGTCCTCGTTCCGTCCCGCCCGCATGACCCTGCTGCTTAACAGCTTTTTGTAAGTAGAGATGCCGACACCCGTCGTCGATATTGAGAACTCTGTTCTCAAACGAATTCCGACTGCGCCTTCCTAGTGAACAACCATATGTAAAATAAATTTGACAGTTGGTCTAGTTTTTATTACATTATGTATAGTTTAGTTTACATTGCTCAATTAGGAGGTCAATATGTCCTATCAAGAGAAAAAAATTTTTGTTTCCATCATCAGCAGCCTACTCATCTTCACCCTCTACACGTTCTACGCGATTCAAAATGCCGAAGAAGGCAGCATCACTTCGGACACCGACTTCCGTTTTTGGGGCTCCTTCCTTCTGGTGCTGCTCCCTGTGTCGATTGTCGCTAAGGTTATCATTCATATCGTGTTTGTCATCATCAATAAAATGGCCACGAATGAAGATGGGCCTTCATTTGAAGACGAGTTCGATAAAATCATCGAGCTGAAGGCGGACCGGATTTCGCTTTATGTGTTTTTCTTCGGGTTTATACTATCCATGGTTCCGCTCGTTACGGATCTTCCAACTTATTTAACGTTTCTTTTGTTGATCTTCTTCGGTTTTTTATCCGATCTGCTGGGTCGTATCGCTCAATTTTATTTTTATCGGAAAGGAGTTTGACATGGGTAAGGATGCGATCAGCAATCATATTCGGAATCTTCGCTTTCAACATAACGAGATGACCCAGCAGCAGCTGGCGGATAAGGCCGGGGTCACCAGACAAACGATCGTTGCGATCGAGAAGGGGAATTATTCGCCTTCGTTGGAGCTGGCTTTTCGCATCGCGCGCGTTTTCGGAAAGTCCATCGAAGAGGTCTTTCAATATGAGGATAAGCAATAACACGTGGATAAAACAGGGGAGTGAAGCTTGCAATGGATGGATTGAGGAAGCGTGCAAATTCAGGTAGAAGGTCTGCAGTCATTACCGGGGTCTTATTCATAGCCGGGTTGGTTACAGGTCTATTCAGCGTTGTTCCCGTTATTGACGGAGCAGACTACCTAGTCAAGGCTACTACCGATGAAAGCCAGGTACTGCTGGGAGCGTTTTTCCAGTTATTGATGGTTATTTCCTATGTTGGCATTCCGATTACGATGTATCCGGTTTTGAGCAAGCACAATAAAGGTTTGGCTCTTGGATCCGTTGCTTTCGGCATCATTGCGGGCGTGTTCATTATAATTGGCGTAATCCTTCTTCTGCTGCTGTTGGCATTAAGCGACGAATTCGCAATAGCCGGAACGCTGAATGGTTCGTATTTTCATACCGTTGGCGCATTGTTGCGGGAAGGACGCGATTTGGTGAACCATGTGGCAACGACGCTGGCCTTTGTTCTGGCAATGTTCATGATGAACTGCCTATTTTACCAAGCCAAATCAGTTCCGCGCTGGTTGTCCGTTTCGGGTCTTATCGGGTCTGCCTTGTCCCTATTGGCAAGCTTATTATTTATGATGCGCTTCATCGGTCTGGATGCAGCCTACATGATGTTGAATATTCCGATAGCCGTTCAACAATTGGTTCTGGCTATATGGCTGATCATGAAAGGATTGACCGGGCGTGAATAAAGATCTGAAGCCCCGATTCACCCAAATAATTCGCCGGATGGCCCTTTACTTTATTAGAATCTGACTTCGCAAATGCGCTTTGGACAAAAACCCCGAGTATTTTCGGGGTTTTGACTTTATTCGCTTGATCTTTGCTGCCAAGGCCTTTTTAAAGTTGGAGATTGACTTACTAAGCTGATTTAGCTTAAGCAAACTGCGGGTAGATCGCGGCTACACCGCCGGCCAATGCGCTTTGGACGCCGCGGCTGGTATCATCGGCAACAATCTCAAAGCTTCCGGATTCTATTCCATCAATTGCGATTTTGGCGATCTCTGCAGGATTGGCCTTAGGCGCATTAACGCTTGAAGTCATGTCTGTCTCCATATAGCCTACATGCAAGCCGGCAACTCGAATATTTTGTGGGTACAGATTGATGCGCAAATCGTTCGTCAGTGCCCACTCTGCCGCCTTCGCAGCCGAATACGCTCCACTGCTTCCCATACTTAACCAAGATAATGCGGATAAAATATTCAGAATGGCCCCTCCCCCATTATTCGCAAGGACAGGCGCGAAAGCACGAACCATGAATAAGGTGCCGAAGAAGTGCGTATTTAATTCCAAATGGATTTTATCGAGATCGCCGTCAAGCAAAGATGCGCCCGTAGACGAGCCTGCATTGTTGATCAGCAGCGTAACATCCTTCACAGCCATTGCAGCAGCGGCAACCGCTTGAGGGTCGGTAATATCCAATTTGACAGGTATTGCTCCGGGAATGTCAATGGACTCCGGATTTCTTGCTGCGGCATACACCTTAGATCCCCTGGATAGAAGTTCAAGAGCCAGATGGCGGCCAAAACCTCGGTTCGCGCCGGTGACCAAAGCAACTTGTTCGGAAATGTTCATTTTTCATTTGCTCCTTTATGATTTGTTTTAGGCAAGCGATTCCTTCATTGATATAATAATCTTCCCTTTTGCTCTGCCCGATTCGGAGTACGCTATTGCTTGTTGGGAGTTTTCAAAAGAATATATCCGATCAATAACGGGCTTTATTTTATCGGATTCAATCCACTCGGTAAGGATCTCCAATTGTTTGCCGCTTGGTTTCATAAACAGGAAACCGTACTTGACCTTATATTTTTTCTCCAGCTTGGTAAACTTTCGTCTTTTGTTGGTTAGGCATTGACTTGTTCCTCCTCGTTCGTTATTTTCGGTTCACATTTGAGAACGATCATTCTAGTTAATGCGCAAGCCTTGATTGCGAAAGGGAGAAATAGCTTGGGGCAAAAGCTTTACGGGAACGATCGTTCTAATTTAAAGAAAAAAATGTTACGCCTCTAAATGCTTCATCGATGTGCGGGCGATGCGGTGAAGCTTTTCTTTGGCAACCGACATTCTTGCCATTGCCCTTAAACCAACCCATACATTATGCAGATATTCGGCCAATTCTTCGGCATCATGTTCCGTGGAAAATTCACCGTCCCGCTGCCCCCATATGATAATTTCCTTGAGCTGCCGTTCTGCTGCTGTGAACACCTTCGTGAGCTTGGCGTCGACAACGTCATCGCGCACTGCCAATTCCACTGCGGAATTCACCATGAGACAGCCTGGAGGCGAATCTGCATGTCCATCAATCATGAAGCCAAAAATAAACTGAAGAGCTTCTTTGGCCGTCTTGGACCGCTTCACTCCAGCTGCAAGCTCAGCGTTGAATTTCTCGCCAAAACGATCCATCGCTTTCAGGAACAGCATATGTTTGTCGCCAAATGTGTCATACAAGCTTCTGCGATGGATGCCCATGCGCTCGACCAGATCGGTCATCGACGTCTTCTCGTAACCTTGTTCCCAGAAGAGCCTCATCGCTTTATCCAAAACCTCGTTCTCTTCAAACTCCTTGCTTCTCGCCATTCCATTTCCCTCCCGTCATCAATATAGCATATTGAGAACGATCAGTAAAGAATTGAAGTCTTAACGATTCATTCGTCACGTCGCGAGTTTGCCGTCACCAATGGTACGGTACTCCTCGCTGACTGTTTTAGGGCCATCCTTTACGGGATGGCCTTTTCGAGATGAGCGACATGGGATGAACTCCCCATAATCCCCCTTCGATGCGCCTTCCTTACGTGTCGTAACTGACCAAATACGGCTGCAGCCCCGTCTGGTAATAGCCGATGCTGTACTCAACGAGCCGGCCCGCGACATCATGCGTGCGGCGAAGTCGCACGAGCAGCGGCGTCCCTGCCGGCACGCCGAGCAGCTTCGCCGTCTCGGCCGAAGCTGCGCCTACCGAGAAAGCGTCCCGGAAGTTGTCCAGCACGATATCCTGCTCCTCCAGCAAATCGTACAACGATTCGAATGGCAGCCCGCCCGCCTCCTGCTCCGCCTTTGACCATACGTCGGCGGCCAGATAGTGCAGGATGTGGATGTACGGCCGGTCGTTCAGCACATACAGCCGCTCGATCCGGATCGCTTCCGGTCCGAGCTGGCCGTGCAGCTCCGTCCCCGGCTCCAGATTCTCGCGGGCCGTCGAGATCAGCCTCTTCTCGAGGCGATGCCCCTCCTCGACAAGCAGCTCGGTGAACCGCTTGCCCTTGGAGAGGCGGGAGACCGACATGTTGGTGAGGACGATGGTGCCGATGCCGCTTTTTTTCTCGACATAGCCTTCCTCGGCCAGCTCCCGGATCGCGTTGCGCACCGTCATCTTGCTGACGTTGAACTCCTTCTCCAGCTGCGGCTCCGGCGGGATATGGCCGCCCAGCGGATAGACGCCGTGAAGGATGCGATCTTTGACGATTTTTTTGACCTGCAAATACAGCGGGCCTTTCTTGCGGGTGATCGTCATCCCTGCTCCCTCCTCTCCTATCTCCGTCTTATCGTTCGACGTCGCCGGCCGCGCGGGACATCGCCTTCACGACATCGGCCTCCGTCGCCATCGGCGTATCGCCGTGCACCGTATGCGCGAGCACCGCCGCGGCCGTCGCGTAATCGACCGCGAATTGCGGATCGCAGCCCCTCAGCCAGGCGTGGATCATGCCGCTCGCATACGCGTCGCCCGCGCCGACCCGGTCGTACACCGAGAAGGTGGACGGCTGCGCGAAGCGGAAGGCTCCTTCCGCATACAGGTAGCCGGCCAACGTATGGGTGTTGTCCCCGTTAACCTTGCGATGCGTGCCGGCGATCATGGCGATTCCGTACTGTTTCGCCACTTGCGGGATGAGCTCCTGCAGCTGCGCCAACCGGTCGGTCGCGCCGCTCGGCATGCCGAGCGTCAGCATCGCGTCCTTCTCGTTCATGAAGACGATGTCCGCCAGCTCCAGCATGTCGCGGTAATGCGGCGCCGCCGCCGCATAGCCGTCCTCGCCCCACAGCGACGGACGGTAGTTGCAGTCGAAGATCACCGTGCCGCCGCGGCTCTTGACCTCGCGGGCCAGCTGCTTGATCTGCGTGCGGGCCAGCTCGTTCATCGCGAGCGTGATGCCGCAGAAGTGAACCGCATCGACCGCGGCGGCGATCCGCTCCCAGTCGCCCGGGGCGTTCGGCACGGTATTGAAGCTGCTGCCGAGCCGGTCCGTGTAGGTCACCTTGCTTGGACGAATCCCGAAGCCATGCTCCAGGAAGTACATCCCGATATACCGGCCGCCCCGGTTCACGAACGGCGTCTGAATGCCCAGCTTGCGCAGATGCGCCAGCGCGGCGTCGCCGAGCGGATTGTCCGGCAGCGTGCTGGCCAGATACGCCTCATGGCCGAAACGGGCCAGCGCCGAGACGACGTTGACCCCGCTCCCCGAGAAGGAATAGGCGAGATTGCCGCTTTGGGACAGTGTCTGGAAGCCCGGCGTCTCCAGGCGCATCATCACTTCGCCGAACGCGGCTATCCTAGACATAGCGATCGACCAGCGCTTTCAGCTCGCCGAGCAGCGTGCGTACATCGTCCACTCGCGTATCGCCGCTCGCCGGATCGATGATCGACGAGTAGACATGCGGGATCACCTGCGGGACGCCCGCCTCCAGCGCGATCTCGAGAATGTTGCCGAAGTTGTCCAGGTCGATGCCGCCGGTCGGCTCCAGCGCGAAGCCTTCCTCGCCGCAAGCTTTGGCGACGGCGCGGTATTCGTCCTCCAGCTTCAGTCCCTGCATCGGGAAGTACTTCAGCGCATGGCCGCCCATATCCCGCACCAGCTCGATCGCCGCTTTGACCGGAACGATCGCCTTGTCGGGAGCGGCCGCGCTGAACACGCCCGTTGAGATGTTCACGTAACCCGGCTGGCCGCAAGGCGACACGAGCGCGTTGATCCAGCTCTCGCGGCCGCCCAGGTTGGCGCTGGTGGCGCCGACGGCCGGGAGGATCTGGTTGACGTGATTGCCCGCATACGACTTGACGATCTCCGCCACGACTGCTCCCTGGCGGTTGTCGCCCGCGCCGAGACCGATCGATACCGCGTCCTCGATAGCCGCGCCGTACTGCTTCATCGCTTCCGCCGCCGCCGAAGCATCGGGATACGCCTTGGAGAGCACCCCGACGACGATGTGGCCTTCCGCCGCTTCGTATACGTCGCGGGCATTGCCGATGCTGCCTGCCAGCACGTTGAGCGCCGCTTTGTTCTTGTACAACCGGTTATAGATGCTTGCCATTACCGATCTCCTCCAATAATGTCTTGAATGCGCGTAATGATCACCTGCAGATCGTCGCCCTGGAGCGAACGCGGATCGAGGTCGAAATACCCTTGCGCGAGTCCGTAATCCCGTGTATAGACCGCAATGTCGCCGCCTCGCAGCCCATCGTTGACCGCGCGAGCGGACAGGCCTGCCGCCGCTTCGTCGATCTTGATCCGCCCGCGGAAGATCGCCCGGCCGGCCTCGTCCTGGACGATGCCGACGCTCACGCCCGGCAGCTCGTTCAGGACGTCCAGCGCCGCCAGCGCCGCGCGCTCCTCCCCGCTCTTGTCTTCCTTAACGAAATACTCGTCCAGCGCCTGCAGCAGCCCGAAGATCGACTCCTTGCCCACCTTCATGCTTCGGCCGATGCCATGCAGCTGCGTCTTCACCCAGCCGACATAGCCGGCTTTGCCCGCCACGATGCCGGAGGTCGGGCCTTCGATCGCCTTGGAGCCGCTGTAGATGACGAGGTCCGAGCATGCCGGGTACTTGCGCAGATCCTCCTCGGCGGCGGCGTCGACGATCAGCGGCACGCCGCGGCGCCGCGCCACTTCCCACGCGTCCTCGACCTTGATCATGTTCTTCTGGACGCAGTGATGCGATTGCACGAACAGGATCGCCGCCGTACGCTCGTTAATCGCCATCTCCAGATGCTCCTTGCGGCCTTCGTTGGCGTAGCCGACCTCGACGAGCTTGCCTCCGCCGAGCGCGACCATCGTCTCGACCGGAGCGCCGTACTGGACATTATGTCCCTTGAACAGAATGATCTCGTTATTCGCGGGCAGCTCCTGATGCAGCTTCAGGCTGGCCCGATTGTCGCCGCGCGTGACGACGGCCGCCACGGTCATGGCGATTCCGCTGGAGGCGGAATTGACGACGACCGCATCCTCGGCATTCAGCAGCCTCGCAACGTACGCGCCGGACTTGTCGAGCAGATCGGCCATCTCCACATAGCTCTGGCCGCCCGTCTTCACCGCGTCCATGACGCCGTCGGCCGGAGCCGAGACGCCGAGGATGCTCATCCGGCCGCTGGCGTTGACGACGCGCTTCAATCCGTATTTAGCATGCAAAGTATGATCCATCGATAACTGCTCCTTTGGCTTGAATATAAGTATCCGCCGTACGCGTCTCCCCTTCGGAATCGATCAGCGTCTTGCTCCCCCGCACGACGTCGAACAGCGTCAGATCGGCCGCTCCGCCGACCTTCAGCTCGCCGAGCTCCGGCCTTCCCAGCCATCGCGCCGCTTTGACCGTCACGGCGTCTACAACCTCTTGCAGACTGTAGCCAAGATAGAGAAACTTGCTCATCACATCGGCCAGGCTGTAGACGGGCCCGCGGAGCCGGTTGCTCTCGTAGATGTCCGTGCTGATCGTGTGCAGCGGAACTCCGGCCGCCCGGGCTTGTTCCGCCACGCGGAAAGAGAAGCTCGCAGACCCGTGGCCGACGTCCAGATGCACGCCGCGCGCTATCGCGTCCAGCAGCGCGGGAAGCGGCCGTCCTTGCCCGTCGAAGAGGTTGTTGGCCTTGCCGTTCAAATAGTGGGTGACGATATCGCCCCGCGCGAGCAGCGCCATCACCTCGTCGATTGCCGGCGGCCCCGAGCCGATATGGACCATCAAGGACCGCCCCGTCGCCTCAGAAAGCCGACGGGCGCGCCTTAGCGGCTCGATGCCCTGCTCCTTCACCACGCTGCGGCTGATCCGCGCCTTGAGCCCGACAATGAAGTCCGGGTAGGCATGCAGAGCCTCCTTCACGGCCGTCTCGTCGATCCATGCCGGATCCGACAGCTCGTCGATGCGCCCCAGACCGATCCGGGAAATGTTCAGAAAGGCCAGCAGCCGGGTGGCTGCCCGGCTGCCCGCCGCACGCAGCTCCCCGATGCGGTCGGCGCCGCAGCTGCCGGCGTCAACGATCGTCGTCACGCCTTGCTTCACGCCGATCTCGTCGACCGCATCGCCGTACGGGTTAAGCTCGCGGAAGGCGTGCACGTGCATGTCGATCCAGCCGCCGGATACGCAGCCGCCTTCGGCGACGACCTCGCCTTCGCCCGTCCCCGGAGGGACGATCGCGGCGATCTTGCCGTCTTCTATGACAATGTCGGCTGCCTGCCCGTCCAGCCGTTTCGTATTTCGCAGTACAGTACCCATGTTCTTGAAGCGTCCTTCCCTTCTGCGACAGCGCCTGTACGTTGCCCAAAAATTTCTTCGTCCATAGCTTAACACATCCTAGCATTGAAATAAATATAACGTTATAATGTTTAAAGAAACAATAAAATTGAACTAGCCGAATCCGTCCAAACGATCGTTTTATCCGACGCAAGCCCTATACGGCAGGCGTCTTACCGCGTCCCTGTTGTCTGCAATAGCAACATCGAATCGGCCGAAAT
Source organism: Paenibacillus arenilitoris (assembly GCF_014705655.1). Taxonomy (GTDB): domain Bacteria; phylum Bacillota; class Bacilli; order Paenibacillales; family Paenibacillaceae; genus Pristimantibacillus; species Pristimantibacillus arenilitoris. The sequence goes on along the minus strand of NZ_JACXIY010000010.1, from coordinate 150,273 downwards.
GGTATACTGTTCGGATACGCCAGGAAGCACTTATCTCCGGGAGGTCACCGTGAAATTATCCGTTAAGCCATCCAGCATGAAATCGGGCATCCGCTTCAATTGGAACCGCTTCAAGTCCAAGCTGCTCGTGACTTACACGTTATCTTATATTCTCATCTTTTTGGTTCCGCTTTCAGGCGTCACCTTCATCATCTATCATAACGCGACGGCCAATCTGCGCTCCGAGATCGAGCAGTCCAACGTCAACCAGCTGAGCCAGGTGAGGCTCTCCATCGACAATCAGATGACCAACCTGCTGGAGACCGCCAATACCATTTCATTCGACGAGCATCTCACCAGGTTCATGGTCTCGCATCCGTTCTACGGCCGGGACGCCATTGCTTCGCTGGCGCGTTACAAGACCAGCAACACGATGCTCGAGGAGCTGTTTCTCTACTATCGCGGCGACGATCGGATCTACTCCAGTCTGGGGATGACCGGTCTCGACCTCATGTTCGACGACATGTTCCGCTTCGAGCGCTGGCAGCCCGAGGAGATCAAGCAGGCGCTCAACGAAACGAATATCACCACCGTGCGTCCGGCCGAAAACGTCACCGTGCACTCGCGGAAGGAACCCAAGCTGGCGATGCTCGTCCCGATCAAGACCAACGATCCGTATCCGTACGGCACCATCCTGTTTCTTATGAAGGAAGAGCAGCTGACGGGCGTCATGGATTCGATCTTGAACGACTTCTCCGGGAGCAGCTATATTTTCTCGGGCACGGGCGAGGTGCTGACGGCCAACTACCGCGGCGACGCTCTGCGCGGCCACGATTTGACGTCGCTGGCCGAGCTCGATCCCGGCATCCACAATATGGAGCTGGGCGGCGAGCGCTATTCGGTCGTCACGGTCAAGTCCAGAGTCAACGGCTGGACGTACGCCACGGCCATTCCCAGCTACCAGTTTTTCGAGCAAGTCGGCCAGATCCGCACGATCATCCTGCTCGTCTTCGTGATCACGGCGCTGGCCGGCATCGCCGCGGCGATGCTGCTTGCAAGGCGGCAGTACCACCCGATCCGCGACTTGCTGGAGTTCGCATCTCTGCAAGGCGGCGCCAGGGAGACGCCCAGGACCCGCAACGAATGGGACTGGATCAAACAGACGATCCATGATTACCACGCCCGCATCGACATGCAGGAGCCGTTCGTGCGCAACCAATGCCTCATGCTGCTGTTCAAGCACGGCAAGCCGGACGATCCCGAAATCGAGCGGATGATCGTCCGGTCCGGACTGGAACTGCCGGAAGGGGCCACCTGCTTCACGATCATCCTGAGCTTGGACGAGCAGAGCCTGGGCGAGCAGTCGTGGGAGGGTCAGCAGACGCTTCGCGCCTGGCTTCATCAGCTGGAGCTGCCCGAGCTGCAAGCCCGGATCTACGGCGTCGAATTTTCCGTTACCCACCAGCTTGCTCTCATGGTAACGCTGCTGCCGTCGGAGGAGGACGACGAGGCGAGCCGCATCGGCCAGGTCGTCGACGAGCTCGACGAGCGGCTGGCGCAGCGGCTGCCTAGGCGGCCCAATCTGGGCGTAGGCACCGTGTACGACGACTTATCCGGGCTGAACCAATCCTTCCTCGAAGCCGCCTCGGCGCTCGAGCAGCGGAAGCTGACGTTCAGCGGCCGGATCGCTTACTTCGAGGAGTTGACGGAGCCTTCGGCTGCGGCCTTCTCCGGCGAGAGCTACTGGATTCCGAAGAAGTCGCTGCTCAAGCTGGAGCAGAGCCTGAGGCAAGGAAACGAAGCGACGGCGCTCCAGCTGATCGCCGGCATGATGGAGAAGCTGAAGCGGGAGAAGCTGCCGGTCGGCCTGCTTCGCTGTCTATGCTTCGACGTGCTCAACTCCCTGCTGCGGACCGCCGCCGAGCTCGGCATGGACGAGGTGCACGGCGAGATTTCGTCGCTGCACGCCTTCGAGACGCTGGAGGGGCTGGAGAACAGGCTCAGCTCGCTCGCGGTCCGAATCTGCGGCGAAGCGACGCACCGGACCGAGACGGTGCAGCCGGCGCTCATGGACGAGATCGTCGCTTACGTCGAGCAGAACTACGCGGACTATACGCTCAGCCTGGAGCATATCGCCCTCAAATACGATACGTCCACCTCGTACCTGAGCCGCAGCTTCAAGGAGAAGACGGGCTTCAACTTTACCCAGTACATCTGGCAGTGCCGGCTGAGGGAAGTGATCCGGCAGCTGCTCCACACCAGCGCGCCGCTCAAAGAAATAATCGAGCGCGTCGGCTATCTGGATGCGCCGAACTTTATCCGCAAGTTCAAGAAGGAAACCGGCTACACGCCCGGCCAGTACCGCAAGCTGCACGGCGCAAGCGGATTCGTCCATGGCGAAGAGTGACTTCGCGTATTTCGGCAAAAGGAGCTGTCCACCGTTGTTCGACGTTCGGGACAGCTCCTATTTGTTTAAGCCTTCGGCTCGTTCAGAATGTACTCCACCAGCTCGTCCAGCGGAACGGTCGCAAGCGCGATCGCCGTATCCGTCACGCCGTAATAGATGTAGAGCAGACCGTCCTTCACGACGTTGCCGGTCGGGAAGATGACGTTCGGAATCTGGTAGCCGAACTTCTCGTAATACGTCTCCGGCTCCATGATGAAGTTATGCGTCCGGGCGATGATCTTCTCCGGATTGTCCAGATCGAGCAGCAGCGCTCCGACCCGGTAGACGACCTGGTCGTCGACGCCGTGGTAGAGGACGAGCCAGCCCTTGTCCGTCTTGACCGGCGGCGTCGAGCCTCCGATCTTGCGGGATTCCCAGGCCATGTTCTCGGCTTTGGCGAGCAGCTTAGGCGCTTCCCAATGGATCAGATCGTCGGAGTACGAAATCCACATGGCCGCCTTCTCCGTGCCGTATTGTTCGCCGACGTATTCCTCCGGACGGCGCAGCAGGACGTACTTGCCGTTAATTTTCTCCGGGAACAGGATGTTGTCGCGGTCGTTAATGTCCAGCTCGGTCGTATCCGCAACGAACTCCCAGTCGATGAGGTTGTCCGACTTGACGATGGACGAGCGGGTCAGCCAGTGTCCCTCCTGCTCGCCCCAGCCGTCCGGGTACTTCGGGAACGAGCGTTCCGGCACGCCCGTGTTCGTCGGATAATAATTCATCGCGCAAGGCCGCAGCGCATAGTTCATGTAGAACGTGCCGTCGATCTTGACGACGCGCGGATCCTGCACGCTTCCGTACGGGAAGCCGAGCTCGTCGGGCGTCAGCACCGGCTCGTCCTTCACGTGGGTGAAGCGGACGCCGTCCTCGCTCTCCAGCAGGCCGAGAAAGTTTTTGCAAGGGGTAAGCGAACCGGCGGTCCGCTCGATCATATAAAATTTACCCTCTTCGATAATGACGGCCGGATTGAAAACCGTCGCCTTCCGCCATTCGTATTCGCCGGGAACGACGATCGGATTTTCGGGATGTCTCGTAATTTTCATGGCATTATTCCTCCTGTGCGGGCGCACGGTCTGTAATTTGACTTCCCCGATTCGAAACAAAAACTCTCCGGGCAGCGGAAGCCTCGGAGAGTTTTCGGTCGATCATAAGGTCCGGTGCTTAGTTGGCCTTCCAGCGGTCGTAGGCGGTTTGGTAAATCTCGGCCATACGTTCGCCGCCCATCTTTTTGATTGTGCCGACGTAGCTGTCCCAGTTCGCGAGCGGCTCGGCGCCGGTGACGAACTTGGCTTCCATCTGACGCACGTACGTGTTGAGATCGGAGGTCATGGTCGTAACTTCAGCTTGCTCTTCCGGCGTCAGGAACAGCACCGGGAACGGGATGCGGGCGCCGCGGTCGAGAAGCTTGGTCTTGGTCTCGTTGGCGATCCAGGCGTCCACGTCGCCGAGCAGGCCGTTGTCGATCTCCGGAAGGTTGATCGTCGGTGCCGGAATGCCGTAGTTCGGCGTAATTTTGGAGCGGTATTCCTCGCGGTCGCCGCCGTCCGGTACGGGCAAGTATTCCTTCTTGTAATTTTCTTTGTCCGTGTATTTCCACAGAATGCCTTCCGGTCCTTTGTTGAACATGGTCGCGCCTTCGATCGAATACGAGTAGTCGATCCAGCGGATGGAAGCCTCCGGAGACGGATTCGTCTCGGAGATCGCGAAGGCGCCGGTGTTGATGCCTTTGTTCTTGGCGATGGCCGGCGTAGCCGCGAATTCGCTCGATACCGGGCTGTACATCGGGTCGGACGTATTCGGCTCTTCGCCCATCATCTGGAAGGCGGTCCAAGCCGAGAACATGCCGAGCTGGTTGTTGCGCGCCTTGGCCTCGCGCTGCTCCGCCGTTTGCGAGAAGCTCTCGTGATCCAGCAGATCTTCGTTCCACAGACGGTTCAGGTACGTCAAATATTGCTTGTAGCCCTCTTCCATCGGGGTGTAATGAACTTTGTCGTTGTCGTCGACGTAAATTTCTTCTTCGTGAATGCCGAAGGAACCGAGCAGCCAGGTGCGGATATCGCGCAGGCTGTTGCCCGGGGAAGCGGAAGACAACGGAATTTCGTCGGCCTTGCCGTTGCCGTTCGGATCTTCTTCCTTGACGCGCTTAAAGTACGTATACAGCTCTTCGGTCGTTTCCGGCAGCTTGTCCATGCCGAGCGCTGCCAGGTAATCGCCGTTGTACCAGAGCGGATTGCGGTACCACGGCTGGTTGAATTCAATGACCGGCAGCGCGTAGATATGGCCGTCCGGCGCGGTGATCGATTTGCGGATGTCCGGATTCTCGTCGAGAATCTTCTTCACGTTAGGCGCGTAGCCTTCGATCAGGTCTTCAAGCGGAACGAGAATGCCCTGCTCGCCGTAATTCATTTGCTCCGCCGGCGTCAATCCCGCCGCATAGAAAATATCGGGATAAGTGCCGCTTACGAATACGAGGCTTTTCTTCGTTTCGAAGGCGTCCTTCGGCGCATTCTGGAACTCCATGCGAATGCCCGTCAGCTTCTCCATCTCTTCGAACAGCGGCATTTTGTCCCAGCTTTGGATGCCGACGTCCGGCCCCATCATCGTGAGCGTCAACGGCTCGTTGACGACCGGGAATCCTTCCTTGTTCACTTTGTCCGCGGTCTCGCTCGGCTTGTTGCCGCCGCTCTCTTTCTCTTCCGCCGAGCCGCAGCCGGCAAGCAGACCTGCCAGCATGACGCCCGAAAGCGCCAGACCGAGCCCTTTTTTTGCAGTTTTCATTTACGTGCTCCTCCTTTTGATCACATACTGTTACTTCTTATAATAAACGAAGTCGACGGCGAACCGCTCTTCGATTATTAATGCTCGCCAAACGCCCGGCATTGCCGGTCACGCTTAGCCCTTCACCGAACCGATCATGACGCCCTGCACGAAATAGCGCTGCAGGAACGGATAGATAACGATGATCGGCAGCGTGGAGACGATGATGACGGCGTATTTCACAAGCGAAGCGACCTCCGCCTTGGAGGCGGCCAGCTGCGCCATTTCGCCGCTCAGCGCCGCTCCGTTCGTCTCCGCGCCCATCTGCTGAAGCACGAGAATTTGCCGAAGCACCATCTGCAGCGGGAACTTCGTATCGTCGTTCAAATAAATCAGGGCGGAGAAATAGCTGTTCCAGTGCCCGACGCCGTAGAACAGCGCCATGACGGCGATGATCGGCGCCGACAGCGGCAGCACGATCCGAATGAACAGGCGCATATTGGTACAGCCGTCGATATGCGCCGCCTCCTGCAGCTCCTTCGGAATCGTGGACTGGAAGAACGTCCGGGCCACGATAATGTTCCACACGGAGGCGGAGACCGGCAGGATCAGCGCCCACATCGAGTTGATCATGCCGAGATCCTTCACGACCAGGTAAGTCGGCACCAAGCCGCCGCTGAAAAACATCGTAATCAGGATCAGGATCATAAAGAACCGCCGGCCGAAGAAGTCGCTTCGGCTGAGCGCGTAAGCGGCGGGCAGCGTCACCGCCAAATTGATCAAGGTTCCGATGACGGTGTAGAATATCGTATTGCGGTAGCCTAGCCAGATCCGGGCGTTCTCGAACACGAGCTTGTAGCCTTCCAGCGTCAAGCCTTTGGGAAGAAGCCACATCTCGCCGGAATTTACGAATTTGGGCGTACTGATCGATGCGCTGAGCATGTAGATCAGCGGGTAGAGCACGACGATGAGCGCCGCCGTCAAGAAGAGATAGACCAGGACAAGAAAAGCCTTGTCCCCTTTGGATTCTTTAATTGCCGATACCATCGATGTGACCTCCTATTACCACAAACTGTTGTCGCTGGTCTTTTTGGCGATTCGGTTGACCGTTATGAGCAGAATGGCATTGACCGCCGAATTGAACAGACCGACTGCCGTAGAGAAGCTGAGCTGATTGTTCAGCAAGCCTGACCTGTACACGAAGGTCGAGATGACATCGGAGGATTCGATGTTCAGCGAGTTTTGCAGCAGCAGTATTTTTTCGTAGCCGACGCCGAGAATGTTGCCCACGTTCAGGATGAGCAGGATCGCGATCGTCGGGATAATCGTCGGGATATTAATATGAATGACCCGCTTGATGCGGCTCGCGCCGTCGACGATGGCCGCTTCGTGCAGCTGCGGATCGACGCCCGACAAGGCGGCCAGATAGATGATCGTGCCCCATCCCGCGCTTTGCCATACGCCCGAGATGACGTAGACCGTCTTGAACCACCGCGGATCCTCCAGGAACGCTGCGGGCTCTATGCCGATCCACTCGATCATGCGGATCAGGATCCCCGAGGAAGGGCTCAGGAACGTAATGATCATCCCCGCCATAACGACGATGGAAATAAAATGCGGCGCGTAAGTAACCGTTTGCACGCTCTTTTTGAAAAAGCCGTTCTTGATCTCGTTGAACGCCAGCGCCAGAATGATCGGCAGCGGGAAGCCGACCGCGAGCTCATACAAGCTGAGGCTGAACGTGTTCCACAGCAGATCCCAGAAATAATAAGAGTTGAAGAACCGTTCAAAGTGGTCGAACCCGACCCAAGCGCTGCCGGCTATGCCTTTGGCCGGCAAGAAGTTTTTGAAGGCGATCTGAACGCCGTACATCGGTACGTAATGAAAAATAATGAAATACAATATACACGGTGCGACGAACAGGTACAGCTCCCAATTGTGGATGATTCGTCTTCGCCAGGAGGTCTTCTTGATTCCCGGCTTTGTCTGCAGCGCCAGCTCTTGACTTGCTTTCAAATCGTACCTTCTCCTTTCCCTTGGCTCGGCCTCTGAACCGCCAACGCATGACGGCGGCCGATTTCCCTATAAAGCAAGCGCGTTCATTTCCGTCTTGCCCGACTCATACATCAAATTGTAGGCAACGCGGCGGGCCCCGGTAAATATGTCGAATGTGCATTGTCATGCCAAAAAGCCCGTCATGCCAGGCATGACAAGGCTTTCAGCTTTCGGGACGCGATTCCCGTATTGTCGTTGTCAGTTGCGAAATGTGTTGGATTTTACCCCTATTCCGGCTACAAATGATACATATTGCGCATAACCGCGAGGTGTGACATTCTTTCTTGAGTCCGATTACATCTCTACTGGAGGTTTGTCCATCCCATGCAACTACCTGCTTCCGTATCCCGTTTCCTTGACCGGGCCGACGAGCGGCTGGCCCACCGGCCCAAGCTGCAGCGGCTGTTCCGCAACTGCTACCCGAATACGCTCGAGACGACGACCAAGCTGCTTGACGACGGCACGACGTTCGTCTTCACCGGCGACATCCCGGCGATGTGGCTGCGCGACTCCACCGAGCAGGTGCGCCACTATTTGCCGCTTGCCAGAGAGGACGAAGAGCTCCGGCGCATCCTGAGCGGACTGATCGCCCGTCAAATGTTCTATTTGACCATCGACCCGTATACGAACGCCTTCAATGAAACGCCCAGCGACGCGCACTACCGCGCAAGCGACGACTGCGGCCTGAACCCGTGGATGTGGGAGCGCAAGTATGAGCTCGATTCCATCTGCTTCCCGGTACAGCTGCTGTACGACTATTGGCAAGAGACCGGTTCCACCGATGTCTTCACCGACACCTGCTACCGGGCGCTCACGTCCGTCGTCAATCTCATGATCACCGAGCAGCGGCATATGGAGCGGTCGCCGTATCATTTTACCCGCGATACCGACAAGGAGACCGAGACGCTGCAGAACGACGGCCGCGGCATGCCCGTGAACTACACCGGCATGACCTGGTCCGGCTTCCGCCCGAGCGACGACGCTTGCCTGTTCGGCTACAACATTCCGAACAATATGTTCGCCGTCGTGGCGCTCGGGCATATCCGCCGCATCGCCGGCGAGATTTACAAGGACGAGCGGCTGGCCGAGCGGGCGGAGAAGCTGCGCAAGGAGATCGACTTCGGCATCCGCGCCTACGGCATCGTGAATCATCCGAAGTACGGCCCCATCTACGCGTACGAGACGGACGGCTTCGGCAACTACTGCCTAATGGACGACGCCGGCACGCCGGGGCTTATTTCGATCCCGTATATCGGCTACGTCGGCGCCGACGATCCGGTGTACCGGAATACGCGCCGGTTCGCGCTGAGCTTCGACAATCCGTTCTACTTCGAAGGCAAGCATGCCCGCGGCATCGGCAGCCCGCATACGCCGGGAGGCTATGTATGGCATATGGCGCTCTCCATGCAGGCGCTCACCTCCGATAGCGACGACGAGATCCGCGAGCTGATCGACATGCTCGTGAACACCGACGCCGATACCGGCTACATGCACGAGGGATTCCACCCCGACGACCCGGCAGACTTCTCGCGTCCATGGTTCGCCTGGTCCAACAGCCTGTTCGCCGCCCTCATCGTCAAGGCGATGGATCGCGGTTTGGTGTAGCCTGCAAGCTCATCCAAGCAAAAAAATAAAGGCATGATTGCATCATAACGCAACGTTATGGAATCATGCCTTTTTCATCTGCACTAATCAAACTCCTTCGCTCCTTCGGTATCTTTGTCGCAGCCTTCAGCGCATTCGGAACATTCGCCGTAGTAACGTTTTACGCGGTTTGTCGGTAGAGTGGCGATTAGTGATCCGCAGCTTTTGCAAATGACGTAACCAAGTTCCAATTGCGCCTTCTTGTCGCTAACCTCGACCAATTCGCTTTGATATTTCATCCGTACTCCGCCTCCCGAAAATAGTTTTGTTTTGGATCAGCCCCTCTATATACTGTAGCATTATTATAATTTATTACACACTATATGGCAATAAAAAAGTAATTATGACGCATTAATTGTGCGATAGCTTAAAAATCGGTCACAATCGAACGGTTGCGGGCAGAAAAAGGAGCACCTTTGACCCTTTCGTCCAAATGGCTTGCGTGGCGGACGGTTCGCTTATAGGACAATGGCGGTGCCAGGGAATATCCCTGCACCGCCATTTCTGATTTTCGTCCTGTTACCGCCTTCTTGTGCAAATGTTGCGTCTCGAGCCTAATTTCCCGGGTGATCTGCCACCAGGCAGTGCGTCTTGTACCGAACTCTGCAAACGTGCAGGCATTAGGTCGCTCCATGCGTGCAGCAAAGCAAATGCCTGCGAATGCGCATTTCGTCAACACTCCGCATTGGTCATTTCGTTCGTGAACATGCGCTTGTATTCTTTCGGCGACAGTTTTTGGGCGGATTCGGGCGCGTAATGCACTTGAATCGATCTGCGGCGCTTGGCCGAGAAATTCGGCGGCGTTCCATGATGCAGCAGTCCATGGAAAATTAGTACGCCGCCCGGCTTGAGCGGTATCGCGATATCGCGCTCGACTTGAATGGCTCTGTCGCATAGCTGCCAGTCCCGAACGGCAAAGTGCGGCGAGCCGCCTTCCCGGTGCGAGTACGGAATGACATGCATGCAGCCGTTGTCAAGTTCGGCCGGGTCAAGCGCAAACCACATGCCGATGACGGCTTTGTCGTAAGCAAGCGCCCCATAGGCCATATCCTGGTGCCACGGTTTCTCTGCGCCGCCTGCCGGCGGTTTGAGTATCGCCTGGTCTTGGGCGACCTCCGGTTCTTCTCCGAACAGCTTGCGCAGCGCTTCCAAAACGGCCGGCTGATGCGCAATTGCGCGAAGGCGAGGCTCGTGATCGACAAACCCATGGATTTTGCGGGCGGCGAGTTCGACCTCCTCGAACGTTTTTAATTCGCTCTGCGGTCTGACGAACTGAATCCTGGATCCGATGGAGGAACCGGACAGTATATCCATGATCGCCTCGATCGAGCGGTTTACCTCCTCTGCCGACAGCGCTTGCTCCACGACAAGATAGCCTCTGGACCAAAACTGTTTGACATGCTCTTCCGTCAAGTGTTGCATAGTCGGGATGCGGTCCTGTTCCACTTGATCGTACCGATACAGCGTTTTTGCAATCGAGCCCGCAAGCTCGAGCTCTTCCTCGTTGCGGTAAGCGTATAACGTCTTATCGTCGTTCGCGTCCACCATGCAGTCCTCCTCGTCAATAGATCGAAATCCGTTGCTTCTGACTCTATCCTAACGCCGAAGCGCGGGGCCGTACATGGCGGGAAGTCGCAATCCTTTGTACATAACCGGCGAACTTGCCGGCTCGAGCCGGCAAGTTTGATTGCAATAGCCGCCCGCGCTAGTGCGGTTTCGCTTCCATACGGCTATGCTGGAGGGACGAGGGAGGAAGTCCGAAGTATTTCTTGAATTGCTTGCTGAATAGGAAGACGGAAGAATAACCGAGCGCTTCGGACACCTGCGATACGTTCATGGAGGTTTCAACGAGCAGATGCTTTGCGCGTTCCAGACGCACTTTCGTCATGTACTCCTTCATGGACAGACCCGCATATTGCTTGAAAAGCTTCGCCAAATAACCCGGCGTTAAACCGACCATGTCAGCCAGTTCCTCGTAAGGACGTCCTTGCCAACCGTCCTCCCGGATGCGCTGCATCACCAGCTTGACCGCTTGCCGCTGCTTCATGGACAGGGAAAGGCCGGAGGCTGCGAGCTGCTGCTTCCGCTCTCTGTGCATCATGATGAGAAGCAGCTTGATGAGGGAATCAAACTCCATGTCCTTCCAGTCATCGGGATGGACGGTTGCGCCGAGAAGCTGATTTAATAGACGCTCAAGCTCATAGATTTCGTTGAAATAGACGACGCGCTCGGGAAAAAGCTCGGCTATGCGGTTGTCCGTCGTTTCTCCCGCGTTTCCGGGACGGGGCTGCAGCTTGAAGTGGATGTAAATGACGGTCAGCCGGTCCTCCGGATGCTGCTCCGCCAGCGGAACATCGCCGGGATGCACAAGGAAGCAAGCCCCTCTGCGGATCGGGTAGGACCTACCGTTAATGTTCATCACCCCGGAACCTTGCAAGGCGCACCATAGATCGTAATCGGGCATAGGGCCGGGATGCCAGTTCCAGCCAATCTCGCATTTGGCTTTCCCGCAATTTCGGGAATCGATTATATTATAATTCATAGACGGAACCCCTCCCGCAGCACGGTCTCGCTTCGATGGTTTCAGCATAATCGGTAACCGGCACCCGAATCAAGCGCTCCATAACGTGAAGTCGGCAGCGCGCAAAAAGAGGCTGTCCCTAAAGTAGGTTTGCTAGCCCTAATAGACGGTTCGCTTCGAGCGAAAGCCAACAGACCTCTAGGCTCACCTTTTTAATCTCAAAAACTGAAACAAAATGCGAAAGAAGGGGGATCCGCAGGGGTTTAGTTTCAAATTTTGAAACTAAGCCGGTTAATTTCGAAAGATGCAGCGCGAGTGGAGTCGTTTAAATTCAAATATTGAAACGAAATAAGGTGTGAGTGAAGCAAAAGAGCAATTTAGTTTCATTTTTTGAAACTAGCATCGCCGTCCCATGGCCGTCTCATCGCCGTCGAAGGGCTGTCTCTCAGGTCGTATCACGTCCTTCTGAGACAGCCCTTGGAAACTGCCTATGCAATGGCCATAGCCGGTTCCGTCAGAGCGTTATCGCTCCCTTGCTTCTTTCGCTGTCATATAGCCAATCGAGCGAGCGGGAGCTTTCGCTGAACGGCGATACGTCGCGCTCCTTCAATTCCTGATCGGCCGCGATGACGCCGAGCACCGCGAAGGCGCCTTTGCCCAGGTTCAGCGCGTGGCTTCCGGCCTCGTACAGAAACGCATGAACGTTGACGCTAGGGTAAAAGGAGGTCTTGATCCCTTTGCGCAAAATCGGCGACAAGCCGCCCCGGTCATCCGCATGCGTATTCTCGTCCAGCGTCGGCACTTGGAGCCACTGGTCGTCGGCGGAATTAAAGTACCCGACCAGCAGGCGTACCGGCGTATCCGTCTCGAACTCGACGGTCATTCCGCCCTTCGCCGCTTCGGCGCGGCTGAACCGGATGCCGGTCAAGCCTTCGAGCTCTTCCGCGCAGCTCTGCACGTATACTTCGCCGTCGGCGAAGAGCAGGCTGTCCTTCGAAAGCGTATACGTCTCCATGCCGGGGGACGTCAGCCGGAAGGCGGCCTCGCGGTACGGCTCGATCTTCGCTTCACCGCTTACGCGCGAGGGCAGCTTGCCCGCCTTTAGGTCGTTCACGCTCGCTTGAAAGCTCGCGAGCTCCTCTTCGTATACCGGAAGACAATCCGTCCAATGCTTGTACTTCCGGCCGTCGGGAACCGGAATTTTACGATGCGCCGTCAGCATGCTGTTGGCGTATAGATAGGTTTTCTCGGTCAGCCCGGTCAGCTTGCGGTACCATTCCACGCTTTCCTGCAGGTAAGGTACGGCTTCTTCCAGCAGATCCGTGCATTCCAGGTAGCTGCCGCCCGCCGTATGCTTGTACTTGAGCACTTGGATGGCGGCCCGTACCTTGGCTCCGTAGAAGCGCACCATGTACAGAATCGCTTCCACATCGCTCGCGATACGTTCGAACTCTTCACGATTGCAGGCAATATGAGCGCTTGCGCGCCGGATCGCCGTCCATGCCCGATCCGCGAACAGCTCGGCCGATTCAACGACGTCGACCGGCGTCTCCCCGATATGGGGCTCGCCCGCCAGCTCTCTCTGGACATACGGCTCCAGCCGCTCGCCCTGCGGCGCGTGATCCTCCCATAGCGCCCTATAGGGCGAATAGCGGTCCGGATTGGTCAGCTGGCTCATCTTCATGCCGAGCGACAGCGTCTGCCGGTTGCCCTCCGTAATGCCGAAGCGGCGAAGAAGCCGCGGCGCGCACTCGCCGAAGGCGTCGTACGCCTCAAGCAGCGCCTCTCCCGCTTCCCGGGACCCGAAGCGCGAAGCAAGCTCTTCGATCCAATAGTGGCGTTCCGTCTCCGGATCGCGGTCGGGGTTCCAGGCATAACGCGCCCATGCGGCATACCAGATCCAGTCGCGCTCCGCCTGCTTCAGCCTTGGCGTCGTTTTGTCCCCGCTGTAAGGCCAATCCCAGAAAAACAGCGGGTAGAGGTGCAGGCCGTTCGCCTTCTGCCGGTGCTTCGCCGCCTGCATGCTTTTTTGAATGAAGGCGGGCGAGCCGTAGCGGAACGGCTCCAAATTCGCGAGAACGTGGACGTTGACGATATGAACCGACTGCATCCCGCTCAGGTTGTTATGGGTTTGCTTCCAGCCGCCTCTCGGCGTCCAGGTCGTGAGCGACTCGCCGTTGTACTTGGCCTCGGTAAACAAATTCGGGTAAAGCGGAATCGCCTTCTCGATAATCGGCTCGGCCTTGACCGCGTGGGCGCGGAGGATGATCGGCGGACTTTCCTTCGCGTCCAGGTCCCGGAGCCCGTCGTTAACGCCCGCCAGAATCGTATCCGTAAACCATTCGGCGCCATAGACGCCGCCCTGCAGCGCTTCTCCCAGACATAGCATGAGGCCGACGCTCGGGTAGGACCTCACGAACTCCGCTATCGCCTTGCGCGTGTAATCGGCGGTGATCGGAAGCGGCTTCGGCTGATGAAGCTCGAGGCCGTGCTTTTCCGCGAACGGCAGCGGGATATGAATATTGTAGAAATTCAGCACGACCCAGATTCCCCGCTTATCCGCTTCTTCCGTCAGCCAGCCGAACGTCTCGACATTCAGCTTGTATTCCTCTTCCGTAATTTCCAGCGCTTCCGGATAATCCTTCAGCCTCACCAAGGAGGAGAAGGGATGGCCCGACCAAATGTACACGACATTGCTCCGCTGCGCGCAGAGCATATCCAAATACTCGAGCCACATCGCTTTATCGTAAAACCAAGGGAAGCGATCCGGCGTTATCGGGTACTCGTACGTGCGGCGGGGCGGCTCGATTTCCGTCTTTTGCAGGCCGAGCACCGGACCGCGAAGCACGAATTCCGGCGTCTCGCCGTGCGCGAGCAAATCCGGAACCCGCCCCGCGCGGCGCACTCGTTCCGCAAGCTCCTGAGCGCCGTACAATACGCCGGTATCGTTGCCGCCCGATACGACGATCAGATTGCCCGGCAGCGAGGCGATGTAGAACCCTTCCTTGCCCGGCTCCTTCGAATGATAGATAAGAACCTCCTGGCGCTCAAGCGAACGGATGAAATCCGACTCCTCGCGGCTGCCGATATATATTTTCGGCTCCGGCCGCTTCCGGTAAGTCAGAGCGCTCCACTCCCCTTCCGCAACCTCCGTCCTGCAGCCGCATGCCTCCAAGGCTTCCGTCAGAAGCTTCAGGCCATGGAGCATCCGCGGCGACGCGTTATTCTGAATTGCCAGACAGATTTTACTCATTGTTGTACCTCCGCTTCCTTCTTCATATATGCGAGCGAGCTTGTAAACCGGTATTTGCCCGAGCCGATACGGTAGACGGAAGCTTGCTTCTCCTGCGTTAACAACGTACAGCCTGCAGCGGAGAGTCCCGCATCCTCGCCGTCCGGCTCTACATTTGCTCCCGGAACGTGCACCGTCGCGCCCGCGTTCGCGGGCACCTCGACTTCAAGCGTCAGACGGCTGCCGGCTTCCAGACTCCATTCGACGGAAATCGTACCGTAAAGCGATTCGTATCCGGCCTTCACCCGGTTCAGACGACCGCCGGGTCTCGGACGGATAATCGCGTGGCGGAAGCCGGGCTCCGCCGGATCGGCCTCGATTCCGGCCATATAGCGGAACATCCATTCTCCTACCGATCCGAGCGAATAGTGGTTGAAGGAATTCATCGAAGGCGTCTGGAAGCCATTCTCCTCCGTCCAGCCGTCCCACCTCTCCCAGATCGTCGTAGCGCCGTGCTTGATGGAATACATCCAGGACGGGAACGCTTCCTGCGTAAGCAGCTCGTAAGCGATGTCCTGCTCGCCGCTGTCCGTCAGAGCCGGAAGCAGATAGCCCACGCCGAGAAACCCGGTCGACAGGCGATTGCCGCGCGCCCGGATATTTTCGGTCAGGCGGCGTGTCGCCTTCGGCTTCAATTCCTCCGTCAGCAAGCCGAACTGCAGAGCCAGCACGTACACCGTCTGCGTATCGCCGCGGACGAACCCGTCGCCCGAGACGAATTCGCGGCGGAACGCCTCCGCGATTTGTCCGAACAGCGCTGCATAGCGGCTGTGGTCCTCCGTCTTGCCCAGCACGCCGGCGATCGCCGCCAGCAGCTTCGTGCTATAGGCAAAATACGCGGTGGCCAGCACTTCGTTCGGAGTATCGGCGCCGATCGACAGCCAATCGCCGTAGTTGGCGTAATCGGGCCGGATCAGATCGCTGCCGTTATCCTTCAAGTAATCGACCCAGCGACTCATGGCATCGTAATGCTCCTCCAAGATACGCTTATCGCCGTACATCAGATAAAGCGTCCAAGGAATAATGACGCCGGCGTCGCCCCAGCCCGCGTTATCGGGCGCGAACCAGTTCAGCCTCGTATTCCACATCTTATGGCGGATCCATCCGGCATCGGGCGCGACGTCCGTGAAAGCGCCGGACGGCTGCTGCGCATCTGCGATATCCCTCATATATTTGGTGAAAAATCGCGATACGTCCCTATTGTAAGAGGCCGTTCGGGCGAAGATTTGCGCGTCCCCGGTCCAGCCGAGCCTCTCGTCGCGCTGCGGGCAATCGGTAGGAACGGACAGGAAGTTGCCGCGCTGCCCCCATACGATATTCGAATACAGCTGGTTGACCATCGGATCGTTCGTCTCCAGACGGCCCGCCGCCGGCGTATCGGAATGAATCACTTTTCCGGCAATCGTCGTCAGATCGGCCTCCCCCGGGTACCCGATCAGTTCGACGTAGCGAAAGCCGTGGAACGTAAAGTGGGGCTCGTACCGCTCCTCGCCGCCCCCCTTCAGCACGTAATGATCCTGCTGCACCGCTGCCCTCAAATTGTCCAGATAGAGCGAGCCGTCCGGATTCAGCATCTCGGCATGGCTCAAGGTGATCCGCGTTCCGGCTTCACCCCGCACCGTCACCTCCGTCCAGCCGACCATGTTCTGTCCCATATCGAAAATGTACGTCCCGGCCTCGGTCTTTCGGACGGCAACCGGCTTCACCGTCTCGGTGATGCGAATCGGCGGCTCCGCCGCCGCAACGAGCAGGCCGTTGTAGCCTGACCGGACATCCGGCGATTCCCAGCCGGAATCGTCGTAGCCCGGTTGGTCCCAGCCCGTCAGCTCTAGCCGCGCATCGTACGTTTCGCCTTCGATCATGTCGGAATAACGGATCGGCCCTTCGGCGGCGCGCCACGAACCGTCCGAAACAACGAGCTCCCGGCTGCCGTCCTCGTATTCGATGCTTGCCTGCATGAGGAAGAACGGACGCTCTCCGTATACGCGCTTGCCGAGAAATCCGACCGTCCCCGCATACCAGCCGTCGCCGAGAATAACGGCGATGGCGTTCTCGCCCTGCTTTATTTGGTCCGTCACGTCGTATGCGTGCACTTGAACGCGCTTGTCATAGTCGGTCCACCCCGGAGCGAACAGATGGCCGACCGCTGAGCCGTTTACGCGCAGCTTGAACAGCCCAAGCGCGGTCGCGTAGACGACGGCGCGGCGAACGTTCGGCTTGACGGCAAACGATTTGCGCATGTAGGGAGAAGGCTGCATGGCCAGTCCCGGATTCGGCCTTCTGCCGATCCATTTCGCCTGCCACTCCCCGCGCGATAAAATGCCCATCGTCCAATAGGCGGTCTCGCTCCACGGCGATACTTCGTCCCGGCTATCCCAGACGCGGACCTTCCAGAAATATTCGCCTTCCGATCGAAGCGCCGATCCCGCATAGACGATCTGGATCGACTCGCCGGATACGGTCTTGCCGCTGTCCCACATATCGGCATCGCCCCGATCCAGCTTCTCGCGGGAGGAAGCGACGACAACTTGGTAGGCCGTCTGCCGTACGCCGCGCTCATCCGACTCGAGCCGCCAGAACAGGCGGGGGCGCAGCGAATCGATGCCGACCGGGTTAACGGCGTATTCGGTTTTGCATGCGGTTATTCGTATCGTGTGTTCCATATTCGTCATCCTCCTTCCTATTCGCCGGCATGCTCGAAGACGACCGTTTCGCCGGCGCGAAGCTCAAGCACGATCAACCTGTCCGACGTCTCGATCATCCCGTTGCCCCGGGAGATGCGCGTCTTCCCTCCGAACGGATTCCCCATGCGCAGCGTCTCGTCCCGTTCGCTGAATACGGTGACCGATCGGACTTTGCCGTCCCGCTTCAGCCCCGACAGGAGAAACGCGCCTTCCGCGCGGATGCCCGAGAACGAAGCATCCTTGAAGCGCGCCGCGAGTCCCGCGAATACGCGAATCGAGCCCCGGACGCACTGCACGTACATTTCCAGCACGGCTGCGGCCGCAGCGATCGAAGCTTCCGCCTGCATCGTGTCGCCGCCGTTAAATTGGCAGAAGCCGCCGTAGCCCGCGTTATGCCGCGTCGCATAGCTCGGCATCATGAAGACATCCTTCAGCAGGCGGAGCGACAGCAGCGCCATATCCCCCCGGCCCAGCCGGTTATGCAGGATGGAGGCCCAAGGCATCGACCAGCCGGCCCATCGTCCCATCCCTTTGTCGACCCAGGACTTGTACGTATTGGATACGATCTCGCGCTGCCCGGGATCCGACAAGTCCATCGTATCGAACGGGTAAATGCCGGCGAGGTGCGAATGATGGCGGTGCGATTCGGACAACGGCTGGCCTTCCCACAAATACAGCTCGAGGCCCGGCTTTGCGCCGAACTCCTGGTATTGCCTCGGTCCGGCCGTATAGGGAGGCAGCTTCGTCCGAACATCGGCGACGAACGCCGCGTAGTCCGCGTCCAGGCCGTATTCCGCTTCCACCTCGAGCAGCTTCTCGCACAGAAAATGAACGTTGACGAGGAAAAAGGTTGAATTGCGGCCGAGTCCGTCCGGGGAAGAGCCGCCGTATTCCGGAGAGACCGACACCGGAAGCGCGTATTCGTCCCCTTCTTTATCCATCATCGCATAGAAGACGTTTAGCGCTTTCCTCATGAACGGATACACTTCGCTCACGAGGTAGTCCGAATCGCCCGCGTAACGGGCGTACTGCCACATCATCTGGGCGACCCACGAGGTGTTCGCCTGGTCGATCGTCCCCGTCCACATGCCCCCTACGGGGCGTCCGCGTTCATCGACGGAATGTCCGAGCATATAACCGTCGTCGATGCCGACGAACCGCTTCGCATTGCGCGCAAGCGTCGGCTTCCAGCCGTCGATCATCGCGAAGAGCGGCTTCAGGCAGTCCAGCAAATTGGCGCCGTACGCGGGCCACAAGCATTCCTGGACGTTAATGTTAAAATGGTAATCGCCGCTCCAGGGAGGATTGCGGTATTCTTCGGCCCATGGCCCCTGGAGCGTCGGTGCGATTCGACCCGGCATCGAGCTGCCCAGCATCCGGTAGATTCCCAAATAGTACATGGTCTCGATCTCGCGGTCCGGAAGCGAAATGTCCGCCGCCTGCTCCCATAAGGCGCGCCAGCGCTTCTTCGTTTCATGCAGCGCTCCGTCGTATCCGAGCGTCTCCGCCTCGCCCAGAAGTTCAAGCGCCGCCCGAACCGCGCGCTCCGCCGTTTCGCCGTATTCCGCCGCAATGGCGACTCCGCTTTCCGGCACCGCATACAGCACGGCGCACGCCGGATCCTCCGGAAGCTCCTGGACCCAGCCCTCCCCGCCCGGCAGCCTAACCGACCTAGGAGCGGCTATGCCGAAATCGTCAAAGTAGGCTTTCGCCTTCTCGAAGGAGTAGGCAGGCTTCGCCTCTATCCCTTCCATCAGCTCCCGGTCCGCGGAAACGAGCAGCACCGGGCCATCCATCGCCACGCTGACGCGGATCGTCCTCTCTTCCCCGTCCATTCGGCAGCGGATGACGGCTTCCCCTTCGTCGAGACGGAGCGAAGCGGCTTCGATCGTCGCGCCCGGCTTCAGCTTGATATCGAAGCGGCCCATCGCCAGCCGGGTCGGCCGTTTTTCTTTGCCGTTCATGATCATCGTCGGATACAGACGGCGGGCGCCTTCGAAATCGCCGCTTTGCAGCAGAGACTTCAGATGATCGTAGGTGCAGTCTTCGCGCCACTGCGTGCCTCCCCGGTGATCCCAGTAATCCGCTCTGTTGATCGTGAGCATGACCGTCTGCGCCTGAAACCAGACCAGAGCGCCGAACACGCCGTTCGACAGCGGCATGCCGTCGTGACAATAGCCCGTTTCAAGCGTCCATGGGATCTCGTATGCCGGTTTTACCGATACGGCCTTCACAGGTTCAATCTCCTCCCCGTTCGTTCGTTTCATTCCCGCCCCTCAAACGCAGCGCGTTCGACAGGACGAGCGCGATAACCCAGGAAGGATTCCATACGTTGCTGTTCCCCCGTTCGTGATAGTGCGTCTGGTAAAATCCTTCCCCTTGTTCCCCGACGACGGTAAATCCCCATTCCCCGGGACCCCCGCATATGCCTTGCCCCATCGCTTCGGCCATGAGCCTGCCGATCGCCGCATACTCCGTTTTTCCGGTCAATTGACCGAACCGCCAAAATTCGTAGCAGGGGAAGAACACGTCCAAATGATGGTTCTGGACGCTGACGCCCGGCCAGCCGACGGCGTTGAAATGGCGGCGGCGGAGCGGAGCGTCCCTGTCGTACTCGGGATTCCATACGAACACGTACGTGAGCAGCCAATCCGCCGCAACCTCCGCCCATTCTCCGTATTTGCCGTCGCCGGTCTGGACGAACAGCTCGTAGGCGGCCAGAAAGTAATACATGCCGGCCTCTTTGTCCTCGCACCGGGCATCCAGCGTCGAACGGGCGAAGGGCCGTTCGAAATTGCGGGCGTGCAGCTCGTAATAACGCTCCAGCACCGCCTCGGCGTGCGCCAGATACTTCCTCTCGCCGGTCGCCTTATAGGCTTTGGCTGCCGCGATGACGCACGGGATGCCGGCGGCGGTCGCCATCTCGTCGCTCGGCGAACCGTCCTTCCGCCAGCCCATCGGATAAATGCCGGAGGGAAGCGTCGCGTCCATAAAGAAATCGGCGGCTTCGCGAAGCGCATTCGGCCATTCCTCCGGAACCGCCCGGCCCTCCTCCCGAAACAGCCCGATAATATCGGCCAAATCCGAAACCGTCTCCCCGTAGGCGCGGCTGGAAACCGCCGGCTCTCCATTCATCGTAAAATATCCCCAAGTGCGGCTTTCCAGCTCATAGGAACAGCTGCGCAGTCCGGGAACGCCGGTAGCGCTTCCATTCAAATAAAAGCCGACGGCCCGCTCGCACCGGGAAATGCGTTCCTCGTCCCGCGAATCGAACCCGATCCGCGCATCGCACCAGGCCAGCTTCAAGCACTGCCCCGTCCAGCCGTACAGAAAATGGAACGGCAAACGGTTTAATTTGCCGAACGCGTTCGAATCGTTAAATTTGACATACCCGGCCGCGCCGTCCGAGCCGCGCCAACGGTCGTCCATCGCGTTCGTTTTCAACCGGACGATATCGTCCATCGTCCAAGGCTTCGCTCCCGCCGGCTCGAACAGCCGCCAGCCCTTGCGGACGATCTCGCGAAACCCCCAACCGGGTCTTGCGAGCCTCCCCCAATCGAGCGCGTAACGTTTGGAGAGCGTGCGGCCCGCATCGAAGTTCAAATATCCGCCGGAATAAGGCGCGGTTTTGCTCTTGCCTACGTAATAAATATCCTTCTGTCCGTTGAAGACCACGGTGCCGCTGGTGGCGGCGAGCGTTGAGCCGCCGTTCCTCCGAAGCACGCCGAGCGCCCCGTAATGGACGGACCCGTCCTCCGTCTCCGTGAAGGCCGGAACGGAAAATAACGATAGGAAGCCGGCCCCTTCCCCGTCCGTCCACTCCGCGTTGACGCACGGGATCGGCAGCCGGTGCTCTTCGCAGACGAAGCCTTCGTTAGCGCCGAGCTTCGGGACGACCCTCTCGGGATCGGAGGACGGATTGTTGTTATAGAGCA
The DNA here is from genome assembly GCF_014705655.1 of Paenibacillus arenilitoris. Classification (GTDB taxonomy): domain Bacteria; phylum Bacillota; class Bacilli; order Paenibacillales; family Paenibacillaceae; genus Pristimantibacillus; species Pristimantibacillus arenilitoris. Next base: position 128,957 of record NZ_JACXIY010000010.1, on the reverse strand, counting down.
TATGGGGGATCGTCAGCTTCTCCCCGCTCCTGGCCCCCAGCTCGAATACGAGACCGACGGAAGCGTCGGCCAGCGGCTCCCCGCTGGAATTGGTCCAGTCCGCTTTGAGATGCAGCAGATGATGCTGATCGAAAGCGAGCTCGATCGCGACGGCGAACTGCGAAATAATGCCGCTAAGGCGAATCGCCGAGGCATCGGAGTCGACCCGGGGCTTCAGCAGCCGCACCGGCTCGTCGTTCCACGGCTTTCCGAGCGAGGCGATCAGCATCCGGTCGAGCGATCCGGAAAAGTACGGCGAAGCATTCCCCCTCTCCCGCAGCATAAGCCGGATGCCTTCCGGCGTTTCGGTGCAATCGGCCATTTTACTCCCATTCGGGCTTTGGATCGTGTGGAGCGTCATTGGCGTCCTCCTTGTCTTACGGCAACTTTGTTCGATGGATCTAAGCCATGATTACACTCATTATACGTTGCGGATAGTTGCCTTCTATAGGCGTTCTAGGTTGATTCTATAGGTGAAATGCGCCTCAAACCGCATGTTTCGGTCCTTTTTTCCAATTTCAGGACTTGAATTACCTATAAATGCGACCTACAATGAAAAAACGCCAGCTCTACTCGGCCATCGATCGGAAGAGGGTGAGGGATATGATTGCGCGGACCCGTCATTATAAGGGGGATCGGTTCTTCAAAGGAGGGGCGGGCATTTATGTAAACCGCGTTACGGAAGCGTTTACAATTTGCGAGCACAGCCATGATTTTATCGAAGTGAACTACGTGGCGGAAGGAAACGGTTACCATTATATCGCCGATCGGACCATCCCGGTTAAAACCGGCGATCTGTTCATTATTCCCGTCGGAACCTCCCATGTCTTCAGGCCGTCGTCGCCGAACCAAAGCGCCAAGCTTATCGTCTACAACTGTCTGTTCCGACACGCGTCGTTCGAGAATTGGAAGCATCTGTTCATGGCCGGTACCGACATCGATCTCGTCGTTTTCAACCAGCTGAATCCGGACGTTCCGTACCTCCACGTCTTCGACAGGCATGAGAGGCTGCAGCCCTTGATCACGACGATGCATCGGGAATTCCGCCAAAAATACGAAGGCTACGAAACGGTTCTGTCGGCGATCCTCATCCAGGTGCTCTTGATCGTCAACCGCCTCCGGAACGAGCCGGAATCGGCCGGCGCGAACGGCGGGAGAGGCAAGCCGTCCGATAGGCTCGGCGAAGCTTTGCGCTTCATTCAGGAGCATTATGCGGAGAACATTACGGTGAAGCAGCTTGCGGCCCATGCGTTTATGAGCGAAAGCCATTTTCACCGCTCCTTCAAAAGGCAGACCGGCCTCACGTTTACCCAATATTTGCAAAATATGCGGATCGATCGATGCTGCGCGCTCTTGAAAACATCCGACCAATGCGTCAATCACATCGCCAACCGGATCGGCTACAAAGATATGAAGTTCTTCTACACGCTGTTTCTGAAAAAAACCGGCATGACGCCGCAGCAATACCGCAAATCGCATCAGTCGGACGAATTTACCGCTTATCCGGTGTAAAATCGCAGCGGCATCAAGCGTAAACGGCCGATGACGCGATTGTGTAACGGACACGAGAGACGCTCCGTTACACCTTAAGCACCGAGACCCGCGGAGCAAAAAGGCTGCCGGACTTCGAGGTCCGGCAGCCTTTTTGCAACTTGCGACGAATTACAGGCCGACGAAGCTGTGCTTCTCCGCCCATTCCGCGTCGACGCGGACGTATTTGATCGCCTTGCGCAAATAGGAGAACGCGATATGAAGCTTCCCGTCGCCGGTTGCAATGATCGACGGATAAGAGTAGCCGACCTCGCGTTCCTTATACTCCAAATCCGCGGTTTGGACGTTGCGAATAATCGGCCACGTCTTCCCTTCATCCTCCGAAATCGCGAGCGTAAGCGGCGTTCGAAGCGTTTTGCGGCGGAAGCCGTCTCCCTTCTTCACCCAACGGAACTGGTCCCTTTCAATGGTAGCGTTATTGAAAATAAGCGCCAGACGGCCGTTCCCGAGCTCCGTCGCCTGCGTGGACGAATTGTTGTTCGGCAATGCGCTCTTCTCGGGAACCGTCCAGCTCCGGCCGTTATCCGAGGATTCGCTCGTATAGATTCGGTCGGCCTGGCGGCTGCGGTACATGGCCAGGAGCGTTCCGTCGCTCCGCTTGACGATATTCATTTGAACGCGGTGCAAGCTTTCCGGCACTTCATGCTCTTCCCATGTGCGTCCGTTATCCGTGCTGATCTGGACGGCGCTGTAATGCCCGCCCGGCTTGCAGTAGTATACCGGAAGCAGCCAATCCCCGTTCTGCGCCACGACAATCGGATGACGGAGAAAAATGCCGGGGCCATCGAATAGAACCTCCGGAGCCCCCCACGTATGTCCCCGATCCTCCGAAATGCGGCGCACCACCCGGGACGTTTGTTGATTATGCGGCTCGTTGGACGTGTGAAGCAGCCATAGCTTCCCGCCGCCCGGCTCCTGAAACAGGACGGGATTTTGCTCGGAGCGCTCCGGATCGTCGGCAAGCAGGACCGGTTCGGACCATTGCTCCGATCCTGCCGGCAGTCTCGACATCACGACGTTCGTATCCGGATTTCCTTCGCCGCTCCCGTTGAACCAGACGCATAGCAAATCCCCGTTGTCCAGCGCAACCAAATTGGCCGAATGGCTGTCCTGCTCGTATTTAATCGGAATAAAACCTTCCGTTACTTCCGGATCATTCTCCGATGCGGCAATTGTTCCGTTAAAACGTTCCACCAAATCCCACTCTCCTTTATGTCATCAACGCCGATATTCGGCGAATCATTCCTCTATAACATGGTCTTGAATTCGTAAGCCCCGGCGCCGATTTCCACCGGGCCCTCAGCCCCCGGGAGACGAACGGAAGCGGTCGTATTGACCGGAATGCGGACCTGCAGCGGCCGCCGATAAACAGCCTGTATAAGCCCAGGGCCGTGGCATGTACGATGGCCCGCTTGACGGGCTTGCCGATATCCAATGGTTTACGCAAATAGGCGACGGGACGGTATTCGTCGGAATGCGGCACCTCCAAGCCGATCCACTTCGCCAACCAATCGGCTTGATCGAGCGGCCCCATGGACCACGAGGACGCCCGGCTCCATTCGGAGGGAACATTCTGCTTATCCCACACGCGTACTTTCCAATAATAGTGCGCACCGGATGCAAGCGGGCTTCCTTCATAATGAACATGTACGGATTGGCCGGACTCGATTCGCCCGCTGTCCCACATGTCTCCCTTATCCTGTTCCAGCTCGCGCGGGTTTGCGGCGACAAGCACCCTGTAGGCGGTTTGAAGCTGTCCGCGTTCCTCATACTCGAGCTTCCAGCTCAGCCGGGGACGGCGCGTATCGATCCCGAGCGGAGCATCCGCATATTCCGTCAACAAGCTGCCGATCTTAATCGTCATGGCTTTCCCGAGCCTCTTCCGGGTATATTCGAATTTGCGAGGCGTCCGTTTCCCGCGCGCCATTTACTTCGTACGCCTCCCCCGCGATACCGCGAATCTCGATGCCGGACGTCTCCGCTCCGCCGGCCTCCATATACAATTGGCCGGCAGCGGGGCGTTTCGTCCGCTCGATCCGGATGTCCGAGCATGCCTGCAAGGAGAACAGCGGCCCCTCCATCGGGGTGACGGATACGTCCGCGAAGCGAACGTCCCGCGCATTTTCCAGCGAGATGCCTTTCGTGGCCTTGATGTCGATATGCTCGAAACGGATGTTCTCGACGGGCATCTCCGGAAGCCCTTTCAGCTCGATCGCTCGATGGGCGCCGATACACCTTATATGCTCGATCTGAAAATCGCGGAAGGCGGGCGTCTTGGCAGATACCTCCTCCGCGGCCGGCCGATCTGCGCCTCCGTGGCCGTAGAACATGCTGAACGTGATCGCGGCCTTCGGAATGCCGGTCATCCGGATGTTGCGGATCCGGATTTTCTCCACGACGCCCCCTCGTCCTCTTGCGCTTTTGAAGCGGAGGCCCGAATCGGTTCCAATGAACAAGCAGTCCGAGATGCTGACATTCCGTACGCCGCCGGACATTTCGCTGCCGATGACGAAGCCGCCGTGACCGTGATAAACGACGCAGCCGCGGATGACGATATCCTGGCACGGCACGCCAAGCTCCCGCCCGTCCGCATCCTTGCCCGATTTGATGCAGATGGCGTCGTCGCCCACGTCGAACCGCGAATCCGATACGTCGACATAGCGGCAGGAATCCAGATCGAGCCCGTCTCCGTTTTGCGAGTACCATGGATTTTTCACATGCACGTTCCGAACGGTCACATGCTCGCAAAGCCATGGATGCAGGCACCAGCTTGGCGAGTTTTGAAAGGTCGGTCCGTCCAGCAGCACGCGCGTGCACCGGTCCAGCTGCAGCAGCGCCGGCCGCAAAAAGTCGCGCGCCTCCTCGAAGGCTTCCGTCCGCCGCTCTCCTTCGGCAAGCAAGCGCTTGGCGGTCGAGGCCCCTTGCATAGCCTTCTCCGTCGGCCACCACATCCGGCCCGTCGGATCGGTTACGCCGCCGGAGGACGTTAACGCCTTCCACTGGTGCTCCGTCATCTTCATTCGTTTGACCGGCCGCCAAGCATCGCCGGAGCCGTCGAAGATCCCTTCGCCCGTAATGGCGACATCGGTCAGGTTCTCCCCATAGAGGTTCGACATGCAGCGTACCGTTCGAATGCCTTCGTAGCTGGTGGGAATAAGCGGATAATCGTCGAAATTGCGGCTGAACAGCACAAGCGCTCCCTGCTGCGCATGCAGGTTGACGCCGCTTTGCAGCCGAATCGGTCCGGTAAGCCAAATGCCCGGAGGAATAACGACCGTTCCTCCGCCCTCGGAGGAGCAGGTTTCGATCGCCCGGTTAACCGCTTCGGTATTCATCGTTGCGCCGTCGCCGACTGCGCCGAATTCTAGAATCGAATACCGCTTCTCCGGAAATGTCGGCATCTCCGGCTGCCGATGCGTCTGCGGGCCGGTCCCGGTTGCACTCGCTCGGTTCAATGCGGTTCCCCCTTCCCAAGAAGCAGCTCGATCCGGTAGAAAGCAATCCGCTCCCTTTTCCATGTATAAGTCACATACAGAACATTCCCCATCGCTACGACGGCCGGATAGGAATATTGTTTCTCGCCCTGATCGAGCAGCAGCTCGTGCTGCCAGGTCTGTCCGTTGTCGCCGGACAGCCGCAAGACGAGCGGCGTACGCGGCCCCTTGGTGCTGCCCGCCTCCGGACGTACGGGATTGTATACGAGTGCCAGCAAGCCGCCGTCGGTCTTGACGAGATCGAGCCCGCTGTTATTGTTCGGAAGGTCCGTCGCGTAAGCCGGACGCCACGTTTTCCCTCCGTCTTCGGAGTCGCTCCGGTAGACGGCACCTTCCGTGCTTCGGGTCAGCATATGGACGGTGCCCGGAGCCGATTCCCACAGGGCGGGCTGAATGATCCCTTTCCCGAGCAGCGCGCCGTGGTCAAGCGGGACCGTTGCGCTGCGGGTCCACGTATCTCCCCCGTCTATGGACAGATCGACGAAGGCGTCCCAGTCGGGCTCCAAGGACGCCGGCGCCGCGATCGTGCCGTCCGCCAGGACGATCGGCTTGTTCTTCACCGGGCCTCTTCCCCCGGTATCCCCCTCGACAAGCGGCTTCGGTTCCGTCCACGTTAATCCGCCGTCCGGGGACGTCATGACCATCGTCGTCCATGAGGAAATGCGTTCGCCGATTTTATAAAATAACAGAATTGTTCCGTCGTCTCTGCGGAACAGGACGGGATTCCAATGCGGCATTCCTTCCTTGTCCGCCAGCTTCCGCGGCTCCGTCCAGACGCCGTCCGCCCGCCGGGATGCCCAGATCGCGACGTCTCCCGCGCCTTCGCGGGAGCCGCCGAACCAGGCCGCAACGACCGTCCCGTCCGGCAGCGCGACGAGCGTGGAGGCGTGACAGCTGCGGAAAGGCCGATCTTCTTCAAAAAGGTATTCCTTCGTTACTTCGCCATACGCGATCATAGCGTCCGCTCCTTTAACCGGCTTTTTGGGTCGCCGGCCGGATTCCACCCTCTGACTTCGCTTCCTTGCAGGAGATTAACATGCTTCTCCTGCTTGCTATTCATTATAACGTGGGGAAAAAAGCGGTTTTTAGGCGGAATCCGCCGTATCTATAGGGATATTCTGCACGGCTGGCGCACAAGCGGCTAGATGAGACAGCTCGCTTGACGAAAAAATCGGCGGAATTAAAGAAATGGCGGTGCCAGGGAAGTCATTCCTGCACCGCCATTACTGGTGATTGGCCGATTGCCGCCTTTTCCCTTCGCAAAATTGTGGGCGAGCGAAAGGCATCCAACCTCTCCAGGTTTACTTTTTAATTTCAAAAATTGAAAGAAAATACGAAAGAAGGAGGCCTCGCGGTCGTTTAGTTTCAAATTTTGCAACTAAATCGGCTTATATCGAAAGGTGTAACGCGTAATGAACCGTTTAATTTCAAATACTGAAACTAAATTAGGAGTACGTGAAGGTAAGAGCAATTTAGTTTCATTTTTTGAAATTAGCATGGCCGTCTCATGGTCGTCTCATGGCCGTCTCATGGCCGTCGAAGCCAAACAGGGCTGTCTCTCATGTCGATTCACGGCCTTTGGGGACGGTCGCCTTCCATCGACCTAGGTTTGGAATACGCTGGGAAGGCCGTCGCCGGCATTCGTTTCGGCGGACACCAGATGAAGGAGGGCGAGCGGCGCCGGATCGTTGATCAGCACTTTGCCCCCCGTTACGAACCGTCCCTTGCGATAACGGGCGCCCAGCAATTGGTTCGCCGTCTGGTTCGCCATGCTGAGAAAGCAATCCCGGCCCGTTGCTTTGTGCAGCTCAAGCATGCCGAACAGGATGCGGTGATCGCCGGTCGCCGGACCCGGCAGCTTCGCTCCGCGCCTTCCCCCGTCCGGCTCGCCGATATCTCCGAAGCCGAGTCCGGCCGCGATATTCCGGACCATTGTCCAAAGAAACGGATCTCCCGACAGCCGGTACCCCATCGCGTACATCCAGAAAAACTCCGGACCTGCCGGAATGGCCTTGAACACCGTTCCTTTCCGGCCGAAATAGCCGTTCCTGTCCAGCGTCAGTCCCTCCAGGCTCCATCCGTCGGTCAGCATCGGAACGAAGCTGTTGTCTTCGCCGCGGTAAGCCGTCCGTCCCCAGGCGGCCATCTCCCCGCAAGACCAATCCAGAAACGGTCTTCCCCGATCGCCCAGCGCTTCCCCGATCGCTAGCTGGCACCGCTGAACGGCGGGACGCGGCTTAAACAAGGTGCTCTCGTATACCGGGCGGCCTTCCGGAATCAACGGCGCCAGCTGATACTGCGCCCGATCGCCGCGTATCGCCGGGCCGTCGCACCATGCCGAAGCCGACTGGCTGAATTGGTAGCCGCTGATTCCGACGCCGCTCCGGCGAGTCTGCGCATATCGTTCCGCCAGCCGCATCGCCCACTCGAGCGGAGCGTCTTCGCCCGTCAATTTCGCCAGCATCGCCGCGCCGTAATACAGGTCGCTGCCCGCATTGACGAACGTAAGGCCGCCGCCCCAGAAAAAAACGTCCCCATCCTCGTAACCGTTCGCCCACAGCGCTCCGGGCGGCGCGTCGTAGGGACCGTGGCGGTTGAAGTCCAGATTGCTCCAGTCGATAATATGGGCGTTCCATACCGCTTCGATGTAGCGTTTCGTGCCGGAACGGTCGGCGTTCCACATCAGGTTGTAATCCGGGTAATGGCATTTGAGCTCGTGCACACGGGCTTTATCGGAGGCGAACGCCACACGCCGCTCTTCCAAATCGTACGAGGTATGGCCGCCCCAGTAAATAAGACCGTTCCGATCCGTCTGCTCCTTCAGCATATACCGGAAGACGTCTTCGGCCGCCTCCCTGTACGCGGATTGTCCGGTTAAGGCGGACAAAGCGGCAAGCGTCCGAAGCCAATTTTGCTGGCTGGCCGGACTGGACAGCATCGCTGTCCGGTCCACATGGTCATAATCGTGGCACGCAGGCTCCCCGTTATCCGCATCCAACGCATTGACGAACAACGGCGTCTTGCCGGTACGGTCTGCCGCGCGCTCCAGCACATAATCCGCATGATTGACCGCCGCCTTCAGCAGTTCTCCCGCGCGCCCGCTTGCTATCGACATGCGCTCCTCCTCCTTCGCCCCGCATCGTATTCGTTATGCGTTTGAAGTAACCGTCATCGCCGGATCCCAGCCGTCGCTTCCCCGCAGCGCGGCAGCCTTTATGCCCCCGGCTTCCGGCCTTCCGAGCTTTTTGGCCCACGAAGCCCGCTCCGCCGGCCGCGCGCCGGGCCCTTTGCTGCCATACTCCGCGAACGTGGCCGTTCTCTCCCGTTCCGTGTCCCGCCAATTGTCCCATCCCTCGGGCCGGATATGGCGATCCATCCACGAATCGATGAACACCACCTTGGCATAAGGCTTCCACGGCCTTCCGAGCGAAACGGTATGCTCGGGCGCGGCGCCGGTCAGCTTGCAGTTAATAAACACGTAGCCGTAAGGCTGCTCCTCCGTTGTGGCAGCCGCCGTTACGTAGCCGTTATGTCTTCGGATACTGTGCAGCTCGCAACCCTCGAACACGGCCGTCGCCGAACCGAAGATGAAATCGACGGTTCCCTCGATGAAGCAGTTCTCGTAATACTGCCGTCCTTGCCCCGGCGTATACAACGTGTCCTGATTTCCGCGAATGCACACGTCGCGGAAGACGGCTCTGTCGCCGGAGACGGCAAGCGCGACCGCTTGCCCTTTGTACAAGCCCGCCTGGTTGGAGAACGTCAGCCGCTCCGCATAGAAATCGTCGGCGTATACGAACGTGCTTGCGGACCTCTCGTTGCCCAGCTTCTGACCGTCCGGTCCCGGCATATTGGCATAATCGGAAGAAACGAGCACGGTGCCCTCCCGGCTTTCGCCGATGAAGCTGATCGACTTCCGGCTGTCCGGAACGATGATTTTCTCTTCGTAGAGCCCTTTGCGGATTTCAATGACGGTTCGCTCCTCCGAATGCTCCGGAGCCGCCATGACCGCCTCCTGCACGGTTCGGAAATCCCCGCTCCCGCGCCAATCCACGACAATCCTCGCCATTCGTTCATCTCCTTCCCTAGACAGTCTGATGGCTATGGCTTCAAGAACAATTCAATGACCGGTACGGTCACATTCGGCTTCTTGACCGGAATCGACAGCGAGAGCGTCGATTCGTCTCTGCCCTCGCGGTACGCCCCGTTGACCATGCTGCTTGCTACGACGCCTTCCTTGAACCTGATTTCCGAAGCGTCATTAAGCAGCTGAGCGTATTCCACCTTGCCGGCAAATCCCTTCAAGTGGATGCTTTTGTACGGCCAGCTGTAGACGTGCACGTACATCCGGTTCGTCGAAGGATTGTAGGTCAGACGGCAGTCCTGCGGGCACTCGAAAGTTTCGGGGGCCGCGGTGCAGCCGTAAATGGAACGGCCGTGGCGCTTCATCCATTTCCCGATGCCCTTCAGGCGGTCGACCGCGCGCTCGTCGATTTCCCCGCGCGCGTTCGGTCCGATGTTCAGCAGCAAGTTGCCGCCCTTGCTGACGGCGTCGATCAGCATCTTGACGAGCGTGTCCACGCTTTTCCACGATTCCTCGTCGCGGTAATAGCCCCACGAGCCGCTGAACGTATGGCACGTCTCCCATACGACCCGCTTGCCGTCCACCTTCACCCATTCCCTCGGCATATATTGCTCGGGCGTCGTGATGTCCCCGCCGGTCTGGAGCCGGTCGTTGAGCAAAATTTGCGGCTGCAGCGTCCGGATCATCCGAACGAGCTCCTCGCTGCCCCAATCCTCCTTGCCCTTGCCGGGCAGTCCGCCTTCCTCGGGAAACGAGAAATCGTAAAACAGCAGGTCGATCTTGCCGAACCCGGTCAGCAGCTCCTTCGTCTGCGCATGCAGATAGGCCCGGTACTGCGCGAAATCCCGCCGCTTGCTCGCTTCGATAAACAACGGATCAAAGCGCAGCGGATGCTTCGGATCGACGGTATAGTGCGGATGATGCCAATCGATCAGCGAATGGTACAATCCGATGCGCATGCCCCGCTCGCGGAACGCTTCGATCATCGGCGAGAGCAGATCGCGCCCGACTGGCGTATTCGTCGCCTTATATGCGGTATGGGCGCTGTCCCACAGGCAGAAGCCCTCGTGATGCTTGGTCGTCGCGACCATATATTTCATGCCGGCTTCCGAGGCGAGCTCCGCCCACAGGTTCGGGTCGTACAGATCGGGATCGAATCGATTGAAATATTTGCCGTATTTCTCCGGGCTCAGCCGTTCGCGGGCCTGCATCCATTCATGTCTTGCGCCCATGGAATAGAGCCCCCAGTGAATAAACAAACCGAACCGGTCCTGCGTAAACCAGCCGCTGTCGCCCGTCGTCCGCAGCATATCCGAATCGCTGCCCGGCGCCGTCATCGTTGCGGACTCTCCCGGCTCCTTCATCATGAACGCCTCCTTCCGGCGAACCGATCGTTCGGCTCCCCGTGAATATGGCCAAGCTCCCGGTAATGGCGGAGCACGCGGTCAAGCTCCTCCGAGGCTTCCGCGGGCAGCGGGCCGATCGGCGACCGGCACGGCCCCGCTTCCAGTCCCATCCGATTCATCGCCTCCTTGAATACGGAAGGCAGCGTCGACATCCGGTAGGCCTGCGACAATGGCTGAAGCAGCGCCTGCGCCGCCCCGGCCGCTTCGATATTGCCGCTCCGCCAGTGCTCGTAAATCGATACCATCAGCTCCGGCAGCACGTTGGCGGAGCCGCTGACGCCGCCTTTGCCGCCTGCCTGCAGCGTCTTCAGAAGCAGGGCGTCCGAGCCCGCCAGCACGGCAAAATCCGGTCCCGCCGCCGCTATATATTGCTCGATTAATTCAAAGCTGCCGCTGCTGTCCTTGATCGCGACGATATTCGGTATTTTCGCCAGCTCCGCGACCGTCTCCGACTCGATGGCGAGGCCCGTACGGGCGGGAAAATTGTACAGCACGATCGGCAGCGACACCGAGGCGGCGACGCTCCGGTAATGGCCGAGCAGCTCGTCTTGGGTGAGCGGGAGAAAGTACGGCGTAATGACCGACAGCGCGTCCGCGCCGAGCTCCTCCATTTTCTCCGACAGCCGTACGACTTCTTTCGTGCTGATGCCGCCCGTGCCCGCATAAATCGGAACCTTGCCCTTCGCCTCCTCCACGGCGATTTCCACGATCCGGATCTTTTCCTCCTCCGTAAGCGAGAAAAACTCCCCGTTCGTCCCGAGGCAAAAGAGACCGTGAACGCCGGCGCTCAAATAGCGGCGGATATATTGGCGAAGCACCCGTTCGTTCAATTCCTCCCGTTCCGTAAACGGGGTCATGAGTACGGGGATAACGCCTTGAAGCAGTGTCACGTCATCCTCTCCTTTCGTTTCATTTCGTTGAGCCGTCAGCTATGCGGGTTTCGACCTCTAATCGCCGGCCCGCCGATCAAACGCCCCTCTTCGGCAAGCCACCTGTCCATGTCCGGAAGATCGAACAACCGCAGCATGCCGGGTACGATAAAGCTGAGCGAGTCCTCCGGATCATAATCCGGATTACGAACCCACTCCGCCAGGCTGCGGAAAGGGCGTTCCATCCGGACGCCCCGGATCCGGGGATCGAGCAGCGCGGCCAATCCGGCGTATACGGCATATCGCCCGAAGCCGTACAGCTCGATGTTCTCTCCGTCCAGGAGAGCCGAGCCGCGCGCGACTTCCGCCGCGCGAAGCATATCATGGACGCGCACCGCCGCCATGCTGTCGCCAAGCCACATTAATTCATCCGTATGCTTGTCGAGCGCCCCGAACATCTTGTACGGGTCGTCGTCCGGCGCGTCCAGATGCGGCAGCAGCGGCCCGACGCCGGTCGGATTGAGAACCATCGCCGTTCTGCCCGATTCGCATACCTCTCTAATCCAAGAGGCATGCGGCTCGAGGCTGTTCGTCCCCCGGTCCCAAATCGCGATCGTGACGGGCCGTTTGCAGTCTGCCTGCCGTCCGCCGGCGAACAGCAGGGCATGATTAAGCAGCCCCCGCTGACTCCACCAGACGATGCGGCTGACCTGCAAGCCTTCCGCCTCGCCGCCTCCCGCATACCGCGGATTCGGATCGGCCGGCTGCCGGCCCGCCTGTACGGCGGCTCTCAGCCAGTCGATCGACCGGCTTCTTCGTTCACCTTCCGGCATAGCATGTCTCGCCGCCTCAAGCTGCGACAGCCGCTGCGCATTCTCATCGTAGATCGACTTCGCCTGCTCCAGCTCCCCGATGACTTGACCGCTGCGGGTACAGAGCAGCCGCTCGGCCGGGAGCAGCTCGATCCGGTCATCCGGCGGAACGGCGGAAGCGCCCAGCAGATGGGCGGAGAAAAAGCTCGCGGCCGCCCGGATCAGAGGCACGGTGAACCGGTGCGCGTTCGCATCCTCGGCGAGCCCGATCCTCTCGCCGTGTCCGGACAATTCCCAGAACCTCCGGTTAACGGCAACCGTATGCCGGGGTCCCTCGATCGGAACGGAATCGTACGTCGTGGCAAGGACGAGCACCGGTCTGGGCGCCATGGCGAGCAAAATATCCTCATGGTCGAAGCCGAGCGCCGAGAAGCCGGGCCACTTCTGCTCGGCGTCCTGCGTTTTGCCGGTAAGCAGAAACCAGGGCCGGTTCATGATGAAGCCGCCGGGGGCGGCCGCGGCAATGCGGCGGTCGTACATCATCACAAGCGACGTCTGCATGCCTCCCCCGGAATGTCCGGTTACCCCGATCCGGTTCGGATCGACCTCCGGCCGGGTGCATAAATAATCGATCGCCCTTACGGCGTCATGAAGCATATAACGCGCCAGGCTGTCCCCGAGCGGGAGACATTGGCGGCCGGCGTTCTCATGATCCCGCACGCTTGTCATGCCGGCCTGCTTCGATGCGGGGTCATAGCGGTTGAACCGCTCCCCTTGTCCCGTCGGATCGACCGACAGGACGACAAGTCCCGAATGGACGAGGTAATGACAGGCGGTCTGGTATTCGTCGCAATGCTTCGCCTTCTCGCGGTGGCCGCAGAGCAGCAGCACCGCGCCCCGAGGCTCCCGGATTCCGTCCGGGATGTAGACATTTGCCGTCACGTAGACGGACGGCCTCGATTCGAAGATCACCTTCTCGACGCGGAAGCCGTTGCCGCGGACCGTTCCGGCCGTGCGCGGGTTAAGCGGCGTATCGCTGCCCGGCATGCCGCCGATGCATCGCTCGATTCCTTCGCGGATCGCCCTTTGACGCCGTTCCAGATCGGCGATGCTCTTGATGGCGTCTCGTTCCCGCTCCCCTTCGATAGAGGCTTGCATGGCCCTTTCGTACGTCCAGCGCGGCAGCATGCTTTTCGCGTCAAAACCCGAAATCGGCTGGTTTTCCCATTTGCTAAACAATCCGGTTCAACTCCTCGCTGCCGCCATTGACCAATGCTGCGGCCGCGCTGTCGTCCGGTTGCGCGGCAGGACGCTGAAGCAGCGCGCGCAGCAGTCGATCCAGCGTCGGATTATAGCCCGCCTTTCCGTCCAGCGGCAGCGCGACAAAGCGGAGAACGCCGTTTCCGTAACGTTTCGCCGCAACGACCGGGAGCGTTCCTTTCTCCTGCTTGGAGCGGCTGTAATAACAGCTGAAAATGAGCGCCTCAAGCCCTTCGCCTTCCAGATGGCAGTCGGCTATCCCTTCGATCCGGTCTTTGCCCGCCTCGTAGAAATAGGAGAAATCGTCCTCCCGCAGCCCTTCCAGCTCCGGCCTGCCGGACGCCGCCGCCAGTACGTACCGGTTTTTCATCTTGACCGTTCGGACGGGAGAACCTGCGATGTCCCATGTATCCGGCTCATCGTCGCCATCCCGGAGGAGCACGACCGCCGCCCCTTCCTTCACCCTCTCCAAAATGATCGTCTTGCTCGCTTCGAACAGCTTGCCGGAGGATACGACAAGAGGTATGCCGCTGTCCGTCCAGCGCCCTGCGTCATACGGTTCTGCGGATAGACGGAGACGGGCGCATAGCCGCTCCGCCCCGTCTCCGAGACAAGCGACCGAAGGCGCCGCCCCGGCTTCCGGCGAAGCGACTGAAGCGAATGCTTCGAATGTGAACCGTTCCGCGTTCACCGTTTCCCCTCGTTCGTTCAGAAGACAGGCGTCTACGTATAGCACTCCCCTGCCTGCCGCCGGCTCAGGCACGTCGATCCGGATCGTGCCCGCATACCGCGAAGACGTATGCGGAACGCCGCAGGCCGATAGTTCAAAATGACCGTAATCGCGCGTTTCGTCCCTCAGCGTCGCGATGATGCGGCAGCCGTCCAGCGTCCGCGACGAATCGTTCAGCAGCCAGGCCTCCACCTCCAGCCGTTCGCCTGCGTATGCCTTGTATCGGTCGCTCCGCAAATGAACGCGCACCGGCTCCAGACAGGCTTGATAGACGAAATAGGCGGGCTTCGGTATCCGGTCCACGCCGACGAGCGCCTTCATCCAGCCGGCCGGCCAGGCGTCGATCAGCAAATGGATGGCGGTGGAGACGATATAATCGGCTCTCCTTCTCCAGGCATCGGTCATCCATTTGGTCGCCAGGCTTTGATGCCGCTGGCTGGCGCGGATCCAATCGGCGATCGTTTGCTGCTCCGCGAACCAATCCCCGTGCAGCGCGTACGTTTGCGCTTTGACGATTTCGGCCGGCGACCACGGGTCCTGCAAGCCGGACGGAAGCCATTCCCGCGGATACCGCTTCAGCATGACCTCGAGATTGTCCAGCCCTTCGGTTCCGTACTCGCCGCATCCCGCCTTCCACCCCTCTTTGATCGGGGGCAGGAAGCCTTTGTGCATTTTGCCGACGGTCATCATATTGTCCGTGTACCACATGTTGTAGCAGTGAAAATCGGGAAGCCCCTCGCGCGTCGGCGGATTGTAGTCGCCGTCCGTGTTTTTCACGACGCGGTCCGGGTTTTCGATATAGATCGCCTGTCTGGCCGCGACGAAGAACGCCTCCAATTCATCCCGGTGCAGGAAGCGGTGCCCCTTCCTTCTTTTCTCCGTCCGCGAAGGCTCGTTAATGAGCGATACCATAATGGAGGACGGATGGCTGCGGATCAGCCTCTCCATCTCCGCCGTCTGCCGGACCGCTTCGCAAAACTGGTTGCGGCGGATAAAGCCGAATGTCGGCAAATCGCACTGATGCATCATTCCGAGCATGTCGAGGTAGTCGTAAATTTGTTCCTGAACCGGCCGCTGCGTAATGCGGTAAAAGTTCAGATTGGCCATTTTGGCGATTAGGATATCGTCGATCAATTGCCCGGTATCGTTTTGCATGACGCACTGCTGCAAATGCCCCATCTCGTTGGCGCCCCGCAGGATGACCGGGCGGTTGTTCAAATACAGCGTACCTTTCGGCACCGATTGTTCGTCCTGATGAAACTTCCGCATGCCGAACTGGCGGTCGCGGACGTCCGGACGCCCGCCGCTCGGCTCGAGCCGAACCCGGGCCACGTACAGAAACGGCGATTCCGGCTCCCACAGCTTGAAGGAAGGGAGCTCGATCCGGTACCGGAAATAATTGAAGCCCGGACCCGCGTACGCCGCTTTGAAGCGAAACGGTCCGAATGCTTCGCCGGTGAAATTTTTCGGCAGGATATCGACCAGAAGCTCCGCATCCTCGATCAGCCCATCCGTCGCATTCACCGCATCGATCCAAATTTCCGCGCTTCCCCCGTCGATATCGGGTCTGACGAATAAATCGTGAATGTAGAGCGGCGGCCGCTCTTCCAGATAGACGGCGCCGTAAATGCCCGCGCCGGGCGGGCAGTGGTGCCAGCCGCTTTCCGGGTCGTCCCAGCCCGGACCGGTCGCCGCGTAAATTTTGTCCCCGTCGAGCTGGGAGCCTCCGACACCCATCATCGGGTAGTCGTTCTGCACCTCGACGACGAGCGTATTTTCCGCCTGAAGCAGCTCCGTCACATCGAAATCGAACGGCGAGAAGAAGCCTTCGTGGCTGCCCAGGCATTTGCCGTTCAAGTATACGGTAGCTTTGTAATCGACGCCGTCAAACCGGATGAAGACCCGGTTGCCGGAACCGTTCGGGCCGTATTCGAATTCGGCGCGGTAATAACCGGTCCATCGGCCCTCTTCGTCGGTCGGTCCCCGGAAATCCGGAATCGATACCTTCTCCCACTCGCCGCTTCCTTCCAATACGCGCCGGAACCCCCGCTTGTCCTCCTCCGTCCGGTAACGGAACAGGAACTCGGTCAACGGCTGCTGGCCGCGGCGAATGCCGGGATCCGGCGTCAGATTTCGCAGAAAAGGAGCGTAACGGCCGCGAAGCTCCCGCAGCCGCTCGCGAAAGCCGGACAAGCTCTCTTCATAGGTTATCTCCTTCGGCTTATCCGCCATCTCCTTCCCCGGTGTAAAATAAACGGTCTCATAGGCGATGGGCGGAATTTCGTGAATGGATTGATCGTAAGCCGGGTGTTCGCGGAAAGCGATTTCGGCGAAGGGGTCATGCTGGCGATGCCGGTCCAACTCTTCGTCCTCCTTTTTCTGATGGTTCTCCTCTTCAGCCGCCCGGAACGGTTTGAACGGTACGGTCGATGCGTTCCGGCTCAAGGAAATAAGTATTTCCCGCTACGGCCTCGAATTCCGTAACCGGTCCGTCCGAACGGCTTGCGACCGCCAGACCGTCCGCGGCAATATGAAGCGGCATGCGGGGACGCGCGCATACGATCCGGCACTTCCCGCTTCTTGACGCTTGAATGCGGCAGCCGGTCAGTTCGCCTTCCGCCCATTCCAGATCGACGGTAAATCCGCCTCGCGCCCGCAGCCCCCGTACGCTGCCTTGCTTCCAGGCATCCGGCAGCGCCGGCAGCACGTTCAAATCCCCGCGATGCGATTGCAGCAGCATTTCGGCAATGCCCGCCGTCCCGCCGAAATTTCCGTCGATTTGAAACGGGGGATGGTTATCGAATAAATTCGGGAGCGTCGAATCGGATAGAAGCAGCTTCACGCTCTCGTACGCCTTCTCCGCTTCTTCGAGCCGCGCCCAGAAATTGATTACCCAGGCAAGGCTCCAGCCGGTATGCGCGGCGCCGTTGTCGATTCGGCGCTCCAGCGAGCGGCGCGCCGCCTCGGCCAGCTCCGGCGTATCCCGGACGTGGATGATTTCGCCCGGATATAACCCGAACAGATGGGACATGTGACGATGGCCCGCCTTCGCTTCGTCCCAATCCTCCAGCCATTCCTGCAGAAGCCCCCGCTTCCCGATCTGCGGCTTCGGCAGCCTGCCGCGTACCTCCTCCCATTGACGGCGCAGCGCCTCATCCGTCGGAACCCGCTTCGCCGCCTCCAGACATGCGCTCAGCAGCGTGTAGACGATTTGGGTATCCATGGAAGAACCCATGCAGAGAGCCCCGATCGCGCCGTTGGAACGGATAAACCGGTTTTCGGGGGACGTGGACGGGCCCGCGAGCAATCGGCCATGCTCATCCTCCGTCAAATAGTCCAGTATAAACGCAGCCGCCTCGCGCATGACCGGAAAAGCCCGTTCCCTTAGAAAAGCTTCGTCCATCCCGAAGCGGTAATGCTCCCACAAGTGCAGCGACAACCAAGCGCCTCCCATCGGCCAGATGGACCCCGGGATGAAGTTGCCCTCGATTTGGGTCGAGCCCCACATATCCGTATTGTGATGAGCGACGAAGCCTCGGCAGCCGTACACCTTCGAGGCCGTTATTCTGCCGTTAACCCGCATTCGCTCGATCAAATCGAACAAGGGCTCGTGGCATTCGGCCAGGTTGCACACCTCTGCCGGCCAATAATTCATCTCCGTATTAATATTCAGCGTATATTTAGACTCCCAGGAGGGCGTATAGCTTTCATTCCAGATTCCTTGCAAATTCGCGGGGTTGCAGCCGGGCCTTGAGCTCGACATCAACAGATAACGGCCGAACTGGAAATACAGCGCCGCAAGCGCCGGATCCGCTTTTCCTTCCTTGAACCGCTCCAGCCTTACGTTCGTCGGAACGGACTGCGCGCGGGCGGCTTCCTGTTCCGTCCCTAGCTTAAGCGCCACGCGGCGGAACTTGGACGCATGCTCGCCGACATGGTCCTCCTTCACTTTCCGGAACCCTTTGCTGGCCGCCTCCTCCGTCTGCCGGACGCATTCCGCCTGCGGATTCTCGTGGCGGAACGTCGTTGCCGCGGACAGGTACAAGGTGACTTCGTCGGCGTGACGAACAAGCAGGAAATCGCCGATCGTCTGGACCGAGCCTCTGCCCGACACCGCTTTGAGCGCCGTGCAGAACGTGATGCCGTCCTTCCCGCATTCCCCCTTCATCAGCAGCGTGTCGCCGGAGGGCGCCTCGGTACCGGCGTCGAAAGGCCGTCTGCTTAATTGAAACCGCAGGTTCAGCTCCCCGGGCACCTCGCTCGCGATCCGAATGGCGATGACTTGATCGACCGAGCTGCTGAGCATTTCCCGCTCGTACCGGACGCCGTTCAGACGATAGTTGACGCGGGCGATTCCGTGCTCGATGTCGAGATCCCGGTAATAATCCGCGATCATGCCCTTCTCTCCGTTATGGTAAAGGTTCAAATCGCCAAGCGGCTGATACGGATTGAGCGACTTCGGGATCGACATCATCGTCATCTGCGCCAGCTCTTCCGCTTCCTGCTGCCGGCCTTCTCTTAGCAGCCGGCGTATTTCCGGCAAATACCGCTTCGCCTCGGGGTTGTCGCCGTTCTTCACGCTTCCGTACCACACCGAGTCTTCATTAAGCTGCAGACGTTCCGCATACACCTTCCCGAATATCATGGCCCCAAGACGTCCGTTCCCGATCGGAAGCGCTTCCTCCCATACTTTGGCCGGTTTGTCGTACCAAATCTTATTTGCCGAATGTTGCAGGACTTCTCTTGTTTTGTCCAAGGCCGTTTCACTCTCCCGTCTCAGCGTTCTCAACCTCAACTCTTTGAATTCTTAAAGCATAGTAGAGTTTGGCGGGCAAATCGATGCGGAACGATCCTTCGAGCCGCTCGCCGATCGGCGTAACCGTCATGTTCCAGGTATCGATCAGCTCCGCCTTGTATATCCCTTCCGGCAGCGTAAACTCGCGGAAAGCGAAGCGGTGCGGACCGAAATATTGAAAATAATGCTCACCGGCCATTTCCAGCGTCGAAGCGTCATGGCGGGCGGTGCAGTATTTAATTTCCTCGGGCGACTCCTCCAGCAGCCGTTTCATGAACGCGATCCGCGGAACGCTTTCGCCATGCAGCGTTCCGCCATGGGCCCACCATAGAACGGAGTCGCCGCGCGCATAGGTCTCCCCGTGCGTCACGTATCCTCCCCGAAAATTCCCTTCCCATATCCGGCATACCATTTCCTCCGGCGTCAGACTGCCCCACCGTTTATGGATGTTCCCCTCGTAGCCGCATTCATCGACAACGACCGGCTTCAAATAGTTTCTGGATAAAGAGGAAACCGCTTTCACATCGCCGGTTTGCATACTGATGTGGGTGACCCACGGCTTTCCGTAATCGTAACGGTCCCTGCAATTATGAATGGATCGCAGATGCGTTCCGTAATCGTATTCCTGAACGATGCGGAAGAAGCGGTCCCAATCCTCTTCGGTCTTCTCCGTCATTAAATCGTACTCGTTCGCCAGCGACCACCATACGTTGCGGAATGCGGACAGCCTGGCCATGACGTAACGCAGGTACCGTTCGTCCTGTTCGGCCGACATCCTGTCGAAGCCCCATCGCCCCTTGTCGTAAGGATGGAACAAAATCAGATCCGCCTCGATTCCGAGCTCCGACAGGTCCTTGATTCTCCGCTCCAAATGCGCGAAATAGGACGGATTGAACCGCGACAGGTCGAAGCCCTCCTGCGGCGATCCTTCGAACGGATAGCAGGCGGGTTCGGCATGATTGAACAAATACGATTTCGGGAATACGCACATTCGAACTTTGTTGAAGGGAGAGGCCTGCAGCGAACGAAGCGTTTGTTCCTGCAGCTCGTCGCTTTGCAAATGCCAGACGTAACAGGTTGTGCCTACCGGAGCGTAGCGGGTACCGTCCGCATAGCCGAATTTCGTCTCGTTCTTGACCCGGACCGGACCGCGGTTCCCTTCCGCCGCCGGCATAACCTTGAATTGTCCGGTAATTTTGTCCAGCTCCCTGCAGGAGCTCGAAGTCGAAAAGGTCCAGGTCCCTGCCGTCTCCGGCATGAAACGGACTCGATACGTTCCGCCGCCGTCATAGAAGCCTTCGGCTTCATAAACTTGCGGCCCTTGCATGAACCGGGCGCCGAACCTGGTTTCGACGAACGGATTGCCTTCGGCCGGGCCCTTCAGCGTCAGCTCGAATATTCCCCAGCGTTCCACTTCATTCATCGCCTTCATGCGCGCTCCTCTCTCCCTGCCGCCTGTCCCGATTTGCGTATGCGCAGCGCCGTATAGGGCTTGCCCGGAAGCTCGACCCGGCTTGTGCCGCTGAACGTGCCGCATAGCGGAGTGACGGTCATCTTCCAGGCGTCGATGATCTCGACGGCATACTCCGCCCCCATAGGGAGAGAAAGCTCGCAGTAGGCGTGCTGATGGCGGCCGAAATAGTTCAGATAATAGTCGCCGTCTTCGGCGGCCTGCAGCCAATCGGCGGGTCCCTCCTCCATGATCCGGCGCAGGAAAGCCATTCTCTCCGCGCTTTCGCCACGCAGCGTGCCCCCGGAAGAAATCCAGGCCAGCTTATCCGGATCGATATACGCCTCGCCGTGGGTGACGTAACCGCCCCTGGCCATCGTCTCCCAGAAGCGGTGCGTCATTTCCTCGCCGGAAATGTTGCCCCATCTGCGGGGGCTGTTGCCTTCGTAAGAGATTTCGTCGATAACGACCGGCTTGCGGTTCGCCCTTCTCCACTCCGTCGTCAGCTCGGGGTCCCAATGCTGAATGCTCTGATGGGTAATCCACGGCTTTGAAAAATCGTACAGCGGAGAAGATTCGTACATTTTGGTGCCGTTGTGGATCGAACGAAGATGCCGGTAAGGATCGCGTCGCTGGACGAATTGAAGCAGCCGGTCCCAATCCTCCACGGTCTTGCATTTGTTAAAGTCATATTCGTTGGACAAGGACCACCAGACGTTGCGGAACGCCGCCAAGCGGGCAATGACGTAGCGCAAGTAGTATTGGTCGGACTCCCGATCCATGCCGTCAAAGCCCCATTCGCCTTTGTCGTAGGGGTGGAACAGAATGAGGTCCGCTTCGATGCCAAGCCTGCCCAAATCCGCGATGCGCTTCTCCAAATGGGCGAAAAACGCCGGATTGAAGCGCGTCCGGTCCGCATCCTCCGGACCGGTTCCGGCGAAGACGATCCGGGGCGGCCTCATGCCGCGGGTAGGAAGCAGGCACATCCGGACTTTATTGAAAGGAGAAGCCTCGAGCGTTTGCAGCGTCAGTTCTTCGTTCCGCTCATCGCCGTGATGCGTCCAATGGTAGCAAGTCGTGCCGAAAGGCATATACGCCGTGCCGTCTTCGTAGGCGAAATGATAGCCGTCCTTCACCCTGACCGGTCCGTGATTGCTGGGCGACGGCTCCGTGCAGGTAAACTCGCCGTGACGGCCGTCCAGCTCGGGACTGCTGCAAGACGTAATATAGCGCCAGACGCCGACTTCGTCGGGCATGAACCGGATGCGGTAAACGCCGTTTCCGTCATAGAAGCCTTCCGGCTCGACGATCCGGTTTTTATACTGAAAACGGGCGGTCAGATGAACCTCTTGATACGGATTTCCTTCGGACGGCCCGAACAGGCTGAGCTCGAATATCCCCCATTTTTCCACATTCGTCGGTGGTTTCGGCAATTCCGTCAATTCGATGAGCAACTCCTTTCCGGGATATAGACGCGCGTTGATGACCGATAAGAAGCGGATCTTACGCGCTATTGTCGATTCTGTAACGTAATCCGATGGTTTCATTATACTGCTGCCGAATTCTCCGATTATAGGTGATGATCGCTTATTCTATAGGTGATTCGTGCTTTCGCGGGACCGGCCGCCGGCGCCGTTTCCATAGAGAAATGGGGCGCCGGAAGCGCCCCATCGTGCAGGAATAGGTAAAACCGATACGGACCCGAGGATCAACATAGGTGATATCGATCAATCGGGCAGATCGGATTATTGGTATTGGGTGCCGTCGCCGCCCGCCTCGATCGCCGCTTTCGTCTCCGCGAGCTGCTTGTCGATCATTTCGTTGACGACCCGAAGCGCCGTTGCGCTGTCTTTGGACTGCTCGAAAATATTCGGCTGGAACACCTGCGCAACCGGCGGGTTGATGAACGTAAGACCCGGCTTGCGCGGCGCCGGCATCGCGCTTTGCAAAGCGAATATGCCCGCGACATGCTTGTCTTGCAGCTGCGGGACGTTCCGGGCGAATGCCTGCTGCACCGCCGGCTTGTTCAGCGGACTGATGATCCCTTCACTCGCCCTGGCCTCCTGAACTTCATCCGAAAGCAAGTATTGGATAACCTGGAAGGCCAGGTCCTTCTTCTTGGATTGCTTCGTAATGAACAACCCGTTCACATTGGCCTGATATTTGCTCCCGGGCGCATCCGCAAATACGGGAACCGAGGCAATATCGAAGTTGAGGTCCGGGTATTCCTGCGACCATCTCAGCACGTTCTCGATGACGTCCACGGACATCCCCATCTGACCCTTCGGGAAATCGCCGGTCGTTACGAACTGGTTGCCCGGAATTTCATAGAAACGGCGGATATTGTTTACGATTTTCAGCCAGGCTTCGTTATCCAGCATCCCTTTGTCGTCGTTCGGATCCAGCACGGGCTCGGACAGCTGATTGTAATACATATAATGGCTCGGGTGCTGCTGGTAGCCTTTATAGGTGATGTCCCCGTCCTGACGGGTCAGCTTTTTGGTCAGTTCGTAGGCTTCGTCGTAGGTCATGCCGTCCTTCGGATAATCCAAACCGTATTTATCGAAAATATCTTTGTTATAGACAAGGACGAAATCGCTCTGCTCGAACGGAAGCGCGTATAGCTTGCCGCCCGAAGCCGTCTTGATCCGCTCGAGACTGCCTTGGTCCAGCACGCTCGTATCGAAATTGAATTTTTTGATCAGCTCCGACATGTCGTACTCCAGCTCGAACTTCTCGATCATCCGGCGGGCGTTGCGGTACGTCTCCTCGAATACGATATCCGGAATCGTTCCTTTGGCGATCAGATCCTCGTAACGCGTGCCGTCGTTCCAGTGCACGTGCTTCAGCGTAATGTCCGGAAATTTCTTCTTGACGTACTGTCCGATCAGCCTGTCGAAATTCGCTTCGTCCTCGTAGACCTTGTTCTGGGCCGTATAAAAAAACAAGACATTGTCGTTCGAAGCGGAGCCGTCATTACCGGTTCCGCTTGCGTTTGCCGTCAAGTTTCCCCCCTCGTTCAAGCTTTCGCCCCCGGTATTGTTCGTACAGCCGGCAAGTACCGAGATTGTCAGTATCGTCGATAGCGCGTAAGCAGCAGCCTTCTTCATTGTTCATAGCCCTCCCGTTTTAGATGTAAAAGCCTCTCCGATTCGGAGAGGCCTTCCCGCAAAGTCCGTTATTGATAGGCGGTACCGTCGCCGCCCGCGTCGATGGCCGCTTTCGTTTCCGCAAGCTGTTTGTTGATCATCTCGTTGACGACCCGCAGCGCCGTCGCGCTGTCCTTGGACTGCTCGAAAATATTCGGCTGGAACACCTGTTGAACCGGCGGATTGATGAAGGTCAGACCCGGCTTGCGCGGCGCCGGCATCGCGCTTTGCAGAGCGAACAACGCTTGAATGTGTTTGTCCTTCATTTGCGGAACGTTCTGGGCGAACGCCTGCTGAACCTCGGGCACGTTCAACGGTCCGATAATCGATTCTTTCTGACGCTCGGCCTGCACCTCGTCGGAAAGCAGATATTGGATGACCTGGAACGCCAGCTCTTTATTTTTGGATTGCTGCGTAATGAACAGGCCGTTCAGGTTCGGCTGATATTTCGAGCTCGAAGCTTCCGGAAATACGGGGACGGACGCAAGGTCGAAATTCAAATCCGGATATTCGGTCGACCATTTGAGCACGTTTTCCACGACATCCACGGACATCGCCATTTGACCTTTCGGGAAATCGCTCGTCGTGGTGAACTGGTTGCCCGGAATTTCGTAGAAACGCCGGATATTGTTTACGATTTTCAGCCACGTATCCGAATCCAGGGCGCCTTTGTCTTCATTGGGATCGAGCGCGGGCTCGGATAGCTGGTTGTACATCATGTAATGGCTCGGATGCTGCTGGAAGCCTTTGTACGTAATGTCCCCGTCCTGGCGCGTCAGCTTCTTGGCCAATTCGTAAGCCTCGTCGTACGTCATGCCGTCCTTCGGATAATCAAGCCCGTACTTATCGAAAATATCTTTGTTATAAGCGAGCACGAAATCGCTCATTTCGAACGGAAGGGCATAGGTTTTGCCGTCCGAAGCCGTTTTGATGACCTCCATGCTTGCCGGATCCAATTTGCTCGTATCGAAATTGAATTGCTTGATCAGATCGCTCATATCGTATTCCAATTTAAACTTCTTGACCATTCGGGAGGTGTTCCGGCGGACCTGCTCGAATACGATATCCGGAATCGTCCCCTTGGCGATCAAATCCTCGTACCGCGTACCGTCGTTCCAGTGGACGTGCTTCAGGTCTATATCGGGAAACTTCTTCCTGATGTACTGTCCGATCAGACGCTCGAAATTCGCTTCGTCTTCGTAGACGGGGTTTTGCGCGGTGTAGAAAAACAGCGAGTTGCCTCCGTCGCCGGAGCCTTCCGTATTCGCGGGCTCAACGCTCGCCTCGTTCGTGCTTTGCGCGTTGTCGGATTGCTCGGGCGCATTCGTGCCGTTGTTGCTTGTGCAGCCCGCCAGTCCCGTAATGGCAAAGCACGCTGCCAGAGCCGTAATCAATAGTTTTTTCATAAATAATGAAAGACCTCCTTGTTCTTTTGTAGAAGCGCTTTCAACTGCTTAGCTTAAAATTAACATAGCGGCCGGACCGAAATATGGGGCTTTCAATTCCCCTTTATAGGCCGATAACTGCATCCGTGCTTACTTCTCGCCGATCGCCCATTGCACGGTCGCATCGAACGGCTTCCAGCCGTCATCGGTCGCATAGATGATATCCTCCGGCGCCAAATACATAAACGCGCGCCGGGCCGGCACGGCATTGCCGATCCCGTTCTTGACGCCTTTGTCGTACACGGCGATGAGCGCTTTCGTATCGTCGTCCGCGGCGGTCGCGATGACGGCGGCATCGCCGGTAGGCACGATGAATTCGAATCCGCCGTTCGATTTGTACACCTCGACGGTACCGCTCAGACCCGATGCGATCGGATGCTCGCCGTCCTTTACGTTCAAGGCCGTCCCCAGCACTCTGCCGAAATCGGTATTCTCCCCCGTCCCCGTCATGTCGTTGTAGCTCGTCACTTTGCCGGAAGCGTAAATGACGGGCACCGCCGTATTGTACAGTTTGGTGCCGATATTGCCCGCGCTGCTGATGGTGGAGTTAATGTAGACGAGCGAGTAGTTTTGCGCTTTTTTGTCCGTAATTTCCCGGTCCGTCATTTCGGTCACTTCGAACCCGAGCTTGGTCAAATGGTCCTTGGTCAGCGTATCGCCGATCGTGTCGTTGCCTACATAAATAGCCGTTTTCTCTTCGGGCGTTTCCGTAGCGGTCGTTGAAGAAGAACACGCCGATAAGGCGACGGCCGCAGCCGCCAGAGCGGCGAACATAACAATAAGACGACGTTTCATGGATGCGATTCCCCCCGATTCATGGAATGAGTAACTGCTTGATGGATAAATGCCGCCCCCCGGTTTAAGGCAGGGGAGGCGATAAGACGACTTTCCCGTCTTCCAGCGTGACGCGGACTTTGTTGCTGCCGCTCGCCCCGATCGCTTCCAAATAGGATGCGGGAATTTGCAGCCGACCGGCCCTGTCGAGCACGGCGTATTCGATATGCGAGTCTTCCTCGGTATCGGCGGCAAGTTCGTTCAGCTCTTGCGCGTAAGACGTGCGCCTGACCATTTCCGACGACGTTTTGCCGTCGCGGATCGCAACGACGCGGTCCACCTTTTGGGCAAGCTGCGGGTCGTGGGTGACGATGACGACCGTCAGACCGAGCGTATGGGACAAATGCCGGAACAAATCGAGAATCTGGCCGGCCATGGCCGAATCGACCGATCCCGTCGGCTCGTCGGCCAGCAGCAATTTCGGATGGTTGGCCAGCGCGATGGCGATGGCGACGCGCTGCTGCTCGCCGCCGGAAAGCTGGCTGAGCCGGTTGTTGCGCCGATGGCTCAAGCCGACCGCCTCAAGCAGCTCCCGCGCGCGTTCCCGCTTTCGCCGGCCTTTGAGCAGAATGGGCAGCTCCACGTTCTCCTCCGCCGTCAAGTACGGAATGAGATTGCGCGCGTTATTTTGCCAGACGAAGCCGACGCTTTCCCGCTTGTACCGAACCAGCTCCCGATCCGATATTTGCAGCAGATCCTTGCCGTCTACGGTGACCGAGCCGGCCGTCGGCCGGTCCAGTCCTCCGAGTACGTTCATCAGCGTCGATTTTCCGCTGCCGCTGTTGCCGATGATCGCCATCAGCTCGCCGGCCTCGACCTGCAGGTCAAGACCTTGCAGGGCAACCACTTCCAAATCGGCCTGCTTATAAATTTTCACCAGGTTTTCACATCGGATCATCCTAATCCTCCCCCAGCTTGAGCGCCTGATGGATGCGGATTCGGGATACGGTAAAGCCGAGGATTCCGATGCCCAGCACCATCATGATCGTCACGATCACGTACAACCCAACCTGGTCGCTCGGATTAAACGTCACCTCGAACGGCAAAATTTGCGTCCTCTTGTCGAAGGACATTTCGAACAGCCTCACGAACAGCCGGCTCGTCAAATTTCCGTTCAATACCCCGAGAAGGATCGCCGCCCCGGAAATGAGCAGCTGTTCGGCGATCAGCATCCCGATCAGTTGGAAAATGGATATCCCCATCGCCCGGAGGATGCCGAACTGAAGCGTTCGCGCGAACAGGGAAAGCACCCAGTACAGCAGGAAGCCGACGAACGTAATGACGATCGAAATAAGGAAGTCAAGCGTCATGACGCCGTTAATCGCAAGCTGGAACGGGTCGTTGACGGCCCTGATCCGCTCCTGGTTCGCATCCGCAAGCGAAGTAATGTCATAGCCTTTGTCCGTTACCGCTTGGTAGACATCCTCGCTGGACGACCCTTCCTTTAATTTCAGCCATACCTCATACGGCTCAAGGGAGACGCTGTTCTGAATATAAGAGAGATTGCCGATCACGAGGCTCGGCATGGCCGGCTTGGCGGAGCCGCCGTCGTCCGCCGACGGCTGCGGAGCCCCGCCCGCGCCCGGATTCCAGGTCGGCCAATAATCGACGATTCCGTAGACGATAAATTCCGCCGTATCCGCGCCGTACCAGCCGATCTGGATCAAATCGCCCGTATTCAGGCCATGCTGAATAGCCATCGATCTGGAAATAAGGACGGCGGTCGGCTCGGATGCGAGCAGGTTCAAATACGAGTTGAACGAATAATCGAGAAGTCCGTCTCTGAGCCAGGCCGTCATGCCGAACTCATAGGTATCGATGCCCATCAATTCGACTTTGCCCCGCTCCTGCAGCTTCGAAGCGTCCCCGTCGTTGCCTCTCGCCGGAGCGTAATAGGAGGCGTCTTTCTTGACGAACACCTTGGCCGCATGCTCCACTTCCGGCATCTGCGTAAACGGCAGGAACGAAGGCTCCGTATACTGCGTCTTCCGCGGGGCCCCGTTATTCGAGGATGCGGTCTCCTCCGCCGTATCCCCGTCCGCGCCGGCCGCTCCGCCGGACAATAGAATAGGCGGCGCGTCGCTTTCCCAACGGATGGTCATCGCGATGTCCGCGCCGATCCGGTAATCGATTTTGTCGGCGACGTTTTTGTTGATCGTGCGGTTGGCGCTCGCGCTGAATATGCCGGTAGCGATCGTGATGATCATAAACACCATGATGAATTTGTACGAAGCGGACGTCCGTCCGACCTGGATTAACGTATAATAGAGCGACGGCGGCCACCAGCGTCTTCCGATCAAATAAATCAAACGGATGAACCACGGGTATAGACGGAGCAGGCATAAGCCGAGCCCCAGAACGAAAAACGCCGGAATAAGAAACAGAAGCGGATCGACCGACATATCGGCCGTATTCGCGCCGATAGAGAGCAGCTTGCTCATCCTCGTTTCATAGCTTTGCAAGCCGTACAGCGATATCGCGATCAATAGGAAATCGATATAATACTTGTGCCAGAACGATTGCTTCCGAATGCGCGCCAGCTGCTGCTTATGCGCGACGATCGAGAAGCGGGTCGCGAGCAGTACCGGAAGCAGCGTCATCGCAAGCGACAACACAATGGCGATCAGCGCGTATTCGAATGCCTCCCTGCCCACTTCCGCATGCAGCTTGGCTCTTTGGACGAATTCCAGAAAGCCGCTGGACGCTCCGAGCACCTTGGTGATCATGACCCCGACATACGGTCCCGCGAAAAACGCGATGACGCCAAGGACCAAGCCTTCGATCGTATAGCCGAGCACGATTTGCAACCGGCTTGCGCCCCTGCTGCGCAGCACGGCGATTTCCGTCTTCTGGCGTTCCGTAATCAGGTTGGCCACCATATACAGGTAAAACCCGAGCATCAGCATGACCGGCACGTTCAGCGACAACAGCAGGATTTTAAGCTTCGCTTCCTTCTCCTTGTATACGCCGAGCGTTCGGAGCGCCGGCGCGTTTTTCGAATGCGTGTCGTACTGCCCGTTCATATGGGCGGCGATGCGTCCGTTCTCCGCGAGGAAATCCTTGGCCGAGCTCAGCGTCATTCGCGTGTAGTCGAGCGCGAAGTACCAATAGCTTGATTCGACGGTCAGCTCGTTGCCTTTCGTGAACGACTTATCGAACAAATCCAGATCGATGAGGAAGCTGCTCTTGTAGCTGACCGTGGAGTTGTACCAGAACAAATCCGTATAATCGCTTGGTTCGATCACGCCTACCGGCTTAACCCTGATCTCCGATTTCACCTTGTCGTCTTTAACCGCAAAGACATTGCCGAGAACCAGATTGAGTTCCGTCAGCGCGTCCGGAACGACAAGCGCCTCGTAGACGCCGTCAACCGGCTCTTTCTTCGGAAGCCGTCCGTCCTTCAGCGCAATATGCTTCTCCACGTCGCTGATCGCGGCGAAATTCGCCCACCGGATCTTATTGACGTCCATCCGCTCGGTGTCGGACGGCAGGAAGCTGTATACGGCCGTGGCTCTCTCCCGAACGAACTGCTGCACCGGAAGCCCGAACCGGCCGGACGCTTTCTGACTTAAATAGTCGTCCGTTGCGAAGAAGCCTTCATCCGGAGGGGCCTTGCCGCCTTCGGCGGCGGGATTGTCGGCAGACAGCCAATACGT
Source organism: Paenibacillus arenilitoris (assembly GCF_014705655.1). Classification (GTDB taxonomy): domain Bacteria; phylum Bacillota; class Bacilli; order Paenibacillales; family Paenibacillaceae; genus Pristimantibacillus; species Pristimantibacillus arenilitoris. The sequence continues at coordinate 99,383 of NZ_JACXIY010000010.1, read as the reverse complement.
GCCCGGATACTGTCCGGTGTCCGACTGCAGGTTCTGCAGCTCCTGACTTAGCATTCGCTGCAGGATGGCGTTCGTATAGATCGGCATGCTGCTTGCTAAAGCGACGGTTAAGACGAGGCCGAACAGCAGGCTGAGCTCCAGCCATTTGTTTTTTATCATTTTGCGCAAAATCATGATCAACAGCGCCAATGCGTAAGCCCCCTAATTAGCCAAAATCACCTTTTGCCCTGCGGACAAGCCCTTTCTGATCTCCACCTCGGTGTCGGTCACGATTCCTTTCTCCACATCGATCTCTTTGCGGCTTTCCCCATCCAGCACCTGCACATAATCGCGGTCCAAATAGGTGCGCAGCCCCGATCTCGGAATGATCAGCACCTGATCCCGCTTCTCCGTTACGATCGTGATGTCCGCCTGATCGCCGATGTTAACTCCGGACGGCAAGCCTTGCACGTCGATGACGACCGATTTGGCGTTGCGGGCATCGATCGCTTCGTTGTTGCTCGCCGGAGCCGTCGAAGGTGTCTGGACCACTTTCCCTTGATAGGTTTTGTCGTTAAGCTTGACGCTGACCTTCATATTGATCTGAACGCCGGCAAGATTGCCGCGGTCCGAAGCTTCGTAAAGGAGCTTCCTCTCGGTAGGGTCGGATATCGTCACCAGCTTCTTGTAGGCCGAAACCTGTTCGCCAAGCTCCATCGGTTCGATATAAGTGACGATGCCGTCTACGGACGATATCAGCCTGGTCTGTTCGAGCTGCTTTTTAAGCAGATTCAACTGAATTTGAGCGCTTTCAAGATCGAGCAGCTTCATCTTGACCGCCGGATCGCCCTGTCCCTTCTCGGCTAATGCCTGCTCGAGCTCGATTTTGATTTTCTCGATTTCGATTTCCTGCAGCCGCACATCCGCTTCCAATTCGTCCGTCTCGGTGGAGACCAGAACGTCCCCCGCCTTCACCTTGGCGCCCAATTGAACATTGATCCGGGACAGCCTTCCGCCCGATTGTTTGAAGAACAAATAATCCATTTTGTCCGATACGAAAGCGGCTACGCCGGTAACCTGCTTCACGATGTCGCCTTGTTTCACTTCCACGGTCTCAATCTTCTGTTCGGCCGGTTTGGCGAGCGGCGGCTTCAATTGCTTCTCTTCGACCGGAAGCAGCGAGCAGCCCGACAGGCAGAGCATAACGGCGGATACGCCAATAACGATCCGGATCCCTTTACCTTTCCTCGGCAATGCGACCATCCTCCAATGCATAAACATGATCCACGATTTCCATAATCGCCGCGTCGTGCGTCGTCAAGACAACGGTCAATCCCTCGTACTTGACCAGATCCATAAATACCTTCATCACTTGCAGCCCCATCTTGCTGTCCAGCTCCGCCGTCGGTTCGTCCGACAGGATGAGCGAAGGCTTATGGGCAATCGCCCTAGCGATCGCGACGCGCTGCTGCTCGCCTCCCGACATTTCGAACGGTCGATGCTTCATCCGGCCTTTAAGGCCGACAAGCTCGAGCGCTCTTTCCGCATATTCGCGATGGAAATCGGGAGCGATTCCCGCAATGCGAAGGCCGAACTCGACGTTCTCGAAGGCCGACATCATCGGCACAAGGGCAAAGGACTGGAAGATCAGCCCGATATCGGTTCGGCGGAGCTTGTTCCGCCTGTATTCGGTCAGCCCGCCGATTTCCGTTCCTTTAAAATGCACCTTTCCTTCCGTCGGCCGGTCGAGCGCTCCCAATATATTGATGAGCGTCGTTTTTCCCGAGCCGGATCTCCCTCGTATCGCCACGAGGCTTTGCGGCTGAATGGTCAGGCTCGCGCCCCTCAGCACCTGCACGCTGCCGGCGCCGTGTCCGAACGTTTTCGCGATGCCTTCGGCCCTGACAAGCGGTTTTTCGATTAACGATCGTTCAGCGGTAGTCATTCGACCTCCCCCTCGTCTGGCATTTCGTCCTTCCCAGGCGTATCACGCTCCTCTCCTGCTTGCCGTTAGTTCAAATGTATATCGGATGCTTCCTATACTTATAGGCGGATCATTTCACATTTATAGGCTGTTATTACTTCTTTTACCTATTCGACGATACCCGTTCTTTCAACGCCTTCGATGAACCACCGCTGGGCGAATGCATAGAGGATGATCGGCGGCAGGATCATCAGGAACGTCGTCGCCATGCTGATCGGCTCGGTGAAGATGGAAGGTCCGCTAATTTCGGCTTGCGCCCGGATCATCGAAGCGATGCGCGAGATGCCGAGCGACAGCGGCGGCGTTTCGGTATTGGCCAAATACATGCTCGGCAAATAGAAGTCATTCCAGGTCCAGACGAAGGAGAATAGGAATACGACAAGAATGGCCGGCTTGGCCAGCGGCATCATCACTCGGAAGAACACTTTGTAGACGCTCGCTCCGTCGATTCTGGCGGCTTCCTCAAGCTCCTTCGGCTGGGTGGAGAAGAACTGGCGGTAAATGATAATGAACAGCGCGCCTTTAAGCCCAAGCCCGAACAAGGCGGGAACGATGATCGGAAGGACCGTATCCAGAACGCCAAGCACTCTGGCGAAGACCAGATTCGGCAGAATCGTTAGCTGGAGCGGCACGATAAAGGTGATCAGCAGAAAGAAGAACAGGACCGGCTTGAAAGGCACCTTCAGCCTTGCGAAGGCATAGCCGGCAATCGCGCAGGAGCAGGTTTGGAGCAGAGCCACGGAGACGGACAGCAGCATGCTGAGCCCGAAAGCCTTCGGATATTGGAGCCATGCCCAGGCATCCTGAAGATTGCCGAAATAGACGACCCGCGGAATCCAATTGACCGAAGGGTCCAGCAAATCCGCTCCGTCCTTGACCATGGATGTGACCATGTGCAGCACCGGCTTTAAGTAAATGTAAGCCGCGTCGATCAGAATCACGTAAATGAATAGTTTAAATAAAAGCCCTTTGTCGGCCTCCCTGCCGAAAATGGAATACCGGACCTTGCTCAACCAGCTTAAATCCGCGGACAATTCCAGCTTTGTTCCCAAACGCGCGGAAATGTCCGCGCGTTTGGTCCGCAAACCGATTTTGGCCAGCATTTTGTCCATCCTGCCTCACCTCTTCCGTCATGATCGGCCGCTATGCGACCATTCGCTGGGATTTCGTCGCCCTGCTGAAAAGAATGAAAATAATAATCAAAAAGATGCCGATGATGATAAAGTAAAGCCAGATGAGCGCGCTGAACTGCCCGTACTCGCTATCGCGCACCCGCATAATAATCGGGTTGGTCGGGAACGTGAACAAGTCGACGACCGTGTAGATCATGTTCAGGAAAATAAACGGCGTCATCGCCGGCAGCGTAATTTTCCAAAAAGCCGCCCACGGGCCCGCCCCGTCGATGCGAGCCGCCTCGTACGCCGAATTGGAAATCGTCTGCCTTCCGCCGAGGAAGATCAAAATTTGAACCCCGGAGTACCACAAAATCAGAACGAAGGAATCGAGGATCCAGATGAGCGGGGTCGCCCACGTAGCGGGCAGATTCCCGCTGATCAGTCCCGACACGTTGTATTTGGACATAAAGCCGAGCGCGCCTTCCCCCTGCGTCAGCAGCTCGCTGACGACCTGTCCCGTGGACAAGATGACCGGCAGAAAAAATATGGCGCGAAACAGCGAACGGCCGGCAAACCTTTGGTTCAAGACAATGGCGATGAGCAACGCAAAGATGACGATAACCGGAACCATGAACAGCGTCTTCTGAAGAAACGGGATCAAATCGTTATACAGCAAGCTGCCGTCTTCCAGCAATATATCCTTGTAATGCTTCAGCCCGACGTACGAGCTTGTCATCCCCGTCGCCACCACATTGACTTTGCGGAAGCTCATGTAGAGGGAAAATCCGAGCGGAAAGCCCATGAACAGCACAAAGCCGATAAACCAGGGAGCAATGAATATCGTTCCTTCGACATATTCCATCATGGACGCTCTAAGCTTCGTCGCTTTATTCATGGCTTCGCCGCCTCCCCGTCCAACACGATGAAGTCTTTCGCCGGAACTTCCAAATCGCCGTACGCATAAGGCTCCGTATTGTAGTTGACGATAATCCGCTTGCCGTTCTCGTAGCCCGTTTCCTTTACATTGGGCGCGATCGTCTTGTGATCGACGATGAATTGGTTCTGAACGTCGCCGAGCGCCTCGTTGAAGCGCTTGTATTCTTCCGCCGCGTACGAGCTCCAGTCCGAAAACTTCGTGCTGTAGAAACGGATGCCGTACGCGCGCTGGAAATCGCTGGTGTCCGCTTGGGTGAACACGTATGAAGGGACGGCCCCGTATTCGATTTCCCGCAAAAAGCCGTTGCCGTTCTCATCCCGGTTGTTCGAATAATCAAACGAATACGAGAGCAAGCCATGCGTCGCGATTTGCGCGAAGGGAACCGCCTCGTCCGCAAACAAATCGTAGGAGTAGTCGGAAACCATATTTTGAATATGGCGAACGTACGGCAACGCATAAAAATTCGAGCTTACGCCCTGCACGCCGCCCAAACCGTTCCGGACGGTGTTCAAAATTTCGGCCTGGACCTCCTTCGCTTCATCCCTTGACGAGCCGTATTTGGTATTGTAATCGCTGAACAGCTCTTGCCCCGTGCGGTTCACGACAAGGCCGTCGATGCCCAGCTTCTTGTAGCCTTCCAAGTCGCCTTTGACCGAATTCAAATTGAACTTATCGCTGACCGCGGATACATGATCCTCGTTGTAAAGCATGCGCATGTCGATCGTTTGCCCGGCCAAATTCGTCACGCCGGCAAATTCCTTCTCGAAGCCTCCCGCCCCGGTGTTGTTCAAGGCGTATTCCGTATCCAGATAGACCGGAGCGCCCAGGCTGTGGGCATAATCGACGAACGACTTCATCCCTTCGTCGCCGCCGATGCCGGGATCGACGGGCAGCGTTCGCCCGAATTCGCTGTAGCCCCCTTTTTGCCATCCGGTATAGGTGATGGACAGATTCCCGATTCCCAGCTCGTGCAGCGTTCTCACCATTTGCTCCGCTTCTGCGGTCGTCGTGCCCTTGATGTACCGAGCCGCCAGCGTTCCCTTCTCCTGATCGCCGCCGACAATGGTCATGTGAAGCGGCACGCCGGAAGAGGCGGCATCCATCTTCTTCAATCCTTTTTCTTCTATTAGATACCGGCGGTAGCGCTCCGCCATCCCGACATAGTCCGAATTCGCCTTATCGAGCAGGTAGTACCTGACGGCCCGATCGCTGCCGAACAGCTCATCCCGGTTGAAATCGACGAAGCCGGATTCCTCCGCGTTTTTCCTCGTATATTGAAGAAAGCTCGACCGGAAGTTCATCTGTGCCGTAATCCAGTTGTAATCGCTGAACACGCCGGCGGGCGACGCTACGATATTGGCATACGCCTCGCCGTCGTTCAGGACGGCCAGAAATCCTTTATCGCCGGATTTCATTCCGAAGACGGGCATCGTAACCGGATTCCGGTTATTGTAGAGTCCCTGATAAACCATATCCGAGCCGTACACGCTCTCGTCGTACACCTTATTGACATTCAGCTTGTTATCCTTGAACCGGATGAGCGCCCCGGGGCCGTCCGGGATGAACAAATAGCCTTCTTGTCCGTCCGTATGGGTCGCGCCGAAGAACGGATACAGCCTGACCCAGACGAGTCCGAGCTTGTTCTCCTTCAAGCCCTCCCGAACGATCTTCGTCTGGACGTAATCGCCGTCGACGGTAACCTCGACCGGTATCGTAAAGCCCGTCTCCGGCAGCTCGAAGGTCAGCGAGAAGCCTCCGGGGATCGTCTTCAAGTCCTTAATGCGGTCAACGCCGGGAGTAAAGCTGAGCTCCTTCGGATTCAGAATCGGCTCCGAGAAATCGACATACTGAAGCATGATCGGCGAGGAGAGATGCTGCTTCCAGGTTTTCGATATGTCTTCCTTCGCCCAATACTTAGGATCGGGATAGGAATAATAGACCTCGTCGTTCCTTTTGTCCTCCATCATGAAATGGCCGGTTTTGGCGTCCATCTTCAGACGGAGCAGCTCCGACTCCGCTACCTGGCTGAAGCCGGTCGAATCGGGCAGCGCGGCTTGGCTATCGGTGTGAGCGCCGCCGGAGCCGTTATCCGCCGGAGCCGGCGGCGGTGCCGCCGTCGTTTTCCAAACGAACCGGGTATTGGCGGCGATCAGACTAACGGCAATAACAAGCAGGACGGCTGCGATTACGGCGGGCAAATTCCGTTTGGCGAGCAGCGGTTTGATCCACTTCATCGCAAAGTCACCTCCTGGTAGAGTTCATAGAGGAAGGAGAACAAATCGCTTGTCAATCCAACCGTAATAAAGAGAAGAAGGCCAATGACGATCATCGTGACGAGAGTCAGCACGATGTTAATGATCGTTTCGCCGACGCTGTAATTGTGAATCCACTGCGTATTCCAGAACATGAGCAGGCCGATCCAAATGACGAGGCCTTGGGAAACGAAGTTGTAAACGGACGATTCCGACAACGTCATGACGTTGGACAGCAAGGCTAGCGGAATGCCGATAAGAATGTACGGAACGAGCGCGTAAGCGCTTCCTATGAAGATGTCCCGGAATCTGCCCTCGCCCCGGTAGATCGAGCTGACCAAATAATTGGCGATGACCCACATGATCCACACGATGAAAAACTGGGTGAATACGTTGTAAACGTTGACGAAATGAACGAGCTGAAACGAGAAGCTGGTGACGTATTCGCGAATCAAGAGGGCGGAATAAGTCCCGGCGATAATGACGGCCGCGCTCCAATACGTTCCTTTGCCTTCATACCGGATGGCGGTGAAGCCGTCGACCGGATGCCTCAAAATAAAGAACGCATGCTTGAAATGGGTAATGAGCGGATTTCGCGATCGTTCCCGGCTGCGCCATTTGGCCTTGAGACGCTTCGTCACCGTCCACTTATCGAGCGCGACCATCAGGAAAATGCCTGCCATTATAATCGTAGCGATCCAGGAAAAGTTTTGCTGAAACCACAGCAGCCGAATTTGCCAATACGATTCGGAAAACCCTTCCTGATCGCCCGCGGCTTTGAACAGCCTTTTCGCCTCTTCGAACTGCTCCTTTTTGAACGCCGCCTGCGCCAGACCTTGAATCGCCGGGCTGAAATCGGCGTTCAGCCGAAGCACCTCCTGCCACAGCTTCTCGCTATCCTCATAGAAGCCCGCCAAGGTCAATTTGTTCGCTTCGACGACCTTCTGTCCGAATTCCGACATCCGGAACTTCTGAATAATATTTTCCTGATCGTCCAGGACGAACAATTCGTTGCGCGCGTTGAAATCGAGCGCGACGGGGCTCTTCATGAGCCCGATCTGGGAGGTGCCCGCGGCGGACGGCCCGCCCCAGAAGTACAGCAAGGTTCCGTTGCCGTCGTAATGGCTTATATATTTGAACTGCTGGTCGACGACCGCGATATTACCTTCGCTGTCGACCGCCACGTCGATCAGCTGCGGGGTCTTGACGGCGGTCGGCGCGAGCCCTCTCGCATCGGACGGACGGTATTCCCCGAACGAGCCCTGCGAGCTTCGCAGCATGTCGGCCCCGCGGGAGTTCAATTTCTTCAGCTGGTCGCTGGAAATCGATCCTCCGGTAACGGTGTAGATGAACCCGTTGCCGTCGCTTGCGAGACTGTTGATCGTCTCCGGCCTCTTCAGCACTTCCCTGGCGTACATTTTCTCGGTATACAGCCATTTTTTCAAAGCGTCCATGGCGGACAGCACCGTCTCGTTCGTTCCGAAATACCCTTGAAGATGGCCGTTCGGATCGAGCACGAGCAGTCCCTCGTAGCTCCCTTGCGATGCGACGTACAGAAATCCGCGCTCGTCGACGATCAGCTTGACCGGCGTAAAGACGAACGTGTCGGAAATAAATTGCGAATCCGGTTTAACGAATTCCTTGACCAGCTTCCCGTCCTTATCCAATTTGACGATTCTCCGGTTGCCGGTATCGGCGACGAAGATTTCGCCTTCCTTGGTGACGAACACCCCTTCGGGCTTGTTCAGCGCGCTTTCCGGAACGGTTAGGAAGCGGACGAGCCCGCCGCCGCCGTCCAGATGCACGATCCGGTTGTTTCCCGTATCCGCGATGTAGATCTCGTTGTCGTCATCGATAAAAATGTCTTTCGGATGCGACAGGGACGATACCGTCTTCACCGAAGGATCGTTCGGATCGGGCATATACAAATCTTCTCCGATGACATCGATCGGAATGTAGGCTGGCTGCAGCCAGATCAGGTTGCCGGCGCTATTCTTCGTGTACGTGTCGTACTTGACGTCGGCCTTGGCCGTTAATGGAAAAAACACGGTGCTCAAGATGATCAGCGAAAGGAACAACCACAGCCCGCCGCGTTTAGGTTTCATGCTTTAGACCTCCGTTTGCTCCGCATCACTTGATGCCCGAGTGAGCCATCGTTGTGATGACCTTGCTCTGAAAGATAAGAAATATGATAAGATTCGGCAGGAACATGATGAGCGCGGCGGCGGCCGCCGCCCCTTGCCTTGCCACATTGTTGGCCATATTGGAGGTCAGCGTGGAAATAAAGAACGGAAACGTCTTCATGGTCTCATCCTGCATGAAGAGGGTTGACGTCTCCGTATTTCCCCATGCGTCCTGAAAGGCGATGATGCTGATCGTCGCCACCGCGGGCATGCAGATCGGAATGACGATCTTCAGAAAGATCGTAAATTCCTTCGCGCCGTCTATCTTCGCCGCATCCAGCAATTCGTCCGGCAGCTGATCGATAAACTGCTTCATTAGAAACACGCCGACCGGTACGGCAACCATCGGGAGAAGATGCCCGAAATACGTGTCCATGACGCCCAAATTGCTGACGACCAAATACCTTGGAATCGCGACCGTTTCCGGCGCGAACAACAGCGTCACGAGAATGGAGCCGAATACGATCCGATGACCGGGAAATTTATGCTTGGAGATCGGATACGCGCACATCGCGCTTACGCCCGTGACGAGCACGACGGTCGCAACGGCCACGAATACGCTGTTGAAAATATACCGGGACATCGGAATGGCCGAGTTTTTCGTAATCGCCCACAATTCGATGAAATTTTGCATCGACGGGTTCCGAACCCATATCGTCGGCGGATAATTGAACAGCTCCTGGTAAGGCTTGAGCGCGTTGTTGAAAATGTACACGAGCGGCATCAGCATAAAAATACTGAGAAGAACGAGCATGACCGCCGATATCTTCTCCGTCGGAGTCAGGCGGAACGGCTTGGCGCGTCTCCGCCAAAGCCCGGAAAAGCGAATCGCCGACGTCGTTTTCATCATTCATCCTCCTTCGTACCGAACAAACTCCAACAAAACTTGTTGGCCACATACATCAAGAGCAAGAGGAAGACGGATAAAGCCGTCGCATAGCCGAGCTCCATGCGGATAAAGCCGTAATCGTTAATATGGTTGACGATCAGATGCCCCGAATACTCCGGCGTCGGGTTCATGCCGGAAAGCTGGCTGCCGATCCCCCCTGCCTTGAACGTGCCGACGATGGCCATGACCGCGCCGAACAGCATCTGCGGCTTCATCGACGGAATCGTAATGTACCATATTTCCTCCAGGCGGCTTCGGATGCCGTCGAGCTTGCCGGCTTCGTACAGCTCGGAGTTCACGTTCAGAATGCCGGCCAGCATGGCCAGAAAGCCGATTCCCATGCTGGACCACAAGGTGACGACGATCATCGAGGTCATCAAATATTCCTTGCTCGTTACCCACAATTGAGGCTCGCTGACGAGGCCGAGCTTAAGCAGGAAGCTGTTCAAGTAACCGATGCGGTCACCGGAGAGCATCGGCTGCCACACGATGGCCATGGCGATCCCCCCCGTCAGGGACGGGGAGTACATCGCCAGGGCAAACCATTTGCGCGACGTCCGCGGCAGGATCGAGATCAGCCACGCCAGGAAAAACGCGGCAAGATAGCCTCCGGGACCGACAATAACGGAAAATTTGAACGTATTGGGCAGCGCATACTTGATAAACAGCAAATCCTGCGAGATCATGTAGCGGAAATTGTCCCATCCGACAAACCGCGGCGGCTGCAGCGAGTTGAAATAAGTAAAGCTGAGACAAAAGGCCGCGATGACCGGAATCATGATGAATAGAATAAAGCAGATCATGAACGGCGCGATGAAAAGATAAGAAACGCGGTAGGACCAGATCGTCTTGAGGAGCGATTGCGTCTTGCGCGCCGTATTATAGGCAGCTGTCGCATCCAGGCTGTTAATCGGCTTCGATTCCGCTTTCAACATACGGCTCCACTCCTTTCCAAGGCTCCTTCACCACCGGCAAATCCAAGGATTTGACGGGTTTGCCGTTTGCGTCGATGAACTTGAATTCCTGCAATTTCCGGCTCATCTCCCGCTCGATGTCCTTGACGGCGGTTTCCAGCGAGCTCCGGGGATTGATGCCGTCGAGCACGGTGCGATTCCATGCGTTTTGAAGCTCGCGGGCCAAATAGTAGGAGCCGGGGACGTTCGGGATTTCCTTGAACCATCGCCACTGCTCCAGGATGCTGGCCGCATCTTCCGGTTTCCACGGGAGCGTCATGAAAGCCTCGATATTCGACGTATTCCAGCGGAACGCTTGTCCGTTCAGCATCTCGATATCGTTGCCGAATCGCTCCTGCGCCTCCGCGGACGTCCACCATTTCAGAAACTTCCAGCCTTCCTCCGCCATTTTCGTGCTTTTGAACATGACGCCGCTCTGGACGCCGCCGCTCATCCAGCGGGCAACGGTTCCGCCTTGCTGCAGCTTGCCCGGTATCGGCGCGATGCCCCACAGTCCGTTCAACTCCGGCGCCGCGACCATCAGCTGGATGTAGGCGGTTATATCGGCGATTCCGATCGGGACGGCGCCGCTTCGGAACGACTGGAAGAAGCTGGCGAGCTGCTGGTCGGCGGCATGAACGTTGTACAGATCCGTCCACTCTTTGAAGCCTTCAAACCCTTTCGGCGTCGTCAAAGCGGTCTTCATTCCGTCCTGCTCGAAAAATTCGGCGCCGTTCTGATAGATGAACGCGGCGTTCGATACGGGCGGAAAGTTCAAGTTGTTCTGCTGCAGCGTCGGAAGCATCTCGTAGACGTCATCCCACGTATCCGGAACGTCGAACCCCAAGCGGCTCAGCACATCCTTGCGGTAGTACAGCATCTCGAACGTTTGCGTCTCCGCGATGCCGTAATAGCCTCCGTCGTAATAGAACGGTATCCATGTTCCGGGAGCGAACCGCTCGTAGATTTGATCGAAATCGGGGAATTGCGTCAGGTCGTACAACCCTCCCCGCACCGCGTATTCGAACGGAAGATCCTGCGACAGGCCAAGCGCGACGTCCGGCGCGATGCCGGCCGCGTTCATGAGCACGAGCTGATCCGAGCTCGGCAGCAGGTTCACCTTCACCTTGATCCCCGTTTCCGGGGTGAACATTTCATCGGCCAGCTGCTGGATCAGATTGACGTAGTCCCTGCCCCGCTGGACCCAGACGTTCAGCTCCCCCTTCTCCCCGTTGCCAAGCTTCGTCTTGGGCTTGAACGTATGCAGGAAGTCGAACAAGCCACCTTTGACCTTCTGGAAGAAGCTTGCTTCCAGCTTCGGAACGTCCTCGCTTGCCGGGACGATGTACAGACGGTCGAGCTGAAGCGGCTGCGTGCCCAGCTGCTGCAAATAATCGGCGAGCTTGCCCTGCATGCCCGTCAGCTTATCGGCTTCGTAAGCAATATGATTGATGTTGCCCAGAAGCTCCTGCATATCCTTCTCGACGGTAACCATCCCCTGCGTCAGGGCATCCGATCTGCCGTTGACGGAGATGAGACGCTTCTCGACATCGCGAAGCCGATCGTACAAGTCCTGGAATTGGGCGACAAAATCGGGCAAATCGCGTTCGATGTTCCAGGTCCTGTTCGGATCCACGGCTCCGCCGGTGAGCGCGGTTATATCAAGCGCCCGGTCCTTCAGACCGGATATAATATGGTCCAAATCGACCATGATCGGCTTCAGCGGAGCTTGCGTGACGCGCATCGTCAGCGTGTTCGTCCCCTTCTTCAGCTCGAACTCGTACGGCTCGCCGTTCCCGTCCTGGAGCGTAGTCCCTTGCCAGCCCGACGCATAAGGGAACCGGTAAGCCTCCATTTCCGAGAAAGGCGCTTTTCCGTTTACCGATATGGATCGGAATGTCGAACGGTTGGAGGAATAGGACTGCTGAAAGCGCATCGCGATTTTGTATAAGCCGTCCTCCGGAACGTCGAAGGTCCAGGTTATTTCTTGATTGCCCGTCGCCCAGCGTTCTCCGTTGATGGCGTTGTAGATCAACTTCCCTCTCTCATAGGGAGTGGAGGCGACGTCGTTATCGTAGGAAAGCGAGACGGAAGAGTCGTTCTTCCAAGCCGCCCGCTCCGCCTCGATCTCGATCGCATCGCCGGATACGGCAGCCGCTTCCCCGGTCCGCTTGCTTGCGACGGTCTTATAATCGTCGATCGGATCGGGAGCTTGCAGCATGATCGACTCGATCGCCAGCGGATCGCTGCCGGACAGGCGCAGCACATGCTTGCCCGCCGTCAAATGCCAAAGCAGCGGACGTTCGTAGGCGCCCCCCGAATCGCGCAGCCGGGCGGTCATCCAGTCGCTGACATCCTGCGAAGCGGGCCGGATTTCATCGCCGTATTCGTCTTTCTCCGGAGGCATGGCGTCCTGCCATTTCCGGTACAGCTGAATCGATCTGGATTCCAGGTAAGGTCTGCTCTGATCGAACAGAACATTCAGCGTAATCGGCTTGCGGTATTTTTCCCCGACGAAGGGATGATAGGAAATGTCGATCGCGTACAGCCCTTCCCGTTCGACGTCGATTTCATATTCGATCCATTCATCGGATTCCGCCGCCCATACGAGCACGTCGTCTTTGTTCTCGAAGGAGCCCGCTTCGATTCTCGCATTGTCCGACTTGCCGGCGTACGCAGTCCCCCGGACGGTTATTTGACCGCTCGCTTCGGGGATTCCTTGCTGCTTCCACTGCTCCAGCACTTCGGAATAATAAGGCTCGCCGCGATCCGAATCCGTCTGTCCGCCGACGTCTTGGAGGCCGGATTCAGGCGCCTGCGGCGGCGCCTCGTCCTCCGTTACGGAATCGTTCACGCCCGCCGGCAGCTGCGACGCATAGCCGTTAAAGGCCGTCCCGGACAGCAACACCAACACGATCGCGATTCCGATCCGATGCCGGAACCGCAAAAACTCTCTCACGATTCATCCCTCCATGCGATCATCGTCGTGCAGCAAGTTTTCTCCCGTATCCAAATCGAAGAAGAGCGCTTTCCGCATATCGAGCGTAACAATAACCTTTTCGTTCTCCCGGCTGCCTTGGTCGATGTTGGAGCGGACGGTCATCAATTGGCTCGCCCCGATCTCGGCATATAAATAAAGGTCCGCTCCCATAAACTCGCTGAGCTTGTGGATGCCCGGAATTTGCGAATGCGGGTTCGTCTCTCGCATGGCGGGATCCAGATGGACGTGCTCGCTTCGAATGCCGAGCATGACGCTCCTGCCTGCCTTTCGCTTATCGATCAGCTTCTTCGACTGGCTGTCGGGGATTGCGAGCGAATATTTCCGGGTATGGAACTCAAGCGCCCCTCTGGACACCTCGAGCAGCTTGCCTTCCACCAAGTTGATCGGAGGAGCGCCCATGAATCCGGCCACGAACATGTTCTTCGGGCTGCTGTATATTCGCTGCGGCGTATCGACCTGCTGGACGATCCCGTCCTTCATGACGACGATGCGGTTGCCCATCGTCATCGCCTCGACCTGGTCATGCGTCACGTATACCGTCGTCACGCCGAGCTGCTTGTGCAGCTTAATGATTTCCGTCCTCATCTGCACCCGCAGCTTGGCATCGAGATTCGACAAAGGCTCATCCATGAGGAACACCTGCGGATTGCGGACGATCGCCCTGCCGAGCGCGACGCGCTGCCGCTGCCCGCCGGACAGCTGCCTCGGCTTCCGTTCCAGGAAATTTTCGATTTCCAGCGTCCGGGCCGCTTTTTTGACGGCCATATCGATTTCGTGCTTGGGCAGCTTGCGCATGCGCAGACCGAACGCGATATTCTCGTAAACGTTCATGTTCGGATATAGCGCATAGTTTTGAAATACCATCGCGATATCGCGGTCCTTCGAAGGCAGATGATTGACCAGACGGTCGCCGATATAAATTTCGCCGGACGAGATGTTCTCGAGCCCCGCGATCATTCGCAAGGTAGTCGATTTGCCGCATCCGGACGGGCCGACCATGACGAGAAATTCTCCGTCCTTGATTTCCAGATTAAAATCCTGCACGGCGCTAAGTTTGTCCTTGCCGTATCGTTTTTCCACGTGATTCAATATGATACAGCCCACATTGGCACCTCCCGGTTCCTATTTGCATGATAACGGTTACAGCTTTTTTATTATGGTAATCATTATATATTGGCTTTTTGATTGAATTATAGGTGAGGTTCGCACATTCTATAGGCGGATTACGCTTTTGGGAGCGGAGCTATTCGATCTTCCACTCCTGGAAATTTTGCCGGTATTTTCTAGGCGTGACGCCCGTCTTCTTGCGGAACAGCGCATGAAAAAACTTCATGTCCAGGTATCCGACCAGGTTGGCGATTTCGTGGATGGAGATATCCGTCGATTCGAGCAGCTCGCAGCATTTTTGAATCCGAATATTTTGCAAATATTGGATAAACGTATGTCCCGTCAATTTTTTGAACTGCCGCTGAAAGTGGCTGATGCTCATATAGAAATGGTCCGCCACGTTTTGGGCCGTAATATTTTTGGAGTAATGATTTTTAATGTAATGCATGACGTCGTCCAGCTTGTCGTTGGGGGAAGGCATGTACTCTTTCTCCATCTCCATGCGCTGCAGCATGATCAACAGCTGGATCAGCGTCGTGTTCAATATGATTTCGCAGCCTTGATTCCGTTTCAAATATTCGCAATGCATGTTGTGGATCATATTGTGAAGCGTGCTGTGCTTGTCGTGAAACTGAAGCCATCTTCCTTTCCGCTCTTGCGGGTACAGGATCATGCGAATCGTTTCCGAATTTTCGGAGAAATGATGGCTCCAATTTTCCATCGCCTTGTTCCGGAAGATGCAGTTGTACACGACAAGCACCTTATCGCGCTCCGGAGAGGAGGGGCGGAATACATGCGAGGTGCCGATCGGGATGAGAAAGACGTCCCCTTGCTTGACCTGCACCACCTGATCCTCGATGTAATGAAAACCGCAGCCCTCTCCGACAATATTGATCTCGACGAAATCATGCGTGTGCTGGCCGAGAGAAAAGGCTTCCTGCTCCCGGTTGACGAAAATATCGATGTCGAGATCAAAGAAATTCTCGCCCCTAAGCTCCGCGATTATTCCGTTCACCTCAATCTCCTCCTTCCGTTCATCGCCGCAATTCGCGCAAAGGCAGTTCGAACCGGCGAAGTCCGTCGCTTGCAAAGGCTTGTTCGCCGTTCACGTACAACCGATAGCCTTCTTCGATGCCGGCATCGTCCGGCACGCATCCGGGCTTCCGGTAAGTCACGCGAAGCTCTGCCCCGGCCGCCTTGATCCGGTCAAGGCAGAAATAATCGAGTCCGGCATCGACCGGATCGAGGACGATACGGTCCGCTTCGATGGACAATCCGGCAATATGCGCGATCAGCAGATCGATGTAGAACGAATGATTGTACTCCTGCTCGTCGCTGAGCGGCTCGCCCGTCGCGCTGTTGTAATGCTCGACGAGCCCGGGCTGGTTCAAATCCCTGTTGAAGAAGTGCAGAAAGGAGTATTCGCGCAAATAGCGGATGAACCGGCTGTCATGCCGGTGGCCGCTCCGCTTGCTCTCCTTGGCCAGCGCATCGAGGACGATCGCATTCGTATACGGCCATGTCGGCCCGTCCCACACGCAGCCGTTGCGCCCTTTCACGAAATGTCCCATCCATCCGCCGTCCCTCGTATAAGCGGGACAATCGGCCGCGACGGACGGAAACGGGCAGCCCGTGTCGAACTCTCCCGGATCGAACAGATGATCGATGAGCGCGTCATGCTTGCCGTCGATGATTTGCGCCCAAGCCGGATAGAAGCCGACGATGTTTTTCACCAGCGCCTTTTCGTCGGTTTCGTGATGAAGATCATAGAAGAATGCGCTTTCATAATCCCACATTTTTTGCAATATATCTTCTTTGATGAGCTCTGCCTGCTCATGGAACGCCCCGGCGTCCGGATCGCCCAGCTCCTCGCACAGCCTGGCTACGGCAAGCGCATTCAAATAATGGTATACCGTCCGGTCGACGCGTTTGACATGCGTATAGGTTGCCGGATCCTTCGGGTTTCTCGGATATTGATGAAAATACCAATAGCTCGGCTGGTATTCCTTGCCCGTGCGCGTATGGCGGTATTCGATCATCAATTCGTCCCGGTCGCTGCCGTGCGCCCGCTTCCAGGCGGCGATCTGCGCTTTCAAGCCCGGCAGCAGCTCCCTCATCGTCTCCTTGTTCCGGTGTACGAGGTACAGCTGGTACGCGGCCCAGCAGGAGAAATTGGCGAAGGAATGCATCACGGTATCGACGGTCAGGCAGCAGAACATGCCGTCCTCGTTCGGGCTTTCCTTCATGTTTTGCAGAGAGCCTACGCCGTAGGCCGGGTCGTGATGCCATCTGGCGTCCATGAGATGCAGCGGAACGGACAGGTTGATCAGCTTGCAAAATTCCCATCCCCCCTTGCTGAAAGGGGCTTTGCTCTTCTTGTGCGATCTGCCCTCGTAGAACAATGGATGCTGCAGACGCCCGTACTTCGGATCGGCCAAATTGTGGCGCAGCAAAAACCAGCGGTAGGTCCACGTCTTGTTCAGCAGCGGATCGCTGCAGCGAAAATCCGGAATACGATCGAACCACTGCTGATAAGCATCGATATAACCGGCAACGGTCTTCTCATGGGAACGGCCGCCAAGCGCATACGCGCCCGCCCTCCGCGTCAGCTCATCCGGCTTGTCCTGACCGCTGATTCCAAGCGCCGCGGCGATCATGAACGATTTCGTTTCCCCCGGCTTCAGAAGGACTTCCCGGAACAACTCTTCATCGCTCGATACGATTGCGGCGTCGATATGAAAGCTAAGATGCCCGACCGGGAACGTCCCGTAAAGCCCGCTGCCGGTGTCATGAAACACATCTCCGTAAGTTTCCAGCCGCAGCACAATTTCCTCCCTGCCGAGGTTGGTCCACGTCTGGAAGGACACGGCGCAATCGTCCCATGCAATAAACTTCTGCTCGCGGAACGATAGCCGGTTATCCTCATATTCCATTCTCAAATGGCTGGGGTACCATGCCGTCCGGCACGGCTCGAAGCTCTCGGTTCCGGATGCCGATACGGTATAAAGCAAGGGAATGTTAACCTTGTGAATAAAATCGAACCTGCCGCCGAAGCCGGGCCGCGGCTCCAAATAATCGGCCCAAAGGCGCGCGCCCGTCGAACCGAGCAGCAAAGCGCCCGGTAAGGTGCGAAGCGCTTTTCTCCCCGCGCCGAGCCGTTCGTCGATGCGGTTTGCCGTCGTCATTATGAATCCCCCATTTCGCATATTGAAATATCGTGCGTCGCTGTCAAATTTAGTATATCTCACTGCGTTGGCCGATCATTGGTGGATTCTGCCCGAACTATGGGGGAAATCTGCTTTTCAAGTCCGTTTTTGTCGGCTTCTTTGTCCTTCCCTGCCCTATATTCGCTCCCGCGAAGGTCCCCCTTTAAAGAAAACCGCCCCTGCCGGTACCGGCAGGGGCGGAAATCGAAAGCTGCGAATTAATTTACGGTTATGAAGGTCGAGGACGTTTTGCCGTTAGGCGCAACCGCCGTCAAAGTGAAATCCGTCATATTGGGTTCGTCCTCATTGCCGCTGCCCGGCTTATACACGATCCGGTTGCCGTCGTCGATATAGATTTTATCTTTCTTGTCCGGAGAAGTATTCGGCACGTAATGAATGTCTCCGATTAAGAAGGAGATGCCGAACAAATCGTTGTATTCGGCGATTTTATCGTTCGCGACGCTGTTGCCGTACTGGTCGGTCACGGTAACCTTCTTCATCAGTCGTTCATCCCACGGAAGAAGGCCGTTCGGAAGACTGCTGTCGATCACGTTCGCGGACTTGTCGACCTTCATCTCCTGAATCGCCGGACGCTCATCTTTAACGACCACTTCCTTGCTCAGCGTTCGCGCCCCCGTCGGCGTATCGAAAATGACGGTAACCGTCGCCTTTCCGGCGCTCAGCCCTATAATCCGGGATACGTCGTCGTCGCCAATCACATCCGGGTCGGATGACCCGATCTGCCGAATAATACCGGAAGGAAGAGCGACGTCTCTGCCTTGTTCGTCCTTGGCGCTGATTTCGATTTCCCTTGCGAACAGGTCTCTGCTGGCGAGCAGGTAGGTCGAATCGGTGACCGTCGTAATTTCCTTGCGCTCGTAATAGTAGCTGCCGGCCGCGAACAGCGTATCGTCAAGTTCCATTTCGTAGGTCAGCGTCTGACTGCCTCCGTATACTTCCGCAACGGCCGAAGCCGAAGACAGGATGCCGATAAGGGCGCCGGACGAGTCCACTCTTATGAGCGAGACGCTTAGCCGGTAAGATCCCGTTTTCGCCGGATCGGCGACGAACGTTACCCCTTTCCCGGAGCTGTCGTTCATTTCGATCCTGACCGCGGCGGTCTCGTCGTTCAGAACGGCCGCGCCTTTGGTCGTAACCGCCCCCGCTTCGCCCGCGGTCCTCTCCAGCTTGTATTCGACTTTGTAGTCGGGAAGCGCCGCATTGAATTGGTCGCCGTACTGATCCAATATTTTAAATTTCACCTGCTGCTCTTTGCCCGGAAGAAGCAGGATGCTGCTGTCGCCGTCCAGCTTGACGGACGCGGGCACCCGCTCCTGCGGTTCCTCGACATAGACGCTTAGCTGCGCGCTTTTGCCGGTGTGCGGCAAGATGACGGAGACCAGCGCCTGTCCGGCGCCCGCCGCCCGGGCAATCCGAATCTTGCCCCTATCCGTTCCGTTCGCCTGGATGGCCGCTTTGCGGCTTACGTTCGGCGTAACGCTGTAATCGGTCCGGAACGGCGGGTCCGCTTCCACCACCAGCTGGCCGGAGCTCGCGACCTGAAGGAGGCCGCTCGTCTCGGCATCGACGATTTGCGATTGGGAAAGGGCGACGCCCTCCTCGTCCTTGACGATAATCGGAATATAGACGTCCTCTTCCCCGACCGTCAGCGTATCGGCGAAGTCGAATTCGACGGAAGCCGGCATTTGCGCCGCCTTCACCTTCAGCTTCACGGACGTCTGCTGGCCATAGATTCTGGTGAACAGCATCAAACTCACTTCTTTGCCAATCTTCACGTCCGGCGATACCTCGATGGACAAGTCGGGATAACCGTCGTTGTCGTAATCGAACAGCTTGCCCATGGACGGGTTGTCGCGAAATACGCCCGGTTCCGAGAAAGCGGTCGTGATCCCTCTCTCGCCATTCAATAAATCGGCGTCGCTGATGCGGAAGCCGTACTGGTCGAAGGCGGAAAACAGCTGGTAAGCCCTTCCGCCGGGCTTTAACGCCTTATCGGAACCGAGAAATTTAAGCTCGCCCAGTTCGACCCTCGAGACGATCGGCGGATCGCCGACCGTGAACAGCTTGCTGACCGGGCTGGTGTCGGCCGTCATCGGATTGGGCATCAGAATAACCGAGACGGGCGCGCCTTTCGTATGACGGCTCAAGTCCAGCTGGAAGGCCTGCTTGCCGGCGAGCGGGACCGCCCTGACCTTGTCGGCTCCCACTTCGATTCGGAAATCGCTTGCCGTCCAGTCGGATTCCTCGTCGTATTGGTTGACCGCTTTAAACGGGATGATGACTTTGGCTTGCGGCAATATATCCGAAGACGAGGCGAATCGGAATGCGGCAAGCCGCTCATCCTGCGCGGTAAATTCCGCTTCCGTTCTGTCGACCGCCTCCTCGTCCAAGCCGGTTAGCTTGACGAGATATTTTCCTTGCGTCAGCTTCTGATCCAGCGTGATCGTGGCGGTCATTTTATCGCTTGCCCATTCGATATCGCCCGGCCGGTCCGATCCGTCCCTCGTTACGCCGAGCTTCGCTTTCCCGGTGTCGACCTCTTTGTTCAGCCAGACCGTCACTTCCTTGGCGCCGGTCGGATGCGCGTTAACGATCGACGCTTTATCCGGCACTTTGCCCGCGATAAACAGATTGCGCGCCTCGTAAGCGGCTAAGGCAAGCTCGTACCGGGTCACGGGAGCCGCCCCTTCGAATGCCGTACCGCCGTATTTGTTCGCGAGCAGTTTATTTTCCAGCGCGAGCGCGACATAGGGGCGCGCCCACTGGCTAACCGTCCGGTCATCGACCGGCTTGGCCTCGAGGGCCTCATCCTCGAGTCCAAGTCCCCGGATCAGAAACGTTGCAAGCTCCTGCCGGCCGACTTCCCCGGAAGGATTATAAAGGGTTCCTTTTGCATCGGATCCTTTCGTCATCTTCGCCGCTTTCAACGCTTCGATGTACGGAAGCGCATAACCGTGCGGGCCTTCCTTCGCAACATCCGAGAAACTGGAAGCGCTCAGCCCGTAATCGACCGGCAATTCGAAAATAAGGGAGGCCACTTTGGCCATCTGCGCGCGGTTCATCTTTAGATCCAATCCGAACCGGTCATCCGAAATGCCATGGAATATGCCTGATTTGATCAAGACGTCGAACTTATTTTTCACTTCGGCCGGAAGATGCTTCAAATCGGTGAATTGGTCGACCGATTTCCCGGCCGCCTCCTCTGCCAGGGCAGCGGGGGAACAGATCGTGTAAAACAAAAGCAGAACCGAAAGAAATCCGTACATTCGCTTCATCATTCACACTTCCTTCAACGTTATTATCAAATATAAGCGCTTACATAAGTTTCGTGTCCGCTAACCGTCGGACTTCGCATCCCTCCCTTTCCATGGATTAATTGTAAGCGGCTTGTTTGGCGTATTTATAGGCTGACAGCATCCTCCTTATAGGCGGTTTCGCGCTGCCCGTTTGATTGCCGCTTCCGCTTTAGCCGCGCGCTCCTTTCGGCGCAAGCTCCGCCGCCGCATGAAGCGCCGCAAGCAGGCTCCGCTCATCCGCTTCGTTCCGGCCCGCGATGTCGAAGGCCGTTCCGTGATCGACCGAGGTTCGGATGACGCCTCCCTTCAGTCCGACGGTAATATTGACGCCGGCTTCGATGCCCAGCACCTTAACCGGCGCATGGCCCTGATCGTGGTAGCAGGCAACCACAACGTCGAAATCGCCGCGCGCTGCCCGGAAAAACAGCGTATCCGCAGGGTATGGCCCCGTCGCGTCGATTCCCTCCGCACGGCCCCGTTCGATGCCCGGTACCAGCTTCTCCCGTTCCTCCCCGTTTCCGAACAGCCCGTTCTCCCCGGCATGGGGGTTGATTCCGCATACGCCGATGCGGGGCCGTTCGATGCCCGCTCTTGTCAGCATGTCATGCGCCAGCCGGATCACCCGGTACGTTCTCTCGGGATCGATCAGCTCGATCGCCCGGAGCAGTCCGACATGCGTCGTCAAGTGAATCACTTTCAGCTTCGGCGTCGTCAGCATCATCGAATAGTCTTCCGTCCCGGTCAATGCGGCCAATATTTCCGTATGTCCCGGATACGGATGTCCTCCCAGATGAAGCGCCTCCTTGTTCAGCGGCGCCGTGCAGATGGCATCGGCCTTTCCTTCGAGCGAGAGCTTGACCGCGTGTTCGATATAGCGGAAAGCGGCATCGCCCGCCGCGGCCGAAACCTTCCCGTACGGCAAATCGGCCGGAAGCGCGCCGATGTCGATGCAGGGAACGAGGCCATGGCGATAATTGCCTGCTTGCGGATCCTCGATAAGCTGGAGCCGCAAAGGCAGTCCGCAATGGTCGATCTCCCGCTGCAGAACGGCCGCGTTCCCGATAACGAAAGGTTTGCAATGCTCGAACAACGATTCGCGCAGGAGCGATTTTACGATGATTTCCGGACCGATGCCCGCGGCATCTCCCATTGTAATCGCGATTACGGGCAACATGTCGGCCCCTCCCCTCTTAGCTTGCTGATGGCGTTCAATAACACGGCATCGCTGCCGAAGCCGCCCGCTTTCGTAATGGCAATGACCTCCCGGTCCCCGTCAAGCAAGCCGATAGGCACGCCTTCCTCCACTTCTCCGAACAAGCTCATCGTATTGGCCCGAAGCCGCGTGCATACCCGCCTCGCCGTATCTCCGCCGGTCAGAACCATCCCCTTGAACCGGAACAAGCCGTGCAGGTGCAGCGCCGCTTCCCCCAGCGCATCCGCTATGGCGTCGCTTACCCCGGAGGCGCGAATTCCCCGCCTCCGGCCGGCTTCCAGCGCCTGCTTCACGTCCGAGGGGCTTCCTGACGAATACAGGACAAGGTTGCGGAATCGACCTTTCGCTTTGCTTGCTTCGGACAAAGCCCGCAGCAATTCGCCGCGGCGCGATTCCGGACGGTCCGCAAGCCGTTCGGAGCGGAGCTCGACGGGGAAGACATCGCCCTGTTCAAGCAGCAGATCGAGCTGTCTTCTCGATCGCCCGCTTACGCTCCCGACGACGACGAGGACGGCATCCTCCCGGGCTACGCTCCTGTTCCCACTCCGGAGAGGAACCTCCTCGCGCGCTAACGGCAGATGGCTCGCCAGCCCGGCCGAACCGGCCCAAACGACCGAATAACCGGTGCGGATGACTTCGTTCACGGTCCACTTCAAGTCCTCTTCCGTCTCCGCATCGAACAGAACATAGCGGATGTTCCCGGCACGGAGGGCGTCCAGCTTCTCGCCAAGCCGAAAATCCGGGTCGCGGATTTCGTTCCTCGTCACCATGCCGATCGGCCCGGACGTTTGCCCGCGCAGCAGGTTCGGGATGTAGCCGTCATGCACCGGCGTTCCGGGATCGCGCGCGAATTCGGTCTCCTGCAGCGGAACCCCGTCCACGTACAGGCGGCCGTCCACGACTTGTCTTCCGTTGCGGGGATATCCGGGCGCGATGATGACAAAGTCGGGCCGGAACACGGCGTCGACCGCTTCGATTTCCGCCCCCGGATTGCCGCGCATGGTGGAATCGATTTTTTTGTAAATCGCCGTATATCCTTTTTGTTTCATCATGAACGCCATCTCTCTGACCCGTAAAGCGGCTTCTTCCGGAGAAACGGCTCTGCTGTCCGTATCGACGACGAGGTGATGACCTTCAACCGGCCCCCGATAGGCGGGATTAATCAATACGGTCGTCGGCATGCCCGTCCCCGCAAGCTGCGCCCCGCTGTCGCTTGCTCCCGTCAAATCGTCGGCGATGATCGCGAGCTTCACTTGATCGCCTCCCGAGGGAGCAGTTTACGGTATACGGCTTCGATCTGACCGGTCGACACCGGCTTCGGGTTGTTGTCCATCAGCCTCCGGACGTTGAAGGCAGCCGCCGACAGGGAGGGGATATCCGCCGCTTGCACGCCGTAGGCCGTCAGATCCTGAGGGATCTCCAGCTCTTCGGTCCATTCCGCAATCCGTTCGATCACCCGCTCCGCCGCCGCGGCGGGCCTACCCGGTTCCTTCGCGATCCCCATTGCAGCCGCGACGATCTCCAGCTTGTCCCGAATTCGGTCCAGGTTGAACGCCATCACATGAGGAAGAAGCATGGCGTTCGCCGCCCCGTGCGGGATGTTGAACCTGCCCCCGAGCGGATAAGCCATCGCATGAACGGCGGCCGTCCCCGAGCCGGCAAGCGCCATTCCGCCGAGCATGGAGCCGAGAAGCATCGCGCTGCGGTCTTCCAGCGAGCTCCCGTTATGGAAAGCGGGAACGATGCTGCGCGAAATGAGGCGGATCGACTCCAGCGCCAGCATGTCGCTGATCGGGTTCGCCTTGTTCGAGATATAAGACTCCAGCGCGTGCGTGAAAGCGTCCATGCCGGTCGCGGCCGTAATCGGCTTCGGAAGCCCAAGCGTCAACACCGGATCCAGCACGACGAGCCTGGGCAGCAAATGGCGGCTGACGATGCCGATTTTCAATTTCTCTTCCGCTAGCGTGACGATGGCGTTCGGCGTCGCTTCCGATCCCGTGCCCGATGTCGTAGGGATGAGAACCGTCGGAATGCCTTCGCCCGTAATAAGCTCGGTGCCGATCATCTCTCTTACGCCCAGCCGGTTCGTTCGCAAGACGGACAAGAGCTTCGTCGCATCGAGCACGCTGCCTCCGCCGATTCCGATATAGACGTCGAAATGCTCCTTCCCGACCCGATCGGCCAATTGCTCGATATGGTCCGCGGTCGGCTCCCGCATGACGCCGCCGATCGCTTCGGAGGCAATGCCCCTCTGGGCCAGCAGCGCCGCTATTTCATCCGTTACTCCGCGCTTTCGCATCGTGTCCGAGGCGACGATGAGCGCCCTGCTTGCCTGGCCCGCGCCGGTAAGCGCATGGCCCAATCTTTGAATGGCATGCGGGCCGGCGATGATTTTCCCGGCCGTTTGAAATTGGTAATTCCCGGTGGGTTCGCTCATGCAAATGGTCTCCTGACTATGCGGGCCGCCTTGAACGGCATGCCCGGCCGTTTATAGGTGAGGACTGTCGCCGCCCTGCTTCTGGATCGCGATCGTCTCCTGGATGGCTTTATCCATCGCTTCATTGGCGATCCGAAGCGCGGTTTGGTTATCTTTGGATTCTTCCGCAATCGATTTCCACGCCAGGTCTATGTTGGCGTAAATATAGGTCAACCCCGGTTTGCGGGGGGGAGGCATGGCGCCGGTCAAATGAAAGATCGACTGAAAATGCTTCCCGTTCCATTCCGGTATGCCTGTCCCGAATGCCTGCTGGACCGCCGGATCCTTGAGCGGAGACAGGACGCCTTGCTTGGACAGCTCGGTTTGAACTTCCGGCGACAGCAAATAGGCGATGACTTCGAAGGCAAGATCCTTGTTATCCGATTGCTGCGTGATGAACATGCCGTTCGTGCTGGGCTGGAATTTGGCCGTAGGCGCTTCCGGAAATACGGGAATGGAAGAAATATCGAAATGGATGTCCTTGTTCTCATTGACGATGCGGAACGCATTCTCCATCGTATCCACGATCATGGCGATATTGCCTTTGACGAAGTCGTTCGTTTTCACCAATTGGTTGCCGGGAATTTCATAAAATCTTCTAATGTTGTCCAAGATTTTCAGCCAATTGTCGGACAGCATGGCGGACTTGTCTTCGTTCGGGTCGAGCGCGGGCTCCGAGAGCTGATTGAACCTCATGTAATGGACGGGATTCATCTGAAATCCTTTGTAGGTGGCGTCTCCCTCCTGACGCGTCAATTTTTTGGCCAATTCGTAAGCCTCGTTCCAGGTCATGCCGTCCTTGGGGTAATCGGCGCCGAACTTGTCGAACAGATCCTTGTTGTAAATCAGCACGTAATCGTTCGTATTAAAAGGCAGCGAGTATAGCTTTCCGTCCGATGTATTCAAGGAATGCTGCAAATCGGACGGATTCAATCTGCTAGTGTCGAAATTGTATTTTTTGACCAGGTCGCTCATGTCGTATTCCAGCTTGAACTTCTTGATCTGCCGGAACGTGTTGCGGCCGATGTCGTCGAATACGATGTCGGGGATCGTTCCCTTCGCGATCAAGTCCTCGTATCTCGTCCCGTCGTTCCAGGCGATATGCTTCAGGTTGACGTCCGGGAACTTCTTGCGGACGAATTGGCCGACCTGCTGTTCGAATATCGCTTCGTCGACGTAGAAAGCGGGCCAGGCCGTAAAGATGAACAGCTCGTTATCGGGCGAATCCACTTCGACGACGATTTCCGGCTCCTGATCGTTCTCCACCGCCTCGATTGCGTTATTGCCGCCGTTATTTCCGGTGCATCCGACAAACACCAGCATGATCAATGACAAGACAAGCGCTACGCAAATTCTGTTCTTCATCGTTTCATAACCTCCCATTCATAGATCTTGTTGGAGAAAAAGACTCCTATTAAAAAATAAACGCTCCGGATACGGGAACCAATAGGCGTTCCGAGCAAATTGTAGGCGGTTTCAATACATCTGAAGGAAGGGAAGCGGCCGCCGCCGCGCTTTAAGCCGGCGGCGAAACGATGTAGGCGGCGCCCGCTTCCGTCTCGAATTCGATAACCGACGGCTCGAGCTCCGCCGCTGCGACGGCTCCCTCGTTTACAAGCACGGGGGTCCCCGTCCGGATGCGGCACGGATTCCCGTCGGCCGACTCGATGACGGCCCGCTTCAGCTTTCCGCCGCTCCACTCCATATGAACGGTAAACCCGCCCCGCGCCCGAAGACCGCTAATCCGGCCTTCCGGCCATGCTTCGGGCAGCGCCGGAAGCAGGTTCAGCTCGCCGGCGTGACTTTGCAGCAGAAGCTCCGCAATGCCGGCCGTCGCTCCGAAGTTGGCTTCGATCGTAAGCGGGTAGAAGGTCAGCTTCGGATGACGATGCGCGTTGAACAGGTTGGGGAACGGATTTTTGAGCAGCTTGACCAAGTAACGGTGCGCCATCGCCGGATCTTCCAGTCGGGCAAACAGGCTGATCAGCCAGGCGAAGCACCAGCCGACCGCGTCTTCCTTCTCGTGCGCCAGCCTGCGCTCGATCGATACCCGGCAAGCGTCCGCGAGCAAGGCATCGTCGCGCTTGTTTATCTGATGACCGGGGTGCAGGCCGTAGAGATGGGCCATGTGACGGTGCCCCGGCTCCGCTTCCTCGAAGTCGTCGAACCACTCCCGAAGCTGGCCGTGGCGGCCGACCGCAAGAGGCCGAAGCCTGGCTCGGGCGGCAATCAGCTCCGAGCGGAGCTCGGCGTCGATATCGAGGATGGCGGAAGCTTCGATGCAATGCGTGAACAGCTCCCAGATGAGCGAGTTGTCCATCGTCGATCCCATGCTGACCGCCGCCTTCCGGCCATCCGGCCCGATGAACGTATTTTCCGGCGACGTGGACGGATTCGTGACGAGATAGCCTTCCGGATCCGCCACGAGAAAGTCCAGGAAGAACAGGGCGGCATCCTTCATGACCGGATAGGCCCGGCCTTCCAGGAAGACCCGGTCGCCGCCGAATCGGTAATGCTCCCAGAGGTGCTGGCACAGCCACGCCCCCGCCATCGGCCAGAACGCCCAGCTCGCCGGCCCCTTCGACGGGCCGCCGGAAGGCGTCGTCAAGCGCCACAGATCAACCGAGTGATGGGCTGCCCAGCCTCCGGCCTTGTAGTGGACGCGCGCCGTCTCCTTCCCCGCCGAGCGCAAATCCTCGAGCATATCGAACAAAGGCAGGTGACATTCCGCCAGATTGCATGTCTCGGCGGGCCAGTAATTCATCTGCGTGTTGATATTGACCGTATAATTGCATGCCCAGGGCGGTCTGGCTCTGTCATTCCAGATGCCCTGGAGGTTAGCCGGCTGAGTGCCCAGCCTTGAGCTGGCAATGAGCAAATACCGGCCGAATTGAAAAAACAGCACCGCCAGCTGTTCGTCTGCTTCGCCGTCCCGCAAAGCCTGAATCCGCTCATCCGTCGGGAGCTCCCGCTGCCCCGGCGCGTCAAGCTCCAGGGCCACTCTGCCGAACAGCTCCCGATAATCCGCCGC
This sequence comes from Paenibacillus arenilitoris, assembly GCF_014705655.1. Taxonomy (GTDB): domain Bacteria; phylum Bacillota; class Bacilli; order Paenibacillales; family Paenibacillaceae; genus Pristimantibacillus; species Pristimantibacillus arenilitoris. Next base: position 71,740 of record NZ_JACXIY010000010.1, on the reverse strand, counting down.
ATGCCGGCGCAGCAGCTCGCCGTACGAATATTCGGCGGCATGCGCCAGCCATTCCCGGCAGAGACGATTCGGATTTTTGCCGTCCTTGCAGGGGTCCTTCTCGTAACCGTTGAAGCTGGTCGCCGCCGCCAGCAGGAACGTCACGGCATCCGCCCCTCTGACCCAGAGCCGGTTCCCGTGCGCTTCTACCTGACCGCCTTCCGGCAGCGCGCGGAGCTGCGCCTCGAACCGGATGCCTTTGTTCTCCTCGTAGACGACCGGCTCCGCGCTCTTCGCATGGAAAGGCTCGACGCGGCTCGGGCATTGTCCGGTCAGCACGATCATATCGGGCGCGCCCTTGCGCGTGCCGTGATTAAGCAGACTATCCAGCGAAGCCTGCACGGATAATTTGCCGGGCTGGTCGGCCGTCATCCGGACGACCATGATCTGATCGGCCGCGGATACGAACGTTTCGCGGGTATACCGGACCCCGTTCAGCGTGAATCGCGTCCGGCAGACGGCGTCGTTCAAGTCGAGCTCCCGCCGGTAATCGGAAGCTTCGCCGCTCGCGTCGAGCTGAATATACAGATCGCCCATCGATTGGTAGGAAGCCGTCCACGGACCGAGCATATGCTCCTCGATCAGCTGCTGGGCTTCCGGGTACTTCCCTTCGAGAACGAGCCGGCGCGCGTCATCCAAATATTCCGCCGCCTCACCGTTGTTCGGGTCGTAGGGATGTCCGGACCAAAGCGTATCCTCGTTCAGCAAAATCCGCTCGCGGACCGTTCCGCCGAACACCATTCCCCCCAGTCTCCCGTTGCCGACGGCCAGCGCTTCCACCCAATCGGAGGCCGGCCTCCGGTACCACATCGTCAACTCGTTATCGCCCATCGCGCGGACCCGCTCCTTTGCTTGGCTGTTCGACAATTAAGACGCCGTGCGGAGGAAGCGTCGTTTCCCCGCTTAACCGCATGCCGCTAAGCAGCTCCATGATCGGCTCCTCTCCGATTTGGACCGTTTCCGGGCGGTCGTTGTGATTAAGAAGGAACGTGAATCGCCGCCCATCCTTCTCCCGCGCGCATGCTTCCACGCCGGGCGGCGTTACGGCGGCCGGGACGATATTCAGCTTGTCCGCCAACTGTTCGAAGAACGCTTCCAGGAAGGCGGCTTCCGGATCGGTCGCGATATACCAGGCCTCGCCTCGGCCGAACCGATTGCGGGTAATCGCGGGCATGCCGGCATAAAAGTCGGCTCCGTAGACGGCGACCGTCTCCGCTCCTTCCGTATGCAGACGCTCGCACAGCAAGGCGCAGCCATACGCCTCCGCCGGCAGGCCTGCGTTCTCCTTCATGATGAGCGAGTTCGTACGGCCCGGGAACAGCGGGTCGATCTCTTCCACCCAGATGCCGAGCAGCTTCCGCAGCTCGCCGGGATACCCCCCGAGCGTCACCCGATCGGTTTCCTGCACAATGCCGCTGAAGAACGTCGTCACGAACGTGCCGCCGCCGGCCGTATAAGCTTCCAGCTTCGCCGCATAACCCGGCTTCACCATGTAAAGCACGGGAGCGATGACCAGGTCGTAATCGCCGAGCCCGGTCTCCAGGCCGATCATATCGACCTGCACGTTCCGGCTATAGAAGGCGTCGTAATAACGCTGAATTTGATTTAAATAGTTGAGCTGCTTCGTCGGGCCGCTGGAATGCTCGAGCGCCCACCAGTTGTCCCAATCGAAGACGATGGCGACCTTCGAACCCGTTCCGGCTCCAAGCAGCGTATCCCCCAGCTCGCGCAGCTCGCGGCCGAGCTCGGCGCATTCGGCGAATACCCGCGTATGCTCGTGCCCGGCATGATCGATAACGGCGCCGTGAAACTTCTCGAAGGCGCCCGCGGAGCGCCTGAGCTGGAAGAACATGACCGCCTCCGCGCCCCGCGCGACCGCCTGATAGCTCCACAGCCGCATGACGCCCGGCCGCTTCAGCGGGTTGACGGTTTTCCAGTTCAATTGGCTCGGGCTTTGCTCCATCAGCAGGAACGGGGCGCCGTTTTTCAGCCCCCGCATCAGATCGTGCCGCATCGCAATCTGGCTCATCGGCGTATCGTTGGCCGGATAGCTGTCCAGCGCGACGACATCCAGCTCTTTTGCCCACCTGAAATAATCGAGCGGCTTGTAGGTGCCGTTGCTCTGGAAATTGGTGGTGACGACCGCATCCGGCATGACGGATTTGATCGCGTCTCGCTCCAGCTTATAGCACGCCAGGAAGCTGTCCGAGTTGAAGCGGTCGTAATCGATCGACATGGCCGGGAAGGCCGTCCATTCATGGCCGAAAGCGCTGAAATGCTCGCTCTGCTGGCTCGGCGGGACGATCTCCTCCCATTCGTAGAACGTATGCCCCCAGAACGAGGTGTACCATGCGGCGTTCAAGGCGTCCAGCGTACCGTACCGCTCCCGCAGCCAGACGCGGAACGCCCGCTCGCAGTTGCCGCAATAGCACCGCCAGCCCATCTCGTTGTTGACATGCCAGAGCAGCAGGGCGGGATGCTCCTTGTACCGCTCCGCCAGCTTCCGCGCCATTCGCTCCGCATAGAGGCGGAAGGTCGGACTGTTCGGGCAGGAATTGTGCCGGCGGCCGTACTTTTTGCCGCGGCCTTGCGAGTCTACGGTCAGCACGTCCGGATAGTTGCGCGCCATCCAGGCGGGATGAGCCGCGGTGCCGGTCCCAAGGCAGGCGCGAACCCCGTTCGCGTGCAGCATATCCATGACGTCGTCCAGCCATTCGAAGCGGTACGTCTTCTCGTCCGGCTGGTTCCGCGCCCAGGAGAAGACGTTGACCGTGGCGATGTCGATGCCGGCCAGCTTGAACAGCCGCATATCCTCCTCCCATACGTCCCGCGGCCATTGCTCGGGGTTATAGTCCCCTCCGTACAATATTTTGTTAGACAAGGCGTTCATTGAATCCGTTCCTCCTCCTTCGGTTCCCACTCGATCCGTTCCGGCATTCGCCGGCTTGCGTCTTGGGCGCTCTCCTCTCCCTCGACGACCGGCTTCAATCGGATCGTGAACGATACCGGCTCTGCCGGGATCAGATACTCCGGCAAGGTCGGCGCATAGCCGCAGCTGTGATTGCCGAGGCCGGATTGGCGCCAATCGACGCTTACTTCGGTCGCGCCGAGCGGCTTCAATTCCGAATGGTGCCTGGCGGCGCTTAAGGCCTCGGTCGAGTACGGGCGCGCGCCGACCTGACCGAGCGTCTCCCCGCCTCCCGTGATCAGCAGTCCGGAGCCGTCGCCCGCGGTGATGCCCGCCCAGCGGACATCGGCCTTGCCGCCGCTCTCCTGCGGCTTGATGTACGGAACGAATTGTTCCTCGACCGTTCCTTCGTACAAGCCGAGCTTGCCGCTTTGCTTGCGGTCGGCGTAGCATTCGTGCGGACCGAGGCCGAACCAGGCCATCTTCCCGAATCGGGAGGGCATGACGAACCGGAGCCCGACGCGGGGGAGCGGCGGGAGTCCTTCCTTAAGCGGCTTGATTACAGATTCGATCGTCACGTCGCCGCTGCCGTAGACGGTGTACAGCGATGCGGCCGCAAACGCCGGCCGCAGGCCGTTCACGGCGAGGACCGACTCCGTCCGCACCTGGACGGCCCGGCCACCAGCGGCATGACGGGCCTCGATGCCTCTGACGTGAGCCTCCAGCTCGTGATAGCCGGCCTCCCGCCACTTCTTCGCCAGATGGACGTCATTGTCGACCGGCGCTCTCCACAGCTGGATCCGCGGTCCGGACTCCAGCAGGCTTACGCCGTTATGCTCCCAACGGTCCATCGCGCCGCTCAGCTTGTCGAACGTGACCGCGAACCCCGCTCCGGTCGCCGTGAGCGACCGGCTGCCTTCCTCCAAGGCGACGGCGCTTATCGCTGCCGGCGATAACGGCGGCAAGGAAGGCGCCGAGGACGCAAGCGGGATATCCGCCCAAGCGACTTCATGTCCGGCGGGCGCCCAGCTTGTCCCCTCGCGGAGCGAGCAGCTCATATGGAGCCAATATTCCCCGCCGCCCGGCTCCCGCTCCGGGTTCGTCCGGTAAGGAACGGCGACGGATGCTTCTTCTCCCGCGGCAATCGCAAGCGGCGGCAGCGTCCCTTCCTCGACCGCGGCGCCATCCCGGAAGACGGTCCACCGTACGGCCAAATGCTCCAGCGAGACAAAATCGTACCGGTTGCGAATCCGGAGCAAGCGATCCGAATCGGCGGGCGTTATGCATACCGGTTCAATCGCCTTCTTGAACTCCAGCAGCGCAGGCTTGACGGACCGGTCCGGAAACAGCAGCCCGTCGATGCAGAAGTGGCCGCTGTTCGGGCTGTCGCCGTAATCGCCGCCATAGGCGTATTCGAAGCGTCCGTCCGGCCCCGGCCGCCGCAAGGAAAGGTCCGCCCACTCCCAAATCAATCCTCCGCAAAGCCGCTGATAGCGATAGACCGCATCCCAGTATTCCTTCTGGCTGCCAAGCGCGTTGCCCATCGCATGACCGAATTCGACCATCAAATAAGGCCGGGCTTCGTTCGTTTTCTCGCCTTCCGCGACGAGCCTATCGACGGACGGGTACATGCTGCTGACGATATCCACGATCGGCGAATCGGAAGCCCGCTCGTAATGAATCGGCCGCGTCGGATCCTTCTCCCGCACCCAGGCGGCCATCGCGTCGTGGTTCGCTCCGTAGCCCGATTCGTTGCCGAGCGACCAGACGATGACGGACGGATGGTTCTTGTCCCGCTCGACGAGCCGAACGATACGGTCCATGAACGCTTCCTTCCAAGCCGGGTCCTTCGCCAATCGGCTCTCGAAGGCCGTTTTCTCGGCGGGATTGTCGATCCAGCGGCTGATTTCGCCGAGAAATACGCAGCCGTGCGTCTCCAGATCGGCTTCGTCGACGACGAACAGCCCGTAACGGTCGCACAAATCAAGCCAGCGCTCGTCGTTCGGATAATGCGAGCAGCGCACCGTATTGATATTGTGGCGCTTCATCAGCACGATGTCCTCGATCATCGCTTCCATTGTAATAACGTGACCGCGCCCGGGATCGAATTCGTTCCGGTTCACCCCGCGGAGGATGACCGGCCTGCCGTTCACGAGCAGCCGTCCTTCCCGCACCCCGATATCCCGGAAGCCGACCGCGTACCGGTATGCCTCCGCTACCTGCCCCGGCTCTCCGGACAAGGTGACGAGCAGCGTGTAGAGCTGCGGCTCTTCCGCCGACCACAGCTTCGGATCGCGCACGGGCAGCTCCAATCGGAGGCCGGCTTCTTGCATTCCCCCGGCCAGGCCCGGAACATCGGCTTCGCCGGCTGCGACCGCCGATTCGCCGGCATCGAGCAGCTCGGCCCTGATCTGATATCCCTCGCCGCTGTTGCCGGCGGACGCCGCAAGGCTTATTGCTAACTCGAGCACTCCGCTGTCGTAGGACTCGGACAGGCGGGTCCGGATATGGGTATCGCGAACGCGGACGGCGGCCGGCGAGGACAACAGGTAGACGTCGCGGAATATGCCGCTGAGCCGCCATTTGTCCTGATCCTCCAAGTAACTGCCGGTCGACCATTGGTAGACGCGGACGGCAAGCTTGTTAACCCCCGGACGGACCAGATCCGTCACCTTGAACGTCATGCGGTTGTGGCTGCCTTGCCCGTAGCCGGCTTCCTCCCCGTTGACCCAGACGTGAAAGGCGGAGTCCACGCCTTCGAATACAAGGAAAACGTCTCCTTCCGCCCATTGTGCCGGCAGCTCGAACGATCGTATGTAAGAGCCGGTCGGATTTCGCTTCGGAATATGCGGCGGATCAACCGGAAATGGATATTTGCTGCTGCTGTACAAGGGAGTGCCGTAGCCGAGCAGCTGCCAGTTCGAAGGAACCGGTATCCGGTCCCATTCCTTTCCCGCGAACGATTCGTCGAAGAAGCGCTCCGGCGCATCCTCCGGGCACTTCGCGTAATGGAACTTCCATTCGCCGTTTAACGTCCGGATGCGGGAGGAGGCGTACTTGTCGCAAGCAGCCGCGGCGGCAAGCGCCGACTCCCTGTCCGGATACGGAATGCCGCGCGCGTCCGGCGGCTCGGCATGTATTTGCAAAATGTCCATGTTCTCGTAGTCCGGCGACTTCCGATTGAATCGCAATCTCATGTGTCGACTCCTCTCTCGCCTAATGCGGCCGTCCGCTTCAAAATCAGCGGTCAAGCGTAAACGGCTGACTCTGCGCACGAACCGATAGCTGCATCTTGCGCAGCTCGGTTCTGTGCCGTCCTTCGGCGGTATAAGCTCGTTTCGCGATGAAATATAAGCTCATTTATAAGTGCAAAACTTACAGATTCTTATATTTAAAGAAATAGCAACCGGGACCGGTGCGATAAACCGCATAGCCGTCTTCGCGCCCCAAATAGTCGGCTTCCGGTCCGCTCTTGCGGACTTCCGCGTCTTGTGCGGCGGGAATATAAATTCGGCCCTCGCTGTTCGCGGGTATTTCCGCCTTGATCGCAATCGTCCGTCCCGGCCCGAGCTCCCATCTGACGCTCGCCTTGCCGGGACGAAGCTCCTGCCAGGCTTCCGCCCATGCGACATCGCCTACGACGGCCGGCTTCACCTTGACGATGAAGCGTCCGGTCCCCGGCTGATACCGGTAATCGAGACCGGCGAGGCCGCCGTACAGCCATTCCTCGAGATGGCCGAGCATGAAATGGTTTTGCGATTTGCCGACGGTCGGACCGTCCCACGCCTCGGTCAGCGTCGTAGCGCCGTGCGCGATCTGATAGCCGTAGCCGGGCGTATCCGTGCTCCTCGTCATCCGGTAGACGACGTCCGAACGGCCTCCGCGGGCAAGCGCCAGGAGCACGTAACGGTGACCGACGTCGCCCGCGTTCGTCATCCATCCCCTCTCCGAAATATGGCGGACGAGGCGGCTCAAGAGCGCGCCCCGCCGCTCTTCCGGCGCAAGGCCGATCGCGAGCGGCATAGCCATGGCGGCATCGCTGCCTTCGGCGTACTGCCCGGAGGAAGAGTCGTAGAACGCCTCGTTGAATGCCTGCTTGATGGATTCGGCAAGCGACGCATAAGCGGCAGCGTCCTCCTCCTTGCCGAGCACGATCGCAATTTGCCGCATCGCGCGGGCCAGTCCGAAGTAGACGGCCGTCTCCGCCAGCTCGACGGGCGTATTTTGGGCAAAGCCCGGTCCCTTCGGCCCGATGTCGTACCAATCGCCGAGTCCGGCGCGGAGAATGAATCCGTCGGCGGTCCCCGTCAAATAATCGAGGTAGCGGCGCATCCCGTCGTAATGTCTTTCCAGCGGGCCTGTGCTGCCATACCGCTGCAGCATTTCCCAGGCTGCCAGAATGTAGGAGCCTCCCCAGGCCGCCGCATCCCGGAATATATGCCACGGCTCCTTGAATACGACGTATTCCGGCGCCGTTGTCGGCACCATCCCGCTTGGAAGCTGGGCATCGGCCATATCGCGCATGATTTTGTCCAAGAGCGCTTCAATATCGTAATTAAACATAACGGAGGGGCCCATCAAATGAAGCTGCTCCAGCCAGCCCAGCTTCTCGCGGTGAGGACAGTCCGTGAAAATGCTCTTCATATTGCCGAGGATCGCCCAATTGATGTTTTCGTGAATCCGGTTCAGCAGCGGGTCCGAGCATCGGAAGCCGCCGCACGCGGGCGTATCCGGATAGATCATCTCGCCTTCGAGACCGTGCAGCACCGGAAGACCGGCTTTCCCCCCGCTTTCCTTGCCGCAAGGCACCGCGCCTTCCACCTGCACGTAACGGAAGCCGTAATACGAAAACCGGGGACGCCATTCTTCTATGCTTCCGCCCTTGAGCGCATAGTTCAGCTCGTACGGCGATCCCGAATATTTCTGATTGGCCAGGCCCTCGTCCGTCAGCAGCTCCGCGGGCTTCAGCTTGACCCGCGCGCCTTGCGGTCCGGTTATACGGATGGACGGCCAGCCCGATATATTTTGACCCAGGTCGTAGACGTAGACGCCTTGGCGCGGCTCCGAGACGACGGACGCCGGGAACCGCTTCATCACCGCCAGCGGAGGGGACGATTGCGCAAGCAGCTTGCCTCGCGGCGGCGGCAGCTCGCAGGCCCGGCTCCAGCTATCGTTCTCCGCGAAGCCGGGCTCGTCCCAGCCTTCCTGCTCCAGCCCCGCATCGTAATCTTCGCCGCCGTATATGCAGGAGAAGGTGAGGGGACTTTCGCTCGCCGACCACGTACGATCGGTGACGATCTTCTCCGTCGTGCCGTCGTCGTAATCGATGACCAGCTCGGCAAGACATGCCGGCTCGCCGTAGCTGTCCTTGAACTTCGCATAGCGTCCGCCGGCGACGCGGTAAAATCCGTTGCCGAGAAGGACGCCGACCGCGTTCTCCCCCTGCCTGACCCGGGAAGTCAAGTCGTGGATCGAGTAGAGCACCGTTTTGTCGTAGTCGGTCCATCCCGGTTCAAGCTCCCGCCGCCCGACCTTCGCCCCGTTCAATCGCATTTCGTAGTGGCCTAGTCCGGAAATGTAGGCACGCGCGCGCGCAACCGGCCCCTTAACGTCGAAAGACCTTCGCAGCTGGACAAGCCGCCTCTCGCCGCCCGCCCCGGCGGAGGCGCCGATCCAGCGTCCCGTCCAACGATCGCCGGACAGCATGCCCGTCTCCCACCAAGCCGCCGCGCCGGTCGATGACTGCCCTTGTTCGTCCCAAACCGTCACTCGCCAGTAATACCTCTGTCTTGGCAATAGCGAAGCTCCTTCGTAAGCGATGGATGTATGCGCCCCGGTACTTACAATGCCGCTGTCCCACGCATCCGGCATTCCCGTCTTCAGCCTCTCCTCGCTCGTCGCAACGGCAATCCGGTAGGCGCTTTGACGGCCGCCGCGATCGCCCGGCCTTCCGAACGACCACGATAGCCTCGGTCTGTCAACGTCCAGGCCCAGCGGACAATGGATTCCTTCCGTGCGCAAAGCCGCAATCTCGATCGCTGCCACCATGCTCCTCCTTATGGCCGCTCGCAGACGGCCGACTGATTGCCCGATCCGTCGGATATACCGGCGGGCATTGGCCGAATACGATCAAAGCTTCCGCGACGTCGCGACGGCTATCGTCCGAAATTCGGGGTAGAAGTTGCAGGTCCGGTCGCCTTCCCGCGGCTTTCTGCATGCGGTATAGAAGTGATGCAGCACGCCGTTATGGGCGATGACGGACGGCTTATGCGCGAATACTTCGTCGAGCTCTCCCTCGCCGCCAACCGTAATGATCGGCTCGGGATGCTTCGTCCAATTCAGAAGATCGGCGGAATAAGCGATCCCCTCCTGCGCCTTCTTGTAGTCGTAGCCGAAGAAAAACATGGCCCAGCGGTCCCCGTCCTTAAGCACGCACGGATCGCTGACGAACCCGCTGTCCCACCTGTCCGGCGTCACGCGGATGACCGGATTGTCCTTATGCCGCGTCCAATGGATCAAATCCGCCGAAACGGCCAGCCCGGTCTGCTCGATCCACCGCCCGCGGTTTTTGTTTTTGGCGTTATAGAACAAATAAAATTTTCCTTCGTGCTCAAGCAGACACTCCTTGTAGAGCCCGCCTCTCTCCCACGGCTCCCCTTCCTCTGGCGTCAGGATCGGGTCCGGCAGGCGGTGCCATTCGAGCAAATTTTCGTCCTCCGTCCACGCCAGACCGATTTTGGCGGAGCCTTCCTCGTAGCCGTCCCCCGGATAGGAATGATAGGCAAGCCAATACTTGCCGTTCCACTGCTTCAACGTGCCCGGCCCGAACATCTCGTTGTCGCGCAAAATCCACGTTCCCGCCACGTTCCTCGAATCCCAGTCCGAGCCCTCGTTCCGGCGCAAAATCGTCGATAGAGGTTCAAAGCGAAGCAGATCGTCGCTAACCGCAAGCGCCGTCTGATAGCCGGTTCCGTCGAAGCCGACGTACATCATGTAGAAACGGCCGTTGTGGCGGAACACGAAAGGACAATCGACCGCATGGTAATCGAAGGCCCCCTTCTCGCCCGAGCCGATCAGGACGGGCTTGCCCCATTTATATGGCGTCAGCCAGTTATCGATATTCAATGTCCATCCTCCCCCGATTGTATGATCGATGCGCGCACGGGACCGTATAGACCACCCGTCGGAAAAGAAGCCTGCCATTCCGGCCGAGGCGTCTTGTCCCAATACGTGACGGCCGGATTCGCGCCGACGAGACCGGTCGGGCGACCGTGCTCGTAATGCGTGCCGAGCGTATTCGTTACGCGGATGCGCAGCATGTGCGAGCCGGCTGGCAGCGTCCCTATCGCATACCGGTAAGGGCGCCACACGCGGACGCCGGCCGGCGAGCCGTTCACCCAGACCTCCGCGGTCCCTCTGACATAGCCCAGATCCAGCGCGACCGCGCTTTCTTCCTCAAGCGCAAGCTTCGTCTCGTACTCCACCGCTCCGCTATGATGCGGCAGATGAAGCGCCGTCCGCCAGTCGCCGAGCTCCCCGCGGCGGGGAACCGTCTCGAACCGGACGGGCGCGCCGAGGACGGCGGCTTCCGTCAGCGCGCCGTCTGGTTCGATGCGGACGGCGGCTATCGTACCCGCATTCTGCGGCTCGAATTCGGAGACGCCGCCCGCGAACGGCACCTCTTCTCCTCCGATCCATAGGCGTACCCGGCCCTTGGCCTCCAGGCGCAGCTGGTGCGCTCCGACAGGTAGAGGGAACCGGAGCCAGACCGCCCGGCCGATCGCGTCCAAATCGGCAACGAACGGGACGGGCGGCGTCGCAGGTACCGAGCCGGGCATAAGCCAGCCCACGCCGGGAAGCGGATGGGGACGGTCGTTGATCCAGAGCGACTCCGTCTCCGCGAACTGCAGCACGCCCGCATGAAGGACGAGCGGCGCATGTCCCCGTTCATCCCGCCAGTCGGGACCGGTGCAGAACGGGATGGCGCCGCCGCCTCGCAGCTCGATTGTTCCGTCCGCGAACACTTCCCCTTTGCCCTCGGGCAGCAGAAACCCGATTTCGTTCTCGCCTTCGCGCCAATAGGCGGTAATATCCACCTCTTCCTGTCCTTGGCGAATATACGGATTGAAGTCCCCGTGCTCGGTAACGGTTACTCCGTTCACCTGCAGCACGGCTCTCCCCCGCGCGGCGAAGACGACGCGGACGCGGTGCGCCTGGCGCTCCTCGGGAGCCGCCAGCGTCATCCGCAAGCGGGATTCGGGGCTCGGCCGCTCCGCGTATATCCATTTCGGCAGAGGCTCGCCCGCCGATTCGTTGATTTCGATCCCGGCGCGCAGCATGCCGTCCTTTCTGGCTTCCGCGCGCAGCATGACCGTATTCGGGCCTTCCTTCAGCCAAATCCATGCCGTCTTCTCCTCGGGACCACCGCTCCATTCGATGGCCTTCCCGCCTGCCCAGCCCGTCAGCTCGGCATTGCTTTCCGTCCGCATCCAGTAGCGGCCTTCCTTCGGGGCGACGGCGAACGCGGACGCCCATACGATGTCGCCCTTGGACGCTTCCCCTAGATGCAAATATCTTCGCGGCACGCGGCCCATCCGTCCGGCCCAGGACCGGAATTTCAAATCGCCGAACACGTTGCTGTAGACGAGAGGCTGCGCCTTGTCCGGCTCGAAGGTCTCCCCCTTATGGACATGCCAGTAAGCGGATTCGCTCCACAGCCGCTCCTCCCAGCCCGCTTCGGAAATTCCCGGCCTATGCCAGCCTTCCGCCGCCCCGTCTTCGCCCGGCCGCTCCGTGCGGACCAGCATCATGCGCCGCTCGGGAGGCATTATACTTCGCCGGTCGTTGTGCAGGTCGAAGTCGCCGTACCGGTTGTCCAGCGTCGCCTCGATCCGGACGCGCCAATCGTCCAGTGTCCGGACCTGTCCGCGGCCGGACGTCCAGGCGCCCGGATCGGCCGGGAAGCGCTCTCTTCCCGGGTTCGGGACTGCCGCGGAAGGAACGTCCGCCGCCCGGCTGCCCGGATTGCCGGCGGATTCCTCCGCGCAGACGATCAGCGCGGAAGGCCAATGGTCGAAGCCGGCCTCGAGGCGAATCCAATCGCCTTCGCGCACATAGGCGACGGGCTCGATCCGGCCGCTGACCGGGTCCCATAGCTCCGGCACGCCTGCCGTCCGAATCCGGTAAACGGCCGCCGGAAGAGGCCTCGCGGACTCGTCCGCCGGCTCGTGCATCCGAAGCAGCGCGCCGTTCTCCGGCAGCAGGAGGAAGATGTCCGCATCGTCCGTGCGCCGGTGAAGCGACAAGCCGGGGCCTTCCACCCGCTTCTCCAGCTTCCGCTCGACGAGCGCGGCCGCCTCCTCCGCCGAGCCGGCGAACACGGCGCCCGGGAGCGCGCCGCGCTCTTCCTCCGGGACGTCCACCCCGACGACCAGCCCGCCCTGCTCCGCCATCGCCCGCGCTTTCGCAAGGGCGGGCCCGTCCATGACGGTCGTCCCGCACAGGACGAGCGCCTGGAACCGCTCGTCCGCGATTTCCAGCGCACCGTCCCGGACTTCGCCTCCCGCAAGCGAAGAATCGTCCACGATATCGAAGTCGAGCCCCCGATCGCGAAGCGCGCCCGTATTCGATTCGGCCACCTTTCGGTGCGTGGTTCCCGCCATGCTCAAATACGCCTTCCGCAGCTGCGTAATCCGCTCGTTAGGGTCGCGGTTGGAAGCGGCCATCGGATGCTCGCGGGGCTTCACGTCGTCAAGCGACAGATAACCTAGCGCGGCGAATGAAGGATAATGGACGGCAATGTCGGCCGCGTGGGTCCCTTCGCTGAGCAGGCGGCATACCCGGCTGACCGTGTCCGCGAATATCCCGTAGTGCTCGAAGTAGGGCTGGCGCCAGCCCGTATCCGGCGGCGCCCACTCCCACCAGCCGCCGCGGGTCGAATAATAAACGGCGTGCGGACTGAACAGCGTCACGCCCGACTGCAGCCACGGCACCAGCCAATGCATCGTTTCCTCGATCGTGCCGCCCCAGCCGCTGGAATGGAAAGCCTCCAGCCATACGCGGGAGCCGCCGTTCAGATGGACGATCGAGGAATGGGCCTTCGAATCTCCGTCCATATCCGCTCCCGGCGCGTTGTACCAGCGATGCGTCCGGAAATAATCGAGATACAGCCGCTGCGCGCCGTGTATGTCCGCCCTGCGCCCCTGTCCCGCTTGATCGCAGCCGATCAGCATGCCGTATTTGCGGTGCCAGTCGCCGAGCGGGATGAAAAAAGCCCGTTCGGCAAGCTCCGCCGCGATCGCGTAGACGCGGCGGCGAACGTCGGCCGCGCCGGGGATATCGTCGAACAGCGCCGGGAGAGCATCAAGCAAATTTTCCCCGTACCGTTCGCCATAAACGGCCGGAACATCCGGCGACCAGAGCGGCAGCGGCGGCAGCTCGTCCTGGAAGCTGCCCGCGATCGTTCGGCCCAGGTCGCCTGGAAACCGCTTCTCGAGCTCGCCGTGCACCCGGCCGAGCAAGGCGGCCGACGCCAGCGGATCCAGCCAGTTAAAGCCTTGGCGCACGGCGGCGTAACGGTATCCGCCCGACTCGAGCAGGAGCTGCGAGCCGGGGGGCAATGCCTCCGATGCAGCGAACCTGCGCAGCTGGTATCCGGCATATTCCGGATTCTCCGCCACGAGACGCGCGAGCTTGTTGGCGCCGGAGAACCCGATTTGGTCGTAGAACCACAGCCTCATCCCCAGCCGCTCGGCTTCCCGCAGCGCGACCTCGAACAACGTCCACCATTCCTCGCTCATGAAGACGGGACGATCGCCGCAGGAACCGTATTGCGGTCCGGTCGGCGCCAGATGGATAATGCCGATGTTGCGAAGGCCTCCCTCGCGAAATTTCCGAAGCTGCCAGCGGATCCTTTCCTCCGTCACTTCCTCGCCGCTCCACCACCAGAACGGCACCGGTCCGTAATGCGGATCCGGCTCCGCGAACCGCACGCGCATTTGAGCGATGCCAGGTCCCATTTGCCCACTCCTCCCGAAGCTCTTTTGACACCCACTTTACACGGTTTCGGACTTTCGTATATAGGCGAATTCAACAGTCTTTATAGGGGATTTTTGAGTTTTGCCTGGTCATGGCCGCGGCCTGAAAAATAAAAGCAGCCCGTCCCCCGGTCGAGGACGAACTGCTTTTTCGTTCGCTTATTGGTCAGGCCTAGGACGGCCCTCCCCGTCTGACGCGCTCAAAATAATCGGCTCCACCGACCTGTCCGCCTTTGAGCGACAGCTGCAGCCCGTCCATCCGGGGGTCTTCCGCGTAACATCGGCATAACGGGCCTCCCGGGACGATCGCGCTCATGCACGACATGGCGTAGATGCCGAGCTCGCGCGTCACATAGCCGGAAGTGTCGCCGCCCGCAATCAATATTCGGCGCAGGCCGGTCGCCTGCAGGATTTCCCGCGTCAGCCTGCCAAGCTGCATGCCGATCAAACGGCCGGAATCCGCAGGTTCCAGGCCGCGGGCGCGCATATCCGTGCGAAGCGCTTCGATGGCCGGATCTTCCGGACCGATCGCGGAATAGAGAATCACGTTCCTGCCTTCTTCGACGAGCGGCAGCACCCGCTTCAGAAGCGACCGTCTCGACGCTTCCGCCCGCTCCGGAACTAGCCAATCCTGCACCGGCATCTGAATGCCGGCATAGCCTTGCGCCAAGGCCCGCTCGATTTGCGCTTGCGTAACGGGCGAGCAGCTTCCCGATACGACCAGCAGTTGATCCGCTTCGCCTGCCGCTTGCCAATGCACGGCGTCCCGGTCGATAAGCCCCTCGCTCGCCCAATGCGAGGTCAGCGCATACTCCACGCCGGAGGAGCCGATGACGAACAAGCCCGTCCGCCGGTCTGACGCTTCCCGCCAAATCAGCCTGCCCGCCGCCTCGAGGCGCGATTCGTCGAGCACGTCGAACAGGACGGCAGCCGTCTCCTTATCCGAAAGCCGGCGCTCGAGCCTCGCCGCTACCTCCCCGGCCTCGCCCTCCAATGCCGGCAGCTCCATTAACGCAACGGGCAAATCGGTTTGCCGCCGGAGATGAAGCCTAAGATCCGATTCAGGCATCGGCGTAACGGGATGACGGGACATCGTAGGATGACGGTCGAGCCGGTACGTCTCGCCGTCCGCTCCGGCAGCGGCGAAATGATGGCCGAACACGGTATATCGCTTAAGGATCGGCACGCCGGCCACGATCGGCACATATCTGCTCTCCGAATAGATTTCCCGGGCCAGCTCCAGCACCTTGCCGATGCTGCCCGCGCGTGGCGAAGAATCGAAGGTCGAGCAGATTTTATAATGTACGACGGCGGTTCCGTACGATTTCAGCAGCTCAAGCGCCGGCCGCAGCTCGCGCTCCATCGTCTCCGGCGTCATCGACCGGCTTACGCCCGCAACGCCGAAGCCTTGCACGTTCGGGAACCGTTCGGCCAGCAGCTCCGCCGACGGCGGCTCAAGAAACAGCACGGTCGCAACGCCATTCATGGCCAGAGCCTCCATCGCATCCGTAGATCCGGTAAAATCGTCGCCATAGTAGCAAATCAGCCGTTCCTTCATGGGCATCCTTGCACCTGAGCCGTTCATTGGGCCCGATCCTCGCGGAGAAACTTGTCGAAGGCGCGGCGCAGCTCGACCCGTTCCTTCGCGTACTCTTCGGCGGGAATGCCGCGCATCGCGGCCTCCCAGCCTTGCTTCAAGCTCTCGACGCCGGCGGCGGGGCCGTCCGGGTGAGCGAGAATGCCGCCCCCGGCGAGATGCATGACGTCCGCCGTGCGCGTCCGTTCGTACGTGACGGCCGCCGTTCCCGCCCATTGTCCCGAAGACAGCACCGGCATCGCCTTATAACCGCCGAATAACGGCTGCATGCAAGCTTGCACCGACTTCACGACGGAATCGTCGGATTCATAAAACTTGCCGCCCAATCCGTTGACATGCAGATGGTCGGCGCCCGCGAGTCTGCACAGCTTCTGATAAGCCCGGAAATCCATGCCGAGCTGCCCATGCCGCGTCAGCATGCCCCACTGATTCCGATGACCGTGAATCGGAACCTCGCTGAACGTATTCAAATAAGCGAGACCCGCCAGCCCGACGCTGTTCACGCTGACCATGACGCAATTGCCGCCCGCCCCGACCACGAGCTCGTGGTTCCGTTCAAGCGCATCGATGTCCCCCGTTATATTGTAGGCGTACATCACCTTGCGGCCCGTAGCATCCGCCGCCCGCTCAATCGCCCGCGCGACCGTCGCCACTTTGTCCTTAAGCGGAAAATACGGCGGGTCCGCGTTCAATTCGTCGTCCTTTATAAAATCAAGTCCCGATACCGCCAGCTCGTACACAAGCGATTCCAATTCGGCTGGACCGAGACCGACGCTCGGCTTGATGATCGTGCCGATAATCGGCCGGTCGTAAACGCCGGTTAACCGCCGCGTCCCTTCGATGCCGTGGCGCGGCCCCGGATAGCGGGCCTTGAAGTCGTCCGGCAGTTCCAATTCGAGAAGCCGCAGTCCCGACAGCTCGCGCAGCTCGTACAAATTGCCGGCCACGCAAGCCATCAGGTTCGGAATCGACGGGCCGAAATTATGAAGAGGGAACGAAACGGCGACTTCGCCGCGCGAATAGATGCCGTTATGACCCCTCGGCACGGCCGCCCCGGGCAGCGAAGGCTGCCCGACCTGCTCCAAGGGCGTGATCCGCTCGATTCGGGCGCCATGACGATCCTTCAGCGACGCCGTTTCGCCGGGCACTGCCGTGAACGTTCCGGTCGATTGCTCCCCCGCGATGGACGCGGCCGCCCGCTCGAGCGTGAACGGGGTTTCGACCGAATAAGTGGCTATGACTCGTTTTGCCTCCAATTGCAACACCTCGTCCTTTGTCATCGACTTACGGAAAGCGACTCCAATAACCGTTTCACTTCCAAGACGCCCGAATACGGACTGGCGTATACCGGCTTGCCGGTTTTCTCCTTAAGCGCCGCTTCCATCCTTGCCATCGAGCCCTGCGCGAGCACGATCGCGTCCACCGAGGAGGCGATGCCCGCCGCCGTTTCCGAGATCAAGCGGTCGTGTTCCTCCGGCTTGCCGCCGACCAGCGCTTCATACGCTCCCTTCGCCAAGCCATCTGCGAGTTCGATCGATTTGCCAATTGCTTCGGCTTGACGGCGAAGCAAGGCCATGGTCGGATCCAGCGTCGTCGGCAAGGTCGCGACGACGCCGATACGGAAATGGCGGCTTACCGCTTCCCGGGCCATCTGCTCGTCGATCTTCACGATCGGCACCGATACGAAAGGTCTTGCCCGATCGACCGCCTCGCCTACCGACGAGCACGTATTCAAAATAACGTCGGCCCCGAGCTCCGCCGCGTTCTGATAATAGTTCAGCAGCCGCCTGGACACCTGCGAAGTCACCTCTCCGGCCTGCACGACGTCGTGAATCAAGCCGTCATCGATGATATTGACGAGCCGGCAATCCGGCAGCAGCTCGTTGAACACCTTTTTCAACGGATCCGCCAGTCCTTGGCCCGTATAGACCGCTACAACCGTCCTTTTCATTGCAACCTCTCCTCCCCTAGTCACTTTCAATAAAAAAGGAATCCGCGGAACGGATGCCGTTCTGCGGATTCCCGCTCTACCATACAAGCTCGCGATCCGGCCGCAGGTAGTCGCCCTCCCGCATCGGTGCGCGATCATAGACCGCGCGTCCGCTGTACAGCGGCTTTTGCCGTCCCTTCGGGCTGATGTCCACCACGTCATCGCCGCGCCAATAGGCCGTGAACGCTTGACCGACCGCATTCTCCTGCGTCGTTCGCAAGCTGAGCGGAAACGTGATCGTGATCGTTTCTCCTTCCGATGCGGCGCCGAGCAGCAGGAAGCACTTGTTGATCCAGCTGCTCGGATCTTTGCCGCTGCCCTCCGTCACCGCGTCGCCCCGTTTGCGGACCACATTTATTTTCGTAAAACCCGCCCATTCGGGTATTCGGACGGCAAGCCGCGGCAAATCCCGGCGGATATGAAGGACGACTTTGCCTTCATGCGGCAAATAGCTGTCGACGTCGAGCCACTTCGAGCCCCGGTTCAGCAGGAAGTTCACGCTGACGTTGCCTTCCCGCTCCGTAATGCCGTTGCTCCAGCCCATATACAAGCCGCGCGTCCCCGAGCCCAGGCAGCATAGCTGCAAATCGTTCGTATGGCCGCGGCCTTCAATGACGTCGCAGCAGAAGTCGTTGGGAGCGGAGTATCCGGCGAACGCTCCCCGCGTTCGATCCGCAACCTTGAAATAGGAGCGGTCCGCGCGAATGTCGTTCGACTTGTCGGTTGATTGCTCCACCCAGTTCAAGTCGAGCAATTGGGATTCCGCAAGGTGGTTCCGGATGAACCGTTCCACGGTTCCCCAATATTCCACGTACCCGTTCCTGGCGAGCGTAATCCCGGTTGCGATCAGATCCACCAGCGAGCAGGTTTCGTGCTCGTAAGCCTGCTCGTGAAGGTCGCCCGGCGTCCAGCCGAATGCCGTGCACTTCGTGAGCGCCCAATCGTAGCTCTTCTTCACCCAGCCGATCATCGCGGCGTTGCGCGTGAACTCGCCGAAACGGGCAATCGCGTCGAGCGTGCCGAGCCGGGTATGGAAGTGTCCGCTGCGATAGGCCGGAGCATCGTTAAAGCTCCCGTCCTCCAGAAATACGCGGCTTCTCTCCATAATGAGCGCCGTGAAAAATTGGCACAGCTCGAACGCATCCGGATTCCCCGTCAATTCGTGGTACTTCAGCAGAGGCATGACGAGTCGCCCGCAGAACGAAGCGGGGTCCGGAGCGAGCCGGAGCTGAACGGCGTTCGCGGACGGCCATCCCGTCTCCTTATATTCGGAAGCCGGGTAATACCAGATGTCGCGCTCCTTGATCGCGATCCGCTTGAGCGCCGCAACATGGCGATCCGCGGCTTCCTTCACCTTCGGGTCTCCCGATTCCATGTACCAGGTCGTCAGCGACAGGATCACCGCGCGCTGATCGATCAGATTGGCGTTCGTCTCCCACTTGTGGTACTCGTTCCACTGGCGGTAGCTCATCCCGTCTTCCTTGAAGAAGGAGAGCAGATTGGAGCGATACCGCTCCTCGACCTCTTGTCCGAACGTCTCGCCGGACATATGCCGGGCCAGAATCATCCCGTCGATCATCCGCCCGTGGGAGGAACCGTAATCCCAATCGCCATGCGTCATGTAAGCGGGCTTGGCCATTAGATTGGCCGCAAAGAACGGCACATAACCGTAGTCCCTGTCCGCAACGCCCGCCATCGCATTCAGCGCGTGGGCAGCCCGTTCCTCCAGCATCAACGTATCCGGTATTTGACGCTTAACCATTTCATTCCCTCCGTTCCTGCACATCCCAAGCAGCCGATTGTCTATTATTATAGTGGCATCAAATAGAGAGTTCTCTATTCGATCTTGCTGTAAAGTTAAGGGATATTGCTTTTTCGGAGGGATGGCGATTGAATAAAAAAGGTATAGAATCCTCCGTTTCCGCAAGGATCTATACCAAAAAAAATTTATAATCGTCGATGGAACTTATTGATTCAAGGTCGTCGCTTCTTGCAGCCTCCACTTTTGCCTGTCCGAATCAGGTTGATGCTCATTCAGCAGCAGCTGCGTTCCGTCCTCGGATACTTCCAGTACTTTGCCGTTGTTGAGATTTGCGATGGTTACGGTTCCGTCTTCATTTTCCGCAATGCTCCATCGTTGATTCTCGTAGCCAAGATACGTATAGAGCTGGAGCTTATTCCGGCCGGTGTCAAGATCAAGCGCTTCGTCTTCGGTTGTCCGGATCGAATAGGAGCCTTGCTCGTCGCCGGTCGGAACGAGTACCCAGCTTTGAAATGCAGCTTCATCCTCATCGCCAACGGTTACGGCCTCGCCGTTTTGCGACAGCGCGGCCGATAGCCGTTTATCGGATCCGGCATTTATAATGGCCGCCGTATCCAGCTGTGCCTCGCTTGCCCCTTTTACATAGACATTCCGATAGGACGCGCGCCCTCCGAATACGTTAATCCCGAAATGTCCTTCCGCAAATGTGCCGTCGTTCAAGTCGATGATTTTCTCCCCGTCTACGTAGATTTCGATATGCGGTCCGCTCGCAATAATCTTTACCTTGTAAGCGAGGCCCGCCTGCACGAAATGAGGTATTCTCGCCAATACCTGGCGTTCCGCAAAGCGTCCGTCCACTTTATAAAATAAACGGAATGCTTTCATGCCCGTATCCAGGTTAAAATAATAACCGCTCTGCCCGTCTTCGCTCGCCCGGAACAGGATCGAGCCGGCCCCGCCCGTCTCGGCGAGCATCATGTCGGCTTCGTAGGTAAAGTTGCCGGCAGTCTCTTGGGCCATATAATTGGCGTCGGTGAAATAGCTGCCGCGAATGCCGTCATCGGTCAATACCCAGCCGGACCCCGACGGATTCGCATTCCAACCGGATAAGTTCGTCTTAAACTCGCCGCCGGTCACGCTGATCTTTACGCTTGCGGATGCTTTGCCGTTCGGTGCGGAGGCTGTGATTACGGCTTCTCCGGTTCCTACCCCTCTAATGGCAGCACTCGCCTTGTTCGTTGATTCAAGCTTAACGATACTGGAATCGCTGCTTTTCCAAACGATCGGCTGCGCGCCTTTGCCGGGACCGTTCTCGACGGCAGCGTTCAGCGTTTCCGTTTGTCCGGCGCTAAGCTCCCTCAAGCTTGTATCCATCACGACTTTTGCGGACGCACCGGCATTATCCCTCCAAGTATTGTCCAATGCGAAGACGTTCATCGAGACGACTTTGACTTTCCCGCCTTCGGCATAGAAGCTCATCGCTCTGCTTGCGGGATCCGGCAGCACGACATCCGAGAAGACGACTCGGCCGTCGTTCCCAAATACCTCAACCGATGATTCATCCACGAAAATATGCATTTTCACCCGGGAACGCTCCGGCGTCAACGGCGCCTCATGGTAGGTTGAAAATAAAGGAGAGAAATCCGTCTCGCCGGAAGCGGCCCGGTCGACGAACATGCGGCTGTCGCCGGGTTTGTAGCCGACAACCGTTTTGCCGCCTCCGCCTTCTCTAAGGTTGAAGCCGAAATCCGTTACGGCGCTGCCTGCCGGAATTTCCAATTCGGCTTCGATTTCATAGGCCCCGGAAACCAGACCTTTCAGCAAGTTTGGCGAATTCGGGCCGATCGTTTTATTCGAAACCGAATAAAGGTTGTTTCGCAGCGCCGCCAGCTCTTCAATGGGAGCTTGAAATAAGCGCAGCCCTTCATCGGTCGATCGGAGCGATAGCTCTCTCGGAATGGTCAGCTCGCCTTTCCAGCCCGAAGTCGGAAACGCGAACGGATAATCCCAATTCGTCATCCAAGCCAGCGCCACTCTGCGGCCATCGGGCATGTCCGAGAACGACATGGAGGCATAAAATTCTTTGCCGAAATCCGTCTTAAGCACTTGGCCGGCCGGATTATCGTTCACGAACTTTCCTTCAGCGGTCAGCTCGCCGACGAAGTATTCGGCATCGGATCCGGCCGTCTTCGTATTTGCCCCGGTGCTGATCATGAGCACCCATTTCCGGTGTCCGGTGCCGTCTACGGGCAGCCGGAACAGATCCGGACATTCCCATACCCCTGCGCGAACGTAATCGCCATAGCCAAAATTATCCGTTAACGTCCAATCGATCAAATTCGTCGATGTAAAGATCCGGACGTGATCGCCGCCGGATACGACCATGACCCAGCGATCGTGCTCTTCATCCCGGACCACCTTCGGGTCGCGGAAATCCCAGCCTCCCGGATCATCGCCATTTTTGCCCGGATTTTCGATGACGATCGGCCGATCCTTCGCATATTCCCACGTACGGCCGTTATCGGTGCTGTAGGCAAGGCCGATCCGCTGGTTGCCGTTCGGACCGTCCGGATTGTAGGACGTGTAATAGGCGATCAAGCCTTTTCCCCCGGATTCGCCGAACAAGCCGGAAGCATTGTTCAAATCCGCAACTGCCGAGCCGGACCATACATGGCCAAGATCGTTCCATGGCAGTGCTATCGGCAGCCGCTTCCAATGAACCAGATCCGTGCTGACCGCATGCGCCCACGTTCCGCCATCCTGATGGAACAAATGGTATTCGCCCTCATAATAAACAAGTCCGTTCGGATCGCTTGCCGATCCCCGGATCGGCGAATAATGATATTGCGGACGATATTTTTCCGCGTAATAGTCCGATGCATCCGTTATGTAAGCATCCTGGAAGCTTGCAGCGCCCCGCCCCACCGCATACCCCACGTAACCGCTTTCAAAGCTTCCGTCCAAGACGTCGATCGCCGCAGGCGTATAGCCATCGATGAAAATCCGAATCCGGCTGCCTTCCGCATTCACTTCCAGATGGTGAACGGCCGCCGGCTGGCTCGGATAGGCTTGAACCGCATCCCGAATAACCGTGCCGTCCGACTTTTGCAACCGTAAGCGGACTTGACCCCCTTCTTTCTTCAGCAGCGCCTCATAGCCCGTCGTCCCGTTAACGTTTGTCCGGAATGCGAGGGCAGCCTCTGCGCCGTCTTCGCCAAGAGCGATATTTCCTTCATAAACAAAGTCCGATGCCTGCTTTTCATAGATTGTCACCGCTTTGCTCTGACCGCTCTCAAAGCCTTTATCGCCTTTCAGATCGGGCTGCCATATGCCTTGACGGACAATCGTTTGCCCCAAATTGCCGTTTAGCGCGCTGACCTGAATGTTTTGGAACAAAGCCGATCCGTCCCAAACATGAAGACCGAGATAGCCTGTAAGGTACGCGCTGTCATTGACGTCGATAATCGGTTCATACCGGCTGCCCCAGTACACTTTCAGATTGTCGCCGACGGCCTTCACCTTGAGACGATAGATTTCTCCCTCCTTTAAGGTGACCTGCCGCTCCTCCTGCAGTCTGCCTTCACCCCCGCGGGCATCCTTCAGCCGGAGGAGACCGGCATTCGGCACGATTTGCAGCATATAAGAAGACCAGCCGTCTTCATTCGAACGGAATACCAGCGTCGCGTCGGCCTTCATTTCCTTGATTTGGACATCCGCTTCGTAAATGAAATCGTCCGATCTGGTGTCGGACATCACGATCGCGTTTTCCCTCGGCTCGGAGGTGATCAGCATGCCCTGCTCGGTATCCTCCAGCGTTCCCGTTCGGGTGATCTGCCAACCGGACAGGTTGGTGTTTGCTTTCATCTGTACATGATCCGCTGCGAAACCTGTATTCGGAGCGGCAACGGAAATTCCAATCGAAGCGGTAAAGATTGCGGCTGACAATAGCAAACCCTTGACGGTTTTCGTTCCTGATTTCATTTGGCGTCCCTCTTTTCTACGAAATGAATGATCGTCAAACAGCGAAAGTAACCGGACATCCAGCCCAGCCATATGCGGCTGCTGTCTTTTGGCCGGATTATCGGAGTAGGACAAGGAATCGTCTGAATACCGGCACGACAAAGCCTGCTTCGTTTCACCTCCTTACGCTCTCTCGCCGGTTTGAAGATAATCATGTTTCATTCGCGCAAAAGAAAAGGCTTTCATAAATTCGTTGCCTTTACAATTTACCAAATACGTAACAATCAGTCAATACATTTTGTAAATTTATTGTTGTCATTTGTAAACCTCAAACGCGCTAAAACGAAAAGTTATTCACCATTTTATCGCCCGATAAGCGATAATCTCCAATATTGAACGTGTAAAACATGCCCCTAGCAGCTATTTTTAGGTGATTTGGAAACATCGAGTACTTTTATAAACTGAACATTCATCAAAAAAATCCGAACTTCTCTCTCGAATTAATTTGTGCATTTGTAATTTTAATATTTACATTATCACATTTAATTCTGTATACATCTGCGAACTGGACGAGCGCGGGCGTATCGCCCAGGAAATGAGAGTTTAGAAAAGAGGGCTGATCACCCCAAAAAAAAGGTATAGCCTCCTCCGTTTCCGCAAGGATCTATACCTCTGGTCTAAAAGTAAGTTTTGATTCTTTCGTATTCGTCCTTCGTAATCGAGAGTACGGTCCCATGCTTGAATCCGTAAGGGAAGCTGAAGCTTTCGTCGCTTCGAATAAATTGTCCGCTATCGAGCGTTTCCGCGACGAATGGCACGTACCCCTGCCCCTCGCCTTCGACGCCGTAGAAATCGAGCATCAGACACCATTTGCCGTTGCTCAGCTTGAAAGCGGTCGGTGCCTCGTAGACACCCTGCTGCAGCTTGGCCATTTCCTTGTCGAAGGCTTCGATCCGGACGTAATCGTCTCCTGTAAGCGAGCTCCCTTTCTCCAAAATAATGGCGGCGGGATTGGCCTCGCTCTTGAGGAAGCGGTAGAAGTACCCGTTCTCTTCATAAATGGCGGAGTCGATAATGCCGCTGTCCGCTTTCCGGCACAGCAGCCGCGGCGGCGAGAAACTCTCGAAATCCCGGGTACGCGAATAATAAATCGCCTTGGGACCGTGGCCGTTCGAGACGTGGGAGGAGGACCAATGAAGCACATAGTCATCCCGCTCGGGATCGTAGATAACATCCGGCGCCCACAAGCAGCCGAATTGCTCGTCCCCAAGCCGGATCAATCGCTGCTCCAACCAATTCACCAGATCGTCCGACTCCCAGAGCGACAGGCTTTTGCTGCCGCCGGTTGAGACATTGCCCCAATTGCCCTTGTATTTGGCGCGGAAGCTGTTCGCCAGGCTGAGATCGGTCGCGATAATGTAGAACTTGCCGTTTTTCGCCCTTACGATCGTATGATCTCGTACGCCTTGCTCCCCGAGGCGGCTTTCCAGAACGGGATTGCCGCCGTTCGCCCGTTCCCAATGAAACCCGTCGAGGCTAAGCGCGAAGTATACCTGCTCGCCGTCCGGCGTCTTTTTTTCTTTAAAATGGACAAATAAATAGGCTTCCATTCAGGTTAGCCTCCTTATAGCTTCATTCTAATATCCGAAAAACGAATTCATCTATAACCGCACCCGCTTCATCAATCCGTCTTCGCCGAAGGCGAGCGGAGTGATGCACACCTCGCGATGATAGCCTTTTCCTTCCGTGAAACGGGTTAAAGGCGTGACGAAGCGGTGATAAGCCATAACATACTTATCCGTGCCCGGCTCCCGGAATATCGAATGATGGGCGGTCCCCAGCATGTCCTTTTCTTTATTTTTGGCAAGAACGATATGCCGATAGGTTACCGGGCCGTAAAGCCGTTCCGCCGTTCCGTATTTCACGTGATAATCCTCG
Source organism: Paenibacillus arenilitoris (assembly GCF_014705655.1). GTDB lineage: Bacteria > Bacillota > Bacilli > Paenibacillales > Paenibacillaceae > Pristimantibacillus > Pristimantibacillus arenilitoris. Next base: position 46,510 of record NZ_JACXIY010000010.1, on the reverse strand, counting down.
CTGCCCGTGTCGTCGCAGGACCAGGTAAAGTGATACAGTCCGCCGCGCTTGAGAACGGCGATCGCCTCCCGAAAGTCGGGCAGTCCGACCATGTTCTTCATCGTATCTTCAACGATGCTCACCATATCCTCTCCCAGCTGGACGATGGCGGCATGTCCGTTGCCGAACAGCAAATAGGGCGTACCGTCATCCTCCAGGAAGACCGATGGATCGATGGTCTGGCCCATGTCGACGCCAAGGCGCTCCGTCAATTCCATCGTAAGAAGCGGTTGAGGCTCGGCGCGGAACGGACCTGTCGGGGTCTCGGCAACCGCAACGCCGATGGCGCTTCTTCCGTTATTCGTTTTGCCGCAGAAATAATAGTAATATCGTTCATTTCGATAGGCGATGGCGGGAGCCCATGCGCTGCCGACCGCCCATGGAACGTCTTCCGTCGCAAGATCCAGAATGACGCCTTCGTCTTGCCAAATTCGCATGTCCTCCGAAGAGAATACATGGAACCGCGTGCCCGACCAGCTTGTGAAGCCATCGGTTGTGGGATACAGGTAATAGCGGTCTCCAAACTTCGCAAGATCCGGATCGGCGAATTGCCCGGGCAGCACCTGATGGCCGTCGCCGAACGCTGCCAGCAAGCGGCTGCATTCCGCTGCGGTAATGGGCAGCACTCCGCCGTGGCGTTTTCTGGTTTTCCCCATATCGTAAGCCCCTTCCGGCAGCACGCGGAATTCGGCGCCGGCAAGGTCGGAGGTTACGAGAGGAAGGTATCCCTTCCCTTCCGCATAACGATCCACGATAAGGCACCATTCCTCGCGGTCGTTGAACTTGAATATTTGCGGACCTTCCACGCCCGCCAATGCCTCCAAAGCCGGCGCGCCCAGAAGGGCAAAAGAGTCACTGTCCAACGACGCGCTTCTTTCCGCCCGGATATTTTTCGTTGTTTCATCCTTGGAGAAACGGTAGTAGCTGCCGTTGTGCGCAATGATGGTCGTATCGATGATATGATTTTCCCGTTCGATATACTTCTCGGCTGCCGTAAAGGTTCGAAAGTCGTTGGTACGGGCGCAGTAGATTTTATGCTTGCGCTCCTTCTCTTGCGGCTCCTGCGTCGCGGAAGCCCAGAACACCAAGAACTGATCCGCGGCTTCGTCGTAAACGGCTTCCGGCGCCCAGACGCAGCCCGCTCCCGGAACGCCGACCGCGACCGCCCATGGTTCGGACCAACGCACCAGATCGTCGGATTCCCATACAGCAATGTCGCGGCTTCCGGCAGCTACCGCGGCAGACCAGCCCTTGCCGCTCGCGATGCGAAGATCGGTAGCGATCAGATAAAATTTGTTCTCCTTGGGCGAACGTACGATAAACGGATCTCTTACGCCATTCTCCCCCAGCCCGGATCGCAGCACCGGCAAGCCCGCGTTCAAATCCTTCCAATGCAGGCCGTCCTCGCTGTACGAGAAATAGACCTGTTCGCCGTCCGGCTCTTCGCCGATGAAATGCGCAAAAAGATAGCCTGAATAGTTGCCGTCAGATACGGTCATCCTGTTGTCCTCCTTATTTGGCGCGGAATCCTGTCTGTCTACTGAATAATCATACAAAGCTCTGGCCGTTCTACAATGTACATTTTCTCATCATCGGCCGCCATTCATAAATGATCTATGATCGATAAAAACTGATCTATTGTCCTCGACAAGCAAATCGGATCACGAAGAATAACAGCGGCAGCCATCGACTTTGCTATCAAGTCCATGACTGCCGCTGCTAAGTTGCAAAGCTATGAATTTGCGATTTCGAGCCGACTTCTCGCATGGCGCTGCTTCTGCTTGCGTATATAAGCGCCCATTTAGACGGAATCCTCTCGCATGACCTGCTTATCGGAACCCGCCGCCGCTTGCCGTCCATGTCCCCGCAGAGCGATGACGGCCGCGGCAGCGCCGAGCAAGGCGCAGAAGAAATACATCGCGGAATACGAAGTCAGGTCGGCGACGGGCCCCATCACGATGCCTCCAAGCGATACGCCGAGATCGGCCATCGCGATGAACAAGCCGATTAACACGCCGCGTTCCGCCTTGGGCAGCACGAAGCTCAAGTACGTCGTCAGCGTCGGATAAAGCAGCGCCTGGGCGATGCCGAGCATGACCGCTCCCGCGTAGAACAAGAGGGCGCCTGCGTTCGCGGACAATCCGACGGCAAGCGAAGCGAAGACGGCCAGCAGAATCGTCCCGCCGACGAAGGAGCCGCGCCACTTGCCGTCCGACGGAATCCGGGAACGGAGCAGAAGTCTCGCCGACACGACGACCGCCGCCTGGATCATCAGATAGACGGCCGCGCTGGCTTCCCCGATCTCGGGAGCGTACAGGGGGACGAAGGCGGTGACCGAGCCGAAGATCACGGAGGTGCTCAGCATGAGCAAGCCGCACCTCGATAAGTGAGGGTTGCTCGCAAGCTGCCCCATGGATCTGAACATCGACGCCGCCTGGCTTCGCGCGCCGGTTCCGTTTGGCGGTTCCGCCGCCGCATCGCTCCGAGAACTGCCCTTCTCCGCTTCCGCCGGCTGCTCCCCGATTCGGGCGGTAAATCCCACGGCGCCGGTCAACACCGCAATCGCGATCATGGATACGGCAAACGCGCTCATGTCTCCCGTCTGCCACATTCCGATCGCCAGCAACGGCCCGAATATGCCCGGCAGGTACGAGCATAACGAATACATGGATATGCCTTGCGACCGGTCCTTGTCCGGGAGCGCGTCGATAATCCCAAGCTGCAGCGCCATGGAGAAGAAGGCGGTGCATACGCCTTGCAGCACGCGGGCCAGGAAATAGCCTTCAAGCCCGGTGAACGTATAGAGAAGCAGCGCGAGCGCGTTGACGGTCAGGAGGACGCGCAGCACAGTAATCGGACCATATCGCTGAATCAGACTGCCGGCCCAAGGCCGGAACACCATCGTCGTCAGCAAGTAGGCGCCCATAATGACGCCGATCGTCGTATTGGACGCCCCCAGCTCCTCGCCTTTGAGCGGAATGATGACATTCAGAATCGAATTGGCGCTAAAGTACAGAAGCGTAAGCAAATACAGCCGAAGAAACGGCCAGGATAAAGCTCCTTTCACCCGTGTGTTCTCCTTCCTCTAACCCTGCGGACATGCTCGAATTCCATGCGCGGCTATGAAATTACTTTCCGCAGCAGTTCCTTGGCATACGGAGACTGAACGTTCGCAAGCTCCTCGGTCCGAACGAGCTCCTCGATTTCTCCGCCGCGAATGATCATCATCCGGTCGCACAGATAGGCAGCCGCCTGAATATCATGCGTGATGAAGATATACCCCATGCCGAACGTCTCCCTCAGATTCCTCAGCAATTCCAGCACCTGCATTTGAACCGAGCCGTCCAGCGAGCTGATCGCTTCGTCAAGCAAGATACATGCCGGCTTCGAGGCTACCGCCCGGGCGATGCACACCCGCTGCGCTTCTCCACCGGACAGCTCGTGCGGGTACCGGTCCAGATAAGATTCGTCCAGTCCGACCTCCCGTAGCAGCGAGCCGAAGTCGAACGATTCGTTCTCGCTCTTCCGGAGCCGAAGCGGCTCGAGAATGGCTTGTCGTACCGTATAGAACGGATTGATGGACGACGTATAATCTTGAAAGACGGCGCTGATGGCTCCCCTTCGCGTCTTGCGGTCCGCGATCGGTTTCCCGTCGAACGTGATGGAGCCGCGAACCGGCTTGTCGATGCCGAGCAGCAGGCGGCCGAGCGTCGATTTGCCGCTGCCGCTTTCGCCAATGATGCCCAGGCATTCGCCCTTCTCCCATTCGAACCCGATGTTCCGCAGCACTTCATGATTGGTTCGCCGCAGCAAGCCGCTGCGCCGATACGATTGGTATACCCCCTCAACCTTGAGCAACGTCCACGCCTCCCATCAGCCACTTGTAATGGCGGCTAAGCGTCTCCTTGGAGGACACCAGATAACGGGTATACGGATGGCGCGCGCCGGAGAAGATCTCTCGGGCAGCGCCTTGCTCCACGATTTCCCCGTCCTTCATGACGAGTACGTTGTCTGCAATTCTTCTGACGACGCCCAGATCATGCGACACAAAAATCATGGCGCTTCTGAGCCGTTCCCGAAGCCTCACGAATTGCTCCACGACCTCATAAGCCGTAACGGCATCAAGTGCCGTCGTCGGCTCGTCGGCGATGATGACATCGGGCTCCAGAACAAGTGCAAGCGCGATCATCACGCGCTGGAGCATCCCCCCGGAGAGCTCGAACGGATACCGGCTCATCACCGCCGCGGGCTCTCTGAGTCCTACGGCGATCATTGCCGCGGCCAGCTTCGCTTCTCTCTCCGCGCGGCTCCAGTCGTAATGGATACCCAGCGTCTCTTGCAGGTGAGCTCCAATAGGTCTCGATGGGTCGAAGGCGCTCATGCCGTTCTGCATAATCATGCATAGCCGTCGTCCTCTATACCGTCTCATAGCCTTATCCGATAAGATGGACAAATCTTCCCCGTTCAGCGCGATCCGACCGGAATGCCGAATGCCGTTCCGGTTCAGCCTCATGATGGACTTGCACGTCAGCGACTTGCCGCTGCCGCTCTCGCCTACAATGGCAAGGCATTCTCCCTGCGCAAGCCGGAAGGAGCTGTCACGAACCAGATTGCGGCCGGAGCGCTCCTCCCATACGTTCAAATGTTCGACTTCGAGCACATTCATGGCGCTTAAGCGACCTCCTTTTTGCCGAGGTCCGACGTCCACTTGCCGCCGCCGTCCTTCGCGCGCTTGCCTGTCAGCATCAGCTTGGGATCGATCGCCTTCTGCAAGGCATCGGACAGGAAGTTCACTGCCGACACCACGGTAATGATCGAGAGGCCCGGCGCCAGCATCAGCTCGGGCCTAGTGAACATGACCGCTCTCGCTTCGTTCATCATCATCCCCCACTCGGCATGCGGAGCCTGAATGCCAAGACCGAGAAAGGACAAGCCGGATATTTGCAGAATCATCGAGCCGAAAGCCCCGCTTGCGATTACCGCGAGCTCCGGGAGTGCAACTGGCACGACATGCCGCCTTATAATAGCGAAGCTGCCCATACCCAGTACTTTGGAAAATTTAACATAGTCGGCATCCGCGAGCGGCATGACCGCTGAACGGATGACGCGGGCGAACCAAGCCCACTTCATCATGACGAACGCGACGAGAATGTTCGTAAGCCCGGCCCCCAGCATGCCGACGATCGCCAGCGTCATGACATAGCCGGGGAACGAGAGCATAATGTCGCAAATCCGCATAATGACAGCATCGATCTTGCCGCGGAAGTAACCCGCGGCGAAGCCGAGCGCCGCGCCGACGGAGGCCGACGCGCCAAGGGCGGCCAGCACCCAGAGCACGCTTGGCCGAATGCCGTAGATCAGCCGAGACAGGATGCAGCGGCCCAAATGATCGTTGCCGAGGGGATAGCTCCAGGATGCCCCCGCGAACCGAAGAGCCATATTGGCTTCATTAGGAGAATGCGGAGCCAAAAGCGGAGCGAACACCCCGATGAGCAGCGTGGCCGCGACGACGGCGAGCGAGACCGAAGCCCATTTATCCTTCAGCAATCGTTTAAGCGGCATCATCTAGAACTCCTTCCTCAGCCTTGGGTTCACCGCTGCATTCAGCAGGTCCGATACCGTGTTGAACAGGACGAACGCGACGGCCAGCACCAGCACATAGGCTTGAATAATGGGAAAGTCTCGGCCCAGTATCGAATTGACGGTCAGCGTGCCGAGTCCCGGCCAAGCGAACATGTTCTCCACGACGACCGTGCTTCCCAGAACGATCGGGATAGCCATTCCGAACACGGATACGGCAACCTGCAGCGAATTGCGAAGCACCTTCAAGATCAGACTTCTCTCCGTCATTCCGCAGGCTCTGCCGTACAGCACGTAATCCGCATTCAGATTGCTGAGCATGGAGCTGCGTATGATACGGAAGTAAATTCCAACGTAACCAACCACGATAACCGCAACAGGAAGCACATAGCTGCCAAGTGAATTCATGCCGCTGGTTGGCAGCAGATCAAGCTTTACAGAAAAGTACCCTATCAAAAGCGCCGCCAGCCAGTAGACCGGCATCGACGTAAGGAGGAAGGAGATGCTTCTGATCGATAAATCCGGCCACTTTCCCTCCTTCAACGCACAGACGACGCCAAGCGCGATCGACAGCAGGATAATGAAAAACGAAGAGACCAATGTCAGCTTCAGCGTGTTCAGCAAGGCTGGGCCGAGCAGCGACCACACCGGATCGCCCGTAATGAAGGAGATGCCAAAATCCAGCTGCAGACAAGTGATCAGCCAATCCCCATATCGTACCAGCAGCGGACGGTCCATACCGAGATCGCTTCTCGTCTCCGCAATCAGTTCATCCGTGATGACCGGCACACCCTGCGCATGCAGCACGACCTCGGCCGGATCCATCGGCGACAGTCCATTCAAGATAAATGTCAGGAATGAGATCACGAAAAGCAGCGGCACAACGAGGACAATTCTTCGAAATGCATATCCCAGCATAAACGGTTCCTCCTTTCTTCTTCCGAATCACGCCTTTATTTCGTACTACTTGAAGCTCATCCGCTCGAACGGCAGCTCGAATTGCGTTTGCTTGAACGAAATACCCTCCAGATCCGCCGGAGCGATAACGGTTACGCTTCCGTTCGTCAGCGGAATAAACACGGCTTCTTCGTGCACGATCGTAAGAATATCCTTGTACAGCGCCTTTCTCGTCTCCTCGTCCGTGGACACCATCACTTCATCGATCTTGCGGTACAGCTCATCCGCCTGAGCCATTCCTTTTGTCGTGTGCAGATAAGAGGCTTCCGAAGCAAACGCCGCGATTGTGCTTTGCGGATCATAGGCAAGACCCCAGGTCTGGTTAAACAATAACTCGTAGTCGCCGGTCGAACGACGGTTAGCGATCGACGAAGACTCTTCCCCGACGAGCTCCAGCTTCATGCCGAGCTTCTGCGCTTCGCTTTGCAGCAGCTCCGCCTGCGTCTTCTGCGAGTTAGAATTGACATCATAATACAGCTTCATGGTCAGCTGACGTCCGTCCTTCGTTCGAATCTCCGAACCTCCGGATAGCGTCCAGCCCGCTTCCTCCAGCAGCTTGGCAGCCGTTTCGGGGTTGAACTCCCGCTTCTCCAGACCGACATCGGCATAGTTCACATTGGAAGCGAACAGCGTCTCGGCCGGAGCCTCGGTGCCGTTAAAAATCGTCTGGCTGATCGTCTTTCTGTCAATGGCATGCCAGATCGCCTCGCGAACGGCCAGATCGCTGACCGGACTGTCCGTATTGCCGCTATTGGCCACGATCATCTTCGTATTCATCGGATCGCTACGGACGATCTGGTAATCGCCCGAATCGACAAGCTGCTGCATCGCTTCCACGTCGAGGCTGTCGGTGCCGCGATCGTCCGTAAACACGAAGTTCACCTCGCCCTTCTGCAGAGCAAGCAGCGTCGTCTCGCCCGCCGGAAGCACCTTTGCCGTAATCGTCTTCACTTCCGGAGTGCCGCCCCAATATTGTTCATTCGCGGTAAACTTCGCAAATTGCTCCGTCACATGCTCCTCAAGCTTGTAAGGACCCGTTCCGTGATAACCTTGCACGCCGTCTTTCGTCTCGCCGTTCAGGAAGTCCTTCGGAGACAGGAAAACGTATGGACGCGTCATCGACAGCTCAAGCAGCGTCGGATAATACGTCTGCTTCAGTGTCAATTGAACCGTATGCTCATCGATCGCAGCGACGTTATCCAGCATGGTGGACAGCTTAATCCAAGAATGCTTCGCCGCATTGCGCTGCACGGTTTCGATGTTCAGCTTAACCGCTTCGGCATTAAAAGGCTCACCGTCATGAAAAGTCACGTTTTTCCGCAGATGGAACGTATATACCTTGCCATCCTCGGAGATATCCCAAGATTCCGCTAGCAGCGGCTTGATGCCTTCGGGCGTGTTCTCGACCAGCGATTCATATATCATGCCTTGCGCCGACATGGACCCCGGATACAGATGCGGGTTCATGTCGTTAATATCTTTCGCCGTGGCATACACAAGCTCCCTCGTCTGCTCCTGCGCCCCCTCTTGCTTGACGTTGCCGTCAGACCCGCTGCATCCGGCCAGCAGGAAGATGACCAGCAGGGAAGCCAGCAGCGCGACTGTTTTATTTCTTTTCATGATGTGACTCTCCTCTTTCAATAAATAGTAATGATTACTAATAACACTTTTTGATTGTAATAATAACTATTATCATTGTCAATTCTTTTTTCTGATCGTTCTGCTTTCAAAAAAAGGAGTTGACGGCTTGCCAATATCTTACTATGATAAATTCGAGCTTATTCGTAATCATTACTAATAAACCTGCATTTGATTCGATTCGCCATTCTAACCAACGTATTGGAGGGCTGCCATGATTCAAGAAGTGGATTTCGTCAAATGCTGTCCCGCGAACAACATGACGATTCTCGTCATGAGCGAATTGCCCGCCGAGCAGCGTTCCCGCATCGCCTCTCAGATGATGAATTACGGACATCTCTACGCCGAGCAAGTCGGTTTTGTGGAGAAGCCCGCCAGACCCGGATTTGCCGCCAAGCTCCATATGGCCGGGGGAGAGTTTTGCGGCAATGCAAGCCTTGCGCTGGCCGCATCTCTGGCATCGGAACGTTCATTGTCTACCGGCGAGTCGATGCAACTTACGCTGATCGTCTCGGGATCGGAGCATCCCGTGTCATGCCGAGTCCAGAAGCTGGATAAAGATTATTGGTGCGAAGCCGGCATGCCGGTACCGATATCGGCGGAAACGGCCGTAATTCCATTCGAAGGCGCTCTGCTTGAGCTCGGCATCGTCCGCTATGGCGGTTCTTTCCATCTCATCATCGACATCGAGCGCTTCGGCATCGAACGGGCGGCCGCTGAGCGTCTCGCCAAGCTGCTCGGCATTGCTTCCGGAGCGAACCTGGTCGGCGTCATGCTGTACCGCCCCTCCGCCGGCGAGATGGCCCCGCTCATCTTCATCCCTTCGCTCGACAGCCTGGTCTGGGAGCAGGGCTGCGGCTCCGGCACGGCATCCTTGGGATGCTATCTCGCCTGGATCGCCCGCGCTGCGATCGATACTCCCGTCCGCCAACCGGGAGGTATTATACAGGTCTCCGTAAGCTGGGACTCGGAGTCGATCGGAGGCGTAACCATCGGAACCGCCGTCGGGATCGTTGCGCGCGGCAAAGCATACGTAGAAGGAACTGTCCATTATTCAATGCAAGGGGGATTATGATAGCCATGGAACGGCTGTACCGTTCGCTCGCCGGGTTTCTCGACCGATTCACGCAAGCCGCCGAGCAATACGACAATCAAGCTTGGCATGATTCTATCAAGCTGCAGGAGACGATCGACGACTATTCTGCATTCATCACGAACGAGGACAATCAGCGCCTATGGTCAGAGCTGAAGCCCGAGGATGCGCGGCAGCTTCATTCGCTTTCGCCTCTGCTTAGGGACACGTCCGCCCGCTGCGTTGCGATTATGGAGAAGATTCGCGCGCTAAGACTTCTGAATGGCGGAGCGGATAGGAACGAATATTTTCAAAATATCGAGGCTTCCATCGAAAGGGAATTCGGCAGCTTTGCGGTGGAGCGGGACGACAAGGTGCTGCTGATCGGCTCCGGCGCCTTCCCGATGACGCCGCTCCTGATTGCGAAGCGAACAGGCGCGGAGGCGATCGGCATCGACATCGACCGCGAAGCGGTGGAGCTAGGGAAGCGGGTCGTCGATCGGTTAGGCCCGGATCTGCCGATCCGGCTGGAGCATCTTCCTCTGGGGCAGCTGCAGGAAATCGATTCGATAACCCACATCATTATCAGCTCCACGGTATCGGTCAAATACGAGCTTCTCGATTGGCTGGCCGATGCCGCCCGTCCCGATGTCATCGTAGCCATGCGGTACGGCAACGGCCTGAAGGCCCTCTTCAACTATCCCATGGAGCCGGTGGACGATCGCAAGTGGCAGCTCGCCGAGACGACCGTCAGACCGGGACATGTCTTCGACGTCGCCCTATATCGTAAAGCGCTTGCCCAAGTAAGCGCGGGGAGGGAATGACGATGGCTCTGCTTCAAGACGTTCTAGTCGCGGGAACCGGCCCGGCCGCCATCCAGCTCGCCGTGCTGCTGAAGCGCTGGCAGCGCAGCCGCGTCGGCATCGCGGGACGCCGCTCCGTTCGCTCCGCGCCTTTCTTTGAAGCGCTTCATCAAAGCGGGAGAACGGTCTATGTCGATACAAGCAACGTAAAGCTAAGCTCTCTTCAAGGCGAATGCCGGCTCGATGCAGTCTATCCTGAATACGGCAGGGTAGAAGAAGAGTGGGACACCTTCATTCTTGCGGTAACGGCAGACGCGTTCTTGCCGGTGCTTGAACAGATACAGTCCCCTGTGCTGCGTGGCTTCCGATGCGTGGCGCTGCTCTCTCCTACGTTCGGCTCGAGCGCGCTTGTCCGCCATTACCTGAAGGAGCGAGGCTGCGATGCGGAGGTCATCAGCTTCTCCACTTACCTTGGCGACACGCGACGAATTTCCGAATCCCCTCCGAACCGGGTTCATACGGCCGCCGCGAAACGACGGGTATACGCGGGTTCGTCGGAGAAGCATTCGGAGGCTGTGGAAGCGTTCCGACGGCTGTACGCGAATGCGGGTATCGAGCTCGCCGCGTTGGAATCTGCGCTCGAAGCAGAGACGCGAAACATTTCCTTGTATGTGCACCCGCCTTTGTTCATGAACGACTTCTCGCTCGGCGCCATCTTCGATCGGCCCGATGTCCCGAAATACGTCTATAAGCTATTCCCGGAAGGTCCCATTACGCCGGTCCTCATCCGCGAGATGCTGGAGCAGTGGAAGGAAATTTCGGCCATTGCCCGCGTTCTCGGGGCGAAGCCGCTCAACCTGCTGCAATTCATGGTCGACGACAATTATCCGGTCAGGCCGGAAAGCCTTCCTCGGCAGGTTATTGACGGCTTTCCGGAGCTCGAGCCGATCCATCAGCAGTATGCGCTGTACGTTCGTTATGCGTCCCTGCTGATCGATCCGTATTCCGAGCCGGATCCAGGCGGTCGGTATTTCGATTTCTCCGCCGTTCCGCTTCGGCCCGTGTTCCTCAATCACGAGGGTGCCTGGGAGATTCCGAGAATGCCCAAGGAAGACGATTATCGCCTCAAAATCATCCAAGGCATCGCGCGCCTGGGCGGCGTGCCGTGCCCGACAATCGATCGTTTCGTCTCCCGGTACGAGCATCGATTGCTGAGTGCGGCAAGCTCGCTGTCCGGCGCGCATTTCTCGGAGTCCTTCGTGCCCCAAAGCTTCGATAAGGACATCGAGCGAATTGGCGAAGAGCTGCAGCTTGGGGCCGCCGCTCGCACGACGCTGTCAGACCCAAGCAACCCGTAAGCTATGCCATCAACGTGAAACACGGCCGCTCCACTGGAGCGGCCGTGTTCGCATTCATGATGAGCCCTTAGCGGGTTTCCCGGTGAACCGTCACCTTCTTCAGGCGCGGCGAATATTTTTTGAATTCCAGGCGTTCCGGATTTGTCCGCTTGTTCTTCGTCGATGTGTAGTTTCGATCGCCGCATTCCGTACATGCCAATGTAATCGTCACTCGCATGAAAGCTCCCTCCTTTCTACTATATGGCTAGCCCAATTGTTCTTCCAGTTGAACGTCGTGCTGGCTCGGAAATTCGTCGACAAAGTCGTCCCAATTCATATCCATCTCCTCGTCCGTCAGCAAGCAGCGATCCAATTCGCCCGTAAGGGACGGCCGGTCCATGTCCAACCCGATGAACACGATTTTGTTAATGCGGTCTCCGTACTTGTCATTCCAATTGTTCGCGAGCTCCGGATCGTCCTGCAGCAATTGCCGTCTCTCCTCCTCTGGAAGCGCCGCAACCCACTTGCCGACGGGACCGAACTGAATGGAAGGCCCCGCCTGGCTGAAGCTCTGGGCCATCTCGCTGCGGGTAGCGAGCCACACCATTCCCTTCGCTCGAACGATCTCCTCCGGCCACTCGCTCATCCAACCCATCAAGCGTTCCGGGTGAAACGGCTTTGCGCGCTCGTAGACGAAGGAAGCGATGCCGTATTCGTCCGTCTCCGGCACATGATGCGCCTTCTCCATCTCCTGAATCCAGCCCGCCGAGCGGCTGGCTTCGTCAAAGTCGAACAAGCCCGTATTCAGAATGTCGGAAGGCTTCACTTCGCCGCGCGATGCGCGGATGAGCCGCGCTCGCGGCTGAAGCGTGCGAAGCACCTTTTCCAACTCCTCGAGCTCCTTCTCGCCGACCAGATCGCATTTGTTCAGGATGAGCACGTCGCAGAACTCGATCTGATCGATCAGCAGATCGACCACTTCCCGGCTGTCGTCTTCACCCACGGCTTGCTTGCGGTCCATCAGCGTCTCGCCGGAGGCAAAGTCGCTCCAGAACCGATAGGCGTCCACGACGGTCACCATGGTGTCCAGTCTGCAGAACTCCGTCAGATCGATGCCCTGCTGCTCGTCGATGTAGGAGAACGTCTGGGCAACGGGAACCGGCTCACCTACGCCGGTCGATTCAATGAGAATGTAATCGAATCGCTGCTCCTTCGCCAATCTCTCCACTTCACGAAGCAGATCCTCTCGAAGCGTGCAGCAGATGCAGCCGTTCGACATTTCGACCAGCTTCTCTTCCGTACGCGACAATCCTCCTCCGTTCTGGATCAGATCGGCGTCGATATTCACCTCGCTGAGATCGTTAACGATGACCGCCACCTTCATACCGTCGCGGTTGTTCAGCACATGATTCATAATGGTCGTCTTGCCCGCTCCCAAATATCCGCTAAGAACGGTTACCGGCAGCTTCTTGCGTTCGTTCATTCTTGACACCTCTAATAGTTGTAGTAATGGCCGAGCGAGTCATGATTCGCCGCCCCCATAATAGTAATTATTACGATTATCCTCTTTTGATTGTAACAATTACGATTAAGTATGTCAATCATACAACCGTTTCGCCTTTATTCCAATATCCGGGCAGCATTCCTTTCAAGCTGCTCCATCATTTGCTTAGCACAACGCTCGATCAACAAGCAATAAGATCGGTTATGCCCGATATAGAAGGAAGAGAGATCGAAACGGTTGCGGCCGGGCTCGAACGTGACCAGCAGCCGGTGCTTCATTCGATTCTGGGCCAGGCGAACAAAAGCTTCCGTCTTATCCGTCGCGGGAAAAGTGATATAGGCATACAACGAATGATCCTCCGGCTCGTCGAGCAGGCTGACGCCTGCGCAAGAGAATTCCGTGTCGATTCCCATGCGCTTGAACAACGAAAGCGCGGCTAGCAGCTCCGCATCGATTTCGGCTCCGCCGAAATAGGCCGTCTGCTTGGGTCTTCTCCTCGGTTTGGCGGCAGCGGACCAACGAATGAGCTCCTCTTCTCTGCGCCGCCAGCGCCGTTCGTTATGCTCGCTGATGACAACCTCCGTCTCCGCCTCGCCCGAGCTCTGACAGATATAGGCCATGACGCCACTCTCCTTCTGGCCAAGGTGAAACGGCTACGCCGTCCTTTGGAGGCGGGGCGCGTTTCATTCCGAGAAATATAAGCTCCGCATAGTCAAAACTTATACTTTCTTATATTAGTAGAACGCTGGCAGCGGATCCGCAAGCTCGCGCCAACTTCCCAGCATTTCTTCGTCGGTCAGCAAGGCTCCGTCCAGCGAACCGATGATGGCCTCCTTATTCAGATCCATGCCGATAAAAACCAGCTTGGTGACCCGATCGCCCCACTTATCGTCCCAATCGGGCGACTTCGGATAATCAGTCCCGAAATAAGCACGTCTCTCTTCCTCCGACAGAGACGCCACCCACAGACCCGCCGGCGCAAGCTGACGAGATACGCCTGCCTGACTGAACGAGATCGCCGTGTTGTTGCGCGTTGCAAGCCACAATATCCCTTTGGAGCGGACAACCGCCTTCGGCCATTTCGCCATCCACTTGAGCAGACGTTCCGGATGGAATGGGACCTTGCGCGTGTAGACGAAGGAAGATATTCCATATTCCTCTGTCTCGGGTGTATGATGCTCCTTCTGAAGCTCCCGGATCCAGCCTGCGGACTGGCTGGCCGCATCGAAGTCGAAGAGCCCCGTATTCAATATCCGCTTCGGATCGACGTTGCCATGGCTGGCCCTAATGATCCGCGCCCTTGGCTGAAGTCCTCTCAAGGCGGTCTCCAGCTTCTCCAGCTCTTCTTCTCTTACCATGTCGCATTTGTTTATAATCAGCACGTCGCAGAACTCCACTTGATCGGTTAGCAGATGCACGACATGCCTCGTATCGCCTTCTCCCGCTTCCTGATTGCGTTGCTGCAGCGATTCCGGAGAATTGAAATCCTGCCAGAAATGATAGGCATCCACGACCGTGACCATGCAGTCAAGACGGGTCAGCTTGGATAGGTCGATATTCTGATCCTCGTCCACATAGGTGAAGGTTTGAGCCACGGGCAGCGGTTCGCCAATTCCCGTTGATTCGATTAATATGTAATCGAAACGGCCTTCCTTCGCCAGCTTTTCTACCTCTTGCAGCAAATCGTCGCGAAGCGTGCAGCAGATGCAGCCGTTCGACATTTCGACCAGCTTCTCTTCCGTTCGGCTGAGTCCTCCTCCCTCGCGCACCAGTTCAGCATCGATATTGACTTCGCTAAGATCGTAGACGATGACCGCCACTCTCAGCCCGTCGCGATTGTTCAGCACGTGATTCAATATCGTTGTTTTGCCCGCGCCGAGATAGCCGCTTAACACCGTCACCGGGATTATGTCGTCAACCTTCTTGTTATCCATATTCTGTTGCCTCCTTGTCACCCTTATGCAGGAATCGCCAATTACAAGAACGTTTATACGTAATTATTACGATTATTGGTCGGTTATCATCCAAAAGCAACAGCAATAACAAACCAAGACTTATCCGATCTTGGGCTGATATTCGGCCATCGCTTCGTCGATATGCTGTTCTCGAAGCAGGCTATCCTCGATAATGGCTTTCCTCTTGGCTTTGAGAATGATTTGCTCCATGTCCGCGTAGCTGCAGCCGGTCAGCCGCGCCGAGGCTTGCTCTCGCACGCCGTCCTCATGTTCGAAATCGCCCAGCATTAAGGAAATATATTGTTCTCTCCTCGCTTGGTCCGGCAGGCTGTACGTCATCTTCGTATCGAAGCGGCGCCAAATGGCATTGTCCAGTTCCGCTTCAAGATTGGTCGCGGCCATAAAGATGCTGTCGCCTTCGAATTCATCCAAGCACTGCAGCAAGGTATTGACTACTCTCGCCATTTCCTTCACTTCGTCGTTATTCTCTCTTGTCCGGGCAATGGCGTCGAATTCATCCAGAAACAGAACGCATGGCGAAGCCTTAGCGTATTCGAATATTTTGCGGACGTTGCTGGCCGTTTCGCCGAGATGACTGTGAATAATGGCGTCGAGCCGGACCAGAATAAGCGGAAGCTCCAGCCTGGAAGCCATATAAAAGGCGGTCAGCGTCTTGCCTGTACCCGGCGGTCCGAACATGACCACTTTATTCGGAATAGGTACGTCATGCCGCTCGAACTTCTCCTTCATGCCAAGAATAGCAATAAACTCCTCGACAATTTGTCGATTCCTAGGAGGCAATACCATTCGTTTTACTTTTCTAGTACATTCTTTTGCCGCGTAATAGGCGGCCATATCGATTCCTTTAGCCCGCGGAAGGCGAGTATTCGAACCGTTTTTGCTCATCTTGCCAAACTCCCTTGTTGTCACGATATCCAGAACAGTCCTTCGCTGTCCTGCTCCACCTGCTCGAGCTGCTTCTCGAAATCGGGATGGGGCGGTATGGAGGGAACGGGAACAAAGCTCCCGTCCTTCTTGCCGGCATACACGCGCCAGTCGCCGGCTTCCCTGCGAAATTGCGCGATGTCCGCCCGAATCCAATCTCGCTTCGGCAGGTCAGGTCTTCTTTCGCACAAGGTCAAGGTGTCGTCGTTCCATTCGTAAGCTAACCGGACGGAAGAACGTACATTTCCCGGTACCTTCAAATCAATGTAGCCGTCCAATATTTTCTCAAGACGCTTGATCGTGAACGAATCCATCATTTCTCCCCCGACGTCTTACCAGCTGGATTTCTTAATCCCCGGGATTTGGCCTTTGTAAGCGAGCTCCCGGAACACGATGCGCGATACTTTGAATTTGCTCAAATAGCCATGCGGTCTTCCTGTCACCTGGCAGCGATTGTGGAGCCGCGTCGGCGATGCATCTCTAGGCAGCTTGCTAAGACCTTCATAATCCTTGTTCTCCTTCAATTGTTTTCGAATTTCTGCGTAGCGGGCTACTTTCTCCCTTCTTTTTTGCTCTTTTACGACTTTCGATTTTTTGGCCACGATCTTCATCTCCTTGTTAATAGTAATGATTACGAATAATTATAATGAAATTCACAGAGAATGCAACCCCTGACCGTTGATTGCATCCAAATCTCAAATTAGCACTGGCGGTCTTTATAAATTTCTCTCATCACATGGCGCAGTTCCGGCACGATAATCCGGCTCGTCGCGAGCCGAACGGCACCCGTGGAGCCGGGCATGGAGAAAACGGCCTTTCCCCCGCACACGCCTGCGATGGCTCTGCTCAATATCGCCGCCGTTCCGATATCCTCCGCATAACTCAAATAACGGAACAGCTCTCCGAACCCCTGCATTTCCTTATCGAGCAAATCCCTTACCGCTTCGTAGGTCGTATCCCGGGAAGCGATGCCCGTGCCTCCATTAAGCAGAATGGCTTCCACGGCCTGGTTCGCAACCCCGCTCCGGATAGCCGACTGAATATCCGAATACCCATCCCGAACGATTTGGTATGCGCCTATCGCATACCCCGACGCTTCAAGCAGTTCGCGCAGCAGCCCGCCGCTCTTGTCCGACTCCGAAGTCCGAGTGTCCGATACGGTAATAATCCTGCAACTCACGGGCACGCGAAAATCAAGCACGGTTCTCACATCGATTATGCGCACAATAATCATCTCCGGTAAGAGGTGATGACAAACGTCATCACGAGCACCATGACGACCGTATTGATGAAGTCCGGCAGTTATGCGCGATAAACTTTTCGATTTGTTCGACGTTCATGCTCTAACATCTTTTTTATTTTGCCGTTTGCATTACGATTGAAGAAGCCTAGCAACCGGACTATTCCTTTCTTCCGCTTCTTTTCCGTCATAAGCTCCTCACTATTCCCCTATTGAAGACGCACTATAGCGGCTGCGACAGCTATTCGGCTTTCATCATGTAGCCTCGCAACGGAGTGCGAAGCGAGACGGCAAATAACACGATGAGAACAAACGCCGTAACCGCATACGTCGGCTGCACGCCTATTCCCGACGCGGCCACTCCGCCTAGCAGAGAGCCGAACGGCGAACCGCCGTATGCAATCATGCGGCCGCTGGCATGCACACGCCCTTGAAGATGATCGGGCGTCAGCTGCTGGCGCAAAGTAATTCCGTTAATAATAATCAATGTACTGGCCGCGCTCCACAGCAAGTAAAACAGCGAGGCTGTTGCAACTCCTCCGCTCATGGCAAAGCCTAGCAGCGACATGCCTCCTGCCGCCAACCCCGCAATCGTAATGCGGCCCGGCAGAAATATGGCGCGGAGCGGCGGCAAGACCAAGCTGGCCAGCAACGCCCCGATGGAGCCGAACGTATACAGTATGCCAAGCTGCGGCGCATCGTCGGCAAAACCAAGCGCTTGCGCGCCGAACACCACAATTAGTCCGCCGACCGCGCCTCCGACAAAACCGTTGCCGAAGCCCAGCAGCGTCAGGCTGCGAATAAGCGGCTCCGACCAGATGTAGCTCAAGCCTTCGCCGATATCGGCGCGCAGCCTGCGAAACAGACTTGAACCGGCTTCGCCATCGTTTTGTGTTCGCTCCGTCTGAAACGACTGCCTGATCGACCCGATCAGCAAGCCGGACAACAAATAGCAAACAGCGGTTACGGCAATCGCCCATTCCGCCCCCCAGGCCGCAATGATGAACCCTGCAATGACGGGGCCGGCAATCCTTATAACCGTATCCGAGGAGATAAGCAGACTGTTAGCCGCAACGAGCTTCTCTCTCCCGACCAATTGCAGCAGCGCGCCATGACTGGAGGAGTCAAATCCGACGAAAGCAACTGCCGTAAGGAACGATACCGCAAGAAGATGCCAGGGCGATGCATGGCCATTCAGCATGGCGGCAGCAGGTACAGTAGCAAGCAGAATGGCGCAGCACATATCGCATCCGATCATAATCCGCTTCCGATTGCCTCTGTCCGCGAATGCTCCGGCGAACAATCCGAATAACAAATACGGCAAGCTGGCACTTGCGGACACGAGCGATGTAATCAAAGGCGACTCGGTCTGCTCGTAAATGTAGAGAGGCAGCGCCACAATCGAGATGCCCGAGCCAAAGTAGCTCAGCAAGTTAAAAAGGTAATACTTCCCGAAGCCTTGAAGGCTCCACAACGACATGTCCACTACCCTTTTCATATGGAGCCGCCTCCTTTCCTCACCAATGATTTGCGCAGCAAATAAAGGAAAAACGGCGCGCCGAGCAGCGTCGTTACCGCACCTACCGGCAAGTTGGACATATGATGCTGCATACCAGGCAAAGTTAGCGTAAGCGTAACGCTTTGTCCTGCCCAGTCGGCCGCCGTCAGGAGCACGGCCGACAGCAACGCGCTTGCAGGAAACATGAGCAGCGGATTTTTCCCGACAAGCTGACTCGCAATATGCGGTCCGATCAGACCGACAAAGCCGATCGCTCCGACAACCGAGACCGACGCCGCCGTAAGCGCCGCTGCCACAAGCAGAAGCAGCAGCTTCGTGCGGTTCACTGACAAACCGAGTCCGGCGGCCGTCTCTTCTCCAAGGCGAAGCAGAGACGCCCGGCGCGCAAGCAGCATCGACAGAAGAAGCAGCGACAACCCCCATGGCCATAAATGGTTCCAGTGATCCCACACTCTTCCATTTAATGACCCGAAATTCCACAGCAGAATAGAAGAGAGTCCCTCCTGCTTGCGAAGCAGCAGCAACGAGGTGGCTGACTGCAGAATCGATGTCGCCACAACACCAGTCAGCGCAAGTCTGGATGCGCTGTTCCCCCGTTGTCCGTTAAGCCAATAAATCATCACAACCGCAACGATGCCCCCTAGCAAGGCGATCCAGGATATCCCTCCATTTGCAAGCAAGGCTTGCGGCCAATAATGCATCGCCAGCACAACCGACAGCACAGCGCCTGCGGAGACGCCGACCAGGCCGGGCTCGATCAACGGATTGCGCATAACCGTCTGCAGAATGGCGCCCGCCAGACCAAGCATTGCTCCTGCGGCGATGGCAACCAGAACTCTCGGCAGCCGTAAGTTCCAGACGATGTGGCGATGTCCCTTGTTATCCGTCACATTGAAGAGTGATTTCACCACCTCTTCCATCGACAGCATCGTACGGCCGAACGCGATATGCAGGACAACAATTACGGCAAGGGCGGCCAGCAGGAGCGCAATGATCCCTGCGAATCTTCTTCGAGCCGCAAACCGCTCAATCCCTTCGACTCCATTCGAACGGTCAGCCACGAACACGGCCTCCTTTCCTCCCTAGCAAATACAGCAGGAATATGGAACCGCCGATCAGCGTTGTCCATACGCCTACCGGAATTTCCATCGGCGCCAGAAGCAGCCGCGCGATTCCGTCGGCGGCAGTGAGCAGCGCCGCGCCGCAGAGAGCGGAGACGGGCACCACAAGCCGAGCGTCCTGAGAGCGCAGCGCAGCGCGCGTCAGATGGGGAGCAAGCAGTGAGATATAGCCGATCGGTCCGCACTGCGCTACCGTAATCGCGACCAATAGCGCGCTTGCGACAAGCAGAATAATCCGGGAGCGGTCCACCTTGAGACCTAACCCGGATGCCGTTTCGTCGCCGAGCTGCAGCAAGTTGACCGAGCGTGCAAGCAGCAGCGAGACCGGCAGCATGACAACAAACCAGGGCAATATCCGCCCCACATGCTCCCAGCTGCGGTTCGCCAGCGAGCCTAGCAGGTAGGTATAGAGCAGATTGACGTCGTTGCTGGTTCCCATCGCAATAAGCACAATAAGCAGGCCGTTCAGCATGGCGGACACGGACATTCCGATCAGCAGCATGCCGGTCGTCCCTTTACTCCCCTTGGCCGCCAATACAACGGCAGCCCCTCCCGCAAGACCGCCGGCAAGCGCGAGCAAGGGCTGCAGTTGGAACGGAACCGACAGATGCAACACGGTAATGGCGGCGACGGCAAACGATGCGCCCGCCGATATGCCGAGCAGCTCCGGTCCCGCCAGACGATTGTTTAATGCACCTTGCATCAGTGTGCCGGACGCTCCAAGCAGAGCCCCGACTAGAAGACCGAGCAGAACACGCGGCAGCCGTATTTCACGTACAATGGTTCGCTCCAGCTCCTCCCCGCCATCCGTGAACAGTATGCTCAGAAGCGTCTTCCATTCTAGTGCAGGTGTACCATGCTTCAAGCTGACAGCGAACACACTCACAAGCACGCACAACAATAGGAAGACCGGAAGAGTAGCTTTTCTTCCGGTCTTATTGGACCAAAGTCGGTTAGGCATGTCCCATTAGGACCTCGGGAACAGATCCGGATACAGGATCGCCAACGATTCATCCAGCATAACGCCGAGCGAACGCGTTCCTCTTCCGTCCCCCCAGATCGGAGAGCGCACTTCGTGAACTTGGCCGTTCTGAACCGCCTTCAGCTTGCTCCAGAGCGGCGATTCCGCAAGCTGTTCCGACACTGGCTTAGTATCCGGGGCATACGAGTAGCTTTCTACAAAAATAACGTCTGGATCTTCCACAAGCAGCTTCTCAAGCGAATATGGAACGCTGCCTTCCCCGTACGGATCGTCCTCCGGCTTCTCCACCTTCCAAGGATAATCGGAAATTTCTTTCATAATCGTGCCGCCAAGCCCAGTTGCCGTCACAACGGAGAAATTGACATCCGACCCGAAGATGATGAGCGCCTTTTTGTCTTTTGGCGCCTTCTCGCCTGCCGCCTTCAGCTTGTCCAGGAAACGCGCCTTCGCTGCGGCCGCTTCCTCTGTCTTCCCGGTGAGCTGGCCGATCGTCTCCAAAAACCGGAGAGAATCGTTATAATGGCTCGGACTGGCAAGGAACAGCGGAGCGACTCCGCCAAGCCCCTCGCGCAACGTATCGTGCGCGCCTTTCAGACCAATGACGAGATCAGGAGCGGAGGTCACCAGATCTTCCAGGCTCGGCTCGAAGAAGCTCCCTCCGATGGAAGGGAACGTCTCGCCCTTGCTCCCATAGAACTCCGGCGAGCTTGCGATGACGCGAACGCCGCTCTCCGCTAACGCCGACGGCTCCATCCCGAGCTCCGCCAGTACGTCCACGCACAGCGACACGATGCAGGCAACCTTCTCCACCGGCTTGTCGATCGCGATCGTTGCGCCTGTGTCATCCGTGACCGTTGTCGGCTGGAACGTCTGCTCCGTCCCGGTCTCCGGCGCCGCACTCTCCTCGGGTGCAGACGAAGCGGCTCCTGTCAAATCATCCCCTGTGCCGCCACTGCTGCCGCAAGCGGCAAGCAGCAGCAAAGCCGCAATCAACATAACCAACCAAATCGATTTTCTTCTCAGCATCATTAACAATCTCCCTCTCTTATAAATTTTGTTCCAATTTACTCCTATGTACATCGCGATAAGCGCCGCTAACAGCGCAACAAACGCGGCAATACCCCAGTAAAGAATTTTGCCGTTGTCCATACTGGACAATCTTTGTCTATGTGTGTCAGAAATTCCTACACCATGTAATAGACGGCGACATACGGCAGAAGCTGCAGCAGACTTATGACTCATTTCAACGTATTCGGATTTCTTTGTAATCATTACGATTAATAATCGTAATACCTACTGTTTAACTTGTCAACAATTAGATTTACTGCTGTTGTTGTTCCGTGATATTGTCATACCACAAACGTTCTGAGATAATGTCATCCTGGGACAGGAGACATTGCCGTGTAATCTTTGAAAGCCATTACGATCCCGAACCTTGGCGTGTAGGAGTAAACAAGCAGGTACCCGCATAAGGAAAACCTGCCGCTTCCGTCCACTCCGCATTCTCAGCTAAGAATGCTTGATATTTCTTGCCATTCTCCTCTGAGAGCGAGTGAATCTTCTTTGTAACAGAAAAATCCCCCTTGCGCGATTGAAAAATGTTACTACGTTTAACGGCGCAAGAGGGATTTTACAGGATTATTCTCATCTAAGACTATTGTCTGGGCAACAACCGAGAAGTTTTAATTTAATTTTGATGGTTTAGATGTACGATCGAGGAATCAACCTCGTTACTTCGCTCAGCGCGTTCGTGTCGATCAGTACGCCATTCTCACGCGGTCCATTCTTATAACCTCTTTTCTATCGGGAAATAAACGGAATAAGCCTCGTCTTTCACTTCATACAAAGGAATGAACCGGATTCCCCGCTCCTGGTCCTTCGTACGGTAATATCCCGGGTTCCACCAGCTGTGATTGCGCTCCCTGTCCGGGATCAGCATGGATTCCGGAGCTTCGGGATTGCCGGACAGCCGTCTTTCTTCGGATGTAAGTCCTGCCAATACAATGGGACCGTCCAGAAAAGCGATGGTACCGGCCTGTCCAGGCAGCGGTTCAGCAATAAGCCGTTTAGGAAATGCCACTTGAATTGTATCTCCGCTGTTCCACCTGCCGCTGATTTTACAGTATGATGACGGCTTGAAGCTTCCTGCATACGGGATGCCGTTTACTTGAATGACAGGCTCTCCGGCCAGCCACCACGGCAGCCTGATACTGATTGTGAAGTCCGATGGCTGCTCGCAGGTAACGGTTAAGTCATACACGAAACGGTCAGGACGATGTACCGGAATGGAAGGAATGTCTACTCGGGTGATCGCTGTCATCCCCTTGACCGACCAGCCGTTCAGCGGATAAAGCCCGCTTTGCCCGTTTTGCGTCAGGCTGAAACCGATTCGGGTACCGTTCCATTCGGTTTCCAGCTTGGAAGGGATCCATTGATTGACAACGAACCCCTCCTCGTCCCTCATAAAGATCTCGGTTTCGTAAGCAGCATTAGCTTGGATCAAAGTGCCGTGGCAGCACCAGAAGTGCTGCGTGGGAGACCCCCAATTTTTCTTGCTTCCTGCCCCAACTCCCAAGAAATAAGAAATCATGCCGGTTTCGCCATGCTGATGTGCAAGTACACCGTTTATAAATCTGCGCTCCCAATAGTCCGCATAAACAGGATTGCCTGTCCAGCGAAGCAGCACTTGGGCGAGCCGCATCATGTTATAGTTGCAGCAATGCTCTTGGCCGACACCCATCCGCTCTGCCATATGACCGGGAGGCATCCAAAGCTCAGCGTCGTCCCCCGCCCCAGTGGATACGTAACCGCGATCCGTAACCGCGCATTGCCAGAACGCCAGCACAATCCGGCGAAACCTCTCGTCTCCGGTTACTTCCCAAGCCCGCGCGGCACCTAAGATTTCCGGAATTTGCGTGTTGGCATGCTTGTTCGTAAGCACGTCTTTCCCATCAAGAAGCGCATCGAAGAAGCGCCGCCGGTCATACCGGTAAATCAGCTCCCGATGCTCCTCTGCCTTTGTCAATCCGTAAAGGTCAGCCCATACTTCCAGCATCCCGCCGGTTTCCATATCGAGCAGCTCATCCAATTGATCGCGGGTTAGCTGCCCCATCCAACGGTAAAACCAGGACGCCATCTTGATCATTATTTCCAAAGCCTGCTCATTTCCGGCGACCTTATACATTTCGTAGAGGCCCATCAATATCTTGTGGACTGTATAATGCGGCGCCCACACCCATTTGCCTTCCACAATCCGATGCATATAGGAAGCGGGGAACGCCGCCAGCCACTCCCCCCCGTTCGCTTCCTGGCAGCGGGCCAGCTCTTGAACGATCGTGTCCGCCTTGGCTTTGACCATAGGATCCTTGGTCTGGGCATAGATGCGTGCTGCCGCAGACAACCAATGTCCCATGATGTGGCCCCGCAGTTCGCATGTCGGGGATTCCCAACCCCAATGCCAATGCTCCGGACCGTCTTTGTTCGTTGTCGACGCGCTTGTCGTCCCTCCATTTCCGCTGTAGCTCCACAGTCCTGCTTCCAAATAGAAGTTTCGAAGCAGATTCTGATTGGTTAAGCTCATAACATATTGTATGTTGAGTTTGAAACGTGCCTTTAATGGCCCCTCAGCCAGTTGAGTCCGACCGTTCACATATTCTTGAAGTCTGTAAATCATGCCCGTATACCTCTCCTTTTTTGTGGTGTATACTGATCATTGTATTTACTTATATCGTACGATTGAATGCATATTATTTTAAATACCTATACTTTTTTTAGATATCTTCAGGATGGTGCGAATCGAATGGTGGACAGAAATATTTTCCTTACTGCTGACAGATTTCCGCTAGTCCGCGATATTGGCAGAAACCGAACCGAAGGCTTGTATACTCACCCTGACCGGCTGCTTGAATACGATGTCTTTTTATTCGTCGTCGAAGGGAGCATGCAGGTCATAGAGGAGGGGATCGAATATGTTGTAGGGGAGAATGAACACCTTTTTTTGAAGAAAGGCTTACATCATTGGGGAAAACCCGAGACGCTTCTCGGAACGGCTTGGTATTGGATTCACTTTACCTCGCCCATCGACGAGCGAATCGAGTATAAACACTTGTCCGTTGTACCGGAGCTGGAAAACTATTTCTCCAGCCATTATCAATATGTGCTTCAATTGCCTAAATTCGGTGCGGCAGCGCTTAACCATTCTACCGAAGACGCACTCAAATCCATGATTGAGAGCTACC
Source organism: Paenibacillus arenilitoris (assembly GCF_014705655.1). Classification (GTDB taxonomy): domain Bacteria; phylum Bacillota; class Bacilli; order Paenibacillales; family Paenibacillaceae; genus Pristimantibacillus; species Pristimantibacillus arenilitoris. The sequence continues at coordinate 21,580 of NZ_JACXIY010000010.1, read as the reverse complement.
GCAAGAAAAGAACGCACCGGATGACGGAAATCTCCGTGCAAGCCTACCAGCTGTTCTTGAACCTGCATCAGAAAGCCGAAAGCCGGGAACATGCAAACAATAAAGCGGATGCTCATGTCAGTCGAATCTTGGAGTATTTGAACTCACATGCAGAGGAGGACTTCAATTCCAAGCAGTTAAGCGAACACATGAGCTTAAATTACAGCTATATTTCTGCTACCTTCGCGAAACAAACCGGACAAACCGTTATCGAAGCTCACACGCGGCTAAGAATCAATAAAGCCTTGCACCTTATGCGTACCACTTCGTTAAATGTGTCTGAGATTAGCGATCAACTTGGGTTTCAGAACCCCTTTTATTTTACAAGAGTATTTAAAAAAATATTGGGTGAGCCGCCTTCGTCCTATATGAATCATTTGTATCGATAAATGGAATACCTGTCCTATGGCTGTCCGTCAAAACGCTCAGACGGGCTATTGATCAATGTTGCGATCCCTTTTTGCAATTGAAAAGAACCTTGTTGGGCACAAGGTTCCTTAGTCAGCATATTTATCTAAAGCATCAAAATCCCTAATGTCCGTCATTACACTTAGCGCCCATTTATACGGTGAATCATGAAGAGAAAGCGGATTAAGCCGTGCTTGGATCCCATTGCGCCATGCTGCCGCTATACCGTCTCACACTGGCTGCAAAAGCTCGCGTCGCTGTAAACCTCAGGCGAAAGCCCTTCGCGATCAGGATCCGTTTTCATTTCACTCCGTAGCTGCGCTGTTCTACCCTACTGTGTAAGATCAGGATGAAGAGAATTCAAATCCCTTGTATTGAGCACTCCTGTCCATAACGTAATGAAGCTGCCGATCAGCATCGGCAGCTTCATCTTAGTCCATTTAATTACTAATGTTCCCAGATAGCTTACTTGTAATCGTCAATTTTATCCTTAATAAAAAGCTCGCTCAAAAATAGCTTATCCATCATCTTGATTCTCTGCATCGGCAAACTATCCTTTCTTCCTCTTCCAACTATTTGCTTTTCGGCGGCTTCGAAGCGGTTGCGCTGAAGGCCGCTCCCAATCCGGCTCCAATGGCTATGCCGATCGCGATATTATCTAGTGCCACTCCTAGAGCGACGCCGATGGCTATGCCCATTGCCATACCTGAAGCAAACTTTTTGTTCCGATTGTGCTTGTTGCCGGACGGGTTATCTTCGCTCATCGCACTCGATCTCCAGTATGATCGTGAAGTTGTATTAAAGAAGAGAACCCTCGATACATTCATGCTAGCAATGAATCAAGGGTTCTCTTCTGTTCCTTGCCATTACTTTACAACATTAATTCCTAACAACACCAGTATTCCCATTCCGACAGCCCATACGACTATGGCAATCGTTTGCCAAATCATCACATATCGTTTCGATGCGCCCGATGCGATACATACTAAAGCCGCGATATGGTCTCCGATCAACAAAGGACCTAGAAGCGATACTCCGGGAACACCGTACTTATGGAATAGCTTCTGCCCACGTTCTAGACGTTTATTGTGCTTTTCTTGTTTACGTTCAGACGGTTTTCTTCTTTGCAGCCACTGCTTGACGCGATCACTAGCTAGGATAACAACCATAACCGAAATCCAGTTTCCGACGATTGCTGCTACGATCGTCATCACTGCAGGGAACCCGAGCGCAATCCCTACAGGTACTGCAAAGTATCCTTCCAAAAATGGGATCATTCCTACAATCATAACCCCAATGAATTGTAATATCGGATTTGAATCTTGCAACTGTTGCAAAAATTGTTCCAACTTTTCATCATCCTTTTCTAAGTTGTAACGATTAGTACCATTGTGTGATAACAGTACGTATTACCCACAATCTTTTTTAGGCTTAAATCTTGTAAGCCTTCATCGCCTTCCGAATCTCCTTCCAGCTCGGACGCTTGCCGTACATGAGCACGCCCGTGCGGTAGATCTTGGCCGAGACGTACACGGCCCCGTAGATCGAGACGAGCAGGATGCCGAAGGAGAGCAGCGTCTGCCACATCGGCACGTCCGTCAGCCCGAGGCGAAGCAGCATGACGAACGGCGAGAAGACGGGAATGTACGACGTTACCTTCACGAGCATGCTGTCCGGCGCGCTGATGCTGAAGATCGCGATGTAGAAGCCGGCCAGGGAGACGAACGTCAGCGGCATGACCGCCTGGCCCAGGTCTTCCGTCCGGCTGACGATCGAACCGATCGCCGCGTACAGCGTCGCGAACAGGAAGAAGCCCGTCAGGAAGAACAGCAGCGCGTAGACGAGCAGCAGCGGATCGATCAGCGACAGGTCGATGTCGAGATTGCCGAGCGCGCCTTTGTTATGCGGCATGGACACGTTGAGCAGAATGACGGCGACGTAGAACGCGACCTGCACGATGACGACGACGAACATGCCGAATATTTTGCCGAACATTTGCTTCAGCGGCGATACGCTCGTAATGAGAATTTCCATGACGCGCGAGCTTTTCTCCGCCGTTATTTCCGAGGCAATCATGTTGCCGGAGGTCATGATGGCCATGAACAGGAAGATGATCATGACGTAGATGACGCCCATGTTGACTCCTTGCTCCTCCGGCGTCCTGCCCGCGTTGCCGCTGCCCGAGCCATCGCCGGTATAAATCTGGACGGTGCCGATCTCGATCGGCGCGTTCAGCTGCGCCATTTGCTCGGCCGTCAGGCCCGCATCCTGCAGCACGTTCGCTTGACGAATCTGCACGAGCGCCCCCTGCATCGATTCGGTCATGCCGAATTCCATCAGCTTCTCGGATTTGTACGTCATCTGCGGGAAGCCGCTGTCCGACATCTCTCCGAATTCCAGGTAGCCTTTGATCCTGCCTTCGTCGATCGCTTGCTTCAGCTGCGCCTCGTTCGCCGCGGCATCGCCCTCGTCCTCGAATGGCACCATCACGATGCTCGGGTTCTCCTGCTGCTCATAATAAGCCTTCAAGCTGTCGCCCGTTGCCGTGCCGCCGGCCGCTTCCTCGCTCTGCGACTGGATGTAGCCGACGTTCGTGACCTTGTCGCCCTTGTCGAATTGCTCGATGATATATGGAAGATTAATGCCGATGCTGATGACGAGCGCGATAATCAACGTCGTAATGGTGAATGCTTTGCCCTTAACCTTGTTCCGGATCGTAAACCCTACTACCGTCCAGAAATTATTCATGACGATCACCTACCGTTCGGATAAAGATTTCGTTAAGCGTCGGTTCCTTGATTTCAAAACGATTCACGGTCGCCTGCTCCATCGCCAGCCGCAGGATGTCCGCGCCGGCCGCTTCGAACGAGACGGCAATCTCGTAGCCGTGCTCCGTGCGCGTAACGCCGGTTACGCCGGCCACCCTCTCAAGGCCGCTCACCTCATTGTCCGTGCCGAGGATGACGCGCTCCCTTGGGAATTGCTTCTTGATCTCCTTCAGGCTGCCCTTCAGCACCGTGTTCGACCGATGCAAAATCGTAATGTTCCGGCACAGCTCCTCGACATGCTCCATCCGGTGCGTCGAGAACAGAATGCTCGATCCGGCGTCGCGCAGCTCCTTCACCGTCGATTTGAGCAGCTCAACGTTGACGGGGTCAAGCCCGCTGAACGCTTCGTCCATGACGACGATGCGCGGCTTATGGTTGACCGCGGCGATGAACTGGATCTTCTGCTGATTGCCCTTCGACAGCTCTTCGACCTTCTTGTTGTAATATTCCGGCACCTCGAACCTCTCGAGCCAATGCTTCAGGTTGCGGTCGGCATCCGCCCTCGACATCCCCCTAAGCTGCGACAAGTAAATGATCTGGTCGCTTACCTTCACCTTCGGATAGAGCCCTCTCTCCTCCGGCAAATACCCGAGCAGGCTGAGCTGCTCGTTGCTGTAGGGCTTCCCGTTATACAGAATCCGCCCTTCGTCCGGATAGATGAGGCCGAGCACCATTCGCATCGTCGTCGTCTTGCCCGCTCCGTTCGCGCCGAGCAGGCCGTAGATCTCTCCTTCGCTTACCTCCAAGCTAATACCGTTTACCGCCGTTTTGTCCGCGTACTGCTTGACTACGTTCTCTACCTTTAACGGATTCATCTGTCTGCTCCCTTCATTAAATTAATCGGTTGCTTAAGCGGTCCTGCAGCAGCAGCGCGCTCATGATTTCGTCGAGCTCGAGCGCCTGCCGGCTGACCAGCGTCAATCCTTCTTCGGCGACCCATTCCTCGGCTTCCGCGGCCCGGCTCGTCGTAATGCGGTACGTCGTTCCCCCCGCATGCTCCACCCCGCATTGCCCCGGCATGCCCGCCGCCTTCTTCGCGTTCAGCTCTTCTCCGCTGACGAACAGCGTGAACCAGCTGCCGAACAGCTCATCCTTCTCGTACACGCCGAGCACGCGGCCCTGCGCCATAAATACGATATAATCGGCAAGCCGTTTCACTTCTTCGATAATATGGGACGTCATCAGAATGGTACGGTCGCCGCGGTCCATATACCGGTGAAGAATTTCGATCATCGTCTTCCAGGCGAGCGGATCAAGCCCCGAAGACGGCTCGTCGAGCAAGAGCAGCTCGGGAGCGTGGGCAAGCGACACCGCGAATTCGAATTTGCGGCGCATCCCCTTCGACATTTTGCCAAGCGCCTGGTTATCGTCGACCTCCAAAATACGAAGCAGCTCGCGGTACCGGTTCACGTCCCAGCCGTCATACCAGAACCGGTGGAACGCCGCCTTCTCCGTCCCTTTCATGCCGTCCTCGTGCGAGGAGGGCTGCTCCGGCAAATAGCCGATTCGTTTCTTCAGCTCCGTCGGGATGCCTTGCGCAAGCGGTTCGCCGAGCACCTCGATGCTGCCTGCGTCCGGTTTGTCCAGGTCCAGCATAAGACCGAACGTCGAGCTCTTGCCGCAGCCGTTCGGTCCGACGATCGCCGTAATGAACCCCTTCGGGATTTGCAAATCGAGCGGTCCAAGCTTGAAATTCGGCCGGTTCTGCATGACGCCGCTTAGCTCTATCGCGTATTCCTCCATCCTTGCACCGCCTTTATTCGTAATGTTTGCTTAACGCTTCCTTGAACATCGACTCCATCTCTTCCTCCGTGCACTGTACCCGCTTGCCCGCGATAACCGCCTGCTCCATCGCCTCGATCACGGCGGCCAGCCGATGCCGGTCCCTCTCCTTCTCGCCGACCTGGGCGACATACGTGCCCGTGCCCTGCCGTGTCCGCAGCAGCCCTTCCGTTTCCAGATCGCTATAAACTCGCTTGACCGTTATGACGCTGCATTTCACCTGCTGGGCCAGCTCCCGGATCGACGGCAGCAGCGTCCCTTCGGTGAGCTGACCGCTTACGATCAAGGCCCGCAGCTGCACTTCGATTTGATGGTAGAGCGGTTCCGCGCTTTGTTCATTAAGCTGAATCGGCAGCCGCATCGCGATCACCTACTTTCCTGCGCATATGATTAGCCCCTGTAGCTGCGCTTCTCAAGCCGATTCTCCATCCGGTTCACGCCGATGAATACGGCCGCGACGGCTGCCGCAAGCGCCGCAAGCACGATCCACCAATTGCCGTCTTCGATCGCGAGAAGCGAGTTTACGATAATATTTCCGGATTTAAACATCGTTAAAGCCGTCGTAACAAGCAGAAACAAGAAGATGTAAATAAAATTGACGATTAGATAAATTTTGCCGGTATGGCCGATCTCCCAATAGACGTACGCCGTAGCCATCGTAATGGAGTAGAAGAACCAGAACAGGGCGTACAAGATGAAGCTTACGGGCGACAACTCGACCCCGCTGAGACGCAGGATCACGTATTGAAGCAGGAAGAACAACAGCTGGGAGGCCAGCAAGACGGCTGCCATCTGGATCAGCCGGCCGAGCGCGATCTGCCTGGACGAGATCGGCATCGTTCGCCACTGCGCCATCTTCTTCGTATAAGCGTCGTTCTTCCAATAGCTCGCCATCGTTTTATTGAAAATAAAGCCGAGGCACGGCAGAAGCGATAAATAAATAAAATCCGTTGCCCACGCGAAGCGTCTCGACGCTTCCCCTTCCCAGTTATCGATGAACAATGGCACGGAGAACAATAACATGTAGAGGACGAACGCGAACGTGAACAGGCTCCTCCAGCGATCCTTCGCCAGCTCATGCTTCGCCAAGTACCATGCGCCTTTCCATAAGTCCACAGCGGATGCACCTTCCTTCATGATTGTGATTACTGTATATATCTTTATACACAGTATATTCACTGTGCACAGCTTTGTCAATCCTTTTACAAAAAGCAAAAACCGCGCTCCCGAAAGATCGCTCTCTCGAAAGCGCGGCTTGGCGCGCACATCCAACTCGAATCAACCGAATATCGCATCCAGCATCGGCTTCGTATGGCCGCCCGGATACATCCAATAAAGCAATACGTACACCGTCACGCCCGTAACGGCGGTAATGAACCATACGACGGACGTCACTCTTCCCCATTTGCGGTGCTTGGCGAATTTTTTGCGGTAGCCGAGGGTCAGCGTCGTAATGCCGAATACGGCGCCGACGGTCGCCAGCGTAATGTGAAACAACAGAAACGTAATATAGAACGGCTTCAGGCTGTCCGGACCGCCCCATTCCGTATTGCCGGAAATTAACGTCCTCGAGGAATAAATGATAAAGAACAGGATCGCGGTAACCGCCGCCCAGAACATCGTCCGCTGATGCGCTTCGAGCCTCCGTTTTACCGCCAGCCTCCAGCCAATGGCCACCAGCACCGCGCTGATGACGATCAAAGCCGTACTAATCGTCGGCATAACCGTATAAATATCCAATCCTACCCCACCTAATCAAAAAATGATGAATGCCAAGCCGGCCCGTTAAGCCGTCCCCGTATTCGGGTTCGAATTCGGCAATTCGTCCTCCGTGTGCTCCTTCTTGAACCACTGCTTGAAAATATACGCCAGGATGATGCCGTACATCAGCTCCTGGACCAGCTTCATTATAATACCGCCAGTCTGCTGATCCTCCTTCACGTCCATCAGATTGAAAAACTGAGGACCGCTGAAGCTTTCGAGCAGCCGGCTCGGATCGCCGGAGACGCAGTAGCCCATTGCGGTCACCCAGACGTTCGGGTCGCTGTAGATCGCATACATGGATTCGTTCGCGAAGATGATCAGCGCGCAAGCCGGCGTCAGAAGTACGCCGTTCGCGAAGACGTAGGCCATCTTCTTCAAATCCGTCAGCTTGCTCCATTCCGGCACCGGCGAAGCGATTTGCCACCACATCATGAAGGAGGTGACAAGCAATACCAAATAATAGAGTCGGTGCACCGTGAAATGCGTCATGACATAATCATGCACGACCGGCACGTGATAGATGGAGAACAGCATATTGAACAGCACGATCGTAATAATAGGATGCATCAGCAAGCTGAACTTCTTCCAGAAGCCGGCGGAAAACATTTTACGCCAAACAAAGCTTGGAACCCCTAGCAGCACCATCGGCGGAACGATCAAGTAGGAGATCGACATATTCACCATATGGAACGTGAACATGAGATGGCCTAGCAGGTTCAATGGCCCCCCGTGCGCCAAATATAAAAGAACGATCGCCGACACGAACAACGCCTTCTGCATCCCCGTCGCGGCCGGCGCCTGCGGGTTATGCTTCTCCCGCCACGGACCGATCAAGTAAAAATAGAGAATGACGATCGCGGCCATTCCGAACAAGAACCACGGGGTCCACAATTCTTCGAACGTAAAATATTGCAAGCCAAGCATGTGGAAGCTCCTTTCGATAACGCTACCCTTTATTTTGCAAAAGAGGAGGGACCCAAGCCTTTCGGGACCCTCCTCCAGTACGACAACGGTATTACCACCAAGCCCAATATTCGGCCATGATCACGCAGGTGAATACGACGAACACGCCGCTTAGAATGCCGATAATCGCGAAAGTATGGCCGCGATCCTTCATATGCATCCAGAAAGCCATCTGCACGAAAACCTGCAATATCGCAAGGCCGATCAAGATAATGTAAATAAAGTCTTTGTTGATTTCGCCGCTGATGACGGTCGCGAATGCGATGAACGTCAGCAGAACGGAAAACAGAAACGCGATGATATGCTTCTTCGGTCCTTCGACCTTATGACGCTTGGTGTTTTGCTCTGTGGCCGAATGATTGCTTGCCATCGATTAAACCACCTTTCCCATCAAGTACACAACGGTGAAGATGAATACCCATACGACGTCGATAAAGTGCCAATACATGCTTGCTACATAAGCTTTCGGCGCCGTTACGACGGTCAACCCTTTTTTCATCAATTGTACGATGAGCAGTGAGATCCACAAAATACCGAAGGCAACGTGCGCGCCGTGGAAGCCGACGAGCGTGTAGAACGAGGAGCTGAATGCGCTCGTCGTGAAGCCGTGGCCTTCATGCACATAGTGATAGAACTCGTAAATCTCAAGGCCAAGGAAGCCAAGGCCGAGCACGACGGTAATGATGAGCCAATTGATCAATGCCTTCACTCGGTGCGTATGCATCGCGTGTACGGCGAATACGCTCGTCAAGCTGGAAGTCAGAAGCAGCGCCGTTGCGATGGCAACGAGCGGAAGCGAGAACAGCTCGTGCGCCGGCGGCCCGTCAAGTACTTGGTGGCGGAGCGCCAGGAACGCGGAGAACAACGTTCCGAACAATACGGTCTCGCCGCCAAGGAATAACCAGAAGCCTAATACTTTATTGCGTCCCTCGAGGGTCGCCTTTTCGGGCTCATGAGGCAGATGCCCTTCTGCATGCGAATGCGCACTCATGCTTTCCCCCCCTTATCTCTGAGGATTTCCTCTTCTTCAATATGGAACCCGTGATCATCATACACAGACCGCAGGAACATGCACAGGAACACGATCAGCAAGCCTACGATGCCTACGGCGTAACCCGATTTGAATCCGGCGAACAGGTCGCCCCAATCCGGCGCGTACATGAAGCCGAAGCCGGCGATGAACAAGCCGAGACCCATGAAGAACGGCAGGATCGATGGCGAAGGCATATGGATCGGACCGATCGGCTCGGCCGGCGTCATGCCGCTGTGGCCGTCCATCTTCTCTTTCCAGTAAGCGTCGTAACCGCGAACGAGCGGCGTTTGGGCGAAGTTGTACTCCGGAGGAGGCGACGGAATCGTCCACTCCAGCGTGCGGCCGTCTTCCCATGGATCCGCCGGCGCGTTCTTTGGCTTGAACGACGACACGACGACGTTCAGCAGGAAGAAGATCGTGCCGAGGCCCATTAGAACGGCGCCGACCGTACTGATCATATTCATTTCGTTAAAGCCAAGACCGTCAAGGTACGTCCAAATTCGGCGCGGCATACCGAGCAAGCCGAGGAAATGCTGAATAAAGAACGTCAAATGGAAACCGGTAAAAAATGTCCAGAACGTCAGCTTGCCGAGCCCTTCGTTGAGCATGCGGCCGAACATCTTCGGCCACCAGTAATGCAGACCGGCGAATATACCCAAGATCAAACCGCCGACGATAACGTAGTGGAAATGGGCAACGACGAAGTAGGAATCGTGATACTGGAAGTCGGCGGGTGCCGCCGCCAGCATGACGCCCGTTACGCCGCCCATGACGAACGTCGGAACGAAGCCGACCGCGAACAGGTTCGCCGTAGTGAACTTGATCGAGCCGCCCCACATCGTGAACAGCCAGTTAAAAATTTTAATACCCGTCGGTACTGCGATCAGCATCGTTGCGATCGAGAACAACGCGTTCGCAACCGGTCCAAGACCCGTCGTGAACATGTGATGCGCCCAGACCATGAAGCCCAGGAAGCCGATCAGGATCGTAGCGAATACCATCGAGCTGTATCCGAACAGGCGCTTCCGCGAGAACGTACTGATAACTTCGGAAATGACGCCGAAAGCCGGCAGGATGAGGATATAAACCTCAGGATGCCCGAATATCCAGAAAATATGCTCCCATAGAACCGCGTTGCCGCCGCCCGACGGGTCGAAGAAGTTCGCGTCGAACAACCGGTCGAACATCAGCGCCGCGAGGCCGACCGTCAGAGCCGGGAACGCGAACAGGATAAGCGCTGAAGTAATGAAAGCCGTCCAAGTAAACAGCGGCATGCGCATGAACGTCATGCCCGGAGCGCGCATGTTGATAATCGTAACGAGGAAGTTGATGCCCCCGATCAGCGTACCGATACCGGCAATCTGCAAGCCGAGCACGTAATAGTCCACGCCATGGTCGCCGCTGTATGTAGTACCTGCGAGCGGTGCGTATGCCGTCCAGCCTGCGTCCGGCGCTCCGCCCGTGAACCAGCTGACGTTAAGCAGCACGCCCCCGAACAGGAACGTCCAGAAGCCAAGCGAGTTAACGAAAGGGAATGCGACGTCGCGCGCGCCGATCTGAAGCGGTACGACCGCGTTCATAAGCGCGAACAGCATCGGCATCGCCGCAAGGAAGATCATCGTCGTGCCGTGCATCGTCAGCAATTCGTTGAATGTGTCGGCGCTGACGAAGTCGTTCATCGGCTTCCACAGCTGAATCCGAATCAAAAGTGCTTCCAAACCGCCGACGAGGAAGAAAAACCCGCCCGCGATCAAATACAATATCCCGATTTTTTTATGGTCAACCGTCGTCAGCCAGTCCATGATGCCGCTGTATCGTTTGACCTGATGCGTATGCGCATGAGCCAAAGTAGGTACCTCCTTCAATCACCGATAAATTATTGTTCGTAGTTGAGTTTCAGTTCAGATAAATATTTCGCGATGCCTTCGAGCTCTTGCTCGGTCAGATCGATTTTACCCATTTGGTTACCCGGCTTCACTTCGTCCGGATTCTCGATCCAACGATACAAGTTATCGTAAACCGAACCCTCGTTGTCGTATTTCGGATCATCGGTGTTGACAAGAATACCTCCGACGGACTCGCGGCTGCCGATACCCGTCAGGTTCGGATAGGCCGGTCCGCCTTTGTCGCCCACGGCGTGGCAGGAAAGGCATTTGCTTTCGAATGCGGCCGCAACCGCAGGATCGCTAGGAAGAGCGACCGGTTCTTGAATCGCGGCTACCCAACGGTCGAATGACGACTCGTCCACTGATTTTACTTTGAAATCCATCAATCCGTGCGAAGGTCCGCAAAGCTCGGCGCACTTGCCGAGGTAAACGCCTTCTTTCGGAGCCGAGAAATACATCGTGTTCACGTTCGCGCCGGGGTTCGTGTCAATCTTGCCCGCAAGCGACGGGATCCAGAACGAGTGCAGCACGTCCGCCGATTTGGCTTGAATGGAAATGGTCTTGCCCGTCGGAATAATAAGCTCCTGCGCGGTCTTGATGCCGTAATCCGGATATTCAAACTCCCACCAGTACTGATGCGAAGTAACGATAACCTGAACCGCTTCCGGATCTTTCGTGTAATCTTTCGACAGGTTGAAGACGGATTGCACGGTAGGAACGCCGAGGATAATGAGCAGGATGATCGGAATAACCGTCCAAATGATCTCCAGCTTGTGGCTTCCTTCCACTTGCTTCGGAATCGTCTTGTCTCCCGGCCGTCTGCGGAAACGAATGATTACATAAATAGAAATTGCAAACACGACCACAATTACGATCAGCATAATTGAAATCGCCAGCTTCATCAGTCCGAATTGCTCTTCCGCTACAGGTCCCTGGGGATTCAGCGTCGACAAGTCTTCCCGTCCGCATGCCGCTAGCACTAATACCATGAAGGCCATTAGCGGTGCAAGCCGTTTTACAAATTGCCACCGTTTCATTGATTAATCAACCCCACTTTTGACGTTTTCGCAGCTGCCTGATTTCACGTGGCAAGCGGCGTGCTGCGTGTTTCACAGATGTTATTACAACTCCTGTAACTTAAATCACTTTATTAAATATAAAGTTGGAGCCCCTATTTGTCAATGTTCCACAGAGAGTTCACAAATTGTTCTCAAAGCTGTCAAAATCGCACCGTTACAACGTTTCTCCGCTTGTCGGCGACGCTGGGACAAGGCCCTCGGACATGCTTCTCTCTCCCTTACATTGTGCACCAAAACCATGGTCAATTATGTATCCCCGGTCAAACGTATATTTCAATCCGCTCGGCAAAAACTAACGTCATCATCGTAAGAATGGGGGTCCGCGCATCATGATGAAACGAGGGGCCGCGCTGCTGCTGTCAGCTTTGATGATTACGGCCGCAGCCGGCTGCAACTACGAGGAACTCGCGCAGAAGAGCGACACCGATTACGGCAGCCGTCAGGCGAACGATCCGAAGATGCTTGGCGGCAGATCGTACGGGCCGATGTCGAACAATCCGAACCAGCATGATAATGCCTTCTTTGAATACAGCTCCGCCATTTCACGCAAAGTGTCCGACCTTAGCGGCGTTTCCGCCGCGATCGTCATGCTGACTGACAAGAACGCCTACGTCGGACTTATGCTCGACTGGTCGGCCGTCGGCACCCGCGGCGCGGGCGGCAGAACCGAGCAGGACAATACGGGCACGAACGAAGGCGTCTACAACCACGACACCGGCAACCCGTATATGAGCAACAGCCGCTCGCTCGTCTCGCCTTACAATTCGTACTTTTCCGTCAACGATATCAACAATCTGTCCGGCGAGCTGAAGCAGACCGTCGCCCTCAAAGTAAGGGAGATGGCGCCGAGCGTGCAGGAGGTGCATGTTTCCGCCAATATGGAGCTTATGAATTACTTTAACGAATTCGCGAAGGAAGCGTGGGGCGGGCGTTCCTTGATGCCATGGCTCGATACGTTCAATACCGTCGTGAAATACCATTTCGCCGGCGGCAAAGTCATGCCGAAGCCGATTACCCAGCCGGGCGTATACAGCCCGTCCGAGGAGCAAATGGATCAATAAAAAAATCGCTTCCTATTATATATAGCGAAATCGGCATATCCCTCAACGAAAATGGTGAAGCAGCCGCCAGACTGCCTCGCCATTTTTTTGCGCTATCCGCCTGCAATAAAGAACAGTGTATATTATTTCATTTTATTATCCTTCCTATATATACTATACTAGCGGTAAGTACTTAAATAGAGGAGGCCCTTCATGAACGCGCGCAATTATATCCCGAGGAAGCCCGTCCATATCGAATGCAATATCGAAAAAACGCTAGACGTCATCGGCGGCAAATGGGCCTTTCTCGTGCTGCGGGAGCTGTTCTGCGGCACCAAAAGGTTCGGCGAGCTGCAGCGGCTTATTCCCGCGGTCAGCCCGCGGGCGCTCACGAGCACGCTCCGCCATCTGGAAGAGAAAGGCGTGCTCGAGAGAACGGTATACCCGACGGTTCCCGTCACCGTCGAGTATTCGCTCACGCCCAAAGGCGAGGATTTGCATCATATTTTAAAGGAAATGAAGCTTTGGTCCGCCAAATGGACGTAACCGTTACTTGGACGATTTGTCGTTCAGCGGCTTGATCCCGTTATGGAAGCGGTCCAGCGCCGACCGGTAGACGTGGCGGTCGCTCTCGTTGCTCGCCAATCGCTCCAAACGGTTCAGCTCCGCCTCGAAATGCTCCGCAAGAATGGCGACGCGTTCGCGCGGCTTGATCTCGACGCGATCCGACCGGCCCTGCTCGTCGGTCGTCTGCGCGAACAGCTTGCCGTTGCCGTCCACCTGGGCGAGCAGCACGTCCTTTTTGTCCAGCTTTCTTCGCTTAAGCTCGCGCTCGAGCCGTTTATGGTCCAAGCCCGCCTCGAACAAGGCTTCATCCCTGATCTCGCCGTCCATGATGACGGTCATCGCTTCGCGCTCTTCGGCGACTCGCCAGCCGAGCATGTCCGGCGTAATCGGCTGATGCTGCTTCTTCAGCATCACGTTAATTTCCCCGCTCGGCTCCATGACGGCGAATTCCACGTCCGCGACGCGGTACACGTCTTTTTTGCGGAGCTGCTCGAGCAGTTCGTCGAGCGTGAGCCTCTCCTTGTGAAGCTGATTCTTGAACAGCCGACCGTCCTTGATGAGAACCGTCGCCTTTCCGTCCACGAAATCGCGAATCTTTCTGCTTTTTAATGTAACGTACTCCATGCCGATCGACATGCTGACCCACACAATGAGCGAAACGATGCCCAAGTACCACAAATTGTCGAGATCGAGCGACACATAAGCGGCAATATTCCCGATCGAAATGCCTGTGATGTATTCGAATAGCGACAGCTGCGATATTTGCCGTTTCCCCAATATTTTGGTCATCGCGAATAAAATGAGTACCGACGTTACGGTGCGAATAACGATTTCAATCCAATCCGGCATTGCGGCTTCCCCCTTTCCTTTCCTAGAATGTCCATAATGATTAAAGTCATGCGCTCGCCGATTTGCACTTGCATTACTGCCGATTATCCGGTATAATGGAATGAATTTGATATATTTAACCTCTATCAATCCCCAGCTAGATTCAATGATTTCCTCGGATTATGATTTCTTAGTTGTTAATTCCCAATCATGTTTCGATCTGTATTTCTGATTCACACTGGCGCGGTCATCGGAGCCGCAAGGACGGAAGAGAGGCAGGGCTTTCGTTGTTTTAGGATGCAAGTTTTCAGGCAACTTTGTACGCATGTTAGACGATGTTAACGAGGGGATTCCGTTCAGCCCGTCTGCAGGCAAATGCAGGTACGGCTCGGTTAAATATACGCAATTAAGGGCTGTTCGCTCGGCGCATTCGCGCGCCTCGCGGACAGCCCTGTCCAATTTTTCAGGAGAGCTCCGGCGTCTCGCCGGCATTCAGCTGCCGGTAGATCTCGAGCGGAAGCTTCGGATTGCGGTCGAAGTCGAGCAGTCCGTTCTTCTCCTGTTCGACGTCGGTAAGCTGGGTGTAGCAATAGCCCTGCAGGCCGCCGGCCGATCGGATCGGACGCATGACGGCAAGCAGCCGGTCAAGGAAATCCCGGTCGTCCTTGGCCGCCGAATAGCCCCAGCCGTCTCCGCTGTTCCGAAGGTAGGAGATGCCCCCGAACTCCGACATCTGCACCGGCTCGCCCTCGTACTTATAGCCCGGCAAAATAATTTTCCGGCCCTGCGGATCGCTCTTGACCGCGAGCTCGGGCGACGTATAGCGACCGGCCAAGACGTTCTCGCGATACTCGTAATCATGCACCGTGTACATATCGGATTTGACATGCTCCCAGCCGTCGTTGGAGATGACGATCCTCGTATCGTCCAGCGACTTCGTCAAATAATAGAGCGTGGAGGCATGATGCTGCTGCCTTTTGTCGATCAAAATGTTCGGCGCGCCCCAGCTTTCGTTGAGCGGAACCCATACGACGATGCTCGGGTGGTTGTAATCGCGGTGAATCGCCTCCTGCCATTCCTTCGTCACGCGGCCTACGTATCGCTCGGAAAACTGGTAGGCGTTGGCCATTTCGCCCCATACGAGCAGTCCCAGCTTATCGCACCAGTACAAATAGCGGGGATCCTCGATTTTCTGATGCTTTCTCGCGCCGTTGAAGCCCATCTGCTTCGTCAGCTCGACATCCCGCCTTAGCATCTCGTCGCTTGGCGCGGTCAGGACGCCGCCGGGAAAATAGCCTTGATCGAGCACGAGCTTCATATAATAAGGCCGGTTATTCAAGCAGACGACGCCGTCTTCGATCGATATTTTCCGCATGCCGAAGTAGCTGACGACCCGGTCCAGCTCCTCCCCGCCGCCCAGCAGCGTGAATTCCGCATCGTACAGGTTCGGCTTCTCGGGCGACCACCAGCGGCCGAGGCCGTGGTCGTTGAAGTCGTGCAGCTTGATCGACACTTCCTCCTCGGCCGCCGTCACGCGGATCACGTCCTCGGCGATCAGCTCGCCGCCGAACGTAATCCGGATACCGAACCGCAAATTCGCCAGGCCTTCGATTCCGTTGAAAAAGCCCCGGATATGGATTTTGTTCGCATCGATATCCGGCGTCATGCGGACGCGGTCAAGGTGTGCCGGACTAACCGGTTCGAGCCATACCGGCTGCCAAATGCCCGTCGTCCTCGTATAGAACACCTGCTCGGATTGCTCTTTCCAGTACTGCTTGCCCCTTGGCAGCGTAACGTCCTTGCTGTAATCCTTGGCCCTTACGACGATGCTGTTCGATTCGCCCGCCCCGTTCAAGACCGACGTAACGTCCGCATGGAACGGGGTATGGCCGCCCTCATGGCTGGCGACCAGCCGTCCGTTCACCCATACCTTCGCCTCGTAATCGACGGCGCCGAAGTGCAGAATGATTCGTTTGCCCGCAAACCCATGCGGGATCGCGACATCCTTGCGGTACCAGACGATATCGTGAAACGCCGTCTCGCCAATGCCGCTCAGCTCGCTTTGGTAGCAGAACGGCACTTGGATAGAGCGTTCTAACGCTCTGCCTTCGTACCACCTGCCGTCCTCGCCTTCATCGTCGTCATCGTAAGCAAACTGCCATTCACCGTTTAGACTTAGCCATGCCTGGCGTTCGAATTGCGGTCTAGGATACTCGTTTCGTAATGGATAAGTCATGTTCCCACTCCAGTCCTGTTACTTTCTTCTATCGGTCTCCCGGTAACGGCTTGACCGTCATTTGATGGAAGCTGACGGACGATCGCTCGGAGCGAATGCCGACCTTGCCGTACAGGAACGGATTCGGATCCGTATAATCGATTAAAGCGTCCTTCTCTCCGTTCACGTATACGCGTATGCGGCCGCCTTGCGCGACGACCTTGATCGGGTGCTCCTCGCCCGGCTCGAACTGAGCCGTCTCGCTCGCCAGCAGGATCGAATCGTAATTCAACCGGCTCAGCGTCACCTGCGAGGAAGTAACGCCGATATAATAGCCCATCGCCGCGTCCATCACCTGGTCGGGGTGATACGATTCGTTCGTTTCCCGAACGAACAAGCCGCCGGCGTCGGTGTCCGATTCAAGCTTCACCTGCACGGCGAACTCGTAGTCGTCCCAGCGATCGTCGCCAAGGAAGAGCCTATCGTCGTCGATGCCGCTGCCGGAATAACCTCCGCCTTCGTCGGATTCGCTGAACAAGCCGAATTTGTTCCGGATCGATGCTTCGTCTAGCGATATCGCCTTCGCGCTCTTCTCCGCCAGCTCGAACAGCTCGAACGATTCCAGCTCGGAGGCGCCCTTCGCTAGCTTCACCTTCAGCTCATGGAAGCCCGCCGGCATCTTGAGCGTTCCTGCCCGAACCTTCGCCCAGCCGGCTTCCGCGAAGGCCGGATCGTCCGCGCGAATCGTCGTCTTCTCCGCCTTGCCTCCGTCGACCGACCATTCCAGCACGACGTCGTCGTCCGGCTTCCGCAGCGCGACTCCGATGCCGTAATCGCCTTCCGTCTTCGCGTTCACTTTATACTTCAGCCAATCCCCTTCATTCTGAAGCGAGACGGAGTAGCTTCCGGCCACCGTCCGGGCGATCGGCACGCCGTCATTCACCCGGTAAGCGGCTCCGTCCGCGGACGGCTGCTCCATATGGAAGCCCCGCTCCGCCTCCTTCAAATAATGAACGGCTTCAATCGTGCCGGGCAGCGGCTTGTAAGCTTCGAAATCGCTGCTGCCGTCCGCGTCGTTCGCGAACGCCGTATATTCGTATACCGGGCTCGCCCCACCCGCGATGTATCCGATCCGGCCGCCCGCCGCGCCGCTCGTCTCCGCCTCGAGCTTCTTCATGCCGTCGAAGAAGACGAGTACGGACGAGTCGCGGCGCTCCACCCGGATCGCATGCAGCTTGGCATAATCGAATTGCTCCGGCAGCGTCGCATCGGCAATCGCAGTCTCCGCCCCGTCCTTCCTCTCGATCAGCTCGAGCTTGTGCGAAGCCGGGCGCAGCCGCACCGCCGAATAATTGCCGTCGTCCCGGTAGCCGAACACCGCGCTGACCGCAGTTGCCGCATCCGGCTTCTCTCCTTCCGGATAGCGAAGGTTATACTCCGCGATGAATGCGGCCGCCGTCGGCGCGATGCTCAGAAGCGCATGGTCCGACTGCTCCCACTCCTTCGGATCGACACCATCGGAGAGCCGCCCGTATAATGCCGGCATTGCGGGCGCCGGCTGGTTATGATCATGGGTCGGGCCGAGCACGACGAGCTTATCCCCGTTATACGCCAGCCGGTCGATATTGAGCTCGCGCACGGGCGGCCCTTCCACGGAGCGTCCGACCAGATTGTGATACGTCATATAGTAGGAATCCATGTCCGGGCCAAGCACGGTCGAGCTGTGACCCAGCCCCTTGAATTCCTCGTCGACGTTAAGGATGACCGGGTTGTTGGCGGGGATGGCGTAATCGCCGAACGGTCCGTCCTTCGATACCGCGTAATTGACGCGGTAGCCGTTGCTGAACACATGGTTCCCCGTATAGGTCATGTAATAGAGGCCGTTCCGCTTCCAGATCATCGAGCCTTCCGTCCAATGGCTTAGGAACGCATTCGTCGTGACGCCGATGTCGATCGTGAGCGGATCCGGCATTTCGTGGGCGACGATGCCTTGCGTGCCCGCGTTCGTGAAATACCATTTGCCGTCATCGTCGATGAAGACCGAACCGTCGATCGAGTTGCCGAGATTGCCGGTCTTCACCTCGAACGGCCCGGTCGGGCTGTCGCTCTGCAGAACATAATGGCCTTGGCCCGCCGGCGACGTATACAGATAGAAGCTTCCGTTCCAGTAGAACACTTCCGGCGCGTAAGCCCCCGTCGAAATGGGATCCTCCGTCACCAGCCCTTCGTATTGCCAATCGACCAGATTGTCCGAGCTCCAGGCTTTAATGCCGGGCCGCCAATCCTTCGTGCTGCAATACAGATAATATCTTCCGTTATGCCGCATGATGAACGGATCGCCGATGCCGTAATCCTCCCATTCCTGCTCCAGCTTGAACGAGTTCGTGTACACCTTCGCATCCTCCTCCAATAAGATGACTTCGATTTCGTCCGGCTCCGGCCGGCAGGCGCCGGCCGTCAGCATGACCGATGCCGCCGCCAAGGCGACCGCCGCCTTTTTTAATCCGAAATTGCCTCTCGCCGCTTTCTTCATCGCCTATCCCTTCAATCCGCTGATCGCAAGCGATTCGATGAAGTAGCGCTGACAGAAGAAAAAGACGAGAATGACCGGAATCATCGAAATGATCGACGCCGCCATAATAACCGGATAGTTGGAGGAGCCCATATATTGCGCCTGCATGGACGCGATCAGCACTTGAATCGTCTGCTTCTCCGGCGAATGCAGGTAGATCAGCGGCCCCATAAAATCATTCCAGATGCCCATGAAGCTGAGCGCCGCCTGCGCGGCGATCGCCGGCTTCGCGACCGGAAGAGCGATCGTCCAGAAGGTGCGGAAGAAGCCGCTGCCGTCGAGCTTGGCCGCCTCGACCAGCTCCGTCGGCAGACCGCCGGCCAAGTACTGGCGCAGGAAGAAGACGACGACGATATTGCCGAACAGCCCCGGCACGATGAGCGGCAGCAAGGAATCGACCCAATCGATGGCCGAGAACCCGATGAACTGCGGGATCATGACGACCGAATACGGAATCATCATCGTGCCGAGCAGGCAGAGGAAGATCGTTTCCTTGAATGGAAAATCGATTTTGGCGAACGCGTAGGCCGCCATCGTCGATGTGAGCAAGCCGATCGCCAGCACGAAAATAACGATGATCGTACTGTTCATGAATCCGCTGAGCAGCGGCGAATCGTTCCAGGCCGTCACGTAGTTATTGAACGTCGCCGGATCCGGAATCCATTTCGGCGGGATTTCGAACACGGTCCGCTGATTTTTGAGCGACGTGGAAATCGTCCACGCGAACGGCGCCAGCATGACGATCGAGCCGATGCCCAAAATAATCGTCACCCACAGGTTAGCCAATCGTTTCTGTTGCATGTTAGAATCAAACTCCCCTCGCTAACGGTAACGGCAAAGCCTTAATCGTTGTACACCCAGCGCTTCGACAAGCGGAACTGAATCAGCGTCACGATGAAGATGATCAGCCCGAGCACCCACGCGATGGCGCTGGCGTAGCCCATGTTGAAGTATTTGAACGCATTTTCGAAAATATAGAACACGACCGTCGCCGCACTGTACTCCGGTCCGCCGTCCCCTGCCAGCACGTAAATTTGGCTGAACGATTGGAACGCGCCGATGACGCCCATGACGATGACGAAAAAATGAATGTTCGTGAGGAGCGGAATCGTGATCAGCCACAGCTTCTGGAACGCGTTCGCCCCGTCGACCTCGGCCGCCTCGTAATAAGTCGACGAGATCGACTGCAGGCCGGCCAAATACAGCACCATCGTGCCGCCGACGCCGCCCCATACCCCCATCAGAATCATCGACGGCTTAATCCATTCCGCGCTGCCGAGCCAGTTCGGACCTTGAATGCCGAACCAGTTCCACAGCGTCTGGTTAAGCAGGCCGAAGTCCTGGTTCAGGATCCATTGCCAGAGCAGCGATACGGCGATGATCGGCGAGATGACCGGCAAATAGTAGATCGTTCTCAGGAACGAGATGCCTTTGATCGGCCGGTTCATCATGATCGCAAGCAGAAGCGCAATAATCATGCCGATCGGGATGCCGATCATCATAAACACCGTATTGTACAGCGACTTGTACACCTTCTCGTCCTTGAACGCCTCGACGTAGTTGTCAAGCCCGACGAATTCGGGCGGCGACACGAGGTCCCACGACGTGAAGCTCAGCCAGACGGAATAGAGCAGCGGCGCGACGCCAAAGATGACGAATCCGAGCACGGGAGCCGCCACGAACAGATAGGCCCACGCGTATTCCTTCCGGATATAACTTGGTTTACGTTTTTTCATGCGTACACATCCTCGCGCTAACGATTCGATAAAATAGAGATTCGGGACGGCTTACTTGTTGCCTTTGTCGTACAGCTCCTGCAGCTTCGGCTGCATTTCCTTCGCCCAATCGGCGGCCGTCATTTTGCCGTCGTACACTTTGCCGGCCTCCTGCCACATCGTGTCGATCCACTTCGTATCCTTCGAGCCGAACTCGATCGTCGGATGCCCATAATCCTCGATGATGTCCAGGAACACCTTGCGGTTCGCCGGCGCCTTG
Organism: Paenibacillus arenilitoris; assembly: GCF_014705655.1. Classification (GTDB taxonomy): domain Bacteria; phylum Bacillota; class Bacilli; order Paenibacillales; family Paenibacillaceae; genus Pristimantibacillus; species Pristimantibacillus arenilitoris. Next base: position 581 of record NZ_JACXIY010000010.1, on the reverse strand, counting down.
TCGTACGACGCGAACTCGCCCTTCGCCATGTCGATCAGGTTCGGCACCGCCTGCCCGAGCTCGTAGTTCTGCTTCTGCCCTTCCTTGTCCAGCGCCAAGTACGCCGCCAGATTGAACGCCTCCTGCGCATGCTTCGTCTTGCTCGACACCGCGTAGCCCATCGACCCGAGCCATGTGCCCGCCTTGCCCGTCTCCGGATGGACCGGCCACGCCGCCACGTCCCACTCGAACGGCAAATCCCAGAACGCCGGCTGATCCCACGGACCCATCGGGAACATGCCTACCTTGCCCGCCACGAACCGCGAGTACGCGTTCATCGCCTTCTCGTCCTCCGGCGACGGCGCCACGTTATGCTTCAGCCGCAAATCCGCCACCCACTGCATCGCGCTCGCGAACTCCGGCGTATCGATCGTAATCGTGCCCGTCTTGTAGTCGATGAAGTCGCCTCCCGCGGCCCATACCGCGCCTTCCACCGATAAGTTCGCACCGCCGTAGACGTCGATCTTGCCGTCGCCGTTCTCGTCCTTCGTCAGCTTCTTCGCCGCTTCGAGCCAGTCGTCCCACGTCCAGCCGCCCACTTC
>NZ_JACXIY010000001.1 GCF_014705655.1 Paenibacillus arenilitoris | reverse complement strand
TCTCCTGTTTCTCCACGCCCATCTCCCCCCTATTTATTTCGACGTAATTATCCACAGTTTTTAGATTCGCATAATTTCCTAAACAACAAAAAAACCCTTGGTCCCAAGGGTTCGGGCGGTGCTTAATAATACGATTTCATGCTTATCTCGGGTATATGAAGAATGCCCAGCCGCTCATCCGTGTCTCTGACTCTATCGATTATTTTACATAAATTGATCATCGCATCGGAATCGCGCATGGCAGAAGCGATATGATAGAGGGTATTGAGACTCCCCATGGCATGCTCCCTATTAACCGCTCCGCTTTTCAGATTCAGCAGCACGCGCTCGATTTCGGTATTAATAAACCAGAGCGCTCTTTTTTTGAAAGTTGAATTTTTCATAGATTACCTCCGATGTCGATGAAATGTTACCTCTTCAGTATAGCCCGCCCAGTGTTCAAACTCTGTCGAAGCGCGCAGTCGAATCGATATATTTTCCGCCAAGATACGTCCCGGCCGTCGACGCGAATAAAACAAGGGAAGGCGCGAATCGGCGCCTTCCCTTGTTTGGACTTCTACACGACTTTGTCCGTCGTAATAATTTGATAATTCGGCTTCACGTTCCGGAAATCCGGATTTTCGCCGCTGACCATCAGCCCCATGCCCCAGTCGAAATGCACCTGCTCCGTCGGCAGGTCGGAAGCGTCGCGGTATTGGAACAGCACGTTCCGGCGCGTCCTCTCGCTGCGGTTCACGTCGGAGCCGTGTATCGTCAAGTAATTGAAGAACAGCACGTCCCCCGCTTCGGCCGGACAAGGCGTCCCCGAGGAGATCGGATGCTCCTTATGGTTCAAGTAATGGGCGCCGACATGCGGCATCGGCCCTTGCTTATGGGAGCCCGGCACGACGCACAGGCAGCCGTTCTCCGTATCCGCGTCGTCCAAATGAACGCTCGCCGCCAGCATCGAGTGGTCGCGGTGCGGGAAGTACGGATAATCCTGGTGCATCGGGAACGCGGCCCCGTTCGATGGCGGCTTCACGAGCATTTTGGAATGATGCAGCTGGACGTTCGGACCGATGATGCCTTGCAGCACGGACACCATGTTCGGATGGATGACCGCGCGCATGAACGCCGCATCGTGATAATGCACGTCATGGAACCCTTTGAGCACAAGCTTCTTCAATTGCTCGGGCGGGAGGAAGTCCCCCTGCCAGGCGTGGTTATGATCCGATTTGGACCGGGCCGCCCGCTGAATGATCCGCTCGACCGATTCCCTCATCCCGAGAACCTCGTCCCGGTTGAACACTCCTTTGACCAGCAAGTAGCCGTTGTCTTTGTAAAATTGCACGTCTTTTTCGGTAATCATGCCCATTCTCCTTATCGCTTTTGGATTGTAAATATAGTTTAATTATAGATAACGCATGACATGACCGTATTTGCATGGCGAAGACATCTTTTTGCAAAATTACGCCAGAGGAGCTAGCGACCACGATGTATCTATGGAATCAAAGCGAAGAGAGGCTTAACCGGTTTGCCGGCCTGCTCAAGGGAGAACGGCTTACGTTCCAAATTCATTATTGGGGAACGGTGCGGCATTTGACCGCGAACGTCGTGCACAAGCATTCTTTTTATGAAATTTGCTACGTGAACGGCGGAACGGCGACTTATGCCGAAGGCGACGCCGAATACCCGCTGCGGGAGGGCGTCCTCTTCTGCTCGCGGCCTGGCGTCTATCACCAGATCAAGGACGTCGACCGCCTGGACCTGCTGTTCGTCGCGTTCGAGCCGGACGAAACGCAATCCGACGCGAACGAGTTCGAGCTGTACGACCGCGCCTTGAAGCAAGGAGCCGTATGGCTGGAGAATCAAGCGATATCGCCTAGCGTCCAGCTGTGGAAATCGCTGCTGCTGCCGGAAGGGCCGCTCCGGCCGATGCCGGTATCTCTTCTCCCGCAGCTCGCCCACGCCCTGCTCGTCTCCTTCCAGGCGCCGCTCGGCGGCGCGCTGAAGCCCGAGCCGGTTCAGCAGGCTTCGAACAACGCGCTCCTCATTAACCGCGCCAAGCTGTATATTCGCGACAACCTGAGCGGCAACCTGACGCTGCCCGAAGTAGCGCATTACTTGAATTTGTCCGAGCGCCACCTGTCCCGGCTGTTCGCCGGAAGCATCCTTGAGTCCTTCTCCATGCTGGTGCGCAGCGAGAGGGTCCGGGCGGCGGAGCGGCTGCTCGCGAGAACGAACGATCCGATCAAGGAAATCGCGGAGCGGACCGGCTTCGCGTCGGTCCATTATTTCACCCGGACGTTCACCCGCGCCAAAGGCATCTCGCCCGCCGCGTTCCGCGAAGCAAGCCGGAGAAACGAATAAAGCCGCCTCCGCGGCCGCGCGAGGCGGCCGGAAGACGGCTCTATTTGATGAGGTTGCGGATGGAGCTACCAAACAACCGTTACGTCCACGCCCTTCGTCTCGCCGGCATAACGAAGCAGCGCCGTCCCCGATTCGGGGTCGTAGCGGCATTCCGCCGCCGCGCCGCCCGCCGTAACCGCGCGCGGCTCGCCCGCCGCGCGGATGCGGGTGCTTACGGTCATATCGCTCGGCGATTCCGATACGAAGCTGAGCGAACCTTCTTCGAAGCGTTCCTCCCGGATCCGGGAGGAGCTGACGAGGATATGCGGGTTCTCTCCGCCGCGCCGGCCGTCGTTCAAATCGTAGAGCAGGCTGTCTTCGCCGGGGCGGAGCGCAACCGAACGCCGGACGGGAAGGTCAGCCTCGAACAGATCGAGGAAAGCGCCTTCGAGAATAACCGGCTCCTCCGAGTCCGACTCGTCGAGCACATGCGTGATGAGATAAGGCCCGCGCTTTATTTGAAGCACGCGGCTTTCCTTGTAGTCCCCCGCTTCCCCGCGCATCGCGAGCGCCCGCCGGACGCCGTCCCGCACGCGCCGCGCGCCTTCTTCCGTTCTCGACAAGGCCGCCGGGTTCACCCGGTGGAAAATAACGGAGCCGTTGCCTACGTCATGCTCGCCTTCCTCCGGGTTCCGGCCGAGCCCCATCGATTCGAACAGATGCTCCTCGGGACGCTCGTAAGCGCGCCGGCCAGCGCCGCGGTTCCACCATTCGCGGACGCCGTGGAACGGATCGGAGCCGTTCCCGACGTAGATCAGCACGCCTCCTTCCCTCACCCACTGGCCGATCGCCTGATGGATACCCGGATGCTCCGGCTTCATGAATTCGTAGCTTAATAGCAGGACCCGATAATTTTCCAGGTAGCCGGGGAACGTGAGAATATTGTCGAGCTGCACCGGCCGCAGCGGGACGCCGCTCTTGACGAGCGGCAGCGCAAGGCCGTAGAACGCCGACCAATCGAGCAGCTCGCGCTGCTCCTCGCTGAGCGCATCCGATGTCTGGGTGCCGTCGTATTTGAAGGCCGTCCCCTCATCCTCGCCTTCCCGGATGACGTCGCCCCGCTGATACATGGCGGAGTTGGCCAGGCACAGCCCGACTCCGGACGTATAGGCGATGCCGCCGGCTTCCTCTTCGTGATTGTGCATGTCGCGCAGCACGCTCATGACGGTCAGCAGCTCCGTAGCGTAGCTTTCCGGAATCGTCTCCTTGCCCGTACCGTCCTCGTTCGGATAGCTTCCTTCGAAGACGCGCCTCGGCCACGGGCATACCTCGTATTGGCTGACGTCCGGATGCAGCAAGGAAGCGACGACCGTCGCCTTGTAGTTTTTCCGGTAATCGCTCCAGCTGTAGCGCGGGTTGTCTTCGATCGGATCGTGAAGAAACCACATTTCCTTGCCGGTGCCCCGCGTCAGCTCCTGCATGATGCCGTATTCCAAATAGGCCGTTTCGAACGTCCGCTCACGGCGCCGCCCCTCGTAGACGTTCGGCGTGCGCGCGGTACCGGTCCAGATTTGGGCGATATAGCCGTCGCAAGCCGGCATCGAGACGAGCAGCGCCTCGGGGCTGATGATTCTCCACTGCGTATAGTTGATCAGGCTGTGCGTCGGCACGTAGAAGCGGACCGTCCGGCCGTACGTCACGAGCGAATATTCCTTCATCTGGCTGCAAATCCGGTCCAGCGCCCGGTAATAGACGGCCGCCTTCAGCTTCGAGGCGCGGTACTGCGCGTCCGGCGAGGTGTGGGGAGGTATCCATTCCTCCCCGTAATAATTGACCCACTCCCGCTTGAACGCATCCGAGTAGCCCGCGGACGCCCAGAACTCCGGCTCCTCCATATGGATCGCCTCGACGCCGTAATCGATCGCCACCTTGATATGCGTCGCGAGATATTCGGCGAACGAGATCGTCGGCACCATGTACGGCACGTCCTTGCCATGGAGCAAATGCTTGCCGTCGCGGTCTTTCTGGGCTTCGTCCCAATGGTCGCGCCCGTCGAAGCGGCCGTACAAATAATCCTGGTATTGTCCCCATGACACGCCCGTCATCAGATGGATCGTATATCCGGCCTTCTTCCAGCCTTCGATCCGATTGGGCAGATCGTTCGAAATCCCGTAAACCATGACAAAATCGGTACGGAGATCGTACTTCGGCCCGTAGGGACGGGATTCCTGAAATCCCGTCCACTCCGCGCCCGCTTTCTTAAGTCGGTTCAATGAACTGAAACCTCCTTTAGTTCGGCATTTGCAGCGTTACGACTTCCTTGCCCTTCAAGTTCTCGTTCGTGTAGGCAATCGCTTCCTTGTAGCCGGTTTTCTCCATTTGTCCCCTGAGATCGTTAATGATTTTGAGCGCGGCTTCGTCGGATTTGGCGTAGATCGCTTCCTTCCAGACATCGCCGATCTTATCCATCGACGGCTTCAGCATTTCCCACTGCTCCGACTTCATCATGACGTCGCCCGGATTGTAGGCGGAGATGACGCTCGTTCCGTTCGGACGAAGAATGGTGCGGGCGTTCTCCATCGCGGCAAGACGCTCCTGGTCGGCCCAGATGTCGCCGCCGGCTACGGAATTGATGCGGTCCTGGCCGGACATCGATTCGAGACCGATGCTGATGCCTTCGTTTTTCTTCGCTTTGCCGGTCGTGTCGGCGGCGAACTTGTCGAACCATTCCTGCTTCGCGACGGGTTTGTCGTTCTCCATGTCCCAGTGCACGCCCTGCACGCCGTAACGGACGAGCATGAAGCCTTCGTCGGACGCCAGGTAGTCGAGCAGGCGGAGCGCGGCGTCTACGTTTTTCGATTTTTTCGGGATGACCGTTACGTTATTGCCTTGGATTGCCAGATCGACCGGGCGGTCAGGCTCTGCGCCTGCGCGATCCAGCGGGCCTACCGGCACGTATTCGGAACCTGGATGCGCTTTCACGTACTCCTTGGCCGAGTCGTAAATGGCCGGGAAATGCGCGGCGAGCACCGCAATGCGGCCCTGCTTGATTTTCTCGTTCGCGATCGGGTCCGTCTGCGTGAACGCCTCGGGATCGAGCAAGCCTTCCGAGATCAGCTTGCGGTAGTACAGCGTGTAATCCTCGTATTCTTTCGTGAAAAAGCTGTTCTCGTACGTGCCGTCGCCTTTGTCGACATAGCCCGCGCCGTAAAACATCGTGTTGCCGATGCCGACGGCCCAGCCGTTATGGAAGCCGCCGAGCGGAATGACCGGCTGGCCGTTCTCTTCCAGGCCCGCATCCTTGATTTTCTTCAGGAAATTGTACAGATCGTCCTTCGTTTTGACGGATTGCGGGTCGACGCCGACCTTTTCCGCGATGTCCTTCCGGACATAGAAGCCGTACAGCCAATCCATCGCGTCCTCCGGCGTTGCGGGATGGTTCTGGTACAGAAGGAACTGCTTGCCGCCGTAAGCGTCGAACGCTTTCTCGTACAGGGCGGGCGGCACGTTTTCTTTCTCGATCGCCTTGGCGAGATTCGGATACTTATCAAGCTTGTCGGACAGGTCGACGAGCTGGTCTTCCTTCGCCGCCTTGATGATGCCGTCCAATTCGCCGCCCCATGCCGGTCCGGTGTAAATGTCGGGCAGGTCCTGCGTTGCGAAGATCGCGTTTACTTTCTCGACTTCGCTTCCTTTCGTATATTCCCACTCGATCGTGACGCCCGTCTTTTCCTTGATGACCTGCTCGACCGCGGTCATGTCGACCTCCGAGCCGGACGAGCCGTTCCAGTTGTGGAGCACTTTAAGCGTTACTTCGTCAACGGGCTTCTCGCCGTCGTTTCCGCCGTTATCGGCTGAAGGTGCGTTGCTTGCTTCGGAACCGCCGCCATTGTTGCCGTTGCTGCAGGCGAACAGCGTACCGAGCAACAGAATGACGACCAGCAGCAGTGAGGCTTTTTTGAACTTTTTGTTCCTCATAAGAACCCTCCCACAAACTTTGATTTATTATGATAAAGTCCGGGCTAACGGACCATTATCCTTTCACGGAGCCGATCATGACGCCCTTGACGAAGTACCTTTGCAGAAACGGATAGATGCACAATATCGGGAATACGGTAATGACGAGCAGCGCCATCCGGAGCGATTCCGGCGTCGCGCCGGCCGCATTGGCATTGATGGTCTGGCCGCCCTGCTCCGCCGCCCGCTGCATCGAAGAAGAAAGCGCTTCCGCTTCGGTCAGCATTTCTTGCAGCAGCGTTTGCACGGGAATCAGCTCTTTGTCCGACACGTAATAAGCGCCGGAGAACCAATCGTTCCAATGCGTCACCCCGATGAAGAGGGCGATGGTCGCGAGCACCGGACCGGACAACGGCAGGATAATACGCAGGAAAATTTGGAAATCGCCGTAGCCGTCGATGCGCGCCGATTCCTCCAGCTCCTCCGGGATGCCCTGCAGGAACGTCCGGATGATGACGATATGCATGAAGTTGAACAAGAATGGAATGACGTACACCCAGAACGTATTGATGAGATGCAGCTTCTGCAGCGTGATGAAATACGGGATGAAGCCTGCGCTGAAGATCGTCGGCAAGAAGATGTAGAACGTAAAGAACGTTCGGCCGGGCAGCGTTTTTTTGGACAGCGCGTACGCCATCAAGGTACAGAGCAGCACGTGAAGGAACGTTCCGAGCAGCGTCCGGAACACCGTAATTTGATAGGCCTTCCAAATTCGCGCGTTCTCGAATACTTCCACGTAATTGTCGAGCGTGAACTTGCGCGGGAGGAAATACAGCGCGCCCATCATCGAATCCTTGCCGTCGTTAAGCGAGTAGACGAGGATGTAGATGAACGGGTAGATCATCGAGAAGCCGAACAAGGCGAGCAGCACGTAATTGAACGCGTTAAACGCGGAAAAACGTCGAGTCTCCACTTCCGATCACTCCTTAGAACAGGGATACGTCGCTGATTTTGCGGGCAATCCGGTTGACGGTCAAAATCAGGATGAACGCGATGACGCTTTGGAACAATCCGACAGCGGCGGCGTAGCTGAGCCGGCCTTCGTTGATGCCGGAGTTGATGACGTGCACGTCGAGAACGCTTCCGATCGCGGCGGTCGCCGGACCGTTCAGAAGCAGCAGCTGCTCGTAGCCCGCGCTCATCAGACTTCCCGTCGCCAGAATGAACAGGATGACCGCGATATTGCGGATGCCGGGCAGCGTGACGTGCCAGATTTGGCGGAACCGGCTGGCGCCGTCGATCTTCGCCGCTTCGTACAGCTGCTGGTCGATGCCCGCGATGGCCGCCATGTAAATGATGGAGTTCCATCCGATGTTCTTCCAAATATCCGAACCGACGATGATTTGATAGAACCAGCTTGTGTTGTTTAAAAATTGGATCGGCTCCACGCCGAAGGCGCCGAGCAATTCGTTGACGGGACCTCCGTACGGCGTCAGCAGCCGCTGCATGAGCGTGACGACGACGATCCAGGATACGAAGTACGGCAAATAAGAAAGCGTTTGCACCGTTTTCTTGAATTTGACGTTTCGAATCTCGTTCAGCAGAATGGCGAGAATGATCGGCAGCGAGAAGCCGATGAGCAGCTTCATCAAGCTGATGACGATCGTGTTGCGAATAATTTCGAAGGATTGGTAATAATCGAAAAACTGGCGGAAATATTTCAAGCCTGCCCAAGGGCTTCCCGTAAAGCCGCCCGAGAACATAAAGTCCCGGAACGCGACCTGGATGCCGTACAGCGGAACATAGGAGAAGAGAAAAAACCAGACGATGCCGGGCAGCATGAACAGGTAAAACAATTTGTGCTTCAGGACCCGCTTCCAAAGCGCGGATTGATTCACGAGCTTCACCTCCTAATAGGATGCGTGGCAAAATGGTATGAAGCATAACCTGATCGTTTGGCGATGCAGCCTCATGCTTCGAGAGCATGAGCCAATCGTTCGCGGCGGCCGAATCCCGCTTCGAAAAGCGCAAGCGTTGCGCCTTGCAAAGCAAGATTCGGCTCCGGAACCGCTATGAGGACCTTTTCTTCAAACGGATCGTTTTGATTTCAAACGGCGCGAAGGCAATCGTAATCGAGCCGTCTTCTTGATGCAGGCGCTCGGCGGGCTCCTCCATCAGATCGGTCAGCCAAGCCTCCGAGAACGCGATGCCCGCATGAAGCGCGGTCTGCGCGCGCGAGCCCGACGTTTCGTACAGCCGGACGACGATATCGTCCCCGTCCTCCGCCCGCTTCACCGTCTCCACCATGATGCCGGGATGGTCCGGCTGCAAGTACGACCGGGAATCGCGCGGTTCCGCGGAACCGCCGGCCGCGACGGCCGTCCGAAGCGGCACGTTCAGCTCGTACCCCCGCTTGTAAACCTCGGCCTTCACGTGATCCCCTATGTGCGGATACAGCGAGTACGTGAAGGCGTGCTTGGCGCGATCCGCCTCCGGATCGGGATACGAAGGGCTGCGCAGCAAGTTCAAATCCAGCACGTTCTCGAATACCCGGTGTCCGTATTTGCAATCGTTCAGCAGCGCCACGCCGTAATCCGGCTCGGACAAATCGACCCAGTGATGCGCGCAAATTTCGTCCTTGGCGTAATCCCACATCGTATTGCGGTGCGTCGGCCGCTTGATGTAGCCGAACTGGATTTCGCAGCTTGCGCTGTCCGAACGAACGTCGACGGGGAACGAGACGCGAAGCATCTTGCCCGATTCCTTCCAATCGACCTCCGTCTCGAAGTCGATCCGGCGGCTGCCCTCGGTGAGGACGACCTTCTGCGTCAGACTGGACTCGCCGAATCGGAAGGATAGCAGCAGCCCGGCCGTCGGCCCGTCGGCGAACGCTTCCGCGCCCGTGAGCTCTACCTTCATGCCGCCGGTCTCCCGGTAATCCTGCCGGAAATCCCAGGCATCGCCCGGGTCGTGGTAGACGAGCAGCTCGTTCGCCTTCCGGCCGGCAGGGACGACCTCCCTGCCCGCTTCCTTGTCCCAGATCGACGATATCGTGCCGTCCTCCCCGAACGTGACCGCGAGCAGATCGTTCTCCGCCACGCGGCCCGCGCCCGATGCCCGCGGCTCCGCAAACGGCTCCGCGACGCCGGCGGCTTCGGCGGAAGCGGCGATTTCGGCGTCGGATTGCTCCGTCGCGGACAACCGGGCCGCCGCGTACCCCATCGCGGGCACCCGGACGCGGCGCCAGCCGCCGTTCACCTTCAGCCACTCCTCGCGCTCCCAGCTCAAGGAGTTGAAGACCGCGATCCCCTCTTCGCCGTCTCCCGCCCCGATCCGGTCCGCGACCGCGCCGTAAGCCGATTCGATCAACGCCTCGACCCGCTCCAGCAGCAAGCCGTAACGCTCCAGCGACTCGTCGTACACCCGCTTGATCGATGATCCCGGCAAAATGTCGTGGAACTGGTAGAGCAGCACTTCCTTCCAAATCTCCTCCAGCTCCTCCGCCGGATAGGCGATTCCGCTTTCCAGCTCCGCGATCACCGCCGCGAACTCGAGCTCGCGCAGCGCCTTCTCCAGCTTCCGGTTGTACCGTTTGTTTCTTGCCTGGCTCGTTAACGTGCCCTGGTGCTTCTCCAAATACAGTTCGCCGCGCCAGGACTCGTATTTGTCCGTATGGTCGGCCAATCGCTCGAAGAACCGCGCCGAAGGCTCTTGCACGACCGGGCTTAATCCGAGCAGGTTTTTCTCCCGCGACAGCCGCTCCAGATGCTCCTCGCCCGGACCGCCGCCGCCGTCTCCGATGCCGAACAGCATCAGGCAGCGGTCCGATATGTTCTTGTCCAAATATTCCTGCTCCGCCTTGACGATCGAGCGGGGCGCGGCCGGACTGTTGTAGGTGTCCTCGGGCGGCATGTGCGTAAGCACCTGCGAGCCGTCGATGCCTTCCCACAGGAACGTATGATGGGGATGCTTGTTGTACATGCTCCAGGAAAGCTTCTGCGTCATCATGCAATCGACGCCCGCCTTCTTCAGAATTTGCGGCAGGCTCGCCGTATAGCCGAACACGTCCGGCATCCAAAGCGTCTTCATCTCTTGGCCGAATTCCTCCAGGAAATACCGCTTGCCGTACAAAACTTGCCTCACCAGCGATTCGCCGCCCGGCACGTTCGTGTCCGATTCGACCCACATCGCGCCCTGCGGCTCCCAGCGCCCCTCCTCGACGCGCTCCTTCACCCGAGCGTACAGCTTCGGGTAATGCTTCTTCATCCAGTCGTACAGCTGCGGCTGGCTGGCGCCGAATACGTAATCCGGATAACGCTCCATCATCCGCAGCGCCGTCGAGAACGTCCTCGCGCCTTTGCGGATCGTTTCCCGGATCGGCCACAGCCAGGCCAGATCGATGTGCGCGTGGCCGACGGCGCTGATCGTAAGCACCGGGTCGCCTCCGCGCTTCGCGAGCTGCTCGCCCAGAATCGATCGGGCGCGGGCGATCTTCTCGTCCGTCATTTCCGTCAGGAGCAGCGACACGTCGTACAGCGCCTGGAAAATGCGCGTCTTCCTGGCCGTGCCCTGCGGCAGCTTGATCGCCGTCTCGAGCAGCACCTCCGCGTCGTAGTACAATTGCCTGACCTGCTCGCGGCAAACGGCGATGCACGCTTCCTTCAGCGTCCCGCTCCGATACATGCCGAACAAGTCGTTGCAGCCGCCGTCGCCCCATAGGTCGATCGTCTCCTCTCCGGTCGACGACTCGCTGACATGGACGACCCGCTTGCCTGGCAGCCCGAGCGAAAGGTCGAATTCGGAGTTGACGTTCGTCAGCCCTTGCGTAGGCGTTCCTTCCTCGTCGACGAGGCAAAGCTCGCCGTTAATATCGATCAGCAGGACGATCTTGCTCCCCGCAGTCTGCTTAGGCACCTTGCCCGTAAACCGGAACCAGCCGCAATCCCACAAATTGCCCCAGCGGTCGCCCGGAGCGAGCTCGAGCATCCTTCCGGTCGTCCGATCCGCGTACGGCACCGGTTCCGGCGTAATCCAAGCCGTCACCTTCAATTCCGCCACCGGTTCATAAATATGCCCCTTCAAACGCTCCAACATCGATTTCAGCCGCTCTTCTCTCAACGTCTCATAGGGCATCGCATGATCTCCTTTTCCAGCTCGTTATACAAACAATATAATATATAAGTTGAATATATTCAATATATAATTAAAAAGATCTTTTCCCTGTTGGGGAAAAGATCTTTTTTCGAAGAAACCTCGGTTTAAGCTTGCGCGGCAAGGCGGCCCGTCGTCTGCCCGATAACCAGCTCCGGCTTGATCAGCGTTTTGCTGTACTTGTGCTCCCGTCCGTCGCCGCCCTCGATGATGCTTAGCAGCGAGCTTGCGGCCTGGTAACCCATATCGTGCTCATACTGCTTAATGTGCGTGAAAATGCTGAATTCCTCGACGATCGAGGTCGGATCGTCGAAGCTGATAATGGACAGATCCTCCGGCACGCTGAGGCCGGCCTGCCGCGCCATCTGGTAAATCTGGACGCCGAGCCGCCCGTTGAGCGTAATGTACGCCGTCGCCATGCGGTTGCGGATATAGCGGTATAACGGATGCTTCTCGGAATCCTTCAGGCTGCCGACGTAGAAGCCGGTAATCATGTGAGCCGGATTGATCAGGGCGCCCTTGTCCTTCAGCGCGTTCATGTACCCGTCGATCCGCTCCTGCACCGTCACCGTCTGCAGCGGCGAGTCGGAGCAAATCGCGATCTCCCGGTGCCCGAGCTCCCACAGGTACTCGACGGCGAGGCTCGTGCCGAGCTTGCCGTCCGAGGCGATGTAATGGGTTTCGACGCCCGGCAGGTAACGGTCGATCAGCACGAACGGATAGCCCGAGAACTTCATGCTGAGTATTTCCTCGTTGTACTTCTCCTCGTCCACCGGGAAGACGAGAATGCCGTCCGCCCCGACGTCCATTAGCGTCTTGATGGCCTCCTTCTCCTTCTCCAGCTCGCCGCCCGAGAGGAGAATCATGCTGCGGTACCCTTTCTCCCCGAGCGCCTTTTGTACGCCTTCGATGAGCCTGATCGCGAAGTAATCGCAGATGGAGGGCATAATGAGTCCGATCATGCGCGTCTGCAGGCCGCTGTCCCGGTACTCCTCGTCGACGACCGCGACCGGCCGCGCCGGCTCGGCGGCCGCTTTCGGGTCCTTCCCGCTTACGAAGCTGCCCTTGCCGGGCACGCGGGTGATCATGCCGTCGTTCGCAAGGCCGGCCATCGCGTTGACGACCGTAATCTTGCTGACGTTGAACCGTTTCATCAAATCCTTTTCCGTCGGGATGCGGTCGCCCGGCTTCAAGCCTTTCGTGTCGATCAGTTCCCGGATGTAATCTTGTATTTTCTGATAAAGCGGCGTTCGAACAGTTGAATTCATCACCTATCACCAAACTTCATATAGATATTTGTAATATATATTATATGTTTTAACGACATTACGCAATCCCCGCCGCTTTGTCGAATAACCGAAAATATTGCGGTGCCGCGAATATGCCGCTCGTATACATCCCCATTTACGGCCGATTTCAGCCAATATTCATAGAGATTAAGATCGAATAAAGTAGATAAATTTATATATATTTAATATATATTATCCAAAAGGAAATTTTGAACGGCTTATTTCGAATGAGCGGGGGATGTCCGAAAAGTGGATAACGTCCCGCAGGCATTCGGTATTCCGCCGGCTTCCGAGCCGAGCCATGGGACGATGTAACGAGCGGGCGATGCGGCTGACGGGATTCCCGGAATTCCAGAATAGAGGCAAAAAATGGCGTTATTCCGTCCGCTTCGTCCTTTTTTAGCGGAATAGAGGATAATTTTTCTCTTAACTCATTGTTATTTGATCGCAAACCCCCCATTCGGCATGAATAAGACCATTTCTTTCCCTTATTCCGTTAGTAGAGAGCGCAAGGGAACGAAATAAGGCCATTTTTTTCCCTTATTCTGTTAGTAAAGAGCGCATGGGAACGAAATTAGACTACTTCCCTTATCCCGCGGGCAGAGCTCGCAAGAGGATGATAAGACCACTTCTTTCCCTTATCCCGCGGGCGGAGCTCGCAAGAGGATGATAAGACCACTTCTTTCCCTTATCCCGCTGGCGGAGCTCGCAAGGGAACGTTATAAGACCATACTTTTCCTTTAACCCGCGGGCGGAGCGGGTAATGAAAGTCCACGAAGCAAAGCCGGGCTTCAATAATAAAAGAAAAGCGGCGCAGGAATACATTCCGCACCGCTTCACTCAATTGCCGACCTCCCTTATTCGTACACCCGGATCTCGATCACCTCGGCCCGCGGGCCGCCGTTCGTCGCTTCCACGACGCAGCGCAGCTTGGAGGCGACGACCGGGCCGGCGAACCGGTGAACCCGCTTGCGCTTATGATTGTCCCGCTGCCGGCAAAGCACCTGCCAGTCCCCGTCCGCGAAGGCTTCGAGCCGATAATCGCGCACCAGCTCGGGAATTGCCTCGAACGGCGTCCGGTGGTGATGCAGATTGATCAAATCCTCGTTCACGTCGTCATTGAAGACGAGATGAACCTCTCGGAACGACGCCGGCTTATTCCAAGCCAGCTCGACCCATGCCTCCCGCCCTTGCGCGAGCGGCTCCGACACCCAGGCATGCGGGCCGCCGTACGGCCGCAAATAGCCGTCGGTGACGTTCGCGGCCGCGAACGCGTCCGTCTCGGGATAAGCGCGGAAGCAGAACGGCCGCCGTACCAGCTTCCGCATGCCCCACTGCACGACCGGCTGCTCATGCTTATGGTCCTCCAGCGACTGAACCGCCCTGGGCGCCGCGCCGCGCTCGAACGCGAGCACGCCTGTGAGCGGCTCCCGCGATACGTACAGCCTCGCATGCTCATTCGCTTTAATGATGACGAAAGCGTTCCGGGCATCGCCGGAATTCCATGCCACCGGGATCGTTACCCACTGTTTCTCGCCTGCTGCCAGCTCCGCCGTTCCGCCCGCTTCGAACGTATGAGGAACGTAATTTTCCGCGCGGCCCGTGCTCCATACCTCCACCCGAAGGGTCGTCTTCTCCTTCGCGTCGACCAGCAGATCAAGCTGCCGAAGCTCGCCCGATACGGGGAGAAGAAGGCCCGCGTCCGCATCAAGCGGATACGACTCCGACGGCGACTCCACGGACAGCCTTCGCAGCGTGCTTGACGCGTTAACCTCGGCCAGCCTCGCGAGGTCGTCGGCATCCTCGTTTCGGACGCCGACGACCGACGCGTCCTGGCGCAGCAGCGTCTGCAGCAGCTCGCCGAGATGCTCCCGGTAGACGCCGCGCGGCGTCGTCTTGCGTTCGACCGCAAGCGCCGCTCCCGTTCCGGCCGCTTCCCCGATGACGGCGCAGGTCGCCATGACGCGAGTCGTCCCGAAGGCGACGTGCGTCGCGCTGATGTTGCGGCCGGCGAACAGCATGTTCGACACGTTGACGGAATAGAGGCTGCGGAACGGAATATGGTAGACGCCGTCCATATGGAGATGCTTGGAGCCGCTTTCCGTCGAATACATCCCCTGCGGCGGATGCAAGTCGATCGACCAGCCGCCGAACGCCACCCGGTCCTCGAACGGCCGCTGCGCGAGAATATCGTTCTGATTGAGCACGTAATCCCCGACGAACCTGCGGTATTCGCGCTTCCCCGGAATCGAGCCGACCCATTCGAGCGTCATATTGTCCGCTTCGAAATTGCCGGAGTTTTTAATATAATCCCAAATGCCGTAAATGACGGACCACAGCTCGTCGCGTATTCGCTCGTTCTCATGCACGGTGTCCAGCTCGCCGCCCCATTCGATCCACCAGTAATGGCAGCCGGAATCGCCGCTGCGGATGACCCGCTTCATCGGAATCGAGGTTTGCGTAATATCCTTGGCGAAGCTAGGAGCCACGTATTTGACCGGATGGCCGGCATCCTTGCTGTAGAACAAAATCGTGCTGCCGAGCGTTATGTCATCCGCTTCTTCGGGCGCCCATTCCTCGTTGTACTCGTGCCGGGCTTCGCGGCCGAGCCGGTATTTCGCTCCGGCCATGAAGCCGACGAGCCCGTCGCCCGTGCAGTCGAGGTACATCTCGCTCTCGAACCGGATCCGCCTCTCCGAGCCCATCATCCAGCCGGTAACCGACAGGATTTGGCGGTCCTCCTCCCCGCCCTCCGCCTCTACCTCGTGCACATCCGTATTAAGGAACAACTGAATGTTTTTTTCGGCAAGCACCGTCTCCAGCACCACATTGTCCCAAAAGTACGGGTTGCCCTCGGGATTCCGGAATTGGTTCTCGACGAACATTTCGCCCATAATGCCGGTCTCGCGGGCGTAGCGGTGCGTGCCGTGCGCCGTCGCGCCGCATACCCAGACGCGGACCTCGCTGCTCGAATTGCCGCCGAGCACGGGGCGGTTCTGCACGAGCGCGACCGTCCTGCCCAGCCGGGCCGCGGCCACCGCGGCGTTCACGCCCGCCAGCCCTCCGCCGACGACCGTTATGTCGGTTTGGATCGTTTCGTTCCTCATGAATCGAACACCTCTCCATCGTATCTAAAATTTCATTCGTTCCTTTCCCTCGTTGAACCGTTTACAATCTTGAATCAACCTTATTATAAAAAATAAAATTTACTTTTCCCATGCACGCAATTAATATAAACATATCCATAATTTCACGAAAACGGAGCGATCGTATGACAGCATTGGATCCCTCGCTGACGCCGCAGGCGCAATCGGTTATTTATTGGAAGCAAATAGACGCCTTTCAGCTCCCCGAAGACAAATACGACACCTGGGTGCTGTTCGCCGTGA
Source organism: Paenibacillus arenilitoris (assembly GCF_014705655.1). Lineage (GTDB taxonomy): Bacteria > Bacillota > Bacilli > Paenibacillales > Paenibacillaceae > Pristimantibacillus > Pristimantibacillus arenilitoris. Next base: position 430,918 of record NZ_JACXIY010000001.1, on the reverse strand, counting down.
CGGAAGGGCGGTTCCGCTATGCCATCGCCGGGCAGACCGGGGAAGCCGGCTTCGGCGATCTCGTGCTATGTCCGCCGCGGACGACGTTCGCCCGGGAAGTGGTCGAGCCGCTAACCTTTCACTTCTACCGGTTCGACTGGATCGGGGGCGACGGAAAGAGCGGTCTCCCGGACGCCGTGCGCCTGACGATCCGCGATCACGCCAGACTCGTCTCCAATTACGTTTATTTGAACCGGCTGGGCTCGCGGCCGGACGGGGCCGCCCGGCACCCGCTGGCCGCTCATATTTTGCGCGACCTGTGGCAGTTGTGCTGCCTGGAAGAGACGCCCCTGGCGGCTGACGCTCGCACTCCTGCCAAGGAAGACGCCGACGCGATGGGCAAAGCGGCCCGAATCATCCGGCGCGAGGCTTGCGGGAAGCTCGTCATGAAGGAGCTGGCCGCGTCGCTCGGCTTGTCGCCGGTGCAGTTCACGCGCAAGTTCCAATCGGTATTCGGGCAATCCCCGATCGATTATTTGACGGAGCTGCGCATCCGGGAAGCGCAGACGCTGCTGCTCGAGACGAGGCTGACGCTCGATCAGATCGCGGAGCGATGCGGCTACGACAGCGGCTTTTATTTAAGCCGGATCTTCGCGAAGCGCATGCGGGTCAGCCCTGCCGCCTACCGCAAGGCGAACCGGATTTAAGCGCGCGACAGGGCTGCCGCTCGTGTTCGATAACCTAAAGAGACGGCCCTGCCGCTCTGACGCGATTCGCGCCGCATGTTCGCTCGCCCGATCGTTCGGATGTCGCGCGATGCCGCGCCGCACCTTTCCGATTCAAGTCGCATTGCTTGCTATAGCGGCATTTCCGGCGTCGATATGTAATCCCTCGATCTCTGCGAACGATTTTATTTCAAATATTGAAACGAAGTAATGAAAGCAAGAGACAAACTGGCATTTTAATTCAAACTTTGAAACTAAAACGGTTAATTTCAAGAGGTATTGATTGATAATTTCCTTATAATATCAAATACTGAAACTAAGTGGCGAAGGAATAGGGCAAATAACGAGTTAGTTTCAATTATTGATACAAGCATCGCCAACTCGAGCTGCCCCCGTCGAAGCAGGTAAGCGGGATTGTCCGCCGTGGGCCTGTTTAAGATTGAGATACGCGTTAGAAGTGAGTGTGAAGTTGCGGATGTGCCGTGTTACGAGTGAATGTGAATGCGGTGAACGCGGTGTAAGAGGGAAGGAACAATAGGTCGTAAATGTGCCATTGAAAACGAAAGCTGTCCCGAAGGTCGCTTCACGACCGATCGAGACAGCTTTCCATCGATTAATCCGCCGCGACCCGGAAGCCGCAGTTGCCCGTCGAGCTGTCGGGCGTGTTCGAGCTGCGGGCCGCGAGCCGGTAACGGTTGCAGTAGGAGCGATGGCACAAATACGAGCCGCCCCTCATGGACCTTCTGCCCGTCGGCTGTCCGAAGCGGGGGTTGTCCGCCGGCGTCTGCCGGTGGTAGCCCGGGCTGAACCAGTCCGCGCACCATTCCCAGACGTTGCCGGACATATTATACAGGCCGTACCCGTTCGGTTCGTAGGCGTCGACGGGCGCCGTCCCCACGTAACCGTCGCTCGCGTTGTTTTTGACCGGGAATTTGCCCTGCCAAATGTTGCACATATGCTTTCCGTCCGGCTTCAGCAGGTCGCCCCACGGATAAGTTTTGCGCGATAGTCCGCCCCTCGCCGCGTACTCCCATTCCGCTTCGGTCGGTAGCCTCGTGCCGGACCAGCGGCAGAATGCTTCGGCGTCCTGCCACGAGACATGGACGACCGGATGGTCGAGCCTGTCCTCGATGCCCGAATCCGGCCCTTCCGGCCGCGCCCAGTAAGCGCCTTCAACGACGAGCCACCATGGCACCTGCTGCGGAACGTTCTCCACCTTCTGCCGCGTCGCTTCGGACGCCAGCAGATGGAACACGTACGACCAGCCGAACCTCTCCGCCTCCGTCACGTAGCCCGTCGCGTCGACGAATTCGCGGAACTCCCGGTTCGTGACCGCATGCGGCGATATTCGGAACGGGGCGATCGTCACCATGCGCGCGGGCCCCTCCCCGTCGGCCGGAAATCCTTCCGGCGAATTCGTGCCCATTTCGAACTTGCCGCCGGGCAACGCGACTAACCGCTCCAGCACGCCTCCGGCCGGCGCCTTGGCGCCATCGACGGCTTGTACCTTTTCTTCCGCCGCAGCCTCAGCCGTTTGAACCTGCTCCCTGCCGGCCGCGCAGCAGCATTTATGTTCTTCCATCTTGTATCGTCTCCCCTCAAGCCGATTCAGCTATATTGTTCATCCCAACCTTCTCATCCATACAGCGCGATGCCGACCAGCCCCGAAATGGCGATCACCGTAACCGGGTGCTTGCGAAACACGAGGAACGCGACCAGCGAACCGGCAAAAATTAAAATTTGGCTCCAAGTGAACCAAGAAAACGACGAGAGCATGCCGTTATTGCCCGCAAACATGATCGCGGTATAAAAAATAAGGCCGGTTACGACCGAGCGCAAGCCGTAAAAGGAAGATTTCACGAGCGGATGCTCGCTGATCTTATAGAAAAGCATGCCCAGCCCGAGTATGAGAACGAGCGAAGGCAGTATCGTGCCAAACATCGCGACCAACGCGCCGATCAGCCCATGCTGCTCATAGCCGATAAAAATCGCGATATTCGTGGCGATCGGCCCCGGCGACATGCCCGCAACGGCGATGACGTCGCTGAATTGCTGCGCCTCCATCCACCCGTGCCGCTCCACGACCTGCTCCTGGATGACCGGAATCATCGCGTAGCCGCCGCCGAACGATACGAGCCCGATCATCAAAAACGTAACAAACAATTCGAATAGCATGGCCGCTCCCCGCCTATATCATATAATCGTATACTTGCTCGTCTTTGTGAAGCTTTCTTTTCGATTTCAAGCCCAGCTTCTTCCTCAGCCAGACGATCGCGATTCCCGCGCACGCGCCTCCGAAAATTAAAGCGACCGGATGGACATACTGATTAAAGAAGACGAGCGTCACGACCGTAACCGCGATTAACGCGACCGTCGCTTTATCCACGGCGGCCGTCTTCCAGGTTTTGTACGCGGCGAACACGATGAGCGCGACGATCGTGGCGCGGATGGAGAGGAAGGCCGCCTCGACCTTCGGGTTATCCTTCATTTCCAGAAAAAACAGCGACAGCGCGAGTACGATGCAGAAGGTCGGGAGCAGCACGCCGATCGTGGCCGCAACGGCCCCCGCGACGCCGGCGATGCGGTAACCGATAAAGGTTGCGGAGTTGATCGCGATCGCGCCCGGCACCGAGCCGGCCACCGCGAATACGTCCGCGACGTCTTCGGCCCGCAGCCATTTCCGCTTCTCGACGACCTCGCGCTCGATCACCGGAATCATCGCGTAGCCGCCGCCGAACGTAACCGGACCGATTTTCAAAAAGACGACGAACAGCGACCAAAGCATTTTCCACTTCTCCAGCCCCATCGTTCTCCCCCTCCCTGTTAAATGCCCATTGTTTTTCTCTCGTTCATCAACTTAACTAGTTTCATTATATCATCTTTATTTCAAAATGGAATAAAGTATTTCTAAACTTTTCACCCAATTCGACTCAAAACCGAAAAAAGGGCGATATTCCACCCAATATCACCTCTTTTGTTAAAGCATTAAATCCCATGGGAATGGTTAGTTTATTTCATTTTGGAATTAACAAGGAACCTTCCATTACCAAGACCGGAATCGGCAAGCGCTACAGGTAGCCATGCAAATAATCGTAAGCTATAATAAGGTACAGATTTTTAATTCCCATTCCTTTGGTCGGAAAACGAGGTGCGCGATGAGCCATCCATCCATGAACAAAATTCCATCTTCCAAAAAATTGATCTACACCCGAGTCGCCGAGCAAGGCGTCGTCTCGAAGGCGGAGCTGCTGGCGGCATTCTCTTTCACGAGCAGCTCGCTTACCCGGCTTCTGGACGATATGGTGGCCGAGCGGCTGCTCGTGACGTCGGGACTCGGACCGTCAAGCGGCGGCAGAAGGCCGATTTTGTACGAGATCAACCCGGGATACGGCTATTTTTTCGGTCTGGAAATATCAAGACGTTATTCGACGCTCGGTTTTTTCGATATGAAGATGAACCCGATGTCGCTCATCCGCTGGCGGATGGACGAGGCGATGACGCCCGAGCAGCTCATCGAATATGTATCCAACAACATCCGTTCGATCATTCACGACCATAAGATCGACAAGGGGCAGATCATCGGCATCGGCATCGGGGCCGTCGGCCCGCTGGACCGGCAGAAGGGAATCATTCTGCGTCCCTTGAACTTCCCGGCCGCGGGCTGGGAGGACGTGCCGATCTGCGCCATGCTCGAGGAGAAGACCGGCATTCCCGCCATGCTCGAGAACGGCGCGAACGCGGCGCTGCTCGGCGAGCATTGGGCGATGCGCGGCGAGAACTTGCAGCATATGCTGTACGTGCACGCCGGCGTCGGCCTCCGGTCCGCGATGATGTCGTACGGGCAGATCGTGCACGGCTCGATCGACATGGAGGGTTCCATCGGTCAAATGATCATTCAAACCGACGGGCCGAGGCTGGAGGAACGCGGCAATTACGGCGCGCTGGAGGCGTTCGTCTCCGTGCAGGCGCTGGAGAAGCAGGCGCGCGCCCATGCCAAGATGGGCCGGGCCGACCTGCTGCAGGACGGGCTCATCGCCCCGGACAAGCTCAACTACGACGCGCTGCTTCACGCCGTCGCCCAGCAGAACGGCTACGCGCGGGAGCTGCTCATGCAGTCCGCCGTCTACTTCGGGATCGGGCTGGCGAACATGATCAACATGTTCCATCCCGAGAAAATCGTGCTCGGCGGCGTGCTCGTCAGCTCGACCGAGCCCTTTTACCAGACCGCGATCGAAATTGCGCAAAAAAACACTTATTATTTTCCGGATTATCGGCCATCCTTCTCCAAAGGGGCGCTTAAGGAAGACGCCGTCGCCGCGGGCTCGGCCTTGATGGTGTGGAAAGGGATGGACATTTAGAACGGTTCCGTCCCGACGCTTCATGCGCATGGCAGCTCATCCGGTAAAGGCCCATTGAAAGGAAAGCCGGCGGATGCTCATCCGCCGGCTTTTTCTTTTTCATTATCGCTATTAACGCATGATAGACAAAAGTTGAATGCAGAGCGGCTATCGATCGCAAATGTCCTATACGGATCAATCGCTGCATACGTTGATCCTGAATAATGGCGGCATTCGCGGCATTGAAGTCAGTACGGATGCATGAGGTTGATCATTGCCTGCCCAGCAGATCCAGCCTCAACGGCGTGAAAGCATCCAGCAGCTTGCTGCTCCGAAGCGCCCGGCAGCCATGCTCAGCGTTGCTCGGGATATAGATCGTTTCGCCGGCCGCGATCACCTTCTTCTCTCCGTCGACCGTAAATTCCAGCTCGCCTTCCAGACAATACGAGAGCTGCTCGTGCGAATGGCGATGCAAATACCCTTCCGCTCCTTCCTCGAAATGCACTTCCATCATCATGATGCCCTGCCCCGGATTAAACAGCTTGCGTTTGACGCCGGGCTCCGCGTTTTCCCATACTCCGATACTGCCCATAAGACGACTCCTCCTTTGGTTTTTTAATCCGGCATGCGGAACGTCGTTTGATCGCCGTCTCGACGCAGCGTAACGGCGGGACGACCATCCTCGTCGGCCGCCGCGAACCAGTTCCGGTCCAGGCCGCTTGCCGGCGAACCGTCATCCGATTCGCCGCCCGCCGCAAGCCGAGGCTTCATGACGGTGGCGAACCAGCCGCCGTTGTCCAAGGTCAGGAGCGCTTGCACCACCTTGAGGGGCTCCATCGACATCGGCCGGACCGATTCCCAGCCGTCCTCGACGTCGACTTCCATCGATGGAGGGCCGAACAGCAGCATATCGCACCGGATCGCCGGATCGCCGCAAGCCGGACCGCTGCCGGTAAGCGAGTAGCGCACCGCCCCCGCATCGCCGGTCTGACCCTGCTTGGTCATATGCCAATGCAGCATGCGACTGTGCAAGCGATGCTGGAACGTATGCGCTCCCGTTCCGGTTAATTTGTCGATGACGACCCATTCTCCGCTTTCGAGAAGCCATACGGCTCGCCGGTGAATGACGCCGCGTATCGCGTACCCGTCATGCTCCGCGCACAGAAACGGCTTGGCCGGATCCCAGGCGATCAGCTTAACGGCCGCTTCCGGCGTTCCCCAACGCTGCGTTCGCAAGTATGGCGACTGATCCTGTCCGTCCACAAGCACCGTGTTATGAGCGGCCGTGCTCTTGAAATAACGCCGCCACGGCGTTTCCATGTACGTATATGTGCCGGGATCGACCAGCAGGGGCTGGCCGAACGCGCACCACTCGAACGATAAGGCATCGGCATGCCCATGCGGGCCTCCAAGCGCCGCGGCGTCGAAGATCATCCGCTGCTCGCCGTTGCCTATACCGTAATAGCCGGCAGAAGGGAATGCGAAGGCCGGCCCCGCATCTCCCTCCGTCCCGTTCCCGGCTTCGAGCTTGCCGGTCTCCACGGCTTCCCCTGCGGCCATCAGCCTCTCGATCGAATCCGGTCCGACCGTCCAATACTGCTCGTGCACTTGATCAGGCAGCAGCCAGTCGCGCTTATCGTAATAAAGGGCCGCCGCATTCAGGTCGGGCGGCTGGTTCGCATAGGAGTCGGCAAACGGTGCCATGCTGCCGTCCTGCCGCGTCATGCATCGAGAGAACCGCGCCATGCCGGCCAGGATGCGCTCGTATTCGTCCGAGAACGAAAGGCCTCGCTTGCGAAGCATGACCGCACAGTCGACGAACAGCTCCAGCGATACCATGTGGTAATGCGGAGTCAGCTCCGCATGCGCCCCGTCCGGCAGCACTTGCGCGCGAATGCACGACTCCAGCCGATCTACGGCGACACGGATCCATGCCTCGCTCTCCTTCCAGGAAGGAAAGGTCAGTCCCGCGCTAAGCAAGCCGATCATATGCATGATCGAATGGTTGATCTCGATGCTCGCCGGATATTTCGCCAGAAAATTGGCGTGCTCCTTGACCGATTCCAGAAACAACGACTCCGCTGCCCGGGACCAGCTTGCCGTTCCTCGAAAGAAATGATAAGCGTACACCCATTGCCTAAGCCGTAGTCCCGTCTCCAGGAGCCGCCATGGTCCCGGACGTTGAAAATACGTCAGCTCCTCTGCCGGAAGCCCCCACGGGCAAGATTGCGACGCAATCCATCCGGACACGTGCTCCCAGGCTTTGGCCGCGTACTTTTCGTCGCCGGTGCAGGCAAATGCAATCCCTAGGGAACGAAGATGCTTGAAACGGTTGACGCCCCATGTGAACTCCTTGTCTCCCGTCGGATTATGCAGCCAATCGATCGGATTTCCCATGTCGATCGCGAGGTCCTTCCAATGGAAGACGTTGCCGTCGCACCAGCTTTTGGCCTCCGCAACCGCCTCGTCGGCGTTCTTCGGGAACATTGCCCGGAACCGTTCGCCCCATTCTTCTCTCTGCTCGGGAACGAAATACAAAACATCGTTCACGCTTTCCTCTCCCCTTTCCTGTTGATTCGCGAGTCCGTCAGCTCTCGAATGCGAAGGAAGGCCGCCCCCGGCGGCCTTCCTTCGACTTGTGAGCGATTATTTCGCTGCAAGGGAGCCTTGAAGATTGCCCGCATTGAAAGAAGGATCCGCTTCGATATTCGTCAGTCCTTCCGCGCGCGCGGCCGCCAGCGCCTTGGCGTACTGGTCGTTCAGATCGCCTATGGCGGCGTCCAGATCCGGGCTTCCGGTCAAAATGTATTGAATAAATACGTCCGCCGCCTTCTTGCCCTCCAGCTTCGTCTCGGTAATCGAGATCGGAGTAGCCGGGTAGATACCGTCGTATTGGGTCGGCAGGAAGCCGTCGATGCCGGCCAATTCCGGCTTGCCGGCCGATTCGTTGACGAACGGCAGCACGGAGAGGCCAAGCCCCTTCTCCTGGTAATCGTTGCGAAGCTCCTGGCTGTAGACATACTTGATAAACTTCGCGGCGGCCTCCTTATTCGCGGAGTTGGCGCTAATGCCCAGATAACCGCCGGCGTTCACCCAGCTCGCGCCGTCGATCACGCCGTCCGAGGTCGGCACGAGCGCCGAAGCCCAACGGATGTCGGTAGGGAATTGGGACGTGTATACCGCCGGTTCGCTCGAATGGTTGATATACATGCCGATCTTGCCCTGCGCGAACTGCGCCCGCAGCGGATCGATGTCCAGCGACTCGGCACCCGGGATCATGCTGCCGTCCGTCTTGATTCGGCGAAGCGCTTCGACGACGTCGCGATACATGCCGAAATCGAATTCGCCGGTTTGATAATTGTAGCCCTCGTGGCTCGTCTCGGAATCAAGCGACCCCGACGCGTATGCCGGACGGGTGAAGCCGGAGCCGTTCTTGAAGTTGCTCGCGAAGCCGTAGATGCCCTCCGACTTTCCGATTTCCGTTATCTTCTTTGCCGCGTCAACCATCTCGTCCAGCGTCTTGGGCGGTTCGGAAAACCCCGCTTGTTCCATCAGATCGACGTTGTACAGCAGTCGCCAGTACTGGCCGGTGTTCGGCAGCGTATATACCTTGCCATTCAGCTTGTATACATTCTCTGCCAACAGGCCGTCGAATTGCGCCAGGAACTCGGCATCCAGCAGCTCGTCCAGCGACGCCAGATACCCCTTGTTCACGTAGGTCTGGAAGTCGTTGACCTTCAGCACGTCCGGAGCCTGGTTGCTCGCGAACGCCACGTCTACCGCCTGGTTGTAGTTATCCGCCATAACCTTCATTTCCACTTCGATGTTGTCCGTATTGGTTGCGTTGTATTCGTCAACCTTCTGCTGCATATAATCCATGTCGTGTCGGTCCATCGTCCAATAGGAAATTTTGAGCTTGTCCTGCGTCGCCCCGCTTTGTTCATCTCCGTTGCCGGCATTCGCCTCCGATTCGCCGCCGTTCGCCGATGAGCAAGCCGCCATCAGCAGCGCGAGGATAAGCAGCCCGCATAGCGTAAACGCATACTTATTGCCGAATGTTCTCTTCATTTGTCGTGCCTCCCCTTTGTTGGCAAGCATTCCGCCTTAAGCGCGTGGCGCGGCGCCGCTTGCTTGTCTCGATTGTAACACCGGCACGGCTCCGTCCAAGAAGGTCAAAAACACGATCCATGTAGGGGAAAATGACTCTGATAATCAATCCGCCGCCCCGCCGACGTACTTGCTTCGAAATTCCGTCGGCGTCATGCCGGTATGTTTCTTGAACAGCTCGCTGAAATACGGACGGTCCCGGTAGCCGAGCTCGAATGTAATGTCCTGCACCTGCATGCCCTCCAGCAGCAGCTTCTTGGCCGCTTCCATGCGGGCGTTCGTCACGTATTGCATGAACGTCATCCCGATCTCTTTTTTGAACAGATTCGAGAAGTAGCTGGGACTCAAATGGACGGCGGCCGCGCATTCCTGCACCGTCAAGTCGGAGCCCAGCCGGCCGCTCGCGTAATTGATCGCCTGGTGAATCAGTTGGCCGGCATCGCTTTTTTGACGCTTCAGCAGCCACTCGCAGCCGGTCAGGCCCAGCTCCTTCACGTCCCCGATCAGCTCGCCCGTGGACGAGTACCGTCCTCTCTTCATGGCGGCGAGCCGCTCGTCCAGCCATTGCCGCTGCTCGGGTCCGGCTTTCTCGGCGATCACGCGGTACATGGCGAATGCAAGCCCGTAGAACAGATTCGCCATTATTTCGGGATCGGGAGGAGCCGGATACTTGAGGCATTCGTCGAAGATGCCGTCCAAAAGACGCTCCACGCCTTCCCGGTTGCCCGACCTTAGACAATACAGCAGCTCCGTTTCCTTATCCGGGGAATAATGGGGCGTCATGCCGACCTGCCGCTCGATGTCGCGGTACGAGATGACGCTGCCGCCGCCGAAATAAAACTGGTAGCTTAATGCGGTCCTGGCTTGCCCGTAGGACATGGCGATATCCCCGATGGCTTCCGCCAAACCGCCGACCCCTATCGAAATATCCCGCTTGGCGAAGCGGCTCACATTGTCTCTGCAGGCTTCCGCCAGCGCAAGCGCGTCACTATGCTCGACAGCATTGATCAGAATGACGAACTGCTCCAGATGCTCGCGGAACACGATGCCCTTCGCCTGCCTATCGATCGTCTCCTCCATGATGTTCTGCACGGCGAAGCGGCTCAGTTCCACCTCGCTCACCGGCATCGGCGGGCTCCCTTCCTTCCATCCGTCGATCTGCGCCGCGATCGCGACAAAGCCGCGCGGCTCCATGTCGATGCCGAGAAACTCCCATTTGTCCGCCGCCCGCTCCGGCAGCTCCTCGTGACGGATCAGCAGCCGGAAATATTCCTGGCGCAAGTACGGCAAGCTTTCCCGCAGCTTCCGCTCGAGCGCCAGCCGGTCCAGCTGCTCTGCCCGTTCCGCTTCGATCCGGACTTTGGCGCGCAGCACGACGTCCTCGATCTGCTCCACCGTGAACGGCTTGAGCACGTAATCGAACGCGCCCAGCCGCACCGATTCCTGCGCGTAAGCGAAGTCCGAGTAGCCGCTGAAAAAAATGACCTTGCCCGGGGACTCTCCTCTATTCCGCAGCTCGCGCACCATGTCGATGCCGCTGCCGAACGGCATACGGATATCGGTCAGCACAATGTCGGGCCGCTTCTCGCGGATCAGGCGCAAACCTTCCCTGCCGTTCACGGCCGTTCCCGCGATCGCGATGCCGTGCTTCGCCCAGTCGATTTTCCTCAGAATGCCGTCGATCACCGTGATGACATCATCGATGACGCACATCGTAATCTCGCTCATTCGCCTTTCACCTCTCGCAAGGAATCATTAATTTGACGGATGTTCTTACACCCGGAACGCTCTCCAGCTTCATGGCCCCCCGATGACCGTAATACAACGCGAGTCTCGCGCGAACGTTGGACAGCGCATAACTGGACGAATGGCCGGCATCCGCGCCGCTCAGCAGCCGCTCCAGGCGCTCGGCGTCCATTCCGTTTCCGTTGTCGATGACGTTCAGCATCAGCATTCCGCCTTCCGCCGCGACTTCGATGACGATGCGGCCGGGTCTGTCCAGCTCCTGAAAGCCATGAAGAATCGAATTTTCGGCCAGCGGCTGCAGTACGATTTTCAATACCGGAACGTCCAGCAGCGACTCGTCGTCGCAGCGGATCTCGTACCGGAACAAATCCGGATAACACCTGGTCTGCAGCTTCAGGTACTGCTCCACATGGTCAAGCTCCTGACGGAGCGTCGTAATTTCCTTGCCGTTGTTCAGGCCGAGCCGGAACAGCAGCGACAGCGCCACGATCATCTCGCTGACGGTTTGCCGCTCATCCATTTCACTCTTCCAATAAATCGTATTTAACGTATTGTACAGGAAATGGGGATCGATCTGCGCCTGAAGCGCCTTGATCTCCGAATGCCTTTTCTCTTGCTCCGAGGTTTTGACCTCCTCGATCAGCTCCCCGATCTGCTCCATCATTCGGTTGAACTTGTGCCCCACCTGGCTGATTTCGTCTTCGAACGGGCTCTCGAAACGAACGTCCAGCCGATTCCGTTCCACCTTGAGCATCAGGTTGCGCAGTTTGAATAGCGGCTTCAGCAGCAGCTCCGACAGCATGCTGGACAAGATCAGGGCAAGCAGAATGCATGCGCCCATGATCGTCAGGATCGTCCAGCGCATTTGCGCAACGGGAGCGAGCAGCTGCTTCTTCGACTGGTAGCCGATGAGCACCCAATCGGGGTTCATGCCAAGCCCGGCGTAATTGACCAAGTACGACTCCCCCAGGTCGTCGGCATATTCGAAGTGACCGCGCTCAGAATCTCCGATGTCGTCGTCAAGACGGCTGTCCGTATCCGTCCGATTAGGGATGGACGAGAATACGCCGCGGCCGCCGCGATCGATCATGAGCTGCCGCAGGCTTCCTTCTTGCAGGTGGGCCCGGATCAGCTCAAGCAGATGATCCTCGCGAATGTTGACGACGACGTAGACGCCGGGCAGCTGCAAATCGAACAACGGTTTGATGACGAGCGAAACGACGGGCTTCCCCCTGGCAAACAGCTCATCCTTATGCCCGCGCACCCACAGCGTGTTCCAAGGCTCCCGCGTATCGGCGATCACCCTCGCAATGGCGGTATCGGCGAACGGCGTCCCGGTGCTTCGCCTGTTCTCCGTCGGATAAAACTCGCCGATCGGCGTATGGATAAGCACCGATTCGACGGACTGCTCGCCCAGCATCAGTTGAGCGAAGGGCGTCTGCAGCTGGGACAGACGATTGTAATAATCTTCCGCGTTCCTAGCCTGAACATCCCTCATCGCATGCTGGAACGGCTCGCCCATCATAAGCGTGGAGATGGAAACGACGATATTGCGCAGCCGCTCGTCGAACACTTGCGCCGTCTTGTTCAGCGTATCCTGGCTCGTCTTGGCCGCCTGCGATTTCATCGACTGCGAAAAAAACACGGAAACATAAGTTCCCGTGGCCGATATGCATACGACGGTGAGCAGCACGAACGATACCCACAGCCGTCGTTTGAGCGACATTTTTCTGAAAATCCGGTTCATGCTGCACATCGCCTCGCTAATGAAAAGTTTAGCCCTTGACCGACCCCACCGTAACCTGCATGAAGGAACGGTTGGCGAACAGGTACACGATCAGCAGAGGCAGAATCGAGATACACGCGCCGGCCAGCATTAACTGGTTCTCAACCGCGGCGCCCGCTCCGTACCTGAGGCTCGCGAGACCGACGGGCAGCGTCTGCATGTCGGGCCGCGACATCGAGAACACCAGCGGCAGGATATATTCGTTCCAAGCTCCGCGGAAGGTGAACAACGCCACGACGGCCAGCGCCGGCCGCAGCAGCGGCAAGATGATCCGCCAGAAGATGGAGTAAAAGTTGCAGCCGTCGATCAACGCCGCTTCGTCCAGATCCTTGGGAATGCCGCGGAAAAATCCGATGACCATAAAAAAGGCCGTCGCATGGGCGCTAATGAGAATGATTATGACACCCCAAAGCGACTTCTGCAAACCGATGTTCACCATCAGATCAAATTGAGGCCGCAGCACGACCGCGCCGATGGAGATGAACAGCGTGAACGATTGCATGAAGATGAACAGCTTCTTGCCCTTGAACGGGACGCGGTCGACCGCGTAAGCGGCCATGGCGGATACGAGCAGCGTGCCGACGGTCACGAAGACCGCCACGAACACGCTGTTGAACGTAAAACTGGCAAAATCGGCCTGCGTCCATGCTTGGACATAGTTGCGGAATTGCCAGGACTCCGGAAAGAACGTCGCTCCCGTCGTCAGCTCCAGATTCGACTTAAACGAGCCGAGGAACGCGACGACGATCGGAAACAGCATCAGCGCGGAAACCGCGAGCAGCAGCAGCCATGCCGGCAACCGGGCGAACAATCGGGATAAATTCATCACCATCACTTCTCCTTAATACAGATTGTTAAGCTTTCGCGACATCCAGAAGTACAGCCAGGTCACAAGTCCGACAATGACCGCCGTCGTAAAGCCGACCGCGCTTCCGTAACCGATGTTCTGCACGGAAGTTCCCGTCGTGGTCAGCGGGAAAAACAGCTTGTACAAATACAGGTACATGACCTCCGTCTTGCCGAAGGGGCCTCCCTCCGTTAATACCATAATGCTTTCGTAGCCTTTGAGCGACGTCGTGATGGCCAGCATCACGATCATCTGCAGCACCGGCCCCAGCATCGGGATCGTAATGTACCAGAGCCGCTGCGCCGGATTCACGCCGTCGAGCGATGCCGCTTCGTAGACTTCCTCCGGGATGCTCTGCAGACCCGCAATGAAGAGCAGCATGTAGTTGCCCACCGCTCCCCATACCGCGATGATCACGATCGTCAGCATCGCTTTGGAAGCGCCGAGCCAATCGACCGGGACCGATACGAGCTGCAGCTCCAACAAATATTGGTTAAGAATGCCGTTATAGGAATTGAAGATGAGATAAAACACGATCGACATGACCGAAGCGCTGAAGATGGTCGGAAGAAACACGACGGCCCGGAACAGATGCCTCCCCTTAAGCTTGCGGTTCAGGATGACGGCCAGAATCAGGGATAACGGCAGCGTGATGACAAGCTTGCCGCCAGCGTATACGAACGTGTTCGCAACCGATTGCCAGAACTCGGCATCGCGCGCCAACCTCGCGAAATTGCCGAACCCGATCAAGCGCGGCTCGCCGTAACCCTGATAATCGTAGAACATATAGCGAAGCGCCCATACAATGGGATAGATGCCGAGCGCCGCGGTTAGAAAGAAGCTTGGGAAGCTGAACAGATACGCCCCGAGCCGGTTTTTATGCATGCTGCATCTCCTTTCGATTCTTTGCTCCAACTTTATGTTTATTCTAAATAATGCGCCCGCTCGGGCGTGATAGGGCAATCGACGATGCAGGGGGGACGAAACGACTAAAAAAACAGTCGACCCGCTCCGGATCGACTGTTTTTATTCGGCATATCCTATTTCTCGTACCCGATATAATCGTATTGAATCTCCGGATTCCACGCGAGGCTGTTGCCGACCGCGCGGAAGCCGATTTCGATCGACGCGACCGAGCTTCGGCCCTGCCAATCCGCGATATCCGCTTCGATCCGGTTCCACCTGTCCGGGCTCATCGCGGCCGTTACCGTTCTCGACGTTCCGTCGCTTCCCGTCAGAATAAGGCGCGTTTCGTACGTGGCGTTCGGCACGCCGCCGTACGAGTTAATATGGTAGAAGAACGTCTTCGCATCCGACAGATCAAGCGGCGTCGACGGCGAAGTCTTCACCGATTTCCAGGCGGTCGCCTCCGCAATGGCCGATCTGGCGTTGAGCGCGTAGCTGCCGAGCGCCGGCTTCGCCGGGCCGTTCGGGAACGTCTCTACCGTGCGCAGCGTCTCGATGTTGGCTGCCCCGCTCCAGCCGAGCAGATTGTTCTCGAAATTGTACAGCAGCTTCTCACCCTCCGGAACGTTCTGCTCGCCGTTGTCTTTCACCGAGGCGATCGTCTTCCGGATGACGGTGTTGCGGTAATCGAACGTCAGCTCGACGCCGCCGCCGCCCGCGGGCGGGACATATTCGCCGACGGTCAGCAGGAACGTTCGGGACTGGCCCGTCTTGATCAGGTTCACGCGCAGCTCCTTCGAAGTCAGCGTCAACGCTTCCGAAGACACCTTGATGACCCCCGTCAAGTCTTTCTCGTCGTAGTTGGTCACCGTCACCTCGATTTGCGATCCGGACTGCAGCGGATCGGCGGTCAGCCTCGGCGCGACGTCGAGATTGACGACGCCGCCTTGCGTCGCTCCGCCCCTCGAGAACGATACTTCGTCGATCAAGAACGAGCCGCTCCAATTATCCGTCGTCGGCGAGCTCATCCACACCTTCACCCGGTCAATGGAAGAAAGTCCGGACCAGCCCTTCAAATCGACGGCCGCGTACGTCCATTCGCCAGGCTCGTGCAGCGCGACGATGCCTTCGGCGCTTTTCGCCCCGGAGTACGCCTTGATCTTCGCGTAATACGGCCGGTCGGCCGCGAAATCCCCCTTTACTTTCAGCGCCAGGTTAAGGATCGGCGTCCGGCGCGCGTCGACCGGTTCGGCAAGCTTCAAGTCCGCTCCGCGCCACATTTTCGCCAAAGCGCTGAAGCCGACTTGCAGCGATCCTTCGCCGCCGTATGCCTCCTGCTTATGAAGAGCGACGCCGCTGCTGTTGTCCGCAAGCGTCCACCCGTCCGTCCCGCCTTCGAAATTCGAGACGGGGATGACGCCGATCGCTTTCTTCGGCAGGCTGACCGGCACCGGCGCGGGCGCTTTGCGGTCGGCAAGCTTCGCCGGATCGAAGCCCGGGATCGCCTCCTCCCAAGAATCGATGCCGATGATCTCCTTGGCGAAGGCGGTCGCTTCAAGCGATTTCGCCGTATCGATATCCCGGAACACGCCGTAGGCTGCCTTCTTCTTGTCCGGCGTCGCCGTCTCGCCCGGCAGATTCGACCAGAGGCCCAGATTCAGCCCGCCTTCGAACGCGTGGTCGACGTGGCGGTGCAGAATGAACGAATCGACGCCGTCCAGAAACTTGACGATGTAATACGCATACGCGTAGGCCGCCGCTTGGATTTGCTGCGACGCCGGCGAATTGTCCAGGCTGTGAAAGCCTTGCTCGGACAAGATGATCCGCCGCATCTCCCCGTCTACCAGCATGTCCGGCTGGCGCAAATAATCGACGAGGACGGATAGGTTTTTGAACGTGATCCGCTTCGTATGGAAGTCGAACTCGGCCGTCTCGTCCTCCCAGAACTTCGGATCGAACAGGTTTTCCGGATACGGATGGAACGCCATGTTCCACGGAATGTCCCCGCCGGCCTTCAAGTGAGCCGTGAGCAGGTCGACGATGTTCTTATTGTCGTACTTCCAGAGCGAGTCGGAAGGCAAATTCTCGTCCCAGAAGTGATCGAGCGAAATATAGACGCGGCCGTGCTCGTAGTTGCTGCGCACGATCGTATCGGTCAGGCGCAGCGTGCGCGCGTAATCCTCGACGTACTCGTGGATAAGCTTCGGCCCCATGTTGTTCCATACTTTATTCTGGCCGACCTCGTTGCCGACGATGAAATTGACCGCGCGGCCGTACGCTTCGTCGCTTCGCGTATAACGCTCCGCGATGAAATTCGTGATCGCGCCGTAGTAGCCCACTCCCTCGGCCGTCTTCGTATTGACGGCGTACACCGTGCCGCCCGGCTCGGAATCCGGATGGATCAAGACGCTGTTCGGCGTCGACGGATCGAGATTGCGGTACATGATGAGGATGAGCGAGACGATCATGTCGTTGTCGGACAGGCTTTTGATCTGGCGATCGAGCGATTCGACCGTATTTTTCTTAAAATAATACGTCCGCCCCTCGAACTCGTACGGGATCGTGCCCGCCGGATCGGAATTCGTCAAATACAGCATCTGATCGTACGCGACGTTCAGCGCGGCGTGGCTGATCCCGAGCTCCTCCGCGTCGTCCGTATACTGCACCTGCAGCCCTTTCTTGCTCTTCGCTTCGGGGAACGGATACCGGTTCGCGGCAAGCGCGTCCGCGTTGACGATGTACCGCGGCGCGTCCACCCACAGCCGCTCGCCGCCCGATTCAAGCGCGACCGCGAATTTCGAATAGAGCCGGCTCCGCTCGCCGTCGCCGAGCCCGAACGAGAAGGCGAAGCTCTCCTGCACGGGAAGCGTGCCAATCGCCTTCCATTCCGAGTCGTCGCCCTGCGGGTCCGCGTAGGTCGGCAGCTCGTAGAGCTTCAGCACGCCGCCCGCATGGGCTTCGGCCGCGGAAGCGCCGACCGTTCCGCTTACCCCGGCGCTTCCCGCGCCATCGACGAGCGGCGATGCCATGCTGCCGACGTATTCGGGAGGCAGCTGGGGCAAGATTTTGAATTCGGCTTCGTCCACTTCGATCAACCCGCTTTCGCCTTCGTTTAACGCCGGCTCGATCCGGAACTGCCGCAGCGTGCCGCCCCAGCTCGCCTTATCGGACAAATTCATGTCGACGACGCTCATGCCTGCGTTCGGCTCGATCTCGAACGTCTTCGACTTCTCCTCGTCCCATTCCGGATCCTCGGCCGTCGTCCATTGCAGCTTCAAGCGCGAGGCGGGCGTTCCGTTGCTCATCGTGACCGATACCGCATTGCGCTCGCCGATCGGAAGCGCGAACGCGCCCGAGGTAAGCGCGTCGCCCGTACCCGCGACCTGCCACCGCAGCTTCCCGCCGCCGGCCTCGACCGAGCCTGACGCAGCGGAGAAGCCTTCGGCGTCCCCGTCCTTCGAGAACCGGAGATCGAGAACGTTCGTCGCGGCGATCAAGTCGATCTGGAACCGTCCGTCCCAGTAGTCGTAGCCCGGAGCTCCCGGGGCTACTCCTTCGAGATCGAAGTTCTGCATAAACGCGATTTCCATCTTCGTGACGCCGCTCCGCCCCGCCCATTGCGACAGGTCGAGGAACACGGTGCTCCACGAATCCGGATGGATGCGCGCGAGCGATTCCTTCACGCCGTCCGCGCCGTGCAAGCGGACCCGGAGCATATAATCGACGGGCTGCCAGCCCCAGCTATTGGCCGCGAAGGCCAAATACCGATAATCCGACAAGTCCAGCGGCTCCGCGAAATCGCGGTAAATCGTCCGCCACGCATGCACCTTGACGTTCTCGGGCTGCTGCTCGAGCGCTCCCGCCCCTTCGTATACGCTGTTCGGGCCGTTGAGCAGGCTCGTCACGTACGAGACGCTCTTCGTGTTCTCGCCGTTCGACCACGTCGCGACGTCGGCCGCGCTGTTGAAATCGTTGATGATTCTAGCCGGATAGACGGCCGTTCCGCTTGCTGCGTCGGGCGACGGGGACAAGCCCGGGTCGTAGGGGCCGGCCGCGGCCGCGGCGGCCAGGAGAAGCTGACAGACGAGAACGGCCGCCGTCAGCGCGGCCGTCCATTTGAACCGTATCGTTTTCAATCGCGAGTCCTCCTTCGAAAGGTTACATTTTCAAAGCGCCTTGCGTCATGCCTTGGATGTAATACTTCATGCCGAACGCGAAGATGAGGATGAGCGGGATGGAAGAAAGGCCGTAAGCCGCGAACTGGACGCCCAAATTTTTGATGCCGAATTGATTCTCGAACACCGTAAGGCCGACGCCGATCACTTGGAGATCGCTGTCTCGGATCGTAAGGAGCGGCCAAATATAATCGTTGTAAATGCCGACCGACTGCATAATGAACAATGTCGCGAGGATCGGAATCGAAAGCGGAACGACGATGCGCGCGAAAATCGTCAGCTCGCTCGCCCCGTCGATCCGCGCCGCTTCGAACAGCTCGGTCGGCACGCCGGCCATGAAGCTCCGGCAGAGGAACGTGCCGAAGATTTGCCCGCCCGCCGCATGGGCGATAATGATGACCCACGGCGTATTGGTCAGCCCGAGGCCGTTATACAGCACGTAGGACGGAATGAGCGTAAGCACGCCCGGGATCATCATCATCGCGAGCATCATCATGAACAGCGTTTCCTTGCCGGGAAAAACCTTCTTGGCGAATACGTAGCCCGAGACGGCCGACAAGGCGCAGACGAGTCCGCTGCCCGCCACCGCGTACAGCACCGTATTGACCATATAGCGCCAGATCGCCCCGAACGCCTCGCCGTAATTGCCCCATTGAGGGGGAGACGGCATCGACCAGAAATTGCCCAAAATTTGCGCGTTGCTCTTCAGGGAGCTGAATACCATGAAGAAGATCGGCACCAGCGTCAGGAATACAAGCAGCGTCAGAACGATATTGATGATGGCTTGCGGCACGACGCGGACGGAAGACCGCTTCTTCCGGGCCGGCGCCGCCGGTTTCGTTACTGGTACGGTTTGCAAACGGTCCGCCTCCTTCAGTCGTGCGTCGTTTTAAGGAATTTCATATTGATGACGGTAATGATCAGAATGATCAGGAACATCGCCACGCCCAGCGCGGAAGCGTACCCGAGGTCGTTGAAGATGGTCGCCGCGTAGTACATTTGGAGCGCCGGCACGTATGTCGAATCCATCGGTCCGCCGCCCGTCACGATCAGGATGCCGCCGAAGTCTTGAATAATGCCGATCAGCGACAGGATGATCAGCAGCTTGAACTGGCCCGCCAGCAGCGGCAGATGGATCGAGCGGATAATGCGCCACAGGCCCGCTCCGTCGATTCTCGCCGATTCGATCAACTCGTCCGGAATGGCCAGCAGGCCCGAGTAGAAGACGAGCAGCTGCAGGATGCCGATAAACGGAAAGCCGATGAAAATAATGGCCCAAAGCGCCGTATCCGGATCGCCGAGCCAGGCGTGGCCGGGCAGGCCGGCGAAGGCCAGCAGCTTGTTGAACAGTCCTACGTTCGGGTCGTACAGGTTTTGCCAGATCAACAGTCCGGCGACCGCCGGGATGACCATCGATGCGACGAACGCCGTCCGGTACCAGTACTGCGTTTTTTTGCTTCTCAGATGGTAGATGAGCTCCGCGACGATCAGCGGCGGAATGAGCGTTTTGGCAAGTCCGGTCACGATCAGCAAGCCGAGGTTGCCGATTCCCTTCGTCACGTACGGATCGCTCAGCATCCGCTCGAAATTGGCAAGCCCGACGAACGTCGTCCTGCCGCCCGGATTCCAATCGTAGAGCGAGTGGAACAGCCCCGACGAGGCAGGGTAATACAGGAAAACGAAGACGAGGGCGAACGTCGGCAGCAACGCCAGATAGATGTACTTCGCTCGCCATACGTCCCGTAAGACGCCGAGCTTCCGCCTTCTCTTCATCCATAAGAGCCCGAGGATGAGCAGCGCCAGCGCCAGGGCGGCGGCTATGGTCCACGCGACGGTCCTCACGACGGCGCCGCTCTCCGCGCTCGCGATCGCTTCGGATACGTCGTAGGCGTGCAGCGTCCCGCTGCCGGTGCCCGCGTACAGCGCCGTGGCGTCCTTGTTGAACGCGACCGCCCGGCCGGCGCCGTCGACCTCCGTCGTCCAGAGAAGCTTGCCTTCCCTGGCGAATACGTAAATGCCGCCGAGGTAATCGGATACGGCGACGTACGACCCGTCCCCCGAGACGTCCACGTCGGTGACGGCGTCCTTCACCGGGTAGCTGCCGGCTTCCCGGCCATCCGCGTCGAACAGGACGACCTCGTTCTTCGAGGTGCCGACCGCGACGGAGCCGTCTTCCGCGGCCGCGACCGCTTCCACCGTCCCGGTGACGCCCATCTTCCGAACGATACCCCCGTCTGCGTCGATCAAATAAACATATTGATCCGTCGCGCCCGCAGCGGTAAAGCTGCCGCTCGGCGCGACCCGAATCCGCTTCGGCGCGATGCCGATATCCGTTTCGCGTATCGTCTCGCCCGTCTCCGCATCGATGAACGCGACGTTCGTGGACCCTTGGACGATATAGGCCGCGACCGAGCCGTCATGCGAGGCGGACACGCCCTTCACCTGCCGCTTGACGTTAAGGTCCCACTGCAGCCTGCCTTGTTCGTCCGCCTTGTACAAATGGCGGTCGTCGGAGGCGGCCAGCAGCGACCCGTCCGACAGCATGGCGACGCCGGTGACGACGTTCCCGGCTTCAAGCGCGAACTGCAATTGTCCTTCGGCCGTGAAGGAATAGGCTTTGGCGCCGTAGCTGCCGACCGCGATTCGCGACCCGTCCTCGGAAACGGATAAGGAGGTAATATTGTCCGGTTCGTCCAGCGTCCATTGCGCGTTACCTAAAGCCGTTTCCATAGGCAAGAAGCCGGTGCATATGAACGCACACATCATAAAAACCGCGATCCTGCTGCGTAACGACATCTCCGCTCCCCCTTCGATTGTGCGAATAGATCCCGTGCGGGCGGCCCCGCACGGGCTTGCCGCCGCTCGTCAGCTGCGTTCGGGCGGCCTGCGCTCCGGATTGTCCAGATCGGACAGCTCCAGCTTCTTCTCCTTCAAGGAAGGCTCCAAATATTTGTCGACGACCGCTTGGTATTCCTTCAAATATTGCTCCGTCGTAATCTGATCGCCGAAGTAGCGCTGCACGAGACCGACCCAGTCCTGCACGGACGGCTGATAATCCCATACGCCCCGGGCAAGCGAATTCGCCGCGCTCGGGAAGCCTTCGGTATTGCCGATCGGGTCGAAGTTCGCGAACGCGCCGGCCATTTCGGCCGGGAGCTCGATGTCCTTCAGCGCCGGTGCGCCGGACAACGCCGCGTCGGTGCTGTTCTGGATGGCGGTAAGGTACACTTTGTAGCCTTCGGGGCTCGTGACGTACATCATGAAGTCCATGTCGAGCTCCGTCTGCTTCGCGTCCTTCGCCACGAAGCTGTAGAAGCCGATCGGAATGTGGATCGTCCGCGCGGGCGCCATCACTTCCGGCCCTTCCATCGACGGCATGTTGAAGAACCCGTATTCGAACGGCTTGATGCCGCCCGTCGCGCCCGTTTTCGTTTCATCGGCAAAATCCTTCGGCAGCTGCCAATAGGAGCCCGGCGTTCCCATCATCGTGGCGGCTTTGCCCGTCAGGAACAGGCTGTACGCCTGCTCGTCGTTGACGCCGAAAAATCCGTCCGGCGTATATTGGAACAGCTTTTTCAAATTTTCCATGAATGCCGACCATTTCGGGTTGCCGTCCACCTTGTACGGGCCTTCTTTATCCTTAATCGCCTTGTACACCCGAAGATCGTTCTTGGTCACTTGGCTGTTGGAGTCGTTGTACGCATTGTTCAAATCGTACGTCCACGCGTCGTCCACTTCCGGCAAGTACGTGTAATCCTCCTGCTGCGAGCGGATGACGTTGATGGAATCCCTCATGTACTGGTCCGCGTAGATGCGCACGAGCCATCCGGCCTGGCCGCTCCACATCGAGTTGGAGTTGCCGGCGAGCGCGAGCGGCGTGTAGCCGGCGGCTTCGATTTTGTCGAACGCCGCGATCAGCTCGTTGAACGTCTTCGGCGCCTCGTTCACGCCGACCTTCGCGAAAATTTCCTTGTTGTACACCCATACGATCTGCACCGATTCGAAATTGAGCATGTACAGGTGATCGTCGGCGCCGACGCCGGACAAGTTAATGCCCATCGCGTCGAGATCGAGGGAGTCCTTCCACTTCTTCCAGGTGTACGGGTTATCCTTCTCGAAGAACGGGTACATATCGACGAAGCTCTTATTCTCGTGAAGCGCCAGCACTTCGTTCGAGACGACGAGATCGACGTCCGGCGTGCCCGCCGCGAATTGGGCCGTCAGCCATTCCTTGTAGCCTTCCAGCGGCTTATGATCGACGACGACCTTCACCTTCGGGCGCTTCGCCATGTAGCTCTCCCCGATCGCGTTCCAGACGGAGGCCGAACCGTTCGGCAATGAGATCCGGATCGTTCCTTCCAGCTCCGCCTCGGCCGGATCCGGCTCCTCGCCCTTCTGCTCTTCGGCCGGAGGCTCCGACGGCTCGCCGGCCGGAGGCGCGTCGTTGCCCGAATTCGTACATGCGGCGATCAAGGAAGCCATTAACAGCAAGGCAAGCAATAAGGGCAGTACTCTCTTATTTTTCATGCGTTGACCTCTCCTTCTTTTCATAGGCTGCCACACCTTCAAAAAAGCGTTAAAGCGCATACATTTCGGAACATGGCCTCTGTCGCCTCACCTCCCGTTCGGACGGACGGCCCGCTTCGGACGGCTATATGATCGCCGGCGATGGCTTGCTGTAGCCGCTTACCGTGTCGGCCGTCACGATGCCCCGCACCGTCCGTTTTCCTTCCGACTCGCCCTCGACGATCTGAGTCAGGAACGAGGACGTCCACCTTAGTCCCTGCGGCAGCTCCGCCTCATAGGCGACCGCGCCGCCATCCTGCCGTTCCCATCGCGCGCGTATCGTTCCGTACGGCGTCGGCACCTCGCCCTCCGCCCATGCCAGCCTGCCGGAGGCGTACGGATTCAGCTCGACGGCACCGCTGCCGATCCGGCTTGCATCGACCCCGAGCAGGCGCTGCGTGAGCAGATAGGTCGGGGCGGCCCCCCACCCGTGACAGAAGCTCACCGGGATATAATCGACCAAATAGGTCGGCGTATTGCCTTGGTAAGGACTCGGCACCGTGCATCGAGGCGTCGACGGGTCGAACGTTTCCCACCAGGTCGTGGCGCCGCGCGCCAGCATCTCCCCCCAATAAGCCCGCATCGCGTCCAGCGCCTGCTCCGCATATCCGTACCGGTACAGCGTCTCCAGCACGATATGGTAGAAGAACGCCCCTTTGATCGGCGGACAGCGGTCCTGAAAATACGATTCCGCAAGAAAGCGCTCCGCCTCCTCGTCCGTCATGACGCCGGTCCAAATCGCCGTAAAATTCGTCTGCGCCGTTACGCTGTCCGACAGCCCGCCGTCCGTCTTGCAGTCGACGAACGCGCCGAGCTCCGGCAGCCAGAGCTGCGTCCGGATCGCTTCGCGAAGCCGCCCGGCCTTCGCCGCGCACCGCATCCCGAACGGTTCGTCGCCGGCGGCGGCGGACATAGCCGCAACGGTACGAAGCAGCTTGTAGTAGAAGCAGGAGACGGCCGTCACCCGGTCCCGCTTATCCAAATAATCAGCCCAGTCGATAAAGCACCACCAGCCGTTCCGGTCGGCGCCGGCGAACAACCCGTCCTCGTCCTCCTGCGCCTCGAACCAGTCCGTCAGCCGCCTGATGACCGGCCATGCCTCGCGCAGGAACGGCTCGTCGTTCGTATAGCTCCAGTAATCGCGGACGCCGAACAGCCAGTGCGCGCAAAAGTCCGGGAGCATGAAGTCGTTGCGTTCCGGGCCGGTGCCCGGGATCGAGCCGTCCGCGTTCTGAATTCTGGCCCCTTGCAGCAGGCATTTGCGAAGCAGCCTGGCGTCGCCGAACGTCTGGTAAATGACCTTGCCCATGACGATGGCGTCCACGACCCAAAGCGCTCCTTCGCGCAGAGGGCAATCCTCCAGATGCTCCTGGCTGTTCACGACCGTCGTATAACGGCCGGTATCCCAAATCCGTTCGAGGAGCGGATCCTCGCAGCGGAACGTCCCGCTCGCCGGGAACGGATAATGCACCGAGCGGACGCCAAGCCGCTCCACGGTAACCGGGGCAGGCGCCGCCTGCGCCGTCAGCTTCAGGAAGCGGAACGCCCGCCTGCCGAAGGGCGATAGCCGGTTGCGCCCCTTCTTAAGGAAGAACGTGTCGTACAGCGCCAGCTCCAGCGACTCGCCGTAATGAAGCTGCAGCACGCCGCCCTCCGGCGCCACGACCTCGAGCTCGGTATACCCGACCCTCTCCTTGGCGAAATCGTACGTTACGGCCGGAATCGATCCGGGCACCGCCGCGTCAAGCACCGTAGCACCCTCCTTCGGTTCTCCGCCCCCGCCTGCAAGCGCTTCCGGAAATAAAATCCGGCCCAGCATCGGTTCGGCGCCGACCACCGCCGCGGGCGTTATCCACTCTTCCCGAAGTCTGGGAATTTCCCTCGGAAGGAGGCGCGGCCACGGACCGGCGGGATCGCATGCGGCAGCCGCGACCAAGGCGCCCGGCCAATCCGAGTCGTCATAGTCCGCTAACTCCCAGCCGTCCTCCTGCTCGGCAAAGTACAATTCCCGAAAGCCGTTCCACTGATGCTGGCGGCTGACCTGCCTCACCCAGCGTTCGGACCTGCGGGCCTTCCAGCTCCGGTCCGTAGCTTCCGCGATCCGGGACGTCCCGTCCTCCGCCACCGTCTCGAGCTCGGCGATGAAACCGCCCGGCCCTTGCATCTGCTGCGTGACGATCTCCTGGCCGCCGAAGTTGAAAGCGAGGATGGCGATCGCATTCCGACCCGGGCGAAGCGCCGCGGACACGTCGTAGGAATCGTAATACTGCCAATCGTTATCGCCCGGGGACGGACCTCTGCCGAGCTCCGTCCCGTTGACGTACAGCTTGTAATGCTGGTTCGCGGATACGTGCAGCAGCGCGGCTTGCCGCTTCGCGTCATCGAGCTCGAAGGCTTTCCTTGCTTCAACGTAAATATTATGATCGGGCTCCCCGTGCTCCGCCCAAATCCACGACGCTTGCCACTGTCGTTCCAAGCCTTTCCCCCCTCGGTCGCATCAAAGCACCTGCATATTACGTATACGTTTAAATATAATTATATACTTTATATGATAATTTTCAACCTTTTTATTCCTTTGCCTCGTAAATAAAATAAAGCCTGCCTTCCGGCGCGGTGTCGCCGCTCGCGTAAAAGTCCATCGGATCCCCGTCCATGGCCGCGTTGTCCGCCCATTTAAAGCCCAGCCGGAGAGGGCCGTCCGCCAGTCCGAGCAGCTTGCGCGGCACGCGCAGCTGCAGCTCGCCGCCTTCCGCCCGGTACGGAACGTCGGCCACCGCTTCCCAGCTCCAGCCGCCAAGGCTTCGTTCGAGCACCGTCGCGTTCTCCCCTCTCACCGTCCGGTTCACGACGTATTGGTACCCGTCCCAATGCTCGCCGGTCCCGCTTCCTTCCGACTCCCGCGTCCGGATGAACAGCATCATCCAGCCCGGAACGTCGCTCGGCGTAAGCGGCCTTGCCGTGCGCGCGTAGAAGTATACGTAGTCCGCGTCCCGCGCGACCTTCATCGCGATCAGATCGTTTCGTCCCGAATCGTTCGTATAGCTCAGCCGGCCGTAGCCCGCATGATCCCGATGCGCCGTATCTCCGGCGAAATCGCGGTATTCCGGCGAGACGGCGTCCCACTTCCGGAAGGGACCCGCAAGGTCGATCGTCGTCTGCCCGCTTGGCCGCGGCTGCGGAGGAAGCCCCTTGAAGCGGCGGATCCAGGCGATCAGCTGCAAGTAATAGCTGTCTCCGTAACCTCCCTTCATCATCTCGATGTCGCGGCTGAACTCCAGCGTCGCCTGATCGACGAACCGGACCGGGCGGTCTGCGGCCGCGCCGGGGAGGCGCATCGCGATCCACTCGTTCCAGCCCGTCACGAACACGATCTTCGGGTCCTCCCGCAGCGCGAATGCCCATTGCTCCTCGATGTTGAAGCCCCGCAAGGACGCATCCGGCCCGGCATCCGGCTCGCCGGCGTGAAAGCTTCTGCCCCAGTTGTCCCCGTAGCCATAGAAGGGAGAGTCGCTCATCGCGATGCTCGGGTGCTGCGCCACCGACACGCTCACGATCTCCTTCTCGCCCCGTTCGTTGCGATAAACCCGCTGCGGCCGGCAAAATTCGATCCACGGGAATCCGTTCGTCTTCGCGTCCTCGAACGGCCATTGGCTTCTCCGGAACGTGAAGAACGCCCGATGCTCTTCGGCGCATTCGTCCGGATCGCCGATGATGAGCGGCTTGCCGTCCCATTCGAACCACAGCTCCCGGTACCGGCCCTCTCTATAGAGATCGTCGTAGATGCGCCCGACCGTCTCGCCGGATTTCGTGTTCGTGTAGAACGCGACGCGCGGCACGTCCCAGCCCTGCGCGCGGTATTCCTCCAATACGGCAAGCAGCGCTTCGTAAACCGTTCTATAGGTCGCGGCATTCGTCGTGTCGAACACGAGAAAATCGACGCCTGCGCTCGTCAGCAGCTGCACGTGCTTCCTGAGCACCCACGCATCGTCGCTTAAGTAATAGCCGTACAGCGGCTCCCCCCAGAAATGAAAGCTTTGCTCCGGACCCCAGAGCGGATGATCGGGATCGCGAACCGCTTCGGGCGCTTCCCGCAAAATTCGCGTATTGTCGAAGGGCCCTTCCGTCCCATGCTGCCCGAGCCACAGGAAATAAAACAAGCCGACATGCCGGTCCTGCCGGCCTGCCCGCGGCGTAATGCCGCCGGCCTCCGGCAGTCTTCTTCCGAACGCGTCGGTCGCCGCCGTGCAATTCTCGTGATTCATGAAACTCTCCCCTTTCCGTCAAAGTATTAAGTATACTTTTATAACAAAAAGATTACTTTTTTATCATACGGCATATTCGGCGAAATAAAAAGCAAAAAAATAAGACGCCTTTCGGCATCTTTTTTGGGCAAGGCTATTCGATTAAGCGTCAAATTCCGCCGTGCTGTCCCGCACGATCAGCTTCGGAACGATTTCGTCCTTGAGCAACGCCGCGCCGTCGTTCTGCTTCCATTTGAACAGCAGCATCTCGGCGGCTCTGCGGCCGACGGCCAGCGTATTTTGGTTAATCGTCGTAAGGCTCGGTTCCAGAAATGGGCTCGCGATAACGTCGTCGTATCCGATGACGCTGACGTCGCCCGGGACGGACATTCCCAAATCCTTGACCGCCTGCATGGCGCCGACGGCTTTGTAATCGCTCGTGACGAAGATGGCCGTCGGCGGGTTCGGCAGGGACAGCAGCTGCCTCGCGCCGGCATACCCCATCTCGGCAAGCTCCTCGTCCGCTTCGATGCAGCTGACGAGCTCCGGATCGAAGTCGAGGTTATACTGGGACAGCGCCAGCCTGTAGCCCTGCAGCCGCAGCGAGAACTCCTGGTTCATCTCCAGGAACGATTTGCCGGTCAGGACGATCCCGATTCGGCGATGGCCGAGCGAGAGCAGATGCTGCGTCGCGAGAAACCCCCCCGTTAAATTGTCGACGATGACGTAAGGGATTTGCAGATGCGGGTAGTAGAAGTGAACCGTCACGAGCCGCCGCTCCTCTTCCTTCCACGGGCGAAGCACTTCCGGGTTCATGCGCGCGCCGGGCAGGAGCACGAAGCCGGTTTTGCCGTCCTTCTCCGGAAGGACTCCCTTCTCGCCGATGTCCCACATGTGGAACGAAATGCCGTTCTCTTCGCATATTTCGTAAATGCCGGTTACCAAATCGCCATAAAATCGATGGTTGAACATGCTCAGCGGGATGGAGGCATGGGCCAAATAAATGCGCTCCAGCGCGAGCGACTTGTCGATCGGCTTGCCGTCCGGCTCGAGCCGGATGAACGTCCCCTTCCCGCGGACGCGGTAGACGTAGCCTTGGCCCGCGAGCTCGGTAAGCGCCCTTCTCGTCGTAATTTCGCTCGTATTGTAAATTCTGGCGAATTCGATTTGCGTTGGCAGCGGCTCGGTCAAGGAATAAGCGCCCGAGCTTATTTTTTGTTTCAAGTCTTCTACGATCGTTTGATACATCGGTGTTTTATCAGCTTTCATATGGCTCCCCCCGTTTCACCGTTAAGTATACTTTATCACTTCCTTCCTTTTCAAGTTCATACGTTTATCCGGCTAAATTTCGATTTGCTTTTCCGTCAAAATCTTTCTATCATTCAACTTAACGGGGAAGGAGGCGCGTCACAAGTGTCCGTTCTAAAAGGAGAAGCGTATTTCGAGGATGGGGACTTTCCGTTCCATATTCATCGCTGCCCCATTAAACAAGACGGGGTCGTCCCGGTGCACGCCCACGAATTCGTGGAATTCGTCTATGTGTTGAAAGGAGGCGCGATGCACGACATGCCGGAGCGGCGCAGCGTCCTGGCGACGGGCGACGTCTTCGTCATCGAGCCGCAGACTTATCACGGCTATGTCGGCGCGGGCCGGGAAGATTCCGTCGTCTATAATCTGTTGTTCGATAAGCGGCTGCTTCGGAAGGAGCTTGACGTCCTGCTGCAAATTCCGGCTTTTATCGACTATTTCTACCTGGCCCCTTTCCTGAGGAAGAACGCCGCCTTCGTCCCGTATCTGTCGCTGAACGTTCATCAGCAGCAGCTAATGGAAGCGCTTCTACGGAAAATGCACGACGAATGGGCCGGCAAACGGGCCGGCTACCGGCTCGTTATCAAGACGGCGCTGATCGAATGTCTCGTCCAATTGAGCCGCTTCCACGAAGACAACGGCAACAAGGCGGGCGTCCCGCTCCTGCAGGAGGAAGGCATGGATTCCATCCTGCACTTCATCGGGCAGCATTACGTTCGGCCGTTGACGCTCGCGCAGCTTAGCCAATCTTGCGGGATGAGCGTCTCGTCGTTCACGGCGAAATTCAAAAAAGCGACGGGCATGACCTTTATCGATTACAAGCATTCCCTCCAAATCCGTCACGCCTGCCGGCTGCTGCAGGATCCGCGCACGAAGGTCGTCCACGCGGCCTACGACTCGGGCTTCCAGGACATCAGCTTCTTCAACCGGGTGTTCCGCAAGCAAATGGGTATGACTCCCGGGCAGTTCCGCCGGTCGCTCACGCGGGATAATAAGGGCGCAGAAGCTCCCACCGAACCGTGAATGCGGCGCTCTCTCCCGGCTGCAGCGTATAAGCGGGGCTGTGGACCTCAAGCTCGTAATAAGGATATTCTTCGGCGTTGTACACTTCGACGACCGTATGATGCGGATAGGCTCGATCCGCCGCCACGTCGAACGTCTTCACAAGCGTATACCGCTCGCCGTCCGGACCCGTGTGCCGGGCGGCCGTCTGTCCGGCGTCCGTCATGAAGCCCAGCTTGAACAGCGTATTGTCGCCCAGCTTCAGCCGCCATCCTCCCGCTTCCCGCGCGGCGGGCGCGTTCTCCGCGCGCAGCATCGGCACCGGACGCTCCGCCTTGACCCCCTCGCCGTCCGGAACGTCCACGATGCCGTCCCGGTTCAGCATCGTCACCTGCCACAACCCTTTCGTAACCGCAGCCGTTCCATGGTTGACCAGCCTCTGCTCGATCTCCATTCGCGGATCATCGTCGGCGCACGTGATGGTCCTTATAATTTGCAGCCGGGTTTCGCGGCATACGGGACTCGTCAGCACGAGCCGAACCGCGTCGCCTTCGCGCTCCGTCCGCAGCTCATACTCCCCGTGGTCCAGATCGGCGTATGGACAGCCGCCCCAATCGGCCTGCGGGGCGAGCCAAGTTTTCTCGCCGCCGTACAGCAGAATCGGCCCCCGCTCGCGCAGCGCGCGCATCTCGTCCGCGTTCGCGGCCTCGTAGGCGGGACGATACCCGGCCAGACTCTCGTTCCGATAGAGCAAGTTCACTCCGTTCGCCCCGAACGCCGCGATGCGTCCGCCGATGCCGGGCACAGCCGACACTTCGTAATGCTTCGTGCGGACGGTAATGGATGGAAAGCCGATATGGCTCGTTTCGGTCACTTGCAGCATAATGGATCATCGCCTCCGTTTTTGTTCGTTTCGATGTCTTGCGGCGACAAAGCGGCCGATGCATCGCATCGACCGCAGCCGGTACCGCCTAATTCCCGCTGGCGCTTGTATAGACGGTGAAAATCAAATCGCGCCCGCCGTTGTTTTCCGTCGTCCACGTCTTGCCGCCGTCCAAGGACAGCCGTTCGTAGCCGTCCGCGTACGGATTGGCGTCGCTGTAAGCGAATCCGTAGTTGTTGTCCGTCGTTTCGGTCATGAGCGACTTCGGCGAACGGAGGATGAAGGCGTATTTCTTCGACGTATCGAGATTCGTCAGCCGCGGATAAATTGAATACGGGCTGACGCTGCCCGGTATGTTGTAAGGCGGCAGCGAGGCCGTGAAGATCGTCTCCTCCGGGTTGTCCTGTTCGTCCAGGACGACGATGTCGAAGAAGTACGCGTCGGCCGGCACGGCGTTCACGTAGCTCTCGTAAATATACAGGTCCAGCTTCGGCAGGCTGCCGTCGTTCAGCTTGAACGTCTGCATCCGCTGCACGCCCGCGCGGATGTCCGAATAGCTGCCGTAAGGCGAATGGCTGTTGTCCTGATCGATGACCGGCCCGCCGTTTCCTTCGACGTAATAGGCCTCGATCTCTTCGATGGACGGAATGATGTAGCTCGACTTCATGAACAGCCTGATTTTGGACGTCGTCACCGTATCGAAGTTAATGACTTTGTTGTCCCCGACCGTAAAGCCCTTCGTCAGATCCGCGTACTTCGCCCCGTCCCAATATTGAAGCGCGTAGTTCGCGATTTGGAAATAGTCGCCCTTGTGTTCCTTGATCGCGACCCGGTTCACCTGCGTCTCGGCGCCGAAATCGATCTCCGCCCACTGGTCGTTCAGCTGCCCTTCGGCGGCGCTCCATCTCGTGGACAGCAGGCCGTCCGTCAATTTGTCCGCCTCGTACCCCGCATCGCTCCAGGTAGAGGATACCGCCGCCTGCTTGCCGAGCGCGAGATTAACCGGCGCTTGGCCGCCGCCGCCCGGTCCGCCCTTGGACACTTGAATGATGGCCGTTCCGCCGCGCGGCAGCGTATAGGCGAATTGTCCCGACGCCTTGCCGAGCGACTTGCCGGTGTACAGCTCCTTCAGCGTATGCTTGGCGTGCGGATTGAGGCCAAGATCGGCGAAGTTGACCGTAAGCCGCTTCTCTTCCTTCATGTTCCAGTTCGACAATCCGACGAAGACGTCGCCGTTGTCCGCGGTCAAGTAAACGACGGCCGGCGAGCGCTCCCCTTGGTGATACACGTTCGGCAGATCGACCGGCTTCGCGGCCTTGCCTCCCTGGACGAGCGCGAGCAGCTTCTCGTTCTCGAGGACGTCCATCCGCTCCTCCGACAGGAACGGGAAGTTGTCGCCCGCCAGCCAGTGGCCGCCGCCCATCGCGACGGTCGTCGCCAGCAGCTTGCCCTCGCTTTGGCTGTATTTGTACCAGAAGCCTTGAGCGAAATTTTCCGGCATGATCATGTCGGGATCGTTGTATTCGTAGAGCGTGCCGTTCGTCCACCAGGAAGCCGCCGTGTTGAACGCCTGCCGTTCGATGCCGGAATAGCCGTCGACGCCGATCGTCGTGTCGCAAGCCGATCGTCTGCCGTGCGCGAACGCGGCCGGCAGCAGCGGCGCGATCGATTCGTTGATATAGATCGGACGGCCCGAGGCGAGCACCGCGTCGCGGATAATGCCCATCCCGATCCGGTAAGCCTGGACGCCGTTAACCGACGGATCGTACCGCTTCCCGTCGTACATGCCCATGTCGATGAAGTCCAGCTTCAAGTAGTCGAAGCCCCAATCGATATACTTCTGGATCGCGTTTTTCAGCGCTACCTTGGCCGCCGGATGCGTAATGTCCATCGCGTACGTGCCGAGGTACGTCCGGATCAGCTCCCCGTTCTCGTCCCGCAGCGAAATATCCCGGTGATTGTAGTCCGTGCCCGGAATCGGCAGGTCGAGCCAGGCGTCGTAGATCGTGAACGGCGTCTGGTAGCCGCCGACCTTGAGCCCTTTGTCATGCACGTAATCCGCGAACGCCTGCATGCCGTCGTCGAACGGCAGGTCCGAGACCGGTTGGAAGCCGCCGTCGAGATTGAAATATTCGTAGCCGAGCGGCTTCAGATGCTCCGCCATGTAGTCGACCAGCGGATACATCGCTTCGGCCGAGGCGTAGCCGTAGTGCGAGTAATACGTGTTGTAGCCCATCGGGACCGAGCCTTCCCATTCCATCCGCGGCTCGCCGATGTTGTATACCGAGCCGTACTCCTCGAGCCCGGCCTGGTAATCGCTGTAAAAGCCGAGGAAAAACCGGTCGGACGCGACCGACTTCCCGCTCTGCGTGCCGCCCCAGTTGTAGATGCTGAACGCGGACAGCGGCCCGTTCGGCTGCGCGGCTTCCCCGAGCTTCTGGGCGCTCTTCCAGTTTTTCACCGTCGCGGCGCCGGCCACGAAGCCCTGCTTCGCCGTATTGTCGAACATCGCCGCGACCCAGTGGCTGATGCCGTTGAACGGCTCCCACTTCAGCTGCTCGCCCTCGAACCGGTCGGCGCCGTTCTGGCTGTTGCCGAAATCGTCGACGGGAGCGACGCCGAAGTCGAAGTTGTTCGTGTAAGGCGTCGTGAAGATGCGCTTATCGGAGCCCGCCCCGATATCGAGGAAGGAGGAGGCGACCGGTTCGAGCTTCTCGACCGTGAGGCCGGTTCCGCTCTCGACGCGCATATCGGTCAGCACGTACGACTTATTCGGGTAGAAATAGAAATGCGAAACGATTGTCGAGCCGCTCGCCAAGGCGTTCGTGATCGTCAGCTTTACGCCGCCCGAGCCGTAGCCGTCCTTCGCGAGATTATTCCATTCGGCCGTGCGCGCCGCCGGATCGGTGGAGCGGAATGCCGCGCCCTCGCCGGATGTCTTGTAGCCGGAATGGAAGTTTCGCAGCACCTGCCGATCGCCCCAGCTTAAGCTGCCGAGACCGGTCGACAGATCGTAGGAGAAGGCGTAGCGTCCGTTCGAGGCCTTTACGACCCCGTTTTTCCTCTCGACTTGCACCTTATGCCCTTTGGCGGAAGATTCGGCGGAACTACCGTCAGGCAGCATAACAACCCCCATCGCGAGTATCAATAGAAAAGCCATCGCCCTTCTCAAAGCGGTTCTGCTCATGCTTCTCCTCCTCTAGCTTCTTAATCGGATCATGACGCTATCGAAATCGCCCCGCAACGGAAGCGGAATGCCCGCCTTCATCAAGGTGCTTCCGTGCAGCCGGAGCGTCTCGCCGGCGACTCCTTCCACCTCGTACAGCCGGCCTCCGTCAAGCCCTTGCAGCTTCAGGGATCGACCGCGGCCGAACTGCTGGGCGTGAAGGAAGGCGAAGACGACGCTTTCGCTGCGGTCCTCGCTTACGTACTGCACCGCGGCCAGCGGAGATTGGCGGATCGAGGCAAGCCGGTACTGCCGGCCGCCCTGCACGAGATGCCTGATTTCCTTATAGGCGGCGATATGACCGGCCGCTTCCTCGATCTCGGCGTCCGACCATTCCTTCAAGTTGCCGCCGATGCCGAGCGCCCCCGTCATCGCGCTGTGGAACCGGAACGAGAGGGGAAGCCGGCGGCCGTTCACCCCGGCGGGCGAGTCGGTCACCCAGCACATCATAATTTGCGGGCTGTATACGTAAGAGAAGCCTTCCTGGATGCGAAGCCGGTCGAAGGCGTCGGTATTGTCGCTTGGCCAGGCTTGATCGGCGAACCGCAGCATGCCGAAGTCGATGCGCGCCCCGCCGCCCGCGCAGGTCTCGAATTCGACATGCGGGAACTGCGCGCGCAGCTCCGCCCAAATCTCATATAGGCTTCGTACGTGACGGATCCATATTTCGCGCTGCCGCTCCGCCGGGAAGCCATCCAGTCCCGGCTCCGTAATCGTCCGGTTCATATCCCATTTAATGAACGCGATCGGATGCGAGCCGAGCAGCCGGTTCATGAAGTCGATGATGTATTGCTTCACCTCGGGCTTGGCCAAATTGAGCAGCAGCTGATTCCGCAGCTGCGTCCCTTCCCTGGTCGGGAACCGGTATACCCAGTCCGGGTGGCTCCGGAACAGGTCGCTGTCCGGATTGACCGATTCGGGTTCGACCCAGATGCCGAAATCCATGCCGAGGCCGTTCACCTCGCGGATCAGCGCATCCAGCCCATCCGGGAACTTGTCCGGGTTGACGTACCAATCGCCAAGCCCGGCGCGGTCGCTGTGACGCTGCCCGAACCAGCCGTCGTCGACGACGAACCGCTCGACGCCCATCCTGGCCGCCTTCTTCGCCAGCTCGATCTGTTCGTCCGCTCGCACGTCGAACGTCGTCGCTTCCCAGGAATTGTACAGCACCTTGCGCTTCGCGGAGGACGGAAGAACATGCTCGCGCTGATAGCGGTGCAAGGTTCGGCTCATGCAGCCGAAGCCCGAAGCGCTGTAGCCGCCGACGAAGATCGGCGTCCGGAACGTCTCGCCCGGCATAAGCAGCCACCGGCTGTCGAAATCGTGGATGCCGCCCGTGACGCGCACATGCTCGAAAATCCTCTTCTCGGCGACGATCTTCCAGTTCCCGCTCCAGCCGAGCGCGCCGTACCAGACGTCGCCTCCCGACTCGGTCGCTCCGCCGTCGTCGATCGCGAACCACGGATTCGCATGCGGGCCGGTGAAGCCGCGCCGCGACTCGATCGTCTTCTTCCCCTCGGAGAGCGACGTTTCCCGCAGCTGGTATTCGCCCGCCCAGCTGCCCGCCACGTGCGTCATCCGGGTCTGCGGCATATGCGGCATCGTCCAGGCCGCCGACTGGAACGATTCGAGCACGATGTCGTCCTCGCCCGTATTGGCGGCTTCGGCGTATCGTTCGATCAGGTCGAGCTCCGGAACGATCCGGTAAACCAAATTGACGCGCAGCGGGTAATAAGCGTCCTTGAATGTGACGATCAGGCTTTCCCGTCCTTCGATCGTATCGAGTCTGGCGCCCGCATAGACCATCCGCAGATCCCTCACCTGATCGGCGAACTGCGCCTTCAAGCTCGGCTCGCCGTAGAACGCGCCGCCCCAGAAGCTGAATTCCTCGCATTCGCGATCCAACTCGGCGTCGAAGGAGCTGTGGGAGCGGGAGACGAGAAGGCGGGCGCAATCAAGCGCCGCGACCTTCTCGCCCCAGTACAGATGCTGAAGAATCCCTTTCTCATTCACTCCGAACACGTAAGAGGTTCGTGCGGTTTCCAATTCGAATAGCTTCTTGTCTTCATGAACGATAATCGGCATTCCGGTCACCTCGTGCAATGGTCGTTAATTCCAAAGCTCTTTCCGTTTATTGTAGTTTTCCGTATAAATTTTCTCGAGCGCCGGCAGGCCGGCCGCTTCCAGTTCCTTCATCATCGTCTCGTACAGCTTGACCGCGTCCGCCTCCGAAGGCGCCATGATCATTCTCGGGAAGTATTTGGCCGTCGTCTCGCCGACCTTCGTCTGCATGATCGCCTCCGGCGTGCCGCCGCTCGGGCCGAGATTGTCATAGATGGCCGTATCGAACGACGAATCCGCCAGGTTTTGGATCGCCAGCGCGGATACCGGATCCGTCTCGTAGCGGCCGATCAAGTCGTAAGGCGTACCGTCGGAGCCCGGTCCGTTCTTGATCGTCCACGTCCACTTGCGGATGCCGGTTTCCGTCGAATAGCCGGCCCAGTCCTTCTTGAACCCTTCCAGCACCTCAGGCCTAGGCACGTGCTTGCCGTCTTTCATGTCCCAGTGAACGCCTTCCACGCCCCACATCATCAAATATTGGCCTTCCTCGCTCGCGAGGAAATCGAGGAATTTGATCGCGCGAACCGGATCGGCGTTTTGAGTCGTGATGCCGATGCCGTCCCAGCCGAGCGAGCTCTTCGGTCCGAAGGTCGTCTTGGCGGGATCGACGCCCGGCGCGATGACCTTATACGGGTAAAACTGGCTTTCGTCCTGCTTGGACGGATCCGCGGCTTCTTCCTTCAGCACCGTGTTCGGCTTGCCCAGGTTCCAGAAGGCGTCCGTCGCGGCGAATACGGTGCCCGATGCGAGCTTCTGCTCGTACTGCTGCGTCTTGATCGTCGCCCATTCCGGATCGATGAGACCTTGCGTGTACAGCGAGTTGACGAATTTGATCATTTCCAAATATTTCGGGTCTCTGACGTCGCTTTTCAGCTCGCCGTTCGTTTCGTAATACGGCATCATGCCGAACATGCCCTTGAACGTGCCGGACACCGCTCCCATGTTCTCGCCGTTGAAGGTCATGGCGATCGTCGGTTTGCCGTCGACGGTCGGAACCTTCTCTTTGTAATTTTTGAGCAGCGCGACGAACTCCTCCGCCGTGAACGGCTCGCCGTTCGTCGCTTTGTCGCCTGCGCCGAGCTCCTTCATGACGTCCATGCGCATCATGAAGCCGAATACCGGATACTGCTCGAGTCCGTACCAGTTGGCCAGGTAATAGTTTTTGCCGTCCGTGTGCCGCGTCTTGTTCAGCATGTCGCCGTACATTTCCTTAATGTTCGGGCCATACTGGTCGATCAGGTCGTTCAGCGGAATAAGCGCTCCGGCCGCGATGTATTTGTCGAGAATGTCGCCGCGCGAGATCGCCATCAAGTCCGGCAGGTCGTTGCTCGCCAGCATCAGGTTCAGCTTCTCCGCCGGATTGCCGGTCGGCTGCTGGATTTCCAGGGAAACGCCGGTCTTCTCCGTAATTTTCTTCGCGACCGGATTGTCGAACGAATCGCCGACGTTGCGGTCAAAAAAAGTAAAGTTGATCGGCTCGTTTCCTTCCGCGTCTTCTCCCCCGTCCGTCTCGGCCGGCGCGTTCGAAGCGCCCTCGTCCGCCGGCGCCTTCGCGCCGTTGCTGCTGCAGCCCGCCAGCAGCGCCGCCAATAACACTAGCAATAAAGTAAATCGAAATAGCCCCTTCTCTCTCATTGCCGATCTGTTCCTCCTTATTGGGTTGCAAGCGGTCCCAATCGACGCCGGAACGACCAGCGCGAAAGTTCGGATCCGCTTTGCTTAGCCTTATTTTAGTCAGCCGATCCGCCGCGATTCCATACAACATTGTTATTAAACGTAACGGAAAACGACTATCATAAATAAACGAACGTCTTCGGAATCCGGATGCGCACCGACGTGCCGATGCCGAGACGGCTGTATACGGTGACGCCGTATTGCTCGCCGTACGCGAGCTTAATCCGCTTGTCCACGTTATAAATGCCGTAGCCGCTCGATTGGCCGGACGCCTGTTGAAGCCGCTCGAGCGCGTCCCGCTTCATCCCCATGCCGTCGTCGACAACGGAGAAGAGCAAATCCTCCCCTTCCGAATGCAGCCTGATCGTAATCGAAATGCCGCAGTCGTCGTCCCAAATCGCGTGATTGATGCAATTTTCGATGAAGGGCTGGACGATCAGCTTCAGCGTCGTATAGTTCATCAGCGCTTCGTCAAGCTCGTAATGAACCCGGAACAGCCCTTGGAACCTCGTCTCCTGGATCGAGAGATAATGCTCGGTCAGCTTGATCTCCTGGCCGACGGTAATCGCCTTCTTGCCCTTGTTCAGCGAAATCCGGTAAAACCGGGCCAAATCGTCAGCCATTTTGTGTACCGGCCCGTTATGGCTCTTGACGGCCAGCGCCGAGATGGAGGCGAGCGTGTTATATAGAAAATGAGGCGTAATCTGAGCCTGCAGGCTGCTCATCTCCGCCTCGTTCTTCAGCACTTCCTTCCGGGCTACATCGGAAATCAGCTCCTCCATCCGCGAAGCCATCTTCTTCAGGGCGAACGAAAGCTGGCCGACCTCGTCGTGCCCCATCGGCGGGAAGGTCAGATCGAAGTTGCCCCGCTCCGCCTTGCGGATTTGCTGGAGCAAAATTTCGAACCGCTTCGTCATGAGCTGGCTCGTGCCGTATATGAGCATGATGGCCGCGAGCACACACGCCAGCGATATCGACAGCATTTTGCCGGATGCCTTCCGCGCCTCGGCCAGCAGCTCCTCATAGGGCAAAATAACGATCGTCCGCCAGCCGTTCCGAAGCGGCTTCTCGACGACGAGCGAGCTGTCGCCCTTCCCGGCCAGCAGCTCGGCCGTGCTGCGGACGGACGCGCTTCGCTGATCGGACGTGATGATGCGGCCTTCCCGGTCCGCCACGACGATCGTCTTGTTCCTGCCCTCCTTCTCGATGAGCGAGTAAATTTCCCGCTCCGATATATCCATGGTCAAGATGCCGTACGGGAAGTTAAGGCTCAAATAATTGAGCGACCGCGCGAGCGTGACGACTCTGCCCCGCTCATCCCCGTTGCCCGGATAAAAATGGGTAATATGGCCTTCCGCATGCAGCGACTGCCGGGCCAGCTCCTCCGGCAGCTCGTCCATGTGCTTGATGAACAGGCCGTCCGAATGAAGCGTTCGGTTATCGTTATAGATCGTAATCGCCTTCAAATTCGGATTCATCGCGAGAATTTTGTACAACGTCTGGTTGATGTAGTCGTACGCGTCCAGCTTCGCGATATCGTTGCTGCCGTAACGGCTCATCAAATAATTGCGAAGCCGCGTGTCCAAATAAATAAGCGTGGCGTTCTGGGCGTACATGTCGAGCTTGTTCTCGATGTTGTTGTTGATCTGGTCGATCGTGCCGTCGACGTTCTCGACCGCCTGACGGATGAGCTGGTCCTTGATCGTCTGGTAGGAATAAACGATAAAAAAGGCGATCGGCAAAATCGTAACGAGCGCGTAAACGATAAACAGCTTGCTGCGAAATCGGCTGTTCGTCATCCTGCGCCGGAGACGCCCCCCGAAGCTATAGAAATTTTTTACGGTACTCATTCGGCGTGACTCCTTGCGTTTTGTAGAAAAACGAGCAAAAATACGACGTGTTGTCGTACCCGACCTTCCGCGCCACGTCGTGAATTTTGAGCGTCCGGTCCGCGAGCAGCTCCACCGCCTTCGCCAGCCGGACTCTCGTCAAATATTCATGGATCGTGCACCCCTGCTTCTCCTTGAACAGCGCCCTCAAGTAATTCGGGGAAATATAAACTTTGGCCGCCAGCTGCTCGATCGTGAGCGGTTCGGAATACGCGTTGTCGATATGCTCCGCGACTTCCCGCACAAGCTGCAGATGCCGGTCCTGCCCGCGCTCTTCCAAATAATCCCCGAATTTGCCCGCAAGCCCGAGCAGGTACCCCTTGATGCCGAAGGCGGTGTCGAGCTGGAGCAACTCCCTGCTCCAATCGTGAAGCTCGCCCATCTCCTTCCTCGCCTGTTCCTCCAGCTTCGAACAGGCGGCGTCGATCCCTCTCAGCAGCTCCAGCGCGACCTCATGCACCTTCCGCCTGCCCGCCCGCATCCGGACGAGCATGTCGAAATAATGCTCAAGTCCGCTTGCGAACGCGGAACGGTCGTGCACGTTCAGCTCCTTCAGCAGCGCCGCGTCCTCGGTCGTGAAGACGTCGCCGGCCCCTTCGTGCGCTTGCCCGGATCGGATGATATGGCCATGCCCGACATAGAAGCTCTCCTCCGCCGCCCTTCCCGCTTCCCTCAGCATGCCGTGCGCCTCGTTCAGCGCGGCGGCCGTATCGGCGACGCCGATCGTCACGTTCCAGTCGCAGGCAAGCTTGATCGCGCCCGATAACGCCTGCCAGCAAGACCCGTAATCGGCGCCGGGCGTTTCCGGTACCGCGAGCACCCATTCCCGCTCGCCAAGCCTGAAGACGAAGCCGTCCATCGCGTTCGCGCTCAGCAAAGAACGGACCGTAGGCTGAATATCGGCCTCCCGGCTTCCGTCGCCGCGAATTAAAGCGGTTACAAACCTCTTCTCCGCAAAAGGCGGCTCGATCCGGATCAGCTCTTTCCACGATTGCTCCGCGCCTTCGCCGCCGGATTTGTACAGCTCCTCGATCCGTTTCTCGATCAGTACATGCCGGGAGATGCGCAGCAGGTTTTCCTTCTCGACCTCGTCCCTTACCTTCGCCATGACGGCGGCCAGCTCCGCGCGGTCGATCGGCTTGAGCAAATAACCGATCGCCCCAGCCTGAAGGGCGGTCTTCACGTAACCGAATTCATCGTGCCCGCTAAGGAATACGATCTTCATCCATGAGTAATTCGCCTGAACGAGCGAGGCGAGCTGCAGGCCGTCCATGATCGGCATGCGCACGT
Organism: Paenibacillus arenilitoris; assembly: GCF_014705655.1. GTDB lineage: Bacteria > Bacillota > Bacilli > Paenibacillales > Paenibacillaceae > Pristimantibacillus > Pristimantibacillus arenilitoris. The sequence goes on along the minus strand of NZ_JACXIY010000001.1, from coordinate 390,110 downwards.
CGGTCAGCACGATGTCCGGCTTCAGAAGCTGGATCTGCTCCCACGCTTTGCGGCCGTTCTTGGCCGTTCCGGCTACCCGGACGCCCATGCCCGCCCAATCGATATGGTCCCTCAGCAGCTCCAATTCGATCATTTCGTCCTCAACCAAAAAAATCGTCAACATGTGCATCTCTCCTCTGATCGAATAGTAAGTCCCATTATAACACCGCCTCAGGCGGCGCAGTATTCACGTATTTTGAAAGTCTCCGGCATGAAAGTCGTTTTCCCGTACGTTTCATCACATTGTTTTATTGCCCCGCGAATTCGGCCGCTCTTATAATTTTTTACATTACCAAGGAACGAGGTGCTAGCATGGCAACGGCCGTCAATTCGTTAAGCAACAACAAATCGCGCACAAAAAAGGGGTTAAAGCTTCGGTTCATCGAGCAGCGCTATCTTCTCCTGCTGCTTGCGCCCGCGGTCGTCTGGGCGATCTTCTTCGCATACCTGCCGATGGCGGGGCTTTATATGGCGTTCGTCAATTATCAGCCATCGCTCGGCGATTTCTGGAGCAATCTGTTCCGCAGCGAATTCGTCGGCCTGGACTGGTTCGACTATTTTTTCAGCAACGGCGATTTTCTCGTCATCATGCGGAATACGCTGGCGTCGACTTTGCTGACGCTCGTCATTTCCTTTCCCGCGCCGATCGTCATCGCGATCGCTTTGAACGAAATCAAAGGGGCGCTGTTCAAACGAACGGTTCAAACCGTTTCCTATCTGCCCCATTTCATCTCGTGGGTCATCGCCGCCAACATTATCGTCACCGTTCTCTCTTCGGACGGCATCGTCAACAAGCTGCTGCAATGGCTGCAATTGACCGACGAGAGCATCCTGTTCCTGCAGGAAGGCCGCTATTTCTGGTGGATCGTGGCCATCGGCAACACGTGGAAGGAGATGGGCTACAGCGCGATCATGTATCTCGCGGCGATATCCGCCATCAACATGGAGCTGTACGAGGCGGCGCGCGTCGACGGCGCCGGACGGTTCAAGCAGATTTGGTACGTGACGCTGCCTCATTTGAAGCCTACCATCGTCATCCTGCTCATCCTCTCGCTCGGCGGCGTGCTGAACGCGGGCTTCGACCAGCATTACCTGCTCGGCAACGGGCTTAACCAAGGGTATTCCGACGTGCTGTCGACTTACTCCTTCCGGTACGGGCTGCAAAACTCGATGTTCTCGTATGCGTCCGCCGTCGGCTTGTTCAATTCGGTCGTCGCGTTCATCCTGGTCGTCATCGTCAATTTCTCGTCCAAGAAACTGAACAACCAGTCGTTATTCTAAAAAAAAGAAGAAGGAGCGGATAAACCATGACCAAAATAAGTTCATTGTCCGATAAGCTGTTCGACGCGTTTATCTATCTTTTTCTGAGCGTCATCTTCGTCGTGACGTTCTATCCCTTCTGGAACATCCTCGTCGTGTCGCTCAACGACGCGACCGATTCGGTGCGCGGAGGGCTGTACTTATGGCCGCGGGAGTTCACGCTCGAGAGCTATGCGTCGATCTTCCGGAACGACGAGCTGATTAACTCGGTGAAGGTGACCGTGCTGCGTACCGTCATCGGGACGCCGCTTTCCGTGCTCGCCATCAGCATGATGGCCTACTCGCTCAGCAAGCGCGAGCTGATCGCGTGGCGGGCGCTCACGCTGTTCTTCATCTTCACGATGTACTTCGGCGGCGGACTCATCCCGACGTACATGATCATCAAGTCGCTCGGTCTGATCGACTCGTTCTGGGTATTCATCTTCCCGGGCCTGATCGGGGTGTTTCTTATGATTCTGGTCCGCACGTACATCGAGCAGCTGCCGTCCGAGCTGGAGGAATCCGCGAAGATGGACGGGGCGAACGACCTGCAAATTTTCGCCCGGCTCATTCTGCCGCTCTGCGTTCCCGTGCTTGCGACCATCGCCCTCTTCATCGGCATCGGGCACTGGAACTCCTGGTACGATTCGTACATTTACACGTACAAGCCGGAGCTGAAGACACTGCAGGCCGTGCTGGTCAAAATTTTGAACCAGTTCCAGACCGGCGCCATGGTCTCGGAAGCCGAGGCGCTGGCGAACAGCTCGAAGCGGATCCCGGTATCCGGCGAGAGCATCCGGATGGCGGTTACGATGGTTGCGACCTTGCCGATCATCTTCGTTTATCCGTTTCTGCAGCGGTTTTTCGTCAAAGGCATCATGATGGGCGCCATCAAGAGCTGATCAAGCTCACGCCGATTTCAAAAGAAAAGGCCGTAGAATAACCCGGACGATGCGGCATCTCCCGGGTTATTCTTTTTTTAGTTCCACTGTAACGCCGATGCCTGGCGATTCCAATTGACGATATGCGGAGAATGATGGATGATATTCGTATCGAAACGAAGGACGAGGTGAGTTGCGATGAGCGTGAAGAAGCAAGACGGATTCCGGGAACAGCGCCTGCTCGTCCTGCCGGATTACATCCAGAAGGAGCTCGGGGAGCAATCGCTGACCAAGTCGCTATACGTGAGCGACATCGGCTTCTTCCCGCATGCCGAGTTCCATTACAGGGAAAGGCCCGAAGGCTGCGACGCCGCTATATTCATTTACTGCGTGGAGGGCGAAGGCTGGATCGAATGGGAAAGCGAGCGCACGATCAGGCTGGGCCCGCGCAGCCTGGCCGTCATTCCGGCGGGAACTCCCCACCGCTACTTCGCCTCCGAGTCGAATCCATGGAGTATTTACTGGTTTCATCTGAAGGGCGACGATGCGGGCGGTCTCATTGCCCTCTACGGCCTGTCCGATGAGCCGCTGGAGCTGCCGCTCGGCACTCTGACATCGTTCATCGACGGCGTCGAGCAGTCCTTTGCCATCCTCTCGGACAAGCCGTACGCCATGCCCGCCCATGTCCACGTCGCCCAGACGATGCGGCACCTGATCAGCGAGATCGGCTTCGGGATCGGGCGCTCGGCGCAGAACAGGAAGCGGGAGCAGCATCTCGAAGCGGCCATCCGGTACATGACCGAGCATCTGGCGACCGCGATTCGGCTTCCGGAGCTGGCGAGGCATACCGGCTTGTCCAAGCAGCACCTGATCCATCTGTTCAACCGGGAGACCGGCTTCTCCCCGATCGACTACTTCCTGCGGATGAAGATGCAGCGCGCCGCGCAAATGCTCGATTTGACGGACCTGTCGGTGAAAGAGATCGCAAGCTCGGTCGGCATTGCCGATCCCTACTACTTCTCCCGTCTGTTCAAAAAAGTGATGGGTCATTCGCCAACCGTGTACCGGAATATACCGAAGGGATAAAGGCTGCCGAAGAACGGCTGCCGACTCGCCGGCCTGCATGGCGCAGGACGACGGTCGGCAGCGTCAATGCAAGGCGAGTAACGGACCGAGATGCTCTTATTTCAATGAAATCGCGCCTTTTTCGGTTGTAACGGACCAAGGGACCGTTATTTACGCTTTCAAATATATATAGGGACTCCATTCGGCGCAATAAGGTCAATACGGTCCGTTACCGCTGGAAACGCCCCTCTTTCGGTCCATTAACGTCATCTGAGTCCGTTGGACGGGTGAGCGGGCGCGCACGCGGATCCACAGACAAAAAAAAAGCGCTGAACCCGGCAAACCGGCTCAGCGCCTATCCTAAGGGACTACATAGAAGGCAAATACCGTTCGCGGACGATGCGGAGATGATGGAGCGCATGCCCGATGATGAAGTAGGCAAGCGCGGCCGCGGTCGTCGGGGAATCGTTCACGAATCCGAAGCGCTGCAGTTCCTCCCCGGTCAATCCTCGCACGAGCGATACGGTGGAAGCTCGAACGGCGCGAAATTCGGCGATCAGCTCGGCAAGCGGCCGCGAGTCGAAGTCGGTCAGATCCACGAACACGTCCGCGTGCCGGGGCAGCGGCGTCGCATCGCCGCGCGCCGCGCAAAGCAGCCGGTAGCTCATAATTCGCTCCGTGTCCATAATATGGCCGAGCGCTTCTTTCAAGCTCCACTTTCCTACGCCGTACCGGAATAAGCTTTGCTCCTCGTCAAGCTTGCCGTACAGCTCGACGATTTCCCGTTCCTGCTCGAGGAGCAGCGCCGCCGGATCGCCCTCCGGCGCGGCGTCGATATAGATGCCGTTAGCGGGAACGAATTCGCCCTCGCTTGGTTTTCGCAAGTACATGGAATACACCCTTTCGCCTAGAGGATATGCATCCCTGCCATTATAGCATAGCGCTTCAATGCACCTGCGGCTCGTACGCCGCCTTGATCTCGTCCTTCAGCCGCAATTCGCGCTTCGTCGGCAAGTTATCCCGTTCATCGTCGACGATTCTTGCGTGCAGCAACAATTCGAACAGCTCGCCGCGCAGCCCGGACGCCGCCTTGTCGTGATATAGATTGTGCTGCTCCTGCGGATCCTCCGCCAGATCGTACAGCTCGCCGTCCTTGAATTTCGGATGGTACCACAGCTTGCGCGTCTGCGTCCGGATGCCCATCGTTCCGCCGAGACAGAACAGCGTCACGTAATCTCTAACCGCTTCGCCTGTTTGAATGGAAGGAACGAGCGAATGGCCCGGCAGCGACACGTCCGGCGAAATGTCCAGAAGATCGTAGAGCGTCGGGGCAAAATCAAGGCTCGACCCCATCGCCTCCACGACCTCCCCGGCTTTGTAGCCATCGGGGAACCGGAGCATGAACGGAATCCGGATCTCGGATTCATAGGCCGTGGCCGCCTTGTTGAACAAGCCGTGCACGCCGAGCATTTCGCCATGATCCGAAGTATATACGATCAAGGTGTGATCAAGCAGCCCTTGCTCCCGGAGCGTATCCATGATCGTGCCGAGACAGTCGTCGACCATCTTCAGCGCGCAATGATACCCGGCGACGCCTTTGCGCACCATGTCGTCCGACATTTCGCCGAATTTGTTCGTAAAGATGCCGGCGCGTCTGCGGTAGGCTTCGGATTTGTCCCGGAACTCGTCCGCCCGTCTGTTCTCCGGCAGCGGCACGTCCTCCGGCTTGCGGAAGTCGACGTACTTCTGCGGAAGAACGTACGGCTCATGCGGCGCATGGAAGCCGACGAACATCGCGAACGGCTCGGTGTCCTTCAGCCGCCTCAGCGCGTCGCAGGCGCGGCGCGTCGTCTGGATGTCGAAGAAATAGTCGTGAGGCTCCTCCGACTGTTCGAATTGGAAATGGTTCCAATCGGGGTCGCCGCCGAACGATTTGCCCGGGTTGATCGGAATATGGAAGCTGCCTGCATGAATCATATGCGTCTTGCCTACCGAGACGCTCCGGTACCCCTCGTCCCTCAGCGCCTGCATCCAGGTCTCCTCTCCGCCCGTGCTGAACTTGCGGTTCTCGCTGACGCCGAGCTTCCACGGCTGCCTGCCCGTCAGAAAAGTATGACGCGACGGCACGCACGGCGAGGCGGAGGTGAAGAAGTTATCGAACGCCACCGATTCGCTCCGCAGCTTCTCCATGTTCGGGTAATCGGCGCAAGGATGCCGGTTCGGTCCGATCGAATCGGCCCTCTGCTGGTCCGTCATAATAAACAATACGTTCATTGGTTTCTTCATGAGATTTCGCTCCAATCTTTAGGTCGTTATGAACGTTCTCCAATTCGGTTTAAATAGATCGTTCGCAAATCCTCGCGGCCCGCCTCTCGCAAATGGCGTGCCCATCCGTCCTTCTTAATATATTTGAACGGGCCGGTCTCGACGACGAGCAGCAGCGGGTCCGGCTTGCTGAACGGGTGCCCGACCTGCTCGTGATGCCATTGCTGAAGATAATGATCGAGACGCTCGATGACCTCGGGACGATCAGCGGCTATATTGCGGGTCAGATACGGATCGGTTGCCACGTGATACAGCTCCAGCGGCTCCAGCGGTACGACGCCCGGATGGTAGGTTCTCATCATAAGCCATTCGTCCGTCCGCACGGAACGTCCGACGCTGTATAAGCCATGATCCCATACGAGATACTCCCGGGGCATATACGCTCCGCCATCCGCGATCGCGCCTGCAAACGACCGTCCGTCCCAGCCTTTCGGTACGGGTACGCCGGCCAAATCGCAAATCGTCGCTTGTAAATCGACATTATATACGAGTTCCCTTCGCTCCACATTTTGCGCGCTCCCGGGCCACTTCACGATCATCGGTATGTGATGAACCGCTTCGTCGGCGCATACATGATCGCCGTATACACCGTGCTCGCCCATCGCCTCGCCGTGATCGCCCGAAATGACGATTGCCGTCTCATCCATGACGCCGAGCCGCTCTAGCGTATCGAAAACCCGTCCCAGCTGTTCGTCCATGAACCGAATCGCTCCATCGTAGGCGTCCGCGAACTTCTTGAAATCGTCGCGGTTTCGAATCCGGTCGGGCATCGTATCGACCGGACTGCGGCCGCGTCCGGGAAACAGCATGGCAGCGCTGAACGGAGCGTAGCTGTCCTGGTGCGTAACGATCGCTTCTTCGTCCGGCCACGCCGGAGCGGGCTCGTCCCGAAACAGCTCTTGATACCGCCGCGGCATCGTATAGTTGCGATGCGGGTCCCACAACTGAAGGTGCAGGAAGTAGTTATCTTCCTTACCGTGCATCTCCAGCCAGGGCAGCGCGGCTCCTATGACCTCGTCGGCATCCTCGTCTCCTTTCTTAAGCGTGTGCGTATGAACCTCGTTCCAGCCCGCCATGTACCAGAAGGCGTCGTGACGGTCGGCGAAGGAAGAGAAGGTCGTCATATGATAGCCATGCTCCCTTAACAGCCTAACGAACATCGGACGCTCCTCCGTATTGAATTGCCGGTAGTCGCATCCCGGACCCCAATGCGTCACGACGCCCGAATGAATGCCGAACAGCCCGCTGGCGAAGGAGGCGCGTGACGGAACGCACGGCGAACTCGCGCAGTAAGCCCTTGAGAAACGGACGCCTTGCCTGGCAATGCGGTCGATATTCGGCGTCGTCTGGCGGTGATAGCCGTGAATGCCGATATGCTTCGGCCTTAACGAGTCAATATCGATATAAACGATTCTCATGGTTGAAGCCCCTCCCATTAGCCTTTCAACGAGCCGATCATGACGCCTTTAATAAAGTGCCGCTGAACGAAAGGATAAATGAGCAGCACCGGAATGCTCGCGACGATAATGAGCGAATATTTGATGCTTTCCGCAAGCAGCAGCCTTTCGCCCAGGCCGAACGCGTCGCCTTCCATCAAGGCGTTCTGATTCGTAATCAAGATGTTTCTAAGAATGATTTGCAGCGGATACAAATGCTCGCTGTTCAAATAAATGAGCGCGTTGAAATACGCGTTCCAATGTCCGACGGCATAAAACAGCACCATAACCGCGATAATCGGCTTCGACAAAGGCAATATGATGCTGACCAGCAGCCTCGTGTTGGAGGAGCCGTCCATCAGGGCCGCCTCCTGCAGCTCCCACGGGATGCTCGTCTGGAAATAGGTTCGCATCACGATCAGGTTGTACGTCGCAATCGCGGTCGGAATCATCATCGACCAGATCGTGTCCACCATGCCGAGGCTCTGGACGAGCAAATACGTCGGGATTAAGCCGCCGGAAAAAAACATCGTGAACGCGATAATGAACATAAAAATGCTGCGTCCCGGCAAATCCTTCCGAGAGAGAGGATACGCCGCCAGCGTCGTCAGCGTAATGTTAATAAGCGTGCCGAGCACCGTATAAATAATCGTATTCTTATATCCGGTCCACACTTCCTTCGTCTCGAACACCTCCTTGTAGGCGTCCAGCGTAAAGCCCTTCGGCAGAAGCCACATTTCGCCGCCAATGACCTTGCTCGGATCGCTGAACGAGGCGCTGACCACGAATAGCAGCGGATATAAAATCATGATCAAAATGACCGTCGCAATCGCGTACACGATGATATCGAACCATTGGTCATCCTTTATCTTGGTTCGTCGTTCGAATTTCATGCTCCTCCTCCTTCCGACAGGTTCCTCCGGCTTACCATAGGCTGGTTTCCGTTTTTCTTCTCGCATAGGCGTTAATGACGATCAGCAGAATAAAATTGATTAGCGCATTGAACAACCCGATCGACGCGCTGTAGCTGAAGTCGCCCTTAAGTATGCCGTTCCGGTAGATGAAGGTGGAGATGACGTCGCTCGCTTCCATGTTCAGTTCGTTTTGCATCAGCAATATTTTCTCGAAGCCGACGTTCATGAAATGCCCGATATCCAGAATGAGCAAAATGATAATCGTCGGGAGGATGCCCGGGACCGAGACGTGCATCACCCTCTGCCACCTGCTCGCGCCGTCGATTTTGGCCGCTTCGTACAGCTGAGGATCGAGCCCGCTCAAAGCCGCAATATAAATGATCGATTGCCAGCCCATGTTCTGCCAGACGCCGGAGGAAATGAGCACCGTCTTGAACCAGTCGGCCCTCTCCATGAAGGCGATCGGCTCGATTCCAACCGCCGACAGCACATGGTTGACAAAGCCGGTTTCGGACGAAAGAAACAGATTCAGCATCCCGACGATCACGACGATCGAAATAAAATGCGGCATATACGTCACGTTCTGAAGCAGCTTGCGCATCCGCTTGTTCTGTATTTCGTGAATGAGGAGCGCCAGAAAAATCGGAATCGGGAACGCGACGAGCGTCTGAAATAAACTGATCGACAGCGTGTTCCAGAGCAGCCGTTCAAAGTAATAGGAGGAGAAAAACCGTTCAAAATGTTCGAATCCGACCCATGGGCTTCCGAGGAAGCCCAGGTTCGGCATGAATTCTCTGAAAGCAATCTGTACGCCGTACATCGGAACGTATTGGAAGATAATAAACCAGACGAGCGGAAGCAGCAGCATGAGATACAACTCGTAGCGCACGAGCATTCGCTTCATCAGCTTATTCGAGCGGTCCTGCATCTTCTCACCTCAATTTTTGTAGGTCGTGTCGTAAGCCTCTTGGTATATTTCTTCGATCTCGGCCAGACCCATTTTATTTAAGGTGGAAACATAATTGTCCCAATCGTCGAAGCTGCGCTCGCCGTTTACGAACTTCGCGCTTGATTCGTCGATGTACGTGTTGACGTCGGTAAGGAGCGTATCCACCTTTTTGGCCGTCGCGGCGTCGAACAACGGCGCGCCGAGAATGCGTTCCGGAATATACGGCTCCAATTTTTCCGCCGCCTCTTGAACTTGCGGAGGGTTGACCGCATTCGAGTTTTTGTCGTTGATCCAGTGCGTGATCGCCGTTCCGGGCCAAGGGGCGAACTGCGAGATCGCGAAGGCGCTCCCCTTCTCGTTTTTCAAAACTTCATCGGGATACGTCGGCACGCCGTCCGCGTAATTAAACGTTTGCCCTTCGACACCGTACCGGAGGAAGATCGAGCCTTCCTCGCCGCTGAAGTAATCGATCCATCGGATCGACTCGGCCGGATAGGGGTTGGCGGACGTAATCGCAAACGCGCCGTAAGATCTTGCGATCGGCTGAACCTGGGTATGCAGCCTGTCGCCGTTCGGGCCGGCAACCGGCTCGATGCCGATGAACTGGTCCGCAACCGCGGAGAACGTATCCGTCGCCTGTTTATAGAAGAATCCGACCTTCGCCTCGCTCGTTTTCGTCAAGTACTCGGTATCCTGCTGCGTAAAGAGCGTATTGTCGAGAAGCTTCTCCTTGTACAGCTCGTGCAGGTACTGGAGAATTTGTTTGTACCGGTCATCCGCCGGCCAATAGCGAACCTTGTCGTCCTGCACGTTGATTCGGTTGCCCATCTGATTTTCGAGTCCCCATGCGCCGTTGATGTTGCTGACGATCTGACCTAAATTTTCGCCGGACATCGGGATTTCGTCCTTTTGTCCGTTCCTGTTAGGATCTTGATCCCGGAAGGCGATCAAGACGTTCTTCAGCTCTTGCGTCGTCTTCGGTACCTCCAGCCCGAGCTCGTCGAGCCATTTCTTGTTGAGCCAAGGCTTTGCCGTGCGCGCGGAGAATAAGGTGACGAAGTCGGAAAGCATGTAGATATGGCCGTCGGGGGCCGTGAGCGACTGCTTGATTTCCGGGTATTGATCGAACAAAGCTTTAATGTTCGGCGCGTATTGGTCGATCAGCCCTTCGAGCGGGATAAACATGCCGCTCGTGCCGTATTTGACCGCGTCGAGACGGGTAAAGTTGGCGCTGATGAAGATGTCCGGCAGGTCCTTCGTATTCAGGATCAGGTTTCGTTTTTCGTTAAAGCCGGCGGTCGGCACGTTTTTGAAGCTCGCTTTTATGTTCGTCATTTTTTCGTATTCCCGGAATACGAGCATTTTGTCCCACGGAATATTGGAATTGGATTGGCGGTTGAATATGTCCAGCGTAATCGGCTTCTCGACGATCGGGAATCCGGTAGCGTGAAAATTATCGGTCGGCGCGCTTGCGGTCGGGTCTGCGACCGGATCCTTGCCGGAGCAGCCCGCAAATACGACGGACGCCAGCGATACGGATATCAATGCGAAAGTAACGTTCTTTTTCATGAAGAAGCCTCCCTTATACCATGTAAACGATTGCAAAATGTCAGGTGCGGTCCGATTATTGCTCCTTCAGCTGCTCCGCGAATTGGATTAACCGCCCGGCATCGTCCGGTTCGATCGCCTTGCCGAGCTGCGCCCGGACTTGGTGGATGTATGCGTTCAGAAGCTTGTTGCTTGCAAGGGCATTCCCTCTTGCCTGCTCGCCTTCAGCCGCGCTTAATTTGGCCTTCAAGGCCGTCGCGATGCCCTCTTGTTCCGCATAAGCTTCCGTCAGTTGACGGAGACCGGCAAAGTCGACGCCTTTGGTCAGCGTCAAGTCGTCCGCTCGGACCCAAGCTTCGTCCCCGCCTGCGGTCATGCCGGCATAAATTTCGACGATCGCGATGTCGTTGGTCGTGAACGCGACCGATTGCTCGGTATAGGAGGACAAGGCCCCGAAGCCCTTTTCGTTCAAAATCGCTCCTCCTCCCGTAAGCCGCGCGCCCAAATACCCGTTCGCGTTGTTGGCGGAAGAATGAAACCGCCCCTTCAGCGTATACGTCGTATTCGGTTCGAGGGCGACCTGCTGCTTGATCGCATGGGTTCCCGTCGTTCCGCTGAGCAGGACGTTATTCGCTCCCGCGTAGGACAAGCCGAGGCTTCTTTCCATAACGGCGCTTCCTGCCGCGTACCAAGGCGCCGCCGCTTCGTCCGCAAGCTGGTCCTCGAAGCCGGGATCGCTTAATAGGTTGCCTTCCAGACTGTCTTCCACAAGGTCGGCCTTCATGAAAAATACGTTGTACTCCGGCCGCCACCTCGACATCGTGAAGTACAGCTCGTCGCCGTCGTTATACCAAGGATGAATGAACGGTCCATACAAGCCGGCCCCTCGTTTAACAATTTTTTCCCCGGTCCACGGTCCCGTCGGTTCGTCCGCTTCGCGGATGACGAGCGCCTGGCGGGCCTTATTTTTGTATGCCATGAACCATTTGTCGAAATGGGAGTTGTAGGCGACGGACATTTCGCCGGCCGGGCCCATCGCTACCGGCTTCGCGGCCGCTTCGTCGTTAAGCGTCCAGCCGTTTCCGCTCCAATACTCGTATGAAGCTTTATCCAGCATATCGGCCTCCGGCACGCGGGTTAAAAAAATATTCCCCACTCTGCCGTTCTTGGTCGTATACATGTAGACGTAGCCGCCGTCCTTTACGAAAGCCGCTTGCTGAAACCGGCTGGACCCGGTTGCATCGTTCATCCACCTTGCATTCGCGTCCTTCGTCCACGTCAGCCCGTCGTCATCCGAATAAGCGATGCCCGCGTAGTTCGTCAGCCAGTTGCCGTCCGTTCCCCAGTGTTTGACCGACATGAAGTGAATGTAATGCCGGGTTCCGACCGTGATGCCGGCTGTCGGGATGACGGTAATCTCGTCGTTGTTGATCTTCTTGGACGGTATAATTTGTTTGGCTCGGCCCGGCGGGTTCTGGATCATCGTGTCGATGGCAAGGCCGTCGGCCGGCAAGGTATCGGTCGAGATTGCCAGCGTGTTGCTCCGCCAATCCGGCACCGCCGCGCTCCCGTCCGTATCGCCGAATGCGATCATGATCTTTCCGTTGCCCCCATCCCACATAATGCCAAGATCCGTCCCCCATACGTGATAATTCGAATGTGTCTGATTCGGGTTTGGAAAATCGTCTGCAGGCTGCGTCTTGCCGGTCACTCTGGAGACCGTCGTCACATTCTCGGGCGTCACCGCCCAGGCCGGGACGGCCGCCAGCCCGGTCAGTAGAAGAATAGAAAAGCTTGCAGCGAACAATTTTCTCATCATCGTTTGCTCATCCTCCAATAGGTCGCCTAAAGCATCGGCGAATTTATTATAGAAGCGCTTTCAAACGTGCGAGTCTTTCGGGCATTTTTTCCGACACCGCCTCCTTTATGCCGCCTTCGCGGTCGTTGGAATCTACATTCGACAGGGCTGACTTGATCGCTAGCCATAAAATCCGGCAAGATCCTCATCTCGTATTTACTTTACCGGTAAATTTACCGGTAAAGCGATTATAAAATATACCCTGGCCATTATGCAAGGGCAATTTTGCTCCGACATTGCGTTGCCTCTTCGATTTTTAATATAATGATGCTAATCTTTACAAGCGAAACCAATGAACCGACGCTTCGGGCAGGAGATAACGGATGAAAAAAAGAGTGAAACTGGAAGACATAGCCAAAGTTGTTGGCATATCCAAAATGGCGGCGTCGCTCGCGATGCGCGGCGAAGGCTCGATCAGCGAGGAGACCGTCCGCAAAGTGAAGGAAGTCGCGAGCGAGCTAGGTTACGTGCCGAATCATATGGCCAAGAGCCTCGCCAACGGTAAAACGAACACGCTTGCCTTGCTCGTCTCCGCTCCCTTTCATGACGATTACCAGAATCAAATTATCCACGGCGCCGTTCCATACGCCATGAGCCGGGGCTACACGATATTCGTCGGTCCGATGGCGAGTCCGAGCCTGGAGAGCTCCTATATCGAAAAGTACAAAAACAATATGGTGGACGGATTTCTGGCCTTTCATTCCTTGGTCAGCGCCAACTACCGCAAGCTGAAGGCGGAAGGCGTGCCGTTCGTTCTTTATACGAAATATTTTCGCGACCTGGACTGCGATTACGTCGTGTGCGACGACGAGCTTGGCGGCTATATGATGACCAAGCATTTGCTCGATTTGGGACACCGGCGCATCGGCTTCGTGTACGGCGCCAAATTGAAGCGTTCTTCCGAGGTGCTGGATCGGATCAAAGGTTATCGGAGAGCGTTGAACGAGAGGGGGCTGGACGACGGCGAACGTTCAATCGTTCCATTCCATCTCCATTACCACGTAAAACAGATGAACAGTGAGAACATTTTGAGCGACAACCGCGAATTCGTTGCCTGGTTGACCGCCGCCGACCGGCCGACGGCCCTGTTCGTCGCTAACGATATTACCGCTTCCTCCGTCTATATCGCCTTGAAGAAGCTTGGACTCCGCATACCGGAGGACGTATCGGTCGGCGGTTACGAAGGCGTATACCTAAGCTCGGTACTGGATCCGCCGTTAACGACGGTCGAGACCTCCATTCAGCAGATCGGGGAGAAGGCTTGCCAGATTCTTATCGACAAAATCGAGGGGAAAATTCAGGAATCGGCGCCCGTCCAGCTCCGCATCGAGCCGCGGCTGCTCGTCCGCGAATCAACCGCGCCGATTCGGTAAAGCTACTTCATCTTGTCGAAGGTAACGTCGAACATGACGATAAGCAGCCCCGTATAGGCCGCGGACAGCATCAAGCCGAAGAGCGGCTTGCGGTAATGGATTCGCAGCATAATGAACATGACGATGTTGAAGAGAAAGGACCAGAAGAGGTTCCAATCGTTGTGATACGTGATCGCGCCGGTCAATACCGATATGTATTCGAGCAGGATGAATATAGCGATGAACAGCAGGATATACCCGGCTTTCCCGAGCACTCCTTTGTCCTCCGGGTAGCGGGAAAGAAAAATCCACGTCGATAGCGGCATGCCGACCGTGATCAGGAGCAGGATCGGGATCATGGCGACGGGAAGCCCGTTCGGTTCCAGCTGCCAGAGCTGGAAATCGTAACAGATCAATTCATACAGTAAATTGCCTATAGCCGCGAACAGCATCGTCGGGTAATAGCGCTCCCAGTTGCGGTCGCCGAATTTGAAGGCGGCGAGTATCCAAAGACTGGAATAGATGATAGCGACCATACCGCCGTAGCCCCTCTCTTTTTTTACTTACTTTTATTCCCAAATGAGCGATAGGTAAACCTTTTGTTTAAAGCAAAAAAGCCATCCGTAACGGATGGCGCGCCGCATTGCTTTATTCCTTGACCGAACCGAGCGTAATGCCGGTAATGAAGAGCTCCCTCGGCAGGACAGGCCCCCATCGAACGAAATCCCATTCGGCATTGAAAGTCGCGTGAATCCCGAAGCATACGCCGGGCGCGTCCCGAAGCAGCTCCGCCGCTTCTTCCGCATAGGGCGCGCATGCCATAACCGATACGTTTTTCAATAGGCCGCTCCGGCATGCTTCGAGTATGCCGGCATTCGCGGAGCGGCTGCTTCCGAGGTCGTCTCCCCGGGTAACCAAATAGATGGTTGAGGCCATCGAAGTCCCTTCTCCCTTCCTGAATAAGATTGCTGCTTTCATGATAACGGAATTCCGCCGACGCTAAGATGGATAATTGTATGATGAGGTTTGACTTTTGTTCTGAGTTGGCGCCCTGCGGCGATTCGGATGCGAGAGGCGGCCCGAAGCCCGTTCTCAAAACGCTTTCGCAGGAAGAGTTGGCAGGCAGGGTCATAAACGTGAAAAAGGGAGTCGTCGTGCTTAGAACGTTGCTCGGGACGAAAATGTTCGTGCCCATCAATAAAATCGTAGCCGTCATTACGCGTTAACTTCTTTTAGAAAAACAAAAAGCGTCCTCTTTGGACGTTTTTTGCTTTTTTTGCCGTATGCCATAAAAAAACTCCCGCCGCCTAAAAGGGACGAGAGTGACTGGTGATTTTGGGTGTTTTTAAATAAAGGGGCCTATTTCCGGCTCCTTATGATCTTATTATAACTCTCCGTTCATTATAAGTCTACAATTTCAGGAAAATATCGGCTAAGATGGTGGATGCCGGCCGGCTAATCAATAGCGATTATGGAGGTGGAGCTTATTTTTCCCGATTTAACAAGACATCCCGAATGGCTGCCAGGGCAGTCGAAGCCTTGGTGCGACCAGCTCGCCGCACAGACCGGGCGTTATGCGTACACGTGGAACTGCGCGACGGAAGGCGTATCGGCGGAGGATTTGTTCGCGGCGCAACTGGCCGGACTGATCCGAGGCCGCGTGCTCGACGTCGGCTGCGGCCACGGCGAATTCACGAGCCGCTGGGCGGAGCAAGCCGATGAAGTCGTCGGCTACGACATGACCGAGGGCTTCCTGACGACGGCACGGCGTTCCCGCAAGCCGAATGTCCGTTATGTTCTTGGCCGAACGCATGAAGGGCTTCCGTTCGAAGACGGCTATTTCGACGTTGCCTATACAAGGAAGGGACCGACCAGCTGGTACTCCGAGGCAAGCCGGATTCTCCGTCCGGGCGGAGAGCTGCTGGCTCTTCATCCAGGAGACGGCAATGGCGAAGGCGGAGAGCTGAGCCGGCTCTTTCCCGGTTTGTTCGCCCCTTCCGCCCCCGGCACCCCCATTCTCGATAAGATTCGCGAGCGGCTTGCCGGCAGCGGATTACCCGATGTAGTTGTCCGCGTCCTCCGCGACACGGTATATCTCCCTTCGGCGGAAGACGTCGTCGCGATGGCAGGCTTCGGCCAGAACGAGCGCGTCCTCGCATACTTGAAGGAAACCAGCATGGACGGAATCCGTACCACTTTCGAACGAAACCGCGGCGAGCGGGGTCTCCAAATGACGAGCTTCCATTACCTTCTCCACGCGAAAGCGCCGGAGAGTCAAAGGAGGACGCCAAATGAAAAACGATAAATGCTTGCTGCTCCAGAACGAAGCGATCGACGGTCATCTATTGGACTATCTGTCCGAAGTCGGAGACGTCTTCGCCGTATTCGACAAGCAGGATTCGGGCTGCGTCTCTTACGGCATAGAATGCGGGGGACGCAACTTTTTCGTTAAGTTCGCCGCGCTGCCCCCGGCTGTCGGGTTTTTGAAGCAGGCCATCGCCTTCCACCATGAAGCGCGGCATCCCCGGATACCGAAGCTGCTGCACGCGTTTCGGACCGGAGGCGGCGGCCTCGCCCTCGTCTACGAATGGGTCGGCGGCGAGGTGTTGCATTCTCCGGATTTTCCGGGAAAGGAAGGCCGAAGCAGACCTGAATCGCCGCACTACCGCTTCAGGCGGCTGCCGAGCGGGAAAATCATCGCCGCGCTGAACGCCGTATACGAGACGCATGTCTATTTGGAGAGCTTGGGTTATGTCGCGGTGGATTTTTACGACGGCTGCATCCTTTACGATTTCGGCCGGGAAGCGCTGCATTTGTGCGACTTTGACCATTACGCGAGGGGGCCGTTTCTTCTGGAAGCGGATCGGCTGTTCGGGTCCTCCCGTTTCATGGCGCCGGAGGAGTTCATAAGGGGCAGCCGGATCGACCGGCGGACGAACGTCTTTACGATGGGAGCCGCGGCCTTCGTGTTCCTCGGGAACGACGGCAGCCGCGATCGCGGAGATTGGCGGGGGTCGGATGCGCTGTACCGGGTAGCCTCCAAAGCCGCTTCCCCCGAGCGGGATGATCGTTACGATAGCGTCGGCGAATTTTACCGGGAGTGGCTGAAGGCGGCGGACTTGGGCGAAGACGGAGAGCGACCGGCAAGCGATTGACTGCACGGGAACGGCGGCGGTACCTCGACAGATCAGATCTAAACATTAGATCTGATGCGCAAATTTGAGCTTGTTTAGGCAGATCAGGTCTAGAAATTAGACCTGATCGCCCCGCTGCCGGCAAAATCGCATCATTTGGAAGAGATTTCAGCGGCGCCCCGATTTACGATACATGAAGCGGATACGGCTTCGATTGAATTTTGAACGGCAAATCTTCACCGCCATGCTTGATGCGGAATTCGGCCGTCGCGACGAGCGTGTAGCTCCCTGCCTTCAGCTTGAGCTCGTTGTTTGGCGGGAGAACATGGCCTTCCCCGTCGTTCGAATAGGATTCGTCCGGCTCCAAAACCTTGCCGAAACCGATCATATGCACGTACTTCGAACCGTCCTGAAGAACGGGATTCCCCTCCTCGTCGAAGACGGCATAAGTGAACATGTCCGCGCCGTGCTCGATTTTCCATTCGGAGCGGGAACCGTTCGCCAGAGCTCCTTCGACGACGAACGTCTCTCCGGCTCGGGCGGCTTCCGGCATTTCCACCTTCACGCTGAACATGTCCGCCCGGGGCTCCGACGGCGTACTCGTCCCGCAGCCGGCAAGCGCGAGGATCATTGCCATAATCACGATTGAAACGGCATGCTTCAATACGGGTAACCTCCTTATGCAGGTATAACGATTTCATTAGATTGGACGCAAAATCGATGGTTTTGTTGCAATAAAAAGCGATATGGAGCCGCCTACGCTTATGTCAGTTACCCTTCAATTCGGTATTTCTTCTCCAGGTCCGAGAACGGGCCGGGAGCCAGCCTTATGAAGCGATGCTTACCGTCCTCGTCCCGGCGCTCGTCCCCGTCGCCGGGCGGCGGGAGATCCTTGAGCCTGCGGATGAGCTCATCATCGATCCGAACGTCGTCCATGTCCTCCTCATCCGCGACCTCTAGCGATACCGTCTGCTCAAGCCGATGCTGCGTTCCGTGCCGATCCTCTAATAACAAAACCGCACGAATCGTCTTCATCCCGCAATCGATCGCCTCCCGCGTAAAGATTTCGATAAAAAAGCCGTCGGCCTTTCCGGGTTCATAGACGACGATTTCGTCAGCCTCGTTCTCGTGGAAACCGTTCAAATTTCGACTCCGATATACCCCAGCGGGCAGCTCGAGAACGATCCTGACGTTCGTTGCCCCCATACTCGGCTGATAGCTTATCCATAGATGATTCATGCCCTCTTGCCGCTCGAGCTTCGACTTGGCCGGTTTGACGGTCAGCATGACGCTTCACTCTCCTTGTACGAGCCGCGTAACGGCTCGGATAATGTCCGATTTCAGCTTCGGCGCCGTCCGGGCGCTGATCGAAAGCACGACGTCCTCGCTGATCACGTATGTTTCATGGCTCAAAATCTGTTCGGCCTGAAGCAGCGGCAGCGTCTCCCCGATCCTTCTGACCTCCTCCATGGAAAGCCCCTGCAGCTTGCGCTGAATGCTTGCCAGCGTCTCGCCGCTTTTGGACAGGGCAAGGATTGCGCGGAAGCAGGCGACATGATGGTCCGTGTACACCCGCTTGTTGCCGGCGAGCTCAAGCGGAGGAATAACGCCGATCTGCGTATAGTACCTGACGGTTCGTAAATTCATTTGCGGATCGTCCTTCTGCAAAAGCTCCGCCACTTGCTTCGCCGTGTAATGGTTCATCCGAAGTCCTCCTTTTAAACCTGATCGCCACCGTAACACTTAAATGTTATAGTCACAGTTTACTGTAACAAATTAAAATTGTAAACAAAAAACGGAATGCATCCGGCTACTTGCCCGGATGCATTCCGTTTGTTTCCGCAGCCGCCCGGTCGGCGCGGCTACCCCTTCTTTCGTTCTTCGAGATACCGGTCCACCGCTTCCTTCGCCCGGTCGCGCCCGGGCAGCTTGGCGTTGATGCGAAGCAGCAGCGCGATGGCGATAACAAGCAGGATTACGATCAGAACGTCCATTAAGGCTTCCCCTTCCTATCATTCCGCTCTAAGAACCGGATCATATCGCCGTAAAAAATTTCCTTATCCGCGCCTTTTAAAGAGTGGCCGGAACGGGGATACTCCGCGATCGCAAGGTCCCGGCACATCCTCTTGTAGCGCGCGAGATCGTCGTCCGTAACGAGCGATCCTTCCCGCAAGCCCCGCGCGACGAACACCGGCATCGCCAGCGGGCTTTCCAGATCGATCCGCGCCGAATCTCTCTGAATGCCGGTTACGGCCACCGGCCTGATGTTCGCGGTGGCGCTCCTTCCCCTCCCCCGAAAAGAAAGCGCAATGCATCTGGCGGGCAGCGCGGCTTCCGCCAAATCGAAATATTCCTCCGCCGTTTCGGACAACCCGGGACAAATGACGAGCGGCGTCCGTTCCGGATCGGATTCGTCAATCGTATCGTAATAGTGAATCGCGATGCCGTTATGTTCGGCGTGAGAGATGCGCATCCGCCTCTTCCCCTTTCCCCTTATGCTATCCGTAAAATAAAAAAACGCGAAGATCCGTCCGGTCCCGCGCTTTCCTTTTAGTTTATTGACGATTATAGCGAAACTTCAATATTTTGACAATAGAATCCGGATACGGACAATCCCCGACTACGGCTGCTTTCGGACGACGCTTAGCTCATGCTCGTTCTGATGCCATTTTCGGAGCATGCTCTGATAGAAGTTGCTCTCCTGCACGCTGAGCCCCTGCCTGTTCTTCTTCATGATCAATCGGTTGATGCTGCGCTTCAAAATAATGCTCCGTCGTCCCAACATATCCATATAAGTCAAGTCAATCATCCTCCAGCTAATGTTCTGCAATCGGCTTATCTAAGTATATCGAATGAAAATCCGAATGAAAAATCCGATATGAGCAGAAAACGTTCGATAATTCGCTTTTTACGGACATGGGATGCTCCCTCCGCGCCTATTTCGAAAGCATGCGGCCGCATTCTCGCAATCTCTTCGTTCGCAACGCCATTAACGGCTAGGAAGTCGCGGAAATATGCTTTATAGTAGTAAGATAGAACATATGTCCGTATAGGGAGATTAATAGAGATGGAATACCCGTTTTACAAAATCGATCAGGTTCAATGGGCGATGCTCGTATCGGACGTAGCCGAGCAGTTCGATCGGGCCGCGATCGCGCGAGGAAACGAACTCTACACGCAGAGGCGCGTCGACCGGCTCGCGATGCCGGCGCCGCGGCAGCTTGAAGCGGTCGTCGAGGACGACGGCGAGCATCGCGTTCAATTCGATTTGGATTTTTTTGCGGTGAGCTCCTGCTCATGCGGCTCTGCCGCGGGCTGCGCCCATATGCTGGCGGCCCTGCTTGAATACGCCCGCGTGCAGCAGCGGTCCCCGCAGGCGCTAATCCATGCGGGAGAGGCGTCGCAAGCGAAGCCTGCGCCGAAGCGCGCGCCTCAGCGCGCTATCCGCACGGACGCCCCGCCGGCCAAGCACGGCCCCGCCCGATCCGAGCTGCAAATGCGGGCCGCTCGCGCGGGCGCGATGAGCGCGGCCGAATGGCACGAGCTGTTCGCGCTCTGCGTGTCTCCCTTGTCGGACCGCACCCGCAACCTCCAATACGCCCAAGACGCGCTAACCGCCATTGCCGGCATGCGACCGGAGCCGGCGCTTCCTCCCGCAAGGAAGCAGCTATACGAGCTGCATAGCTATCTCTTCCTGCTCGCGCAGCTCACCGCGCAAGCTCAGGGGACGTTTATCGGCTATAGCACGCGCAGCGCGGCCGAGGAAGTAGGGGAAGCGGTCGTCCGCTTTTTCCAGCAAGAGCTGCCGCTTGCAGACGAACCGGAGTGCAGGCCGCTCCTGATGGAGACGCTGGCGTATGTGCGGGAACGGATGCTGGCCGAACCGAAGAGCGGAAGCTATTTTTGGGGCGCCTACGATCGGCTATGGACGCACTGGCTCGTTCCTCATGCGAACGGCCAAGATTTGTACCGCGAAGAATTGGATCGGCTGCAAGAGGCAAGCGAGCGGCTGGGGGCAGCCTTATCCCGTTATCCGTGGCTGCTCGCGCGCGCGAAGCTGCACTTTCGGCTGGCGCAAGACCGGGAGGCGTTGTCGTGCATGGAAGAGCTTGCGAGCGGCTTCGCGATCCGCGAAGAGGATCTGCTTGCCTTGCTCGAGCGGCTGCTCGAGCTCGGGCAGCCGGAGCGGCTGTGCGAATGGCTGACCGCCGCCTCGCCCTTGCTGGACGCCCGAAATAAGGAGCTGATTCGCCGCTACTCGGGCTATTGGGACGCCGCCGTGCGGCAGCTGCCGGAGGCCGAGCCGGGCATGTGGGACGCGCTTGCCGGCCTTCTGCCCCATGCGGCGGAAATTTACGGCGAGAAGCTGCTTGCGTACGGCAAATGGCGGCATTGGATGGACTACCGGCTTAGTACGGGGAGCGAGCCGCTGGAACACGACGCGGCCGTGCTCGCCACGATCGAGAAGCAGGAACCGCGCCTTCTGCTGCCCTATTATCACCAAGCCGTCGAACGGGCGATTTTGCTCAAAAACAAAGAAGGCTACGCCGCTGCCGCCAAGCTGCTTGGACGGTTGGAGAAGCTCTACGCCGGCATGAACGATACGCTCGGATGGGACCGGTTCATGGCCTCGTTCGCGAAGCGCCACAGCCGGCTTCGGGCCTTGCAGGAGGAGCTGCGGAAGGGGGAATGGATCGAATGAACGCGCATATGGATGCCATCAAGGTCGAAATCAGCCTGACCTCGCATGGCGACGCTCTCCTCTACGGCTTCGGCCGGGACGGAGAACCGCTGGACGGATTGGCGCTCAAGCAGCGGCTGTTCGCCTGGCACGCGCCTTCCGTCTACGGGACCGAGCTCGAGCTGGAGCAGGCGCAGGGCATCGACCTTATCGTGCTTCCCGCCGAGCTGGTCATCCCCTTCTTTGCGGAAAACCGGCTGCTGGAGCATGTGCACTGGACGTGGGGCGAGCAAGCCGGGCTCGTCTTCCCGCTTGCCGGAGCGCTCGGCGCCTGCATCGAGGAGCGGTCTTACGTGCCGAGCTACCGCGCCCATCGAGAGGGCAAGCTGCGGTGGACATGGGACGAATCGGCCTTGGACGCGTCAGCCCGGGCGAGCCTGAAGCAAGCGGATGCCGCCTTCGCGGAAGGATTGAGCGCGGCGTTCTCCGCGGCCGTCTTCCACCGCCATTACGGCACGGAATCGGCGGCCGCCGATTTGAGGCGGGACTATCCGCTTCTATTTAGCGGCAATCCGGCGGCGATGGCGGGCATGGACGCGCAGGCGTGGCTGGTCGCCGCCGGCTGGAGAGCCGATACGGCGCCGTTCCGTCCCGTTCTCCAGCTGCTCGAGCCGGAGGAGGGAGCGACCGCTTGGCGTCTGCGGCTTGTTCTGCAGGACAAGCGGGATCCGGCGGCGCTCGTGCCGGTACGCCTTGGCGCGGACGGCGGCGTATCCGGCGCGTGGCCCGCGGCATGGTCCCCGTCGTTGGACGGCCGTGCCGAGGGGTGGCTGGGCCGGCTGCGCGCCTGCCTGCCAAGGGAGCGAATGTCCGGCCATCGTGAAGACGTGCTGAGCACGCCGCTATCCGGCGAAGAGGCGTGGCGGTTCTTGACGGAAGGCAGCGCCGGGCTGCTCGAAGCCGGGTGGCAGGTGCTGCTTCCGGCCTGGTGGGAGACGGCCAGCCGCGCGAAGCCCCGTCTTCGGGCCAAAGTCGCTTCCGGGGCCGGAAGCGGCACGGGCGATTCCTTGTTCGGCCTCGATTCGCTGGTCGATTTCGATTGGCGCGTGTCCATCGGCGAGACGGACTTGACGGAAGAGGAATTCGCCGGGCTCGTCGCCGGCAGCGAACGGCTCGTCCGCTTTCGCGGGCAATGGGTTGTGCTCGACCCCGCCCTGCTCGCCCAAATCCGCAAAGCGATGGCGGGCATCGACCGTTCGCAAGGCTTGTCGTTCCAAGACGTGCTTCAGCTTCATCTGCTCGGGAGCGGGAAGGACGATGAGGAGGAAGAGCCGGCAAGCCGGGCAGGCGGCCATAACGGACGCCTCCGGCTGGAGGTGGAGCTGAACGAGCATCTGGAACGGATCATCAGCCAGCTGGGCGGGCATACGGAATGGCCGAAGCTTGCCGCGCCGGACGGGCTCCGGGCCGAGCTTCGGTCGTATCAGAGGGACGGCTACGCTTGGCTGGCGTTCATGAGGCGCATCGGACTGGGCGCCTGCTTGGCCGACGATATGGGCCTTGGCAAAACGGTGCAGCTGATCGCCTACCTGCTGCACGTGCGGCAGCTGCCGGCCCGCCGCGCAGCGGGGTCGGCCTCTCTCATCATTTGCCCGACCTCGGTGCTCGGCAATTGGCAGAAGGAGCTGGCCCGGTTCGCGCCTTCGCTGCGGGTTATGCTCCATTACGGAGCTAGGCGGCTAGGCGGAGACGCGTTCCGCGCCGGGCTTGGCGAGACGGATGTCGTCCTGACCTCCTACGCCACCGCCGCTCTCGATCAAGAGCTGCTTGGGCGGCACGAATGGGCTTCCGTCAGCCTGGACGAGGCGCAGAACATTAAAAACGCCCAAACGAAACAGTCCGGCGCCGTCCGCAGTCTGCCGGCCAAGCACCGGATCGCGCTCACCGGCACGCCGATCGAGAACCGGCTGTCGGAGCTGTGGTCGATCTACGACTTTATGAACCCGAATTATTTGGGCAGCCTGACCGCGTTTACGAACCGGTTCGCCAACGCCATCGAGAAGGAGCGCGACGCGGAGAGGACCGCCGACTTGCAGAAGCTGGTCAAGCCGTTCATGCTTCGCCGCAAAAAAAAGGATCCTCATATTCGGCTGGATTTGCCGGAAAAGAACGAGATGAAAACGTATATCCATCTCACGGCCGAGCAAGGCGCGCTTTACAATCAGACGGTCAATCAGCTGATGGAGAGAATGCAATCGCTCGAAGGCATCGAGCGCAAAGGCGCGATCCTGTCCGCCCTGACGCGGCTTAAGCAGATTTGCGACCATCCGATCCTCGCGGCGAAGGAAGCCGCCGAAGAGATTGCCGCCGCCTCCGAAGCCGATCTGGATACGGATAGGCTCGTCTCCCGTTCGTCCAAGCTGGAACGGCTGCTCGCCATGGTGAAGGAGCTGCGCGACGAAGGGGATAAATGCCTCATTTTTACGCAATACGTCGGCATGGGGCTTATGATGCAGCGGGTGCTCGAGCGGGAGCTGCAAGAGCCGGTTCTGTACTTGAACGGCAGCACCTCCAAATCGGCCCGAGACCGCATGATCGAGCGGTTCCAGCGGACGGGGCTGCCGCCCGGCGAGGAGCCGGGCGCGTTCATCCTGTCGATCAAGGCGGGCGGCGTCGGCCTCAACCTGACGGCCGCGAACCATGTGTTCCACTTCGACCGCTGGTGGAATCCGGCCGTCGAGAACCAGGCGACGGACCGCGCCTACCGGATGGGTCAGACGCGCGACGTGCAGGTGCACAAATTCATTGCGCTCGGCACGCTCGAAGAGCGCATCGACGAAATGATCGACGGCAAGCAGCAGCTCAGCGACAACGTGATCTCGGGCTCCGAGGGCTGGATCACCGAGCTGTCGACGGAAGCGCTCCGGGATCTGTTCGCGCTGCGGCAGGATTGGAGCCATTAACGACTATCGTCCGCCGTCTTTATACGTGCGAGCCCGCTTCCGCGAACGCATCTACGATTGAGCCGACCGCTGCCTGAAGGCGGTCGGGCTCGTACCCGTCTTCAGCTTGAACAGATTCGAGAAGTAGTGCGGGTCCTCGTACCCGAGATGAAAGGCGATTTCGCTGACGGTCATGCTCGTGTCCTTCAGCATCATTTCCGCCTGGGCGATTTTTCGCGACAGCAGGTAATGGTAGATCGTCGTGCCGGTCTCCTTCTTGAACAGCCGGTTAAGCTGCTTGTAGGACATGGCCATCTGCCTGCTCAACAGCTCCGAATCGAACGGGCCGGCCAGATGGTCCAAATAATGCTTGACGCGCATCGTTTGCTCGGACAGCATCAAGTTCCGCCCCTTCAGCAGCCGCGTAAGCGCGATCAATATTTCCGTGCATACGAGCTGGATGCCGGTCTGCGCCTGCTCCGCGTTCGTCCGCCGGTTCCGCTTCACCAGGCGAAATCCTTTGCGGAACATATCTTCCAGCGGCGCGTTCGGAATGTGCGCCTTCTCCTTCAGCTGGTAGGCGGATAACAGCTCGTCGCTGTTGCCGTGGAGATTGTACCATAAATAAGTCCAGTAGCCCTCTTGATCGGGCATGGCCGTCACTTCATGGTAGCTCCCCTTGCGCAAAATGAATACGTCCCCTTCCCGCGGTAGATGCGTGGCCGAATCGACCCGGATTCTGCCTTGTCCGCGCAGCACGTAAGCGAGAACCGTAATATCGGAGCGGCCGCGGACGTTCCGGTAATTGGCGTGGCAGTAATTGATCCCGATCAGCGGGACGGAGACGCCGATGTCGAGATCGGAAGGAATCGAATATACTTCTCCATGCTTCATGTCCAAAACCGTCACCTCGCGATTGCAGCTAAGCTTTTGCCCCATTGTACCACATGTCCGTTAACCGCACCTTTTCTTCCCTATTTCCTATTAAACGCGGAGCGGTCCGGGCGTAGAATAGACGGTATCCGAACGAACGATCGGAAATTCCGTTATTCAGGAGGCTGTATGGGATGGAAAAGGATCAACGCGCCGCACGCCCGAATCTGGTTTACGTTTTTGCCGATCAGCTGCGGCTGTCCGCTTGCGGCTACACCGGGGACGGCAAAGCGATCACCCCGAACATCGACCGGCTGGCCGCCGAGAGCATGAGCTTCTCGAACGCCGTTTCCGGGCACCCCGTTTGCGCGCCGTACCGGGCTTCGCTCTTTACCGGCAAATATTCGACGAGTACGGGCATGGTCATCAACGAAATTACGATGAACCCGAACCATCGCGGCTTCGGGCATGTGCTGCACGAGCACGGATACGACACCGCTTACATCGGCAAATGGCATCTTTGGGCGAACGAGCTCGGCAACCATTACGACCCACGCAACTCTTACGTGCCGCCGGGCGAGCATCGGCTCGGCTTCGACGGCTACTGGGCGTCCTACAATTTCCACCACGAATATTACAATATGTACTATCATACCGACAGTCCCGACAAAATTCCGATGGAGGGCTACGAGCCCGACGGCCAGACGAACCTGGCTATCGAGCAAATGAAGCGCATGGCCGGCGACGACCGCCCGTTCGCGTTGTTCCTCTCCTTCGGCACGCCGCATGACCCGTGGGTTCCGGAGAATGTGCCCGCTGAATATTTGGCTAAATTCAAGGACGTCGACTTCTCGCTCCCTTCCAACTACAAGGACGAGAACGACCGTTACGCGGATAACTGGGCCAAGCTGTCGCCAAGAGAGCGCAAGCAAATCCCCGAATGGCTCCGCGTCTATTACGCGATGACGGCCAATTTGGACTGGAACGTCGGCCGGCTGATAGAGGCCGTTGACGAGCTGGGGCTTAAGGACGATACGATCTTCGTCTTCACCTCCGACCACGGGGAATTGTTCGGCGCGCACGGCCGAAAGGGGAAAAACATTTTTTACGAGGAAGCGATCCGCGTTCCTTTCCTCGTTCGCAAGCCCGGCCTGACCCCGATCGGCGCGGAGACCGACGTCTGCCTGAACACCTGCGACATTATGCCAACCCTGCTGACCATGCTCGGTCTGCCCGTCCCGAGCGAAGTCGAGGGGATGGATCTCAGCCCGTTCGCGCTCGGGGGCGGCGGGCCGGAACCGGAGGCGGCTTTCCTTCAGGGAACCGGCGCAACGGCGGATTGGGCCGACGGGCACGAATGGCGGGCCGTGAGAGACAAACGGTATACGTACGCCGTCTACCGCTCCGATCGGAAGGAGCTGCTCTTCGATCATGCGGCGGATCCGCTTCAGCAGCATAATTTGGCGGACGATTCCCGTTACGGCGATATTTTGGGGCGCTTCCGGGAGCTGCTCGAGTGCAAAATGAAGCAGGTCGGCGATACGTTCGAAAGCTGCACCTGGTACCGCGACAATTGGACGGAAGACCGCCGGATTTTAAGAACCGCGACGCTTACCGGAGCGAAATAAGCCCGATCGGTCACCGAACCCCCTTCCGTGCGAAGGGGGTTCGTCTTTTTGCACGCGCCGGCTTCTTTCCGTGCGCCAAAAAAAACGTCGACACCAAGCTGCCGCCTGGCCGTCCAACGTTTATTTCTACAAATTGAAGCGGTAGCCGACTCCCCAAATCGTTTCGATATATTGCGGCTTGGACGGGTCGCGCTCGATTTTTTCCCTCAGCTTGCTGATATATACGGTTACCGAGGCCAGCTCCCCGAACGAGTCCATCCCCCATATTTTTTCGTACAAATCGTCCTTCGTGAACACCCGGTTCGGATGCATCGCCAGGAAGAGCAGCAGATCGTACTCCTTGCTCGTCAGCGACAGGTCGGCACCGTTCAGCGTCACTTTGCGCGAAAGCTTATCGATGTGCAGCCCTCGAATCCGCAGCTCGTCCTTCGGCGCCGTCTGGCTCGTCAGCCGGTCGAAGCGGGCAAGATGCGCCTTGACCCGGGCAACCAGCTCCGCCAGGCTGAACGGCTTGATCACGTAATCGTCCGCGCCGAGACCGAGGCCGCGGATTTTGTCGATATCCTCCTTGCGCGCGGATACCATCAGGATCGGAATCGGCTTCGCCTTGCGCACCTGCTTGCATATTTCGAAGCCGTCCACCTTCGGCAGCATGAGGTCCAAAATAATCAGGTCGAAGTCTTCGTCCAGCGCCCTGCGCAGCCCGATATCCCCGCTCTCCGCGATTTCCGCGGCATAGCCGTTCGCCTCGAGGTAATCCTTCTCGACCTCCGCGATGACGGCTTCGTCTTCGATAATCAGTATCCTCTTCATTCGCTCTCTCCGCCTGCCTTCTCCGCCATGGGCAATGTAAACGATATCGTCGTGCCGAGTCCGGGCGCGCTGTCCGCCCATGTCCGCCCGCCGTGCGCCTCCACGATCTGCTTCACGATCGCAAGGCCGAGGCCGCTTCCGCCGGTGGCCGAATTGCGCGATTGGTCCGCCCGGTAGAACCGGTCGAATATATGGGGCAGCGCCTCCTTCTCGATGCCAGGTCCGTAATCGCGGATGCTGACCGTCGCTTCTTCGGCCCCTCGCAGCAGGCTCAGCTCGACGCGTTTGTCCTCCCCGGGCATATATTTGACGCTGTTGTTGACGATGTTCATCATGACGCGCTGCAGCTTCTCGAGATCGGCCATGACATAAAGCGGCCGCGGACCGTCATAAATAAACCGGAACGCCGCGTCCTTCATATGCGGATCGATTCCCAGCTCCCTTGCGCAGTCTTCCATATAGGCAGCGATGTCGATCCGTTCGAAATGAAACGGCAGCCGCTTCAAATCCAGCTTGGAGAACAGAAACAGCTCATCGATCAGCCGATCCATGTCGCCCGTCTTTTTGTCGATCATCTCCATATATTTGTCCCGCTTCTTCTCCGTATCGGCGATGCCGTCCCGGAGCCCCTCGATACAAGCCTTGATGCCGGTAATCGGGGTTTTCAAATCATGGGAAATGTTCGAGATGAGCTCCTTCCGGTTTTCCTCGTACTGCAGCTGGAGACGGATCGATTCGCGCAGCCTTTCCCGCATTTCTTCGAACGCTTCCCCGACTTTGCCGAATTCGTCCTTCCGTCCGAGCGCCAGCGCCTGGTCGAGATTGCCCTCCTTGATCTGCTCCGCCGCCGTCTTGAGCAAGCGGAGCGGCTTGATGATGCTCTTCGACACGAGGTATGTGAGCAAGCCGTTGGTCAGTCCGATAATAAGCAGGAGGGATAGGAACAATATCGGGAAAAGCTGCTGCATCCGGTCGATGAGCGGCGTCATATCCGACAGCAAATAGATCGTGCCGGCGCTCTGATCGCCAAACGCGAAGTCATGCTTTTCGACCGTGAACCGATCGTTGATCTTCGCGTTCCATCCCGGCTTGTAATTCGCGAGCTGTTCGTACAGCCCCGGCCCTTCAACGAGCGGGGACGCATACAGGATGCCGTCGTCCCTCGCAACGACCAGGCCCGCTTCGAGGCCGTTAAACGCTTCATCCGTTTCTAGAAGGTAAGATTCGTCGGCCAAAAGGTCCGGCTCGTAATTCGCCAAGTACTTGACGTTCGAGAACAACTGCTCCCGGTTGCCCATCGTCTCCCCGATCATCCTCATGTTGTCGTGGCCGAAATGATTGTCGGGCTTCAAATCGCCGTTCCAATCGCCGAAGAACAGCCCGATAACCGCGAGGGTCACCGCCATGAACAAAATGACCGGAATGAGCACCATGGCGATATAGGATAATATCAGTCTTTTGCGGATCGTCATTGCGCTGCTCCTTGCTTCAATCTAGAATGGCTTTCTCTCGAACATCATCAAGCTGCCCATATAAGCCATCATACTATAAGAAACAAGAATGAAAAACGTATTTAACCGCTTCCCGGCCGATGCGCCGTCTCCGACCCACAGCGTATGCCAATCGGTATGCGAGAAGACGGACCAGACCGCGGCCTCGGGCAGCACGTACGGCAGCAGCTTCGCGGCGGCGAAGACGAAGATCATCAGGCCGAGCGCGCCGGCGCTGCTCGTGAACCGCTGGGCGATCAGCACGGCGATCAAGCCGATCGCGAACATGGGCGCGAAAGCGACCGCATAGGCAAGCGCGCTGCCCGCCAGCCTGCCGAGCATGCCGGGCCCGTTCAACAAGAGGCCCGCCGCGACGGACGTCAGCCAGACGGCCGCGAGATGAACGGCAATGTAGGCGGCGAGCGCGAGCACCTTGGAGGCGAACAGCTTGGCGCGGGTAATCGGCCGCACCAGGGCGAGCTTAAGCGTGCGGGCCGCGGCTTCGCCGGTAAACAAATCGACGGCGGTCATCATCAGGAACAGCGGCAGGAACAGCGTCGTGAACAAGCCGAGCATCAGCATCGGCACGTCGCCGCCCAGCTCCAAGCCGAATCCGGCGCTCCGCTGCAGCAGCGCCATCGCCGCCGCGGCAGCCGCCGGAATAAGCAGCGTCAGCAGCAGGAATCCCTTCGTGCGCCGCTGAACCCACAGCTTCTCCATTTCGTTCAGCCAATTCGCTTTTAAACTATGCATAAGCATCCGCTTCCTTCTTCGATTGGATTTGCGCCATATAGTACTGCTCCAGCGTCGTCCCTTCCGGCAGAAGGTCCTGCAGGCGTTCCTGACGGATCAGCTCGCCGCCTTGCAATATGCCGAACCGGTTCACCAGCTTCTCCATGTCGCCGATCATATGGCTGGAGATGATAAAGGCGATGCCTTGCTCCCGCGCCAGCCGCTCGATCGTCCGCCTGATGTCGACCATGCCTTCGATATCGAGGCCGTTGGTCGGCTCGTCGAGGATGACGAGCTCGGGCCCCGGCAGCAAGGCCGCGGCGAGCGCCAGCCTCTGCTTCATGCCGAGGGAGAACCCGCCGGCTTTTTCTTTTTTGTACGGCGCGAGGCCGACCTCCTCGAGCGCTTGATCGATTCGGCCGGCGGCGATGCCCGGGTAGAACCTTGCCGCCAGCTTCAAATTATCGTAGGCGCTCATGAATTCGTACGCGTCCGCCGATTCGATCACGCAGCCGACGCGCGACATCGCCTCCTCGAACCTGGTCGCCGCTGGCTTGCCGAACAAATGGACGGTGCCGCGATCGGGCCGGATGAGGCCCGTGATCAGCTTGAGCAGCGTCGTCTTGCCCGCGCCGTTCGGTCCGAACAGGCCGTAGACGTCTCCCCTTGACAGCTCGAGGCTGACTCCCTTAATGCCGCGGCCGTTCCTGAACCGTTTGGCCGCGTCCTTCACTTCCAATACGCGTTCGCGTTCCAATCGCAGCAGCTCCTTTTCGTCGTTTGGTTGCGCGGCCGGGCGATCGCTCGCCCGGCCGCGGCTGTCTTAATGCGCCCAAGGAGGGCCGTTCTCTTCGTTCCGAATCGTCTCTACCTGCTTGCCGGTCAAATCGATCGCATCCGGCACGGTTTCGTTAAAGCCCGACAGGTCGACGTCGACCGTGATCACCACTTCGTGCGAAGCGCCGCTCTCATCCTTGCCGGTAATGACGATCTCGGCTTCTTGGCGCTCAAGGTAGTTGCTTGGATTAATGTCCGCGTCGAGCTCGATTTGTTCCACGCTGATTTGATCCGTCAATTTCGGCCAGTTCGCCGTCCAATTGGGATGCATCGGATTCTGCGCCGCTTCGCCGCCCCAATGCGCGCCATGCTCGCCGTTCGACATGTTCGAGACGAACAACGAGCCGACCGCATTCGCGACCGCCGGAATTTGGCTGCCGGACAGATGGAGCGAAGCGAGCTTGCCGCCGTCCGCCGTCGCTTCGACGGTCGCAAGGTCCTTCAGGCTGCCCATCAAGGCGTCGATGATCCTCTCCGCGTGCGCCGGCGGTCCGACATGCTGCCCGCCGTCCTTCTTCCAATGCTCGCCGCCCGTTTCGATCCGCTTATATACGCCGCTCTTGCCGTCGTCCAAAATGATTTGTCCATCCTGCCGGTACATGTTCATCGTATGTTCTTCGGAACCGTCGCCAACCGTTACCGCCGCGCTCATCGCGTCGCGGTCATGATTGATTTTTGCCGTCAGATCGGCGCTTAATACCGTGCGGCCGTTGTCGGTAACCGTAATCGTCCCCCCGGTTGTCATGCTCGCGGCCGAATGAACGTTTTTGACCGCCGATTTGTACGCTTCATACCCGGACGTGCTTGCCATGGCGGACAAGCCGCTTGCCGTCAGCATGACCGCCCCGATGCCAAACACCGCTCCCATCGTCACCCATTTTTTCTTCATTGTGTACCTCCGTCGTTTTTATTTAGAAAGCTTTCCATAACCAGAATAGCCTCCGTCTCTTAACGGCCTCTAAATGAATTCTAAAAAAAGTGCAAAAAAAAGATACCCGGGCCGGCCGGCCGAAGCAAGCCGCGTTATGGGGGCATGGGCGCGGCTCATTGGAGCTTGAGAGCTCGGGAGGAGCTTGGAGTAATCATAGGAGCTGATTGGGAACAGCTTGGATAAACTTCGGTGCGGATTGGAAGGAGTTTGGAGTAACTTAGGAGCGGATTGGGAACAGCTAGAATTAACTTCGGTGAGGATTGGGAAGTAACTTTAGAGCGGCTTAGGTGGGGCTTAGGTAGGGCTTGGTTGGGGCTTGGTTGGGGCTTGGTTGGGGCTTGGTTGGGGCTTGGTTGGGGCTTTGGAGTTACTGAGGCGGGGCTAGGGAGGAGAAGCAGTACGCGGCGAAGACGGTGCACCCGACTTCATTTCATTTTCTGAAACTAAATGGTCCCTGCAGCAACCGGATCGCGGATTAGTCGCAAATTATGAAACCAATCCGCATTAAGAGGCCGATGCAGCCCCGCATATCCCATTTAGTTTCAAAATCTGAAATAAAACGGCAGCAGTTTAAGCCTGACGCCGTTTTAGTTTCAAAATCAGCAGCTAACGGGGACGCGGCGCTTCCTCTCCAACTCCCTTTCGATCGCCGGCGCAAGCCAAACCGCTTATGCCGGAGGCGGTTGTACGCCCAACATTAGTCCCTGATCCATCCATCCTCGATTTCCAGCTCGCGGATGACCTTCGCGGGACTTCCGCCGACCAGCACGTTTTTGGGGACGTCCTTATTGACGGTGCTTTTGGCCGCGATGACGGAATTGTCCCCGATCGTAACGCCCGGCAAAATGGTGCAGTCCGCTCCGATCCACACGTTATTGCCAATTGTAATCCTTCTGCTCATCTCGCTCTTGTCGGCCGAGTCTATGCGATGATAATTGCTGTCGAAAATGCTCGTTCTCGGACCGATCTTGACGTTATCGCCGATGACGATTTCTTTGTTGGCCGCAATGCCGACGCCGGCATTGACGTATACGTTATCCCCGAACGTCAGGCTGGCTCCTCTCGTACTCGTAATTTGAACCGCCCACGGGTGTCCGACGATGGATAAATTTCTGCCGGTCCGGATGGAGCCGATGCGATTGACAAACACCTTCCCCCGCAGCTTCGTTGCCGAGTTTCCGAATTTATACAATCCGTTAAGTCTGTGTAAGATCGAGCTTAATTTCATGAAACACCCTCCCATAGAGTACGCTTAATGAATATTTTAGCAGAATTATCAATGAATTTTCATTAAAAATTATTCAATTCGAATAATCACCGAAGCATCGCAGAGGAGGAGATCCCGCCTGGCGTTTTCCTCGCAAAAAAAGACGACTCCGGCAAATCCGGAATCGTCCATGCGCGTTGTTACATCCATTTGTTCTGATAAGCGGCGATTGCCCGGTACTCCTCCGACAGAAGGCGGGAGACGCGGACGAAGATCCGGCTCAGCTCCTTGTACCGCTCGGCGTTGTCTTTGTTCGGCACATGCCGGTGGCTCGTCCCCATCATCTTCGATACGACATGCAGCGAGTCGACTTCTCCGACGCTGTACATGCCGAGAATCGCGGCGCCGAGGCAAGAGCTCTCGAAGCTTTCCGGCACCAGCACCTCCTGATCGAAGATGTCGGCCATCATCTGGCGCCACAGCTCGGATCTGGCGAAGCCTCCCGTCGCCTGAATCTTCTTCGGATGGCCGATCAGCTCCTCCAGCGCCATGAAGACGGTGAACAAATTGAAGATGACGCCTTCGAGAACGGCGCGGATCATATGCTGCTTCTTATGGTGCAAGCCCAGCCCGAAGAAGGAGCCCCTCGCATGGGCGTCCCACAGCGGCGCCCGCTCCCCGGCCAAATAAGGGTGGAACAGGAGGCCGTCCGCGCCCGGAGGCACAAGGGAAGCGATCTCGGTCAGCACCTCGTACGGATCCTTGCCAAGCAGGCGGGCCGTCTCTATCTCGGGTGCGCAGAGCTGGTCGCGAAGCCAGCGGAAGATCATTCCGCCGTTATTGACGGGACCGCCGACGACCCACATCTCCTCGGTCAGCGCATAGCAGAAGATGCGCCCTTTCGGATCGGTGACCGGCTTGTCCGTTACGGTGCGGATCGCTCCGCTCGTGCCGATCGTAACGGCGACCGTTCCCGGATCGATCGCGTTCACCCCCAGGTTGGACAGTACGCCGTCGCTCGCCCCGACGACGAACGGCGTGGAGGCGGGAAGATTCATCTCGGACGCCCATTTCGCGTCCATCCCCGACAGCCGGTAAGTAGTCGGGACGGGCTCCGACAGCCGGTCGCCGGTCACGCCGGTCACCCGCAGCGCTTCCTCGTCCCAAGCCAGCTCGCTCAGGTTGAACATGCCGGTAGCGGAAGCGATCGAATAATCGACGACGTACCGGTTGAACAACCGGTGGAACACGTACTCCTTGATCGAGATAATCTTATGCGCGCGGGCGAACAGCTCCGGCTCCTCATGCCTCAGCCAAGTGAGCTTGGACAGCGGGGACATCGGATGGAGCGGCGTGCCCGTACGCAAATAAATTTGGTGCCCGTTCATTTCGTTCTTGATCCGCTCGGTCCAGCCGGCGCTGCGGTTATCCGCCCAAGTCATGCACCTGGTAATAGGCTTGCCGTCGGCGTCGACGGCGATCACGCTATGCATGGCGGAGCTGAACGACACGCAGATCACGCCGGAAGGCCCGACGCCTCCGCCCAGGACGACCTGCTTGATCGTGCCGACGACGGCGCGGAATATTTCGTCCGGGTCCTGCTCGGCGACGTCCGGCTTCGGGGAGTAAAGCGGGTATTCGATAGTATGGCTGGCAATAAGCTTGCCGGATGCGTCGAATAGGACGGATTTCGTGCTTGTCGTGCCGATATCCGTGCCTATGACGTAAGAGGATGCCATGCGTTCATTCGCTCCTTTCTTCTTTCAATCTTCCGCGGCCACGACGGCATGGCCGCCGAATTCGTTGCGAAGCGCCGCGACGACCTTGCCGGAGAACGAATGCTCGTCCTGCGACCGGTATCTCGTCATGAGCGACAGCGCGATAACCGGAGCGGCCGCTCCGTAATCGAGGGCGGTCTCCACCGTCCACTTGCCTTCTCCGGAGGCGTGGACGACGTCCTTCAGCCGGCTTAAGCCGGGATCCTTGCTGAACGCCCTCTCCGTCAGGTCCATTAGCCATGACCGGATAACCGAGCCGTTGTTCCATACGCGGGCCACTTGTTCATAATCGAACTCGAACGGGCTTTTGTCAAGTATTTCAAATCCTTCCGCGATCGCCTGCATCATGCCGTACTCGATGCCGTTGTGGATCATTTTCAAAAAATGCCCGCTTCCCGCCGGTCCCGCATGGAGCAGCCCGTAGGCGACCGAAATGCCGCGAAGCAGCGGTTCGACCTCCCGATACGTCTGCGCGTCGCCGCCGACCATGGCGCATATGCCGCTGCGCGCGCCTTCGGTGCCGCCGCTCGTTCCGATATCCAGGAAGCGGATGCCGGCCGCCGCCAGCTCTTCCGCCCGCCGGATCGAATCCTTGTAATTGGAATTGCCGCCGTCCATGACGATGTCTCCCGGGCCGAGCAGCGGCTTAAGCTGCCGCAGCACTTGCTCGGTTACGTCTCCCGCCGGCACCATCATCCAAATTTTCCGCGGGGCGGACAGGCGGCGGACCAGCTCCTCCAAGGAGCGAACGCCGATCCCGCCGGACGCCGACAATGCCGCCGCGGCCTCGGCATTGACGTCGTACGCCGTCACTTCATGGCCGCTGTCCATCAAATTCAACGATAATTGCATGCCCATTTTTCCTAAACCGATTAATCCGATTTGCATAGCGTTGCCTCGCTTTCCATTACTCGTATTCCATTTAGACGACCGTGTTCAGCGCAAGAATGAGGCCGAGCGCCACGACGGAAATGATCGTCTCGAGCGCCGTCCACGTCAGGAGCGTTTCCTTCACGGACATGCCGAAATATTCCTTGATCAGCCAGAAGCCGGAGTCGTTCACGTGCGAGAGAATCAGCGACCCCGCGCCGGTGGCCAGCACAAGCAGCTCGACGTTCGTTCCCGGCATGGCCGCGGCGATCGGCGCGACGATGCCGGCGGCCGTCATCATCGATACGGTCGCGGAGCCGGTCGCTACGCGGATCATGGCCGCGATGCCCCAGCCGAGCAGAATCGGCGATACGTTCGAAGCGGTCGCAAGCTCGGCGATGTATTCGCCGATGCCGGAATCCAGCAGCACGCGGTTGAACGCGCCGCCGGCGCCGATGACGAGCAGGATCGTTGCCGTAGGCGCGAGGCAATCGTTCGTAAACTTAAGCACCTTCTCGCGGCTTAAGCCTCTGAAGTAGCCAAGGCTGAAGAACGAATACACGGTCGCGATCAGCAGCGCGACGACGGGGTCGCCGACGAATTTGGCGGCAAGATACAGGAAATCGTCCTTGACGAGTACGCCGTTCTCGAGGAAGAGGTCCGCGAACGTGGCGATCAGCATCAAGAACACGGGAACCAGAATCGTAATGAGCGTGTTCGCGAAGCCGGGCAGCGCTTTCGAATCGGCGCTTTCCGTCAGCTGCTCGCCCATTTCCTTCGGCACCTCTTTATGGATTCGCTTCCCGATCCAGTTGCCGTACAGCGGTCCGGCGACGATGGCCGTCGGGAGCCCGACGATCAACGAATAAAGAATCGTAAGCCCGATATCGGCGTTGAAGATGCCGACGGCCGCCATGGCCGCGGGATGCGGCGGCACGAGCCCGTGTACGACGGATAGGCCCGCAACGAGCGGAACGCCGATTTTGACGAGGGACAGCCCCGTCTGCCTTGCGATCGTGAAGACGAGCGGAATGAGCAGGACGAAGCCGACTTGGAAAAACACCGGTATGCCGACGATGAACGCCACGAACATCATCGCCCAGTGGACGTTGCGTTCGCCGAACAGCTTGATAAGCGTGCGGGCGATTCGCTCCGCGCCGCCGGACTCCGCCATCATTTTCCCCAGCATCGTGCCAAGCGCCAAAACGATGGCGAGGAAGCCCAGCGTATTTCCCATGCCCGTCTTGATGGAGTCGATGATGCCGGGCGTATCTTCCGTGGCCAGAAGCGGCATGCCGGCGGCAAGACCCGCTCCGATCGCCGTCACGATGAGGGCGACGAATGGATTAAGCTTGACGACCGTAATGAGCAGCAGCAGCACAAGGATCGCTGCAAGCACGATAAATAGCAACATAAATGATACCTCCTGTATAGTTGAGTTCGAATCCAGTCCTTGACGCGACCGCGCTCAGGCTGCGCCTCCTATTGCCCGTAACGGTCGCGGTATTCCTGCGGCGTCATGCCCAGCGCCTTCTTGAAGGCGTGAATGAAGGAATGCGGCCTCTGGTAGCCGAGCTTGTCCGCGATTTCGTAGATTTTGTCCTGGCTGTTCTTCAGCAGAAACTCCGCCTTCCCCATCTTGGCGCGCTGCACGTAATCGCTAATATTTTCGCCGGTTTCCAGCTTGTACACTTTCGAGACGTATACCGGATGCAGCATCACCCTGTCCGCGATCGATTGCAGCGAAATATCCCGCGTCACATTCTCTTCGATGAACGACCGGATGACCTCGATCAACGACGATCTCGTATCCCTGGACTCCCTCGCCGTGTCCTCCTGGATATGCCGAAGCGTCAGCAGCGACCATTCCCGAAGATGATTCAGCGACCGGAGTGGAACGCCATCGGTCATCCGCTCATAATGGATGCCGATAAGCTCCGCGAGCAGGCGGCCGTTCTTATGTGCGGTATAGGCGTAAGCCGATGCGATCGTAAAATACATCTCGAGCAAATGCTCCTGCGACGCCGTCTCGCCGCTTTCCATCGCTTCGAATACGCTTCGGAGCTTGTCCTCGGCGGCATCCCACCTGGCGGCCTCAAGCAGTTGGATCAAGGTCGGCGGCTCGTGCAGCCCATGCAAGGCGCCGACATGGCCGACGGTGCGGTCGTCTTCCTCCAGCCGCATGAACAGCTCGCTCTCGCTGCCGATGCGCCTGCGGAAGGCGGCAATCGCCCGGTTGTACGCGGGATGCACATCGCGCGGGAACGCCCCCCTTCGGCCGACCATAATCGAAATTCGGCTTTTCAGGTAATCGCATGCGGCGGACTGCAGCGCGGCGGCCGTCCGCTCGAACCAGACCGGGTCGTCCCCCTGCTTAGCCGTCATCAGGAAGACGAGGTAATCATGGACGTCCTTCGCGTGCCAAATCGCGTAACGCCCGCCGAACAGCTCCTCGGCCATGTTGCTGACGGCATATTCCTTCCACGACAAATCCTGTGCGTCATATTGCAGGAAATGCTCATCCAGCCTGACGATCATGAGGGTGAACGACGTCCAGGCCGCCCCTTCGCCCATGTCAAGCATGTTCATTTTCTCCCGGAGAGCCTGCTCGTTCCACTTCTTGCCCTGCAGCAGCTCCAGAAGGAGATTGGCCCGAATAAGCGGGAGATTCTCCTTGAGCGTATAGGTCAGCCGCCGGCTCGAGACGACTTCTTCCCATTCCCGCTCCAGCTTGCCCCGTACGCGTCTCACCGCCCCGAGCAAATCCTCTTCCTTGACCGGCTTCAGCAAATAATCCTCCGTCTGAAGCAGCATGGCCTGCTTGGCATAATTGAATTCCGAATAGCCGGAGAGCAGGATGCACTTCGTCGTGGGCCACGTCCGGCGAATCTCGGCGATCAGCTCAATTCCCGACATGCCCGGCATCTTAATGTCGGTGACGACGATGTCGATGGAGATTTGCTGAAGCAGCTCGAACGCTTCAAGGCCGGAGTACGCTTTATGCACCTGCTCGATGCCTTCGGATTTCCAATCGATCGTGGCGGCGAACCGGTCCACGACATGCGCTTCGTCATCCACGATCAGAAGCTGAGCCATCCGGCTCACCACCCTCCGTCAAATTTGGCCGATCCGGTCCGTCGCCGCCGCTGGCCCAAGTCAATGTGGCGATCAGCCCTCCGCCGGGCGCGTGCCGGAAGGAGAGGCCCGAGCCTTTCCCGAACTGATAACGCAGCCGCCGGTGCACGTTCCGCATTCCGGAGCCAAGCCCGTCCGTCGAGGCATCGCCCAGCCGCCTGATCAGCTCGATCAGCGCCGGCTCGGTGAGTCCGGCACCGTTATCGGTTACCGAAACGCGGTTGAACTTCCCGTCCTGCCGCCCGGAGATGACAAGCTTGCCGCCGCCGACGCGGCTCTCGATGCCATGAATAATGGCGTTCTCCACGAGCGGCTGAAGAATGAGCCGCGGAACCGGCTCGCCCAGCATCTCGTCCGGCACGTCGATATCGTATTCAAGCCTGCCCATGCGCAGATGGTGAATGTTCAAATAGTGGCGAACGAATTCCAGCTCCTCCCGCAGCGTCACCCGCTGCTGCTCGACCTTGGTCGTGTACCGGTAAAATTCCGCCAAATTCTCCGTCATGGAGATGACGGCTTCCCGGTCGTCGAGCATGGCCGAGTTGATAATGAAAAACAAGGAATTGTACAAGA
Organism: Paenibacillus arenilitoris; assembly: GCF_014705655.1. Classification (GTDB taxonomy): domain Bacteria; phylum Bacillota; class Bacilli; order Paenibacillales; family Paenibacillaceae; genus Pristimantibacillus; species Pristimantibacillus arenilitoris. Next base: position 350,820 of record NZ_JACXIY010000001.1, on the reverse strand, counting down.
AATGCGGGTTGATCTGGGACTGCAGCTGCTTCAAGGTAGCCTCCCTTGCGCGAAGCTTCTCCGTGTAGACGTCCTCGATCAACAGCTGGATCTGCCCGGCCATTTCGTTGTAATGGGCAATGAGCTCGTCGAATTCGTTGTTCGCTTTATAGTGGATCCTCCAGGAGAGATCGCCGCGGCTCATTCGCTGCACGCCGCGTATCATTTTGCGAAGAGGAATTTGGACGTTGCGGTACAGCAGGAAGGAAGCGACGACGCCCATCGCCAGCAGCAGGGCGATCGAGCCGTAGAACCAGTTGCGGGCCGTCGTGATCGGCGACACGATCCTCTCCACGGGGACGTAATCGACCAGATACCAGCCGAGCTGGCCGGATTTCACGTAATGTACCAAATAGTTCTGGCCCTCGATGCGCTGCGTCAGCTGGCCGGCCTTTTGCAGAGGCGACCCCGCGAGCCCGCCGACAACCCGCTCCGCCATCGCTTCGGACGTCGTGCTGCTCGGAATAAGCTCGTAATCGGGATGATACAGGAACGGATCGCCTTTATTTTCTTTTTTGTATGCGTCGAGCATGCCGCTAAGGTTTTGGACGGGAAAACGGATCTGAAACACCGCGTCCGCGTCTCCGAACGTTGCGGCGACCGCGGGCTCGCTTATTTCGCGGACGAACGTCGCGGCCGGGAAGCCGCGGGACGCGTCCAGGCCGAACGTCCATCCCGCCCGGATCGGCTGATCGCCGGCGAATTCGCCGGAACCGTTCAAATAGATGTTCGAGGAGAGCATCTTCCTCCCGGCGGGCAGCACGATGGTCAGATCGTTCGACCACGCGCTCGACACGCTTTGCAGGCTAAGCTTCTCCGTGACTTGGGCCTCCGCTTTAAGCAAGCCGGCCGCGGCTTCGCCCGCGCCGTTAATAAATTCGCGGATATGCGGGTCATAGCTGATAATGACCGGAAACATGGACAGGTTCTCCATGTTCGCGTCCATCTGATTCATCAGGAACGACAATTGGCTCAAATTCGACGAGCGCACCTGCTCCTCCACGACGCGGCTCGCGATGCGGTTGGAGTAGCCGTACAAAAGCAAAATCGGAATGAGCAGCAGCACGATCGTAATCAGTATTTTGCCGAAAATGGATAATCTGCGGCGCATGAAGGGCACCTCACTTACTCCGCTTCTTTGTCGAGGATCGCCTGCAAGGCGGCGTTCGCGGCATCGGCCGTCTTCTGAATATCCGTCTCCCCCGTCATGACCTTCTGCACGATTTCGCCGACCGGCTCGCGCGCCTCCGCGACGTTGACCGTCGTCGGCCGGTCGTGATCGACGCCGCCGGTCAGACTGCGCTTGAACACCTCGGCCAGCTGCGCCGGAAATCCGGCCGTTCCTTCGCGCGTATTCCATAGCGACGATCTTGGGCTGGGAATGCCTTGCCGCTGGCTCTGAAGCATGGTCGTCTTGCCCGTCGCCCATTCGATGAACGCCCAGGCGGCTTCCTTATCCGCCGATTTTGCATTGACGGCCAGCCCCCACGACGTTATATTGTACGGCCTGGAGCCTTTGGACCCCGCCGGGAAAGCGGCGTAGCCCACCTGATCCGCCGCCTCGGAGCGGGCCGGGTCGGACGTCATTTTGTAAATCGAGTTCGCATCGGTGTACAGCGCCGCCCGGCCTTCCGCGAAGAAAGAGCTCGCCTGCGGCCACGACATATGAATGGCGCCGGGCGGCCCGTAATCCCGGAGCAGGCTGCCGTACATCGTAAAGGCTTTAACCGCTTCCGGCGTATTGATCGTCGCGCGGCTGCCCGACGTAAAGTCCCCTCCCTCGGAATAAAGGAAGGAGGATACTTGCGTGACGAGCGGACTCCGCTGCCCGCGCGCCACGAAGCCGTAGACGCCCTTCTCGGGACGATGAAGCTTGCCCGCCGCATCCGCCAGCTCCTCGAGCGTCCGCGGAACCGGAATGCCCGCCTCCCGCAGCAAGTCTTTGCGGTAATACAAAATTCCCTGCTCCGTTATGATCGGAATGCCGGTCAGCACGCCGTCCACGGTCGACGAACGAAGCGACTGCGGCGTGAAATCGCTCAGGTCGTAATCCGCCTCGCGGCCGGCATATCCGTCCAGCGGCTGAAGCCAGCCGTTCCGGTAAAAGAGCTTGCCCTCCTGCAGCGGCCGGTACATGAACACGTCCGGCGTTTCCGAGCCCGACGTGAATTGAACCGTCAGCTTCTGCGTGAGCTGATCCTCGAAGAAGCTCTGCACGCGCACGCTCATGCCCGTCTCGGCTTCGAACCGCGGCAGAAGCGGCTTAATGACGTCGGCCCACGGATGCGAGCCCGTGACAAGCGTGATAGAATGCCCTTCGAAAGGCCTCGGAGCCTCTCCGCTCCCCGCCCCGCCGTCTGCGTCAAGCCCGCAGCCGGCCGCTGCGAGCGCGAACAGTATCGCCGCAACGGCAGGCAGTGGCGATCTCCCGAGCCGCTTCATGTCAGCACCCTCCCAAATGAATAGTTACAGCATCCTTAACGTTACTTGATCGTCGCGGCAGACGATATAACGAATAATCAAGATCGATAACTAATACTAAACATCGACTTTCCTATTATTAACGAAATATCCAGCTTCTATTTGTGCGGGATGACGGATAGAACGCCGCGACGGACAACAAAAAAAGCGAACCTGCCTGAAAAAAGGCAAGTTCGCTATTGCAGGGCTGCGTTATCGGATTAAATCGGCGATCGTCACGCTCTTAAGGCGGTCTTTCATAGCTTGCTCGTCATGACGAACGACTCGGTTCGGGTTTCGGTGGTACGACGCACATCGCCCGGTTGTATGGCCGGAGTCGCACAAACTTTCCGTACACTGACGAACAGAATGCGTTTTCCGAATAAAAAACGAAGGGACAGTCCCAATCGTCATCGCGAGATGACGGAAGGAGGCCCCTTCTTCATTCAGTCCCAAAAGGCTGCGCATCAGCAAGGCTAGTCGAGCGCAATGCCTGCGATTGTGCAGGTTTTGCACCATCGATTAGGCGGCCTGACGGAATGCCTGCGCAGGTGCAGGCTTTCCGGGGACACGTGGCCCAATCAAGCTTTCCAAACGAAAAAAGATGCATTTCCGCAGGTATTCACTTCGCAAGCACGCATGGAGCGGCAATAAGCCTGCACATTTGCAGTCTTCGGCACGTGGGACGCGAAGCCTGAGGGAAGATCATGCGGCGTGCGGCGAAGAACCGTCCGTCAGGCAAGCTTGCTTGGGACAGCCCGTTGCCCCATTATCGTCAAACCGTCAGCTTCTCGCCCGGCGCGAGCACCTGGCCCCTCAAGCCCTTGTCTTCGAGCCGGCGGACGAAAGTTTCGGCGTCCTGGGCTATAACCGGGAACGTGTCGTAGTGGACCGGCACGACAAGGCCCGCCTTGTACCATTCCGCCGCCTGCAGCGCGTCGTCCGGCCCCATCGTGTAATGATCGCCGATCGGAATGAAGGCCACGTCGATCGAGTAGCGCTCGCCGAACATTTTCATGTCGCCGAACAAAGCCGTATCGCCCGCATGCAGAATCGTCTTGCCCTCCGCTTGAAGGATGAAGCCGGCGGGCATGCCCGCATATATAATCTGGTTCCCGTCGTTCAGCACTACGCTGGAGGAATGAAACGCCTGAATCATTTTGGCCGTCGCGAATCCGAGGTCGACGGTGCCGCCGAGATTCAGTCCGATCGTCTTCGCGCCTTTCCCCGACATGATGGTCGCAAGCTCAACGATCGCGACGATCGGCGCGTCGTTGTTTCTGGCGATCGCATCGGCGTCCGAGATATGGTCGGCATGCGCGTGGGTCAATAGCACCGCGTCCGTCCGAATGTCCTCCGCCTTCGCGACGGCCTGCGGGTTCCCTTTGAGAAACGGATCGACGATGAGCGACTTTCCTTCCGAAACCAATTGAATGCATGAATGTCCATGATAAATGATCTCCATGTTTGGCACGCTCCTTGGATTAATTTTCCCACTCACATCCATCTTAAAGATCCCGCCCCGATTTGTCCATTCCTCGAGAGCAGCCTACTTCAAAGCGAAATTTCAATTGTACGATCTGCCGCGCAGCCGCCCTGCAAGCCCGCAGGCGATGAGCCGATTCGGGACAAAATGCCGCGCAGCATCTCCCAGGAAGCACCGCTCCGCCCGTACCCGCCGCGAATTTGCTCCGCCGATTGGATGTACGGGCCATCGGTCAATTCCCCTCGCCACTTCTCCAGCATCGTATCGATGCAGGCGGGCGACGTCTCCAAATGAAATTGGACCCCCATTACATGATCGCCATACGAGAACGCCTGAATGGCGCACGCCTCGGAGCAGGCCAGAAGCTTCGCTCCCTCCGGCAGACGAAACGTATCCCCGTGCCATTGAAAGGAATAAAAGGACTCCGGCAAATCGGCCAGCCATGGATGGTTCTCGGCGGTTCGCTTCACTTCATGCCAGCCGATCTCCTTCTGCCCGTTCCGGTACACCTCGCCGCCCAGCAGCTCGGCAACCATTTGCGCGCCCAAGCAAATCCCGAGAACCTTTGTTCCCCGTGCCATCGCTTGCCTGACGAATGCCTTCTCCTCGATCAGCCAAGGATGATCGGACTCCTGATAGACGCTCATCGGACCTCCGAGAATGATCAAGAGATCCGTATCCGGCAGCCAGTCCCCGTCAACCCCTTGCGACGGATCCCGGACCGTCCAGACATGCCCTTCGCCGGCGGCCCAAGCCGCGAATGCATGATCGTCGTCAAAATCAAAATGCCTGAACGCCAAAATGTTCATCGATAATCCCCCCATTGCCAAGTGCCCCCATTATAATCCCGATATTCCGGATAATGAAGATCGTTTTCCCGAATATCGGGAAACACCGGCAAAAAAAACTACGGCATCCGATCGCGGCGGCCTCGAAAGCCAAGCTCGCTCGATATCTTTTTGGCGTACTTCACTGCGAGAAGGCTGTGCCGGGCGATTTGCTCCTCGCCGAATCTGGCGGTCGGCCCCGCAACGTTGAGCGATCCGATCACGATGTTCTCGTAGGAAAAAATCGGAACGCCGATGCCGATCGTCCCTTCCGTCGCCTCCTCGACCGAAACGGCATAGCCTCTCTCCCGGATTGCGGCCATATCTTCCTCGACGAACGCCCGGGTCATCGGCTTTAGGGACGGGATCGCGTCCCACCTCACGTCCTTCAGAATGGCATCGCGCGTCTTCTGCGGCAGATGGGCCATAATCGCCCGATTCGATGCGCCGATGTAGAGCGGAAGCTTCAGGCCGATCGGCTCCGATATTTTAAGAATTTGCGGCGAATCGACGCAATCGACGTACACCCCTTCGTCGTTCTCGCGAGCGGCCAAATAAACGGTTTCCTTCGTACGTTCGCCGAGCTCATGCATGAAAGGCCGGGCTATCGACCTAAGCATCAGGCTGTCCCACATGAGAAACCCGTATTTCATGATCGATAGTCCGAGCTTGTATTTTCTGGTCTTTGCGTCCTGGGCAACGAAGCCATGCTCCATTAAGGAGGACAAAATACGGTGAACGCTCTGGACCGGCATATCCAATTCCTTGCTGATTTCGGTGACGCTCGCCTCCTTCTCGATCCCTTGCGGCAGAAGAAAATCCAGTATGACGATCGCTTTCGAAATGACACCCGTCATCTCTGTCCCTCCCGTTGCTTATCGAGAAAGCCGCGCATTCATCGCCGCGCGGCCCTCCGATTAAGACGAAGTTTGATTTTTCTTCTTTTTCGTTTTCTTTTTCTTGGCCGCCGCCGTCTCCTCCTCGTCCATGCGCCTCGGAGAAGTCGGGGTATCGCGCGCCGTCCAGGGCGCGTCGTAATCCTGTTCGCCGCTTGCCGTCTCGAGGCCCAGCCTCGTCGCCAGGACGTTCGTCTGCTCCTTGATCGCCTCGCGGTCCTGCCGCTGCTGCTCATGGCCTCCGCTGTTAAAATCCGGGACGTTGCTCGCCGCGAGAGGCGCGGACATCGTGCTCAGCGTGGACACCCCGCTCGCCAGCATGGAACCGTAGAAGAGAAAGTTGGGCGGCAAGCCTTGAACTTGAGACAGCTCCTCGTAAGCCTCGTTCTGGCTGTCCAGCCTGCCGCGATCGGCGTAGGAGTGGCCGGATCCGCCGCCCGGCAGCTTCGGCTGGTCCTTGCTTGTCGGATGCTGCTGGCCTGTCGTGCTGCCGTTGTCGTCGATCGGCGCCACGATCGCGCTGGTCGGCCCGCGGTAAGCGCTCATCGTGCGCAGCATCTGCTCGCCGTAATCGTTCAATTGCTGGCTGTAATGCGGCGGCGTATCGCCTCCCGGCTCTCTGTATCCGCCGATAAATGCGGTCGAGCCTTGGGACTGGGTAAATTCGTCCTGCTTCTTGGAAAATCCGCGGAAATCGGCGCCCTTGACCGTCCCCTTCTTGTAGGCTTTGCGCACTTTTTTCTTGTGATCCTTCGGCAGCGCGTCGCCGGCCAGCTCCTCCAGCTCCTCCGCCGTCGACTCAAGCTCCGTCGTGTAGCTGCCCAGCTTTGACAAATCTTTTTTTATTCGGCGCCGTTGTTCCCTCCCCTGCTCCCTCCTCGTTTCCTGGAGTTCCTTATGCGTCGGGGGATCGGCCTTTCGTTTGTTAATTTGCTGCGTCCCGCTGCCGTCGAACGACGCAACCTGGCTGCCGCTGTCGAATACGACCGCCGGCGCCAGCTGGAAGGCGCTCGGAATATATTCCGTTTCGCCGTCCTTCAGCTCGTACGGGTCATCTTCCCACTCGATCGTGCCGCCCCGGTTGACGAGCATCGCTTGAATGGGGGCGGCGCTCCTCTGAACGGAGCCAGCCGCAGTCCCCGAGCCGCCCGTTTGTCCGCCATCGCTCGCAGGCGTTTGCAGCGCCCGGCTTCCCATGCGGTCCGCTTCGCTCTCCAAGCCGGGATCGTCGTTCACGGGCAAGCTGTTCAGCTGTCCCGTAGGCTGTACCCGCCCCTGCTTCTGCTGGACGACATGCCATGCTTCATGGGGCAAATGCTTTTCCTGCCCGCTGCCGACGTAAATATCGGTGCCCTGCGCGTAGGCCGACGCTTGCACCTTGGCGGGCTTGTCCGAGCCGTAGTGGACCTTGACGTCGTCCAGCGACAAGCCCGAGAGCGACTCGATGCCTGACTTCAACCGATCCGGCATGCCGGTCTCGTTCTTCTTCTGAATCGGCTGCCGCTCCGCGGGCCCGTTAATTAACTGCCCCAGAGCCCGGTTGCCCGCGCCCCTCTGCAGCTGCATAATCGAGTCCGATCCGAGCGTATGCGGAGCGGAGACCGCCTGCGCCATTAAGATGCCATGACTTGCCGATGCCGCTCTTTCCCCCGCGCCTGCCTTCGGCGCCGGCCTGTCCGAATGCCCTTGCCGCTCATTCCGGGACTCCCTGTTCGAAGCCATCTCATTTCTCCCTCTTCCGATTAAGTTAGCTTCAGAATACCATATTGCGGTTTTGTGCGGCTACTGTGACAACTGCCTCCTTCTAATGGACCAAGCGGCTCTTATTTTAATGAACCGGCCGCTTTTTCATTATTAACGGACAGAGGTGACGCTATCGGCGCAAAATTTCTTCTTACGGTCCCCATTTAGGAGGATTAAGACCTCTCGGGTCCGTTACCTTTTCAAAATCCAACGATTGGACAAATAACGGCAATCGAGTCCGTTAGCGTTCGAACGATCTAATGATCGCCCCGACTGCGCCGGAGGTGAATTCGCTGTTCAAGCTGAAGCGCCCGGAATAGCCGTCCGCAGCCGTGCAGACAAGTGTAAACGGCTGACGCCGTCCTTTGGCGGCATAAGCTCGTTTCACGATGAAATATAAGCGATTTTATAAGTGCAAAACTTATAAATTCTTATATTCGAAAAAACCGCTCTCTAAAGAGAGCGGCCGTTTCGTCCAATCCATCTGCGCTTCAAAGCTTGCTTGGTATCGTCCGCGCCGTTCGCACAGCCGCGCCGGCGCGCGCAGCCCGTTCGTCATTGCCGTACCTGCCGGGAAGGCACCGGGTCGGCCGGCTTGACGAACCGGAGCGCCAATACGACGAAGAGCAGCTCCGCCGCCATGCCGATCGACTGCGCCCATGCCCCGATCGTCCCGTTCCACTGGGGAGCGAGCGCAACGAGTACCAGAAGCGTAACGAAGGTCAAGCTGAAATTCGCGATTTGCGAGCCGATGATGAGCTTCGTCTGCCCGCGCACGAACACGAGCCCGTTCATGACGTCAAGCCAAGGCATAACGAACGCGAACAGCACGAAGCCCTGCAGCACCCGAATGCTCTCCGCCCGCAGCCGTCCGTGCACGCCGATGACATGCTCGAGCAGCAGATCGCCTACGGGCGTGAAGGCGATGATCCCCATCAGCAGCACGGGGACAAAGCCGAGCATTAATGTGAACTTGCGGACGGCGGCCGGATCGATCCGGTAGAAATTGATGACGATCTGATGAAAATAACTGAAAAAGCTGCTGAGCAGCAGGACGAGGCTGGAGGCGATCGCGAAGGACGAGATGGACAAATACGCGTCCCACGTCTTGCCCAGCATCGCGTTGATGGCCGGCCCGATCCATAACGAAATGAATGAGGAAAGAAGCAGCGGCCGGTAGAAGGAGAACACATGCCGTTTGTTCTCCACCGCGTGGTCCTCCAGCTTGTCCGGCAGCTGCCGGGCCAGCACGCGCCCCTCCGAGAAGCTGACCGCGGCTTCGATCATCATGCCGAACAAGAAAATAATCGCGCCGACGACGCCGCTCGTAACTCCGGTATGGATAAAATAAAGCGACAGCGCATACATGCCGGCCAGCCGGATCGCCATACCGATCGTCAACCATTTCGTCCGCAGATTATAAATGATGATGCCTTGGTAAAAGCAGCGGATGCCGGAAAACAAGCTGACGAACATGAGCACCCGGTAGACGAGGAGGACGTCGCCGACGTTGTCCTCCCCGACGCCGAACACGCCTTGAAAAATAAACGTGCCGAGCGGCGTATAGCTGATGACAAGCCCCATCAGCATGATGCTGGCGAATACGAGCTGCGCCACGGTCAGCGTCGATCGGAACGATCGCTTGTCCCTTACGAGCGTGGAGCAGGTCTGCCGGAGCAGAACGGCCGGCCGTTCGGTTATCGCCAGCAGACTCATGGCAACCGCGTAGCTGGAAATAATTTTTTCGGGATCGGCGCTGCGGCTTAACGTGCTATTAATGATAACGTGCGATATCGTGACCAAGCTCGCCGAAACGCCAAGCGGCAGAAAAAAAGACCAAAGCTTCTTCATGCTCACCGCTTGCCGCTCCGGCCGGGGTAATGGCAGGCTCATTGCTTAAGCTCCTCAAATCCGTGACGGTCTTAACCTCATCTGTATTAGACTTCTCGTTTCATTATAGCCCCATTTCGCCGCCCGTGACTATGCCAAAAAAATCGGCCGGCGTTCCGCATGCGGAAAACCGGCCGATTTTATAGGCTCGCTAAGCCATCTCATCGATGGGCCTCGCAATGCGCGCCTCGCCATCCGCAATTCAACAAAAAATAATCGTCACACCATGACGGCGGAACGCTTGCGAACGACATCATCCCACAGACTGGACCGCTCCGTGTTCAGGCTCGTTCACGACGCCATGCCGTGCGACTTGCCCGATTGCGGATGGTCCGGCCGCGCAGGGCGCAGGGCGGCGTAGTTGAGGATCAGGCAGGCCGCGGCGAAGACGACCATGAAGACGAAGCCCAAATTGTACTGCCCCGTCGCGTCTTTGACGATGCCGAGCACGATCGGGGGAAAAAATCCGCCGATGCCGCCCGCCGCGCCGACGATACCCGTTACCGCTCCCGTATTGCCCGCAGACACTTCCGGCACCATTTTGAACACGGCGCCATTCCCGAGTCCGAGCAGCAAGGAAATAAACAGGCATAAAAACGTGAACGCGGCAAATTGCTCAAGCGTAATGGACAACACGAGCGCCGCAGCCAGTATCCCGACAAACACGAGCGTCAATATTTTTTTGCTGCCGTACCGGTCCGCCAAGTAGCCGCCCGCAGGCCGAATGAGCGTGGCGGCCAGCACGAACCCAGCCGTCCGCAGGCCCGCGTCGAAGGCGTCAAGCTGGAAAAGGTCTTTCAGGAGCGTCGGCAAATAGACGCTGAAGGCGACAAAGCCGCCGAAGGTCAGAAAATAAAAGATCGACAAATGCCAGGTTGCCTTATCCTTCAGCACGGACAAAGACTGCTTCAACGTTTTGGGCTCGGCCGGCTTCGGCAGCTCTTTCGTGAAGGCGTAAAACACGATCGCCATCGCCGCAATGCCAATCGCCAAGCCGAAAAACACCCATTCAACCCCGTAAGCCGCCGAAAGGGACGGAACGATGAAATTCGCGGCCGCTCCGCCCAAATTGCCGAGCCCCGCGATGCCGAGGATGAATCCCTGGCTTTGCGGCGGATACCAGCGGGATACGAACGTGAGCGAGATCGCAAAGGTGGTGCCGGCCATCCCGATGAAGAAGGCGCAAGCGAGCATCCATGCGTACGAATCCGCGAAGCCGGCGGCAACCATCGGCAGGATCAGGAACAGCATCGTCAGCGTGAACACCTTCCTGCCGCCATAGCGGTCGGTGAGAATGCCCATCGGAATCCGCATGACCGATCCGAGCAGCACGGGAGTTGCGACCAGCACGCTTTTCTCAAGCGTGCTCAGGCCGAACATTTCTTGCAATTGCCCGGCAATCGGAGGAAACACCGACCAGATCATGAAGGATGCGGTCATCGCAACCGTTGAATAAATAAGCGCTTTTGTATGATTCGCTGCCATCGGTCTTGTCTCCTTAAAACGATTGGAATGGAAATTTTGTTCGCATTGCCCAAAGGTTATCTATCAATTTTGTGTAATATATACTAACAACAATGTCGACATTAAATAATTTACCGCATTTCCCCGACAATAACAATGATAATTTGTCATTTAAATTGACATAAAATCGAACAAACTTCGATTTTAATCCGTTCACGTTAGTTAGATTTACGCGAAAATCGTCAACCTCCTCGTCGGAATACAAAAAAAGCGTCCCCAATTTCGGGAACGCTCCAAAGAATATGTTATATATGATGACACCGCCTAGCTTTTAAACCCACCTGCCGCACTTTTGATCATTCCGCTCACGCTGCTATCCATTTTCAAATCAAGCCGCCCACCCTCCTTCGACGCCGTTTAGGAATAAGAAGGCGATACTTGTTTAAAAATATGAAACTAAATTAACCTATTCCACCTACGCTCGCCAATTAATATCTAATATTGAAATTAATCGGTATGAAAAGTGCATATCCAATCGATACAAACTACTTTTGTTTCAATATTTGAAACTAAATCGCCTTATTGCTTCTTTCTTAATCCGATAATTTCAGTTTTAGAAATTAAACCCCGATTAGGAACCTTACCTTCGCTAAGTACAGCCCATGATCGTTGAAAAAACGGCACGATTGCTGACCTTGCGTTTTATCGCCCGGCTCCCGTCTCCTTCACCCTGAATATCGTAACCGAATGCTTCGGGAACTCGTATGCGATGCGATTATCCGACATGCGAAGCTCCCTCCGCTTCGGCGCGATTCGCTTCGGCGATTCGAAATCGTTCTCCTCGTCCAGCCCGTGGCCGGACAGCTCGAACACCTCGGCTGCCGCTAGCGAGGCGGGCGAGCCTGCAACGACGACGTCCGCGCATACGTTCTCGTCCTGCACGTTGACGACCTTGACGATGACGTCTCCCGTCGACCGGTCGGCGCTGGCCGTGTAATAGAGCGGCTCGATGACCGGCAGCCGGTCCTCCGTTTCGTTGATCAATTCGCCATTGACATACGTACGGATGCTTCTTCCCGAAACGGAGAGCGCCAGCTCGTACTCAGTGCCCGTCTCGACCGTCAGCAGGCTTTGGGTCAGGCACGAGCCTCGGCCGGACACTTTGGAGACGACCACTGAATCCTGGTTTTGCCAGCCGCCGAATTCCCACGTGAAATGGTTATGCTCGTCGCTCTGGCCGAAGTGGATGTAGAAGCCTCTCGGACCGCTGTGCTTCTTAGCCTTTAGATGCAGCGTGTAGCGCTCCCAGTCCGTGCGGCCCAGCCCGAGCGACCGCTTCGCCGAGCCCCGCTCCCGATCTTCGCGCGAATCCGTCAACGTTTCGTTCAAGCCTTCGAAATGAAGCGTCTCCCCGGTATCGTCGTTAACGAGACGGATATCCCAGTACTGCACGGTTCCAAGCTCCGTTCCGAGCGACAGCGCGCCGGCAATCGGGGCGGGGGGCCTCGCGGCAGGCTTCCGAAGGCCGCTCGCTTCGATCTTCAGCAAATGGTCGCCTTGGTGATGCATGAACAGCTGCTGCACGTAATAGTTCGCCGTTCCGAACGCTTCGCGGTTGTTAAACCAGATCATGTCGGGCTTCCAATTGATGTAATCGACGTTGCACAGCATCGGCGCGTAGCACGCGAGACCGACGGCGTGCGCGTTTTTCTCGAGTCCCGTCATGAAAGCCGCTTCCGCGAGCGCGTTGTAATACGTGTTGCCCCACGAGGCGTATTCGCCCAGGAACACCTTCGATTCATCGGCCTTGAAACGGTCGTACCGGTCGTAATTCGCCAGAAACCATTCCGGCGACTGGTAATAGTGTTCGTCCACGAGGTCGGAGCCGTTCTCCCTCGCCGACGCCCAGCCGCGTTCGTATTCCCCGCCCGCCGCGAACGGTCCGCTGGAATTGATAACCTTGATGTCGGGGTATTTCGCCTTGATCGCGCGATGGAAATAAGCGTAGCGCTCGAAGAACGGCTCGCCGACCTCCTCGTTTCCGATGCCGATGTATTCAAGGCCGAACGGCTCGGGATGGCCCAGCTTCGCGCGAATGCCTCCCCATTCGGTCGAGGCGTCCCCGCGGGCGAATTCGATCAAATCGAGCGCGTCGTCGATCCACGGCTGCAGCTCGTCAAGCGGAACGATCCGTTTATGGTGCGGATCGTAGCCGGCGGGCAGAATCGGAATCGGCTTGGCCCCGATATCTTCGCAGAACAGGAAATATTCGTAATAGCCGAGACCGAGCGTCTGGTTGTAGCGCCAATTGTTCCGCCTCGCCGGCCGCTCCTCGAGCGGGCCGATCGTATTTTTCCAGCGGTACATCGAATCCCGGTCGTCGGCGTCCAGCGATCCGTCGTGGACCAGGCAGCCGCCGGGAAACCGCATGAACTTCGGCTTCAAATCCGCGATCAGGGACGCGATGTCCTCGCGCAGCCCGTTCGACCGCCCGCGGAACGTGCGCACCGGGAAGAGGGACACCAGATCGAGGCACAGCCTGCCGCTCCCTTTGGTCACGATCGCGAGACGTCCGCCGTAATCCGTCGCGTCCGCCGTTATGACCGCCTCGTATTTGGCCCATTCGCTTGAGCCCACGTGCAGGACGGCTTGTCCGTACACCTGCCCGTCCGCTCCCTCGAGCGTGACGCGGACCGGCTCGCCTACGCTCCCGTCGCGCCTCGCATAGACGGAGAAGGCGTACGACTCGCCTTGCTTCACCGGGATGCCGGTATTAAACCCTCGGTTCATCAGGCCGACGCCGCCGCCCTCCGTCTCGATTTCAATGACCGCGTAATGCCGGTTGCGTGCATTGACGGGATCGGTCTCGCCGATCGTCAAGCTTGCCTTGCCCCCGCCCCGCTCGACTTTCTCCCAAGCCGTGAGCGCGTCGTAATCGGGATGATCGATCGGATCGAATTCGAAGGAACGGTTCTGCACCAGCTCCGCATACAGCCCTCCGTCCGCCGCATGGTTCAAATCCTCGAAAAAAATGCCGAACAGGTCGCCGAGCTCCGCTCCCCGCTCCCGCGCGTAAACCGTTATTGCCGCTTGCTCGCTCATCGTGGTTGATCCCCTTTCTGACTTGAACCGCTTAAATTCATTTGCCGTAGTTGGCAGCTTTGATTTCGATTGTACAAAATAGCCGCATGCGCCGAAATGACGAATGATCGCTTCTAACTGATCTATCGTCTTTTTTTGGCCTCACGCAATACAAGTGTAAACGGCTGACGCTACGCACGAACCGCTAGCTGCATCTAGCGCAGCTCGGTTCGGTGCCGTCCTTTGGCGGCATAAGCTCGTTTCACGATGAAATATAAGCGATTTTATAAGTGCAAAACTTATAAATTCTTATATTTAAAAAAGGAAGCAGACGAAAATCGTCTGCTTCCCTAGACCCGGTCAATGTCAAAATGGTGATTCGATCGATATTGCGAAGGCGTCATGTCCGCCTTCTTCTTAAATTGACGCATGAAATGCACATCATTCTCGTAGCCGCACAGATGGGCGATTTCCGCGATGCCGTAGGTCGTATTTTCGAGTAAATACATCGCGTACTGAATCCGGTTGTTGATCATGTCGTTATGCACGGAAATGCCGAACAGCTCCGTATAAATCCGCTGGAAATACGAACGGCTCAAATTGACCTTCGCGGCCAGCTCTTCGATGGAATAAAAAATTTGCGGCGTCTGGTAAATTTCGTTGCGCAGCTTGACGATCTCGCCGTAATATTTGCCGCTTTGCATGTTCGAGCCGACGCGATTGCGAATCGCGCTCAGCTTCAAAAGAAGGCACCGGATCGTCGAATCGATGATTTCGTCGCGGAACTTCCCCGTATCGATATGCTCCACGTGCAGCTCCTGGACTTTTCTGGATATATAGAACGGATCCGGCGCCGGGAGCAGCGTGTCGAGCGGAAGATGCAATTCCTCGAAAAAGCGGTCCAACCGCTCGCCGTCGAAATGAAACCAGTCGTGAATCATCGGCTTCTCGGCATCGCGGTAATCGTGCCGGCTGCCGCTGCCGTAAATAATATAATGGTTTTTATCGGCGAACTGCGTCGGCTTATCGTCGAACCTCAGCTCCATCCTGCTTCTGAACAAAATAAAGAGATAATCGCCGCTGCCGTTCGGGCGGTCGATCGTGAGCCCGTCGGAATGCTCGACGTTATAGCCGACTCGTTTGAGATAGATCATCCTCGTTCTCCCGCCCCGCGATAAGATAATGGATTCGCAGTATCATCGTACGCCATTTCGTTTATCGTGGCAATGACTGAAACTCCGGGAGCAGCTCCAAGGGGGAAGGAATCGGCCTTCCCTTCCTCGAACTTCTAGTAGGATGAAACCGCATCTGCAGAAAGGAAGCTTAAATGACGCTAACGATCAGAAACGTAATCGAAAGCCTTCGTTCGACCGTCCCGCCGATTGAAAATACGGTCGACGTGCTTGCGCCGGGAGACCCCGATGCCGAAGTGCGCGGCATCGCGACGACGTTCATGGCGACGCGGCAAGTTATCGACCGGGCGCTCGCCCTCGGCGTAAATTTGCTCATTTCCCACGAAGCCGCCTACTACAGCCACCGGCTGACGAAGCCGTTCCCGGACGGCGATCCGGTCTATCGCGGCAAGCAAGAGCGGCTTCGCGAATCCGGCCTCGCCGTCTACCGGCATCACGATTATTGCCATCGGCTGGAGCCCGACCCCATTATGACCGGCTTGCTTCGGGAGCTGGCGTGGGAAGCTTGCGTGGAGGAGATGCTGCCGGCGGCGGCCGTGCTCCGCATCCCCGAGACGAGCGCGTCGGAAGTTGCGGAATATGTGAAAGCCCGGCTGTCTATCCCTTATGTCCGGGTGGCCGGCGATCCGGATAAGGCTTGCAGCCGCATCGGCGTTCTCGTCGGCTACCGGGGCGGCGGCGACAATGCTATTCCGCTATACCGCGACAAAGGGCTGGACCTCGTCATCGCCGGCGAAGGCCCCGAATGGGAAACGCCCGAATACGTGCGGGACTCCGCGTATCAGGGCGATTCGAGAGCGCTGCTCGTCATCGGGCATGCGGAGAGCGAGGAGCCCGGCATGCGCGATTTGGCCGAGCGGCTCCGGGAATCGTACCCGGGCCTGCCCGTTCACTTCATCCCGTCGGAGCCGGTGTTCCGGGTCATGTAAGCCGGCATAGGGATGACGGAAACGGATCGTTTGAGAACGCGGACGGCCTCCCGGCCGATTGAATCGACCGGGAGGCCGCAAACTTTTATTGCGCGGGAATCGGCTTCACCGTAAAGTTATCGATCAAGCTTTCGCTATTAAAGCTTCTAACCCCTACATGGCCATGAGTAAAAGCGGTCGCGCTCCGATCCGTATAATCGATAAGAGGTTTTTCCATATCCCCGACATAGACACGAATCCTTGTGCCGCTCGCAACGACCTTCATATGCTGCCAGCTCCCGACCGTTCCGGTTAGCGAAGCGCCGGTCAAGTACTCGAAAGAATAGTTGAACTTGCCCAGATGGACGCCGTCCGCGGTCAGGTACGCGGCGTACCCTTGAAGGAAGTCGTCACGGTTCTGCCCGAGCTCCGTTCCGTCTGCAGCATTGTTGACGCGGAACAGAATGCCTGCGTTGCCTCCCTCCAGCGTATTCGCACCCAATTGGATATCCGTCTCGACGGTGTAATCGGACCAGCCGCTGTCGCCGATCATCGATTTCGGATATCCTTTCGCCCCGGACTTGTATGCCCCTTCGATCGGAACGTCCGGATCATTGTGGAATCGGAAGCTGTAGAAGTCGAACTCGCCGGTTACGATTTCCGCCTTGATCGTGTGCTTGCCTTCGGGAAGGGAAATCCCTTCTTTCGTTACCGTCATCCATTCGTGAAAACCGCCGGTATTCGGAACGTCGATGACCCCGGTAAGATCGGTAGTGTCGTCAAGCCATAGCCTGATCTTGCTGCCGTTCATCGCCGTCGCCACTCGCAAATCGAGCTTGTAGTCGCCGGCTTCGGCGACGTTCACGTCGTACTTCAGCCATTCGCCGGTCTGGTTCCACCCCGTCGTGAACCCTTCCGGAAGCAATCGGATATCGACGTCGTCGGTCCGGTAAAGGCCGCGTATGTTATCCGGCGTATTGTCATGGTACGCGATTCCTTCCCCTCCGTTCATGTAATCGACGGCCAGCACGGTCCCGGGAAGCGTCTTGGATTCGTTCAGCGCCTGGAATGACAGGCTCGCCAGCTCGAATTCGCCCTGGACGATTTCAACCTTGATCGTATGGTCGCCTTCGGGCAGCGTCAAGTCTCCAAGCTTGACGTTTCGCCAGTTATTCCATCCGCCGGTATTCGGAATATCGACGACGCCGGTCAGATCGGTCGCGTCGTCGAGCCACAGCCGGATTTTCCCGCCTTCCAGCGGGGTCGCGATCCGAACGCCGACGTCATAGGCAGCGGACTTGTCGGCGCTCACGTTATACTTCAGCCACTCGCCGGACTGATTCCAGCCGACGTTCCAGCCTCCCTTCGGATTGACGCGAATGTCGACCCCGTCATTGCGGTACTCGCCGCCGATATTCTCCGGCGTCAGGTCATGGTAGCCGGCGCCCTCGCCGCCCTCGCTATACTGCACGGCTTCGATCACGCCCGGAAGAGAATGGGGTACGTCGAAGGATACGAATTTAAGCCTCGCGAAATCAAACTCCCCTTTCACCGTTTCGAACCTAATCGTATGCTCCCCTTCCGGGAGATAAAAGCTCGGCGAAGGCGTGGTCAGCCACGTGTTCCAATTGCCCGTGCTCGGAATATTGACCGGACCTGTCAGATCCGTATCGTCGCCCAGCCATAGTCTTGCCTGATTATCCGTAAACGTGGTCGCTGCCGTTATTTCGACCCTGTACGTACCGGCCCGCTTCACGTCGACGTTGTATTTGAGCCATTCGCCGGCCTGGTTCCAGCCGACGTTGAGCCCGTTGAAATTGGCGTTCGTCCGGATATCGACGGAATCGCTCCGATAGGCGCCCCCGATGTTGTCGGGCGTTCTGTCGTGGTAGCCTACTCCTTCGCCTCCGGTATTGTAGAATGGCGCTTCAATGATGCCCGGGACCGCCTTCGGGAGGTCGAACGGAACGGCTTCCCCGGTATCTACCCGCCAGCCTTGCTCGTATTTCGTCCAGCCGAAATCGTCACCGTCGTCGAAGTCCTCGGACAAGGGCTGCACGGCGGCAGCGCGGCTGAACTTCAGCGACGCGAGCCCGAACTCTTTCCCGGCAGACGTCACTCTGAGCTTATGCAGCCCTTGCGGAAGCTTGATATTCCGGATTACCGCGTTGCTCCATGAATCCGCGCCGCCCGTCGAAGGGAGCCGCACCGCATCCGTCAGCTTGCCCGGTTTGTCAAGCTCGAGCTTGACGCGCGCGTCGGCCGCCGCCGCATACCTGATCACGACGTCATACGTCCCCGCTTCGGCTACGTTCACTTTGTATGCCAAGCTCCCCTTAAAGGAAGCGACTTGATCATCTCCTTCGGCCGATTCGGATAGCTTGACGCCGGACTTGCCGCTGCCGTCCGGATTATAATGGACCGCCTGAATCTCGCCGGGAATCGGCTTGATCGCTTCGCGCGCGCTGCTGCCGCCAACCTTGTCGCTGAAAGCGACATAGGAAAATTCCGCGCTCGCGTCCGTGGTCGCGTACCCGATCTTGCCTTTGCCGAGACGAGGGGCGGAACGGGTCTGCTTCAGCATGCCGTCAACATAAATGCGATAGTCGGAGCCCTCCTTCTCGACGCGGATCTGATGCCACTTCGTATAATCATAGCCGTCAGGGAGCGGCGTCGTCACCCGTTCCGTATACTTGCCGCCTACGCGGAACACCGTCTCCAGTCGATTCTGGTTGCGGTTAAGCGAGGCCATGCCGAAATTGTTCTCGTTGGCGTAGGAAAAGACCGCGCTAATGAGCGGATTCGCGCTGCCCCCCTGCTCGACCTGCCTCAGGTTGAACTCCGCCGTGAAGTCGTCGTCCGTCGATTGCCGGGACAAAAGCTTGCGCGTCCGGCTCGGCTCCCCCGCTGCCTCTTGATACAGCGAGCCGTCCCGGATCCCCCATTTCCCTCCGCCTACGGCCTTCCACTCGCCGCCCAATTCCTCTCTCCGGAACCGGTCACTGAAGTCGGGCATGTCCGGGTCCGGCTGTTCGGACGTCGTGGGCCCAAGCAGGAGCATTTTGTCCCCGTTCCAGACGATCCGATCCAGATTCAAATTCCGCCCCGGGTTCGCATGGCTATGGTAGACCATATAGTCGGAATCCAGGTCGGGACCGCGAACGATGGAATTATGGCCGAGCCCGACATGTTCGCCCTCCGCGTCGAGAAGAATCGGATTCTGGGACGCAGCCGGCGCGAAGCCCGCAACCGGACTCGCGCTGCTCGCGTAATCCACCCGATAGGCGTCGCTCCAGATGTGATTGCCCGTATACGTCATATAATAGTTGCCGTTGCGTTTAATGACCGTCGGTCCCTCGGTCCAGCCCTTCATCGCGGCTCCGGTATTCGATTTCTCACCGAACGTATACGGATCGGACATCGGACGAACGTCGATATTGCCGTTCCCTGTGCTGTAAAAGTACCATTGCCCGTCATCGTCAATGAATACATGCCCGTCGATGCCGTTCACCATGTTGCCCGTTTGGGCCGTGAAAGGACCTGTCGGACTTGCGCTCTTCAGCACGCGATGGCCTCGCTGCGTCGAGCCGGGATCGTCGCGGAGCAGCGCGGTGTACATATAGAAATCGCCGTTCCAATAGACGACTTCCGGTGCGTAGGCTCCCTTCGTAACCGGCTCCGTGGCGCATAAGCCGCGATATTCCCAATTCACCAGGTCTTCCGACGACCATACCTTCACGCCCGGCTTGTCGTCCACCGTACTGGTGTACATATAATAGACTCCGTTAAATTTCAAAATGTAGGGATCGCCTTCCCCGTAGAAATCCCCGTTATTCCACCTCCATGATTCCGGTACGATTTGCGGATTGCTGTAGGCGAAACCTGAAGCCGGAAAAGAAAGAACGAATACGACTGCAAGCAGTCCGGCCAACCATTTTTTCATTACATTATCAGCTCCTAACGATAGAGTGGCTTTGAAAGCGTTGCCATTCTTATGCGTTCATTATAGCGCGGCTCATTCAGCTGCTTAATAGAGAAAGCGGTTCGCCAAATGAGGAAAAGGGACATGCCTTGCTTCTTTCGTTCCATGTTTTGCCGCGGTCAATCGTGATAGAATAGTGGCAAACGAACCGCTTCGATCAGAAAGGTCCGATGAATATGTGGAATAAACTCGGCAAGCATGGGCCCATCTATCACCTGCCGCCGCTCGGAGAGCCGCCTCCCCTCAGCGTGCAGTTCCTGGGAATTAATTACTGCGATCCGGATTACCGCAACGTCCGCAAGCTTTCCAAAATTACCGTCATCGGCTATGTGCTTTCCGGACAAGGACGCGTACAAGCAGGCACAAAGGCGTACACGGCCCGGGAAGGAGACGTATTCATCCTGCCGGCCGGCTCCTATCATGAAGTCGCCTCGGATTCTCGTCACGACGAGCAATGGAGCTATATATGGCTGAACATAAGCGGGAACTGGATGCTCAAGATGCTGGAAGCCTACCAATTGCTGCCCCATACCGTCATTTCGCATAGAGAACTGGAGCCGTTATTCAAAGAAGCGATTGAAGGAGCCCAGGCGAAGCCGATCGAACAAATGAACAGCGAGCTGCCGATTATCGTGATGCAGATCAACGTCGCTCTGTTTGAAGCGCTGCGCAAGAAGGGAGAATCGTTAACGCCGACGGTTTACGCGATCAAGCAAGGTTTGGATAACGCGATCCTTCATCCGTTCGATTCGGTCCAACTCTCGGCGCAAATCGGCATTTCCCGAAAGCAAATGAACCGCCTGTTCAAGAAGGAAGTCGGGACGACCATCTATCATTACGTCCTCTCCAAAAAGATAGAATCCGCCAAACTGATGCTGTTGAACACCCAATTGTCGGTAAGCGATATCGGATTTAAGCTCGGGTACGTCGATCCGCATTATTTCTCCAACCTGTTCCATAGCAAAACCGGCGTAAGGCCAAGCGTCTTCCGAAGAGAATTCACCTCCAACCGCTAGCGGCGGCCCGTATAATAAAAAGCTTAACCGGGCGCGATTGCGGCCGGTTAAGCTTGTTCGGAGCGATCTGTATTTCGGATATCGGTTGCCTACTGCGTCGTAACCACCTCGGCATCGTCAAACGACGGCGCCGGGTCGGAAGCGGTCCGGAAGCCGATTTTTCCGCTGGCAAGCTCATTCGCGCCGTTGGTCCAATCCACCAGCAGAACGTCGTCGATGTAGCCCTTCACGTTGTTTCCGGCGACGACGACCTTGAGTGTATGCCACTCGTTAACGGACACGCTGCTTGCTGCGCCCGCGACCTTCGTCATCGTTCCGCCGACCTTCTTATACAGCTCGGCGTTGCCGGCGTAAATTCTGAAATGATAATAGTTATTCGCGTCGGCATACCGGAACACAAGCCCCGCGCTCGTGCCCGACTGAGGCACGTTAACGTTGCCCGCAAACGTATAATCCGTCCAATCGTCCCCCGCTGCGATAATGCCTTCCCCGGAAGACGTTTTCTTGATCGCATGGTTGGCGTTGTCCGTTACCACGCTCCAATTGCCGACAGCCATCGTCCAGCCGCTTAGATCGCCGTCTTCGAAATCTTCGCTGAACACCGTTACGGGAACGCCGCTCGTCGCGGCGGTTACCGCGCCGCTGGCTGCGGATAGATTGCCTGCGGCATCGAACGCCTTCACCGTATACGTATACGTCGTCGAAGGCGCCAAGCCCGAATCGCTGTACGCGGTTTCCGCGATGGAGGCGACTTCCGCGCCGTCGCGGAATATTTTGTAGCCGGTAACCTCTTCGTTATCCGCCGACGCGTTCCAGCTCAGTTGAATCTCGCTGCTGGATACCGCCGACGCCGTCAGGGCCGCCGGAGCGGTCGGCGCCTCCACGTCGGGGATCACGGGCTCGGTTATGACGACGCCGCCCTGCGTATATTGAACGAGGCCCGTCATATCCATCGCTTTGCCATGCTCGTCAAATACGTTCACTTGCGTTACGCCGGGCACGTTAACCGTCAGCTCTCCCCAGCCCGATCCGTAGACGGTGACCGTATTCGACTCGTACAGCACGTTCGCCCCGTCGTGCTCCGCCTCGACCGACTTGCCGGCTGCCGGGCTATAGGAAGTCAATCCGACCGTCAGGAACGCCTCCCCGCCGTTGCGCGACATCCCGTAAGCCGTGCGGCCGTCGCTCCGCTCCGCGAAGCGGTAGACGTCCTGCTGGCCCGGCCAGCTGACCGTCAGCTCATCCCCTTGCCAGGACGTGGACGGCATTGCCGCGCCCTGTTGATGAGGGAACAGCAGCGTTTTAAACGCTGGATCGGCGGACTGCGCCGGGATGACGACTTTTTTGCCCATGCCGAAATTTTCGTTCTGGTAGGAGCCCGTTTCCGGCGAATTTTCAATCTCGAAATCGTCTACTCTCGCCGTACCCGCGCTATCCCCAAGCGATCGAATGAGCAGCCTCGGCGTGGTTGCCGTCTCATTGACAAGCCCTAGCGTCATATCCGCGCCCGAGGCAACCTTCGACTCCACGTTGTTCGGAATTTGCATGAACCATTCGTACAGACGGGAGCTCGCGTCCTTCCGAATATCGTCCACGATGAGCACGTAAGGATGGGCTCCCCTCATCATCGCGGCCGTCCGGAACGCTTTCTCCACCGGGTTGTACGATGCGCGCCATGTACTGTTGACGCTGCTGCTCGGCCATAGCGACTTCGGCTCGAACGACCACGAATAGCCCTGGTTCTCGGCGTTGTTCAGCCTGCTTTTGAACGTGTATTTGTAATCGTAGGCATGCTTGGCATTGCCGGCAAAGACCGTGCCGAGCCCGCCGTCGAGCACGCCCTCGGTATTGCCGTACGCGCCGAAGAAGCCCTGCCCCTTGCCGTCGATGGCGATATTGTTATGGTTGTTCGATTCGAAAATATGATAGCCCCGGTCGATCGCCCATTTCTGCCCGAGCGCGGTCAACATAAAATCGGTGGCGTTGCTGTGGGTATGGCTCGGTCCGAAGCTGTCCGTATTCGTTTCGAAATGCATGACCGCCGCATTCTTCGACCATTCGTCGCGGGTAATGTACAGCCCCCTGTTGCCGTCCATGAAGGTGGCCGGAAGTCCGAGCGAGCCGGGGTCATAGGGCTTCAGCGTCACGATCGGCGGATTGGCCTCGTTATCGACTCCCCAATCGTCGGCGACGGGCGCCTTCTCGGTGTCGCCGCCGTTCCAATCCAGTCCGAACATCGCCGCCACCAAAAAATCGTTGCGGTATTTAATGCCCGTATAATCGTCCCTGACCCGGTTGCGCCATATAAAATCGATGACGGGATCGTTCGGATTCAGCCATTTCATCAGCACGTAATTCGGAAGCAATCCCCCGAGATCGTTCGTCGTATCCCCGAGCGTGGTGAATTTATAGCCGTACGGCTCGATCGAGTTCACGTACCAATGCTTCAGGTTCTGGAAGCTCGGCTTGCCGAACAGGCCGTCTCCCCGTTTGTCCATGGCGATGAGCGTCTGCGCGCCGAAGGCCATGCCGTAATTCAAATAGTGCATATCCTCCGTCGCGGCGCCCGTCTCGAACACGCCGTGCGTCAAATAGGCGTCCATCGCTTGGACGGCCTGGTTGTATACGTTCGCGTCGTATCCAGTCTCCCCTTCGATCGCCAGCGCGAGCAGCGCCCATTGGGAGCCGACCGGCCCGATGTTGTCCCGGTTGAGCCGGGGATCCGGATACGTGGATACGGGCAGCACCTTGCCGGTCGTGACCGACGAGATGAAGGCCCTTACCTCCGCGCGCTGGGCATCGGTCATCTCGTTATAAATAAAATCGTAGCAATAGCCCAAATTGAACAATTCCGCGCCAAAGGCCGATTTCAATGCCGGATTGTCGATCGTGCCGTTCAAGATTCTGACCGTCGACACGAGCGCCTTGGCGAGCTCGGCCCCTTTCGCCGAATCCTCCGTGACCATCGCGTAAAAGGCTTCATAATTGAGCACAAGCAGCAAGTAGCTTGCGTAGCTGGTCGGAAAATCGTCGAGCTCCCCGGCGTCGCCTTCGACCAGCGCGTCGTACAGCGGCTTCAGCTTGGCCGGATTCGTCACGTGATGATCGATCCAGGCGCGCATGCTTTGCATTGCCCTTCGCCCGACCGCCGAATCCGCGAGCCTCGTCCGCAAGGCCGGCAATTCGCTAGGCGTAATCAATATTCTCGGGTGGACGTAGGCCGGCACGGGCGGATTCCCGGCGACGGCGACGGCGGCATGGGCCGTGCCCGGGCGATGCGACGGCGAAACATGGAGCGCAAGTTGAACGGTAAGCAAAAAAGCCAGCATGATCGCGATTTTGCGGTACGCTTGATTAAACTTCAATTCAATCCCCTCGCTTTGCTCAAATTTGATTTCCACAGTCCGTTTCCTTCCGTTGCCGATCCTGCGAAGCGCCGCTCGCGTCCGGTTTAAACTCCTCCCGCCTCCTCTAGCACCGCCGGGAGCGCATGCGTAATCCGGATGACGATCGGGTTCGGCCATTTGCGATTGTCGTAGGGACGGTAGCAGAGCCTGGCATCGATATGCAGGCCGTTCTCGTCCTGATGCCAGCTCGTCCTCGTGTCCGCATCGGGCCTATGCTCCAGCGCTACGCCGGATTGTCCGACGATCTCCGCTTCCGTCCGTTCCGTCGCGCGCACGCTTCTTAGCGTAACCGTTCGCCGCTCGCCATACGGCCAAGGCTGTCCGGTCAGAAACGCGTACACGGTATCGGCGTCCTTCGCCTTCGTGAACCAAACGCCGCCCTCCCGGGGAACATGCCACGGGCGGACCTTGTAGACCGCCTCTTCGTTGAAGAAGAGGAATAGTCCCACCTCCTGCAGCAGCCGCTCCTGCTCGGACGGGACAGCGCCGCTCGGCCCCGGCGTAACGTTCAGCAGCATATTGCCCCCCTTGGCGCGGATTTCGATCAGCATCTCGATCAGCCTCGTACCCGATTTGTACGTCTCGTTGGTCGGCTTGTAGCTCCATCCGTCCCCCATCGTGAAGCAGCCTTCCCAAGCGCCCGCGATCGCCTCCCCCGGCATATTCTGCTCGGGCGTCTTCATTTCGCCCCGGGTGACGAGCGCTTCCGGCTGCAGCTCCCATACGAGCTCCTTCAGCCGCTCGGCTGGCCCGTCGAAGAACACGACGTCCTGCTTGCCGTAATTCGCGAGCAGCTCGCGGACCTGCCGCAAATTGTAGTCCATCAATTCCGGATTATGGGCCGGGAGCACGTCGGGCGTGGCGAAGTGAAGCGTCTTGCCCCTCTCGTGGCACCATAGAAAATCAAGCGGGGAAAAGTACAAGCCGGAAGCGATGCCCCGGCGGCGGAACGCTTCCGCGAACTCCCGCGCAACATCGCGGCCGAACGGGGTATTCATCACGTTAAAGGCGGTCGTTCCCGTATCGTACATGCAAAAGCCGCTATGGTGCTTCGCGGTAAAAACCATGTACTTCATGCCGGCCTGCTTCGCCAGCAACGCGTAATCGTCGGCGCGAAATCCGCGCGGGTTGAACCAGTCCGGCACCTCCCGGACGAACCGCTCCACGATGCTTCGATCCGCTCCGATCATCCAGTGGCTGATCACCGAGCCGATCATCACGTCGAGGCCCCAATGAATGAACATCCCGAACGCCTGATCCTTGAACCATTCCTCCCGTTCGGGGATATTGCCCAGCTTGCCGCCCGTCAGCTCCCGCGTCGGAATCGTCTCCGGATCGACGGTGACGTCCACTTCAACGAATTCAGCGTTGTCGTTCATCGTCCGTTCACCAGCAGCTTCAATATACGAACGGCATGTCCGGCGCTGCGTTCATCCTTCCCGGCGGCGATCCGAATATGGACCGTATGGGAGCCAGGCTCGAGACCGTCCGCGAGCAGCGCGATTTTCGGCCGGTAGAATCGTTCGCAGAACGAATCGAACAGCGGCACCGTCCGGTAAGGCCCCCTGTCGACGGCTGCTTCCAGATCGCCGGTATCCGGGCCGGCTAGCAGCGAAATCCCCGCTGCCGTACCGTCGAACCGGAGCAGGAACTCATCCCCCGGCCGCTCTCCCAAATAAATGTCCGCCGGCGGCGTCCAGCTGCACGTTCGCTCCGTCGTCCAGCCCCTCACGTCTTTCCAGCCGGATGCCCGATCAACCGCATGCTCCGGCGCCTTCATGCCGGCGTGCTCGTAACTGTACGGGTCCAGCGGCGCCGGAACGCCCGAAGAACCGATACCGTCTTGAAGGTCCAAGACGAGCAGCTCTTCCAACGCTTGCCTTAAATATCCGGCATAGAGGGAATGACCGAGGTCGTTCGGATGAACGTTATCGCCGCTCAGCTCCTCCCACCGCAGCCCGCCCGCTTGCAGCAGCCGGTAAATCCGCTCGCCGATATGGACGGACGGAATCCCGTAGTGCTCCGCCACCTCCTCGTGATGGGCCACGCTCGCCTGCGGCTCTCCGGTCGCGGCATAACGCTCCGCGCCCGGCCGGTTGGCCAAATAAACAAAACAGAGGTCGATTTCCGGATTGATCCGCTTCGCCTGCCGCACGATCCCTTCCATCGCTCTTAAGGATCTTGTCCTCCCGCCCGCGTCGTTGACCGCGAATTCGACGAACAGCAGATCGGCGGGTCCTTGGCCGAACGCATGCTCCTTCAGCCTGAACGCCCCGTACGCCGAATCGGTTCCGCCGATGGCGGCATTCACGAACGTGAAGGCAATATGCGGATACCGCCGCTCCAGAAACCTGCAGGCTAGCGCCCGGTAGCTTGCGGCGTTCGCGTCCGTTGCTCCCGCCCCGACCGTGACGGAGCCTCCGATGAAGGCAACGGTCGCCTCCTTGCCTTCGGCAAGCTTCCTCGCGCACCGGGCCAAGGCGCCCCGTACGATAAAATCGGTAAACCTCTCTTCCTCCTGGCGAATCGTCATCGCTTGCTCCCTCCCTTATTCCGCGGCCCGTTCGTCCTCGAGATGCTTCAGCCCTTCGACGAGGGCGAGTAAAGCCATCGACTGCCCGTAAGGCATCGGGCAGAGCGGTATATCCTTATACTGCTGCAGCGTATGGCCGACCGCCGTACCGTAGGAGACGCCGCGCACGACGCCCTCCCCGTCGATTTGACCGACGACGGCATGCAAAGCCTTGAGCCCGGACGCCCGGTACCGGCCATCCAGATAGCCTCGCCGAACCGCCTTCAGCATGCCGTAAGCGAAAGCGGCCGTGGCGGAGGTTTCGACGTACGACGAAGGATCGTCCAGCAGCGTATGCCACATTCCCTCCTCCGTCTGAAGCTCGGCCAGCTTGCGGACCTGTCTCTCCAGCGAGGAGAGCAGGAAGAGCTTGACGCCTTCCGGCAGCGGCGCCATATCCAAATAATCGACGAGACCGGCCGTATACCAGGCATTGCCCCGGGCCCATAACGCTCCGGCGAAATGATCGTTCCGCTCGAAGGACCACCCGTGGTAAAACAAGCCGGTGCGCGGATCGGTCAAATATTTCAGGTGGACCAGAAACTGCCGGATGCTCTCCTGCAGGCAGGAATCGTCCTTCAGCACGATCCCCGTCCTGGCCAGGAACAGCACGGCCATGTACATCGTGTCGTCCCACAGCTCCCCTTCGTTCAAATGGCCGGACACCGTATGCTGAAAGCCGGCTTCCTCCGTTCGCGGCATCGCTTCCATCAAATACCGCGCCCATTCCCGGCACAGCGCCAAGTAGTCCGGGCTTCCCGTCTCTTCCGCCAAATAGCTCAGCGTCAGCATCGGGCACGCCGTATTGACGTTTTTGTCCGGGAGCCCTTCGCTTATTCGGCTATCGAACCAGCCGATCAGGTCGGCAAGGATGTCTTGCCGGCCGGTTTCTTTGTAATAAAGATATAAGGCGAACAATCCGACGCCCTGCGGCCATTCCCACTTGTTCATATCGATAATGCTGATCGGGCAGTCTTCCTTCAGTCCGCCGGCTTCCGCGCCGAGCGTCCGCATGCTGCCGATGATCCGGTCGACCATCCCCTCGATTTCGTCCCGCCTCATCCTTATCGCTTCCATATTGACCACTCCCGTCTCATAGCTTCACGGCCCCCCCGGTCAGCCCCTGAACGAACTGTTTCATGCCGAAGGCGAACAGCAGGAACAACGGGACGCTCGCGATGACGTAGCCCGCCATGAGCGGGCCGTAGTCGCCCACATGCGTGCTTGACAAATAGGCGAGCCCCGTCGTAATCGGCCGTTTGTCGAAGGACTGGATCGTAACGAGCGGCCATATATAATCGTTCCATACGCCGAGAAATACGTTAAGCGCGGACAAGGACAGCACCGGCCGCAGCAGCGGCAGGGCGATGTGCCAGAAGATGCGCGCTTCGCCCGCGCCGTCGACTTTGGCGCTGTCGAACAGCTCCTGCGGCTGGCCGGCAACGAAGGTGCGCATGACGAACACCCAGAAGGGCTGCGCGCCCCCGACGGCGAACAGGATGACCGCCCAGTAGGAATTGAGCAGCCCCAGCTTCCAGGCGAGCACGAAGGAAGGGATCAGATTCATGACGCCGGGAAGCATCATCTTGGCGAAGACGATCCAATACAGCGGCTCCTTGCCCGGAAATTTCAGCTTGCCGAAGCCGTAGCCGGCCGCCGCGGTTATGAAAATGCTGATCAAGGCGCTTCCTCCGGCCATCACGACGCTGTTCTTGATCATCGGGCCGACTTCCGACCAGGCTCTTGCGTAGTTATCGAAATGGTAGGGGCTGCTGATCCGGAAAAATTCGTACATGATCTGTTCCGTATCCTTGACGGACATTTGCAGCATCAGCGCGAACGGATACAGCAGCAGCAAGCAGACGAGGATCATGAATGCGTGCTTCGCCAGCTCCCCCCATGCCCGCGGCCTCGCGGGCTTCCTTAATCGGACGGAAGCCGGAGTCCCCCACCTTACGTCTTGTTCGATCCGGTCCATTTATTCTTCGCTCCTTATATACTTGATGGAGATCGCGGAGATGGCGAGCGCGATAACGAACAAAATCAAACCGACGGCGGAGGCGTAGCCGTAGTCGGACGTTCCGCTGCCGAAAGCGCGCTGGTACATGTACAAGCCGGGAACCAGCGTCGCGAATCCCGGTCCCCCGTTCGTTACGACGAGCTGCAGACCGTAGCCGGTAACGGTTCCGGCCAGAACGGTGACGAGATTCAGCTTGAACTGCCCCTTTAGAAGGGGAAGCTCGATAAACAAAGCTTTTTTGACCGGGCCCGCCCCGTCGATCGCGGCGGCGTCCCATACGCTGCCGTCCACGTTCTGCAAGCCCGCCAGGTAGATCAGCGCCGCGATCGTGCCGATCCACGGAAATCCGATGAAGATGAGGCACCACTTGGCCAGCGCCGGATCGCCGAGCCATAGCTGCTGCAGCTGCTGCAAGCCGAGTACGTCAAGCAATTGATTCAGGAAGCCGTACTGCGGATTGTACATGAACTGCCACAGCAGCATGGTCACGATGCCCGGTATGATCATCGGAACGCATAGCAGAATCCGGTAAACGTATTGCATTTTACTGTTTTTGATCCGGAACAGCACGATGCACGCCGCGATGGTCGGAATCATGAGCACGATTTGGAAGAAAAGAAAAAACAGCATATTTTTCACCGATGTCCAAAAGACGCCGTCCCGGAATATTTCCGCGAAATTGTCCAGGCCGACGAATTTTTCCACCGTGCTTCCGTTCCACCGGTAGAAGGAATGGAAGATGCCGTCCAGCATCGGGTAATACTCGAAGAGGACGGTGAATAATACGGCGGGTAGCACGAACCCGTAGCCGGCCGCCCGGCCGATCCGGCCCGTTTTTTTCCGCTGCCCGCGAGCCGCTGATTGAACGGCCATGTCATCACCCCGATTTCGAAATCATTATTTTAACAGCGGTTCGGCGTACTGCTTATAGAGCTCCAGCTTGAGCTTCGCGACGTTAAGGCTATCCGTCGTCGATTGGACGACCGCGGCGGGCGCGTTGTCCGCTTTTTGCTTATCCAGCGATTGCTGCAAAATTTCGATCTGGTTCGGGACGCCGCCCTCCGCATCCAGGGCGTCGGACGCCTTCTTCCTGGCGTTCGTGGCGGCTTGCTGGTGCAATCGCTCCATCGTCCCCGCCGTATCCTCGTCCGTCGTCAAATACACCTGCAGAATCGCTTTGTTATCGTTCGCGAGGGCGAACAGCGGGCCGCTGAAAATATCGACCGTCGGAATTTTGTTGTTCGCCGTCGCGATGAACGGCTTCACTTTGTCCGGAGTCGATACGCCGGAGACGACCGGAACGAATACGCCGGCGTCCGACATCTTCTTCTGGGTTTCCTTGCCGGTCAAAAACTGGAACAGATCGATCACGACCTTCAATTTGTCCGGATCGTTCTCCAAATCCTTGTTCACCGACCAGCCGTAGCTTTGCTGGTCTCCCGCCACGGGCAGCATCTCCGAAGCAAACGGCGTCGTTTCTTTCGTTATGACCGGGAACGGAATAATGCCGAAGGCAAAGCCTTTGACGTTCTGCTCGAAGTAGGAGTAGTCCCAGTTGCCGGACATGTACATCGCGGTTTTTCCGAGCAGGAAAGCCTGCTTCGCCTGGTCTTCGTTGACCGCCGCCCAGCCGTCCTGCCAATATTGGGAGAAATCCTTGATGATGGCGAGCTCGGCGGCTTCCACGGGATTGTCGGCCTTGTACTTGCCGGTCAGCAGGGCGATCGCGTCCATATCGCCTTTCAGCTCGGGGATCCGGTACTTCTCCTCGAACAGGCCCGGAACGTGGCCCGGCTCCAGCTGGTTGCCCACGTACGTCGTAATCCATTGCATGAACCGGTTGCCGTCCGCGGCCAGCGCGTCGAAGCCCGCGGCCTCCAGCTTCCGGCATGCCTCGATCAGCTCGGCCCACGTCTCAGGCAGCTCGGCAATGCCGGCCTTGTCGAACATATCCTTGTTGTAATAGAACGGCTGCACCGGATTGGCCCCGGGCCCGCCGTCCACCGGAATGCTCGTAATCGCTCCGTACTTGTTGAACGACTTGAGCGTCGTAAAGCCCTTCTCGCCGCCGGCGAACGTATCCACCCATCTTGCGGCGGAATCGTTGTACGCGGAAAGCTGCTGCATCGGGCCGTCGAGCAGCGCCAGGTAATCCTGGTCGGCGTATTTTCTCATCGAATATTTATTGAGCTGCATCGCGTCCGGCGCTTCATGCGAGACGAACTGGGTATCGAGAAGCTTGTCGTACCCGTTATTGGCCAGCGGCTGGTACAGGTGCTCGATCTTCACGTTCGGGTGCAGCTTCATGTATTCGTCGAACGCGGCGTTGTATGCCGGCCCGTACTGCTCCTGAGGGCCTTGCCAGGACATGACCTTGATCTTGAACGACTTGTCGGCCGGAATCGATCCTTCTCCGGCTTGCCCGCCGGCGGCCGGCGACGATGGAGCGGGCTCCTCCGCATTGCCGCTGCAGCCGGACAGAGCGGCTGTCATCAACACGGCCGCGGCCAATGCCGTCCGCATGCCGCGGGATTTATGCTTTTGCACGATCTTCTTTGTATGCCTCAATCGGTTCATCCCCTTTGTTCGACCTCTCGAAACTGTTTCGTTTCCGTCAAGCCATCGATTCGGCGGCGCCGCCTTCACTTCCTCAATGTAATCGCATTCACAAAATCCCTCAAGATGAAAAAGTTCGGGCAACGTGGACTTTTCCACAAACGGTTCCCGAATGATTGCGTTTTCAAATCGACGGTGCTATTATGGTTTCAAAATTTCGAAACGCCGGTTCGAGGGGGGGACGCTAATGCTGAACGTATTGATCGTCGACGATAAACCCGCCGTGCTCGCCGGCTTGCGGGATATGATCCCCTGGCCGGAAATCGGCGCCCGCATCGTGGGGGAAGCGCGCAACGGCAAAGACGCGCTGGCCATCGCCATGGAGACGCGGCCCGATATCGTCATTACGGACATCCGGATGCCGTTCATGGACGGCTTGCAGCTGTGCGAGTCGCTTACCCGCGAAATGCCCCATACGGTCAAGATCATCCTCAGCGCCTACGAGGATTTCGGCTATGCCCGGTCCGCCATCGGCTTCGGCGTCAAAGACTATATTCTGAAACCGATCGACTATGAAAAAATCGAAGCGCTGACCGAAAAAATAAAGCAGATCGCCGACAAAAAAAACGCCGCGCGCACGATTCAGCTCCTCATGTTCGATCAAGGGCTGCAGGAGAAGCTGCAGCTTGCCGTCAAGAACGCCGACCATGGCGCATTGACCCGATTGTTCGACGACGAGCTGCCCGGCGACGACGCCGAGCACGCCGGCCTGCACTTGAACTTCTATCTCAAGCTGCTGGTCGATCTGTTCGACCATATCGACCGATCGGGCCTGAGCCGGACGCTGACCGGCACCTCGCAATCCGAAGCGGCCGACGCCTTAAGGCGGATGGAGAACGGGGCCGATCGAAAGAAATACGTGAAGAGCTTGTACAGCCGGACCGCCGAAGCGATTCGCGTCCGGAAAAACTCCCGCCCCGAGACGATCATCGAATTAATCAAGGCCTACATCGGGGAGAACTTTGCCGATCCCGATCTGACCGTGTATACGATAGCGGATAAATTGAACATTACGCCGGGCTATGTCGGGCTTATTTTCAACCAGCATGCGGGAGAGCACATCAGCGGCTACATCGCAGGGCTTCGAATGGACAAGGCGCGCCGCCTGCTGAAGGACCCGAGCCTCCCGATCCAGCAAGTCGCGCCTGCAGCCGGCTACGCGGACCCCCATTATTTTGCCAGAGCCTTCAAGAAGACGGAGGGGCTCACCCCTTCCCAGTACCGGAATCTGCATCTCAATCTTAAAGGGTGATCCGCGCATGACCAAATTCGTCAGCATCAGCACCAAAAATCTGCTACTGCTCGGTTCGTTGATCCTTGTGCTCGTCCTCGGCTCCGGAACGGTGCTGTATGCCGAATTCCACCGTATCTTCCACGAGCAAGTCACCAACGACTTCGAGCAGATCATGCATCAGAACACGTCGAACCTCAATCAGATCATCGACAGCATCAACCAGGCGACGCTGCTCCTGTATGCCGACAAAACGATCGTGGACGTGCTCGCGGGCGCCGAGACCGACTTTATTCAAAACTATAACGACAAGGAGCTCGTACTGGGCCAGCTGGCCAAATACATTTACATCCCGCTCCACAACAAATTGACCTCCTATCAGCTTACATTTTTCGTAAGCGGGAAGCTGCCTTTCTCGAAGACGCTGCCCGCCTCCGACACCCATTTCAACGGACTGTTCAGCGATGCCATGGTTCAGGCGGAGCCGTGGTTCCGCCAGACGCTTGAGCGGGACGGCGTCTTGTGCTGGTATCGGGACCCGGTCAGCCGCGACCACTTCTTCGTATCCCGCCTGGTCAAATACCCGATCCAAACGTTGGCCGG
This sequence comes from Paenibacillus arenilitoris, assembly GCF_014705655.1. Taxonomy (GTDB): domain Bacteria; phylum Bacillota; class Bacilli; order Paenibacillales; family Paenibacillaceae; genus Pristimantibacillus; species Pristimantibacillus arenilitoris. The sequence continues at coordinate 317,386 of NZ_JACXIY010000001.1, read as the reverse complement.
AAAATTGCAGCACGATCGATTGGGCGTCATCCTGATCAAGTTCGACATGAACCAGTTGATCCAAAAAATCGAGTCGTCCAAAATGCCCAAATCGCCCGAATTCGTCGTGCTGGACGAAAGCGGCAACGTGATGTACGGCAAGGACCCCGATGTCGGCGAAACGGTGAGCCGGCATTTCAAGGTGCGGGATCGCGTGACGGATTCCATCGTTTCGGAATCGTTCATGGTCGGCAAGCGCTCGTACACGCTGAGCGCGCACCGCCTCGCCAACGGCTGGAGCCTCATCGCCGCGATTCCGAACTCGGAAATATCGGCGCGCATGGCCGTCGTCAAAACAACGATCGTCAACGCGGCGCTCGCGGCCTTGGCGATCGGCATCGCCATGTCGCTCGCCATCTCGAGCAAAATATCGCGTCCCATTAAGCGGCTCGCCCATATTATGAGAAGCGTTCACAATCAGGAGGCCGTCGCGCAGGTGTCGCTCCCCCGTGCGGGCAACGATGAGGTCGGCATCCTGTACAACAGCTTCTCTCTCATGATGAGCCGGATGAACCGCCTGCTGCAGGACGTTTACGAAATGGGCGTCAAGGAGAAGGAAGCGGAGCTCAAGGCGCTGCAAGCCCAGATTAATCCCCATTTCCTGTACAATACCTTGGATTCCGTCAATTGGATGGCCATGCGAGGGGGAGCGCGGCCGATCGCGGACGTGATCTCCTCCTTGTCGAGCCTGCTCCGCTATTCGATCAAGGACGCGGATCGGCTAGTCCTCGTCGCCGAAGAAATCGAGCAGGTCAAGCAATATATTTGCATTCAGTCCATCTGCTACGAGCACGTCTTCGACGTCATTTACGAGCTCGATCCGGATGTCCTGGCGTGCCGCATGCCGCGCCTGATCTTGCAGCCGCTCGTCGAGAACGCCATCCAGCACGGGATCGAGAAGCTGGAGGGCAAGGGCGAGATCCGGATAACGGGATTTATGCGGGGCGAGACCGTTCAGCTCGCCGTAAGCAACTCCGGCGCAGGCGCCGACCCCGAAGAGCTGAACGATTACTTGAAAGGCCGCAATCTGTTCCAGGGCAAGCCCGAAGGCAACGGCATCCGGAACGTGGACCAGCGGCTCAGGCTGGTCTTCGGCGACAGGTACGGCCTCCGCTACGAGCCGAACGGCGACGGAGGCATCCGGGCCGTGCTGGCGATCCCCTTGAACGTCCCTGCGGCATCAACAGACATTCCCGCAAAAAAATATAAAGCTTAACCGGGCGCGATTGCGGCCGGTCAAGCTTGCTTGGATACTCCATCAATCGAAATTTCCCAATATCATCTCATCCAAAGCGAACCCGCCCAGAACCATCGGATAGACGTTCTCGTCCGAAGGGATGACGAACTCCGTCAGCACCGGTCCCGGCGTCCGAAGCGCCTCCTCCCAGATTGCGGCTGCCTCCGCTTTCGTCCGCGCGCGCAGTCCCTTGATCCCGTAAGCCTCCGCCAGCTTGACGAAATCGGGGCTTCCCTCGAGATCGATCTGGCTGTACCGCTTCTTGTAAATGAGCTCCTGCTGCTGTCTGACCATGCCGAGCACATGATTGTTCAGCACGACGATCTTGACCGGAATGCGGTGGATGGCGCAAACGGCCATCTCCTGGGCGCACATCTGCATGCCGCCGTCCCCGTTGATCGATACGACGAGCCGGTCCGGATGGCCGATCTGAGCCCCGATCGCCGCGGGGAAGCCGAATCCCATCGTCCCGAGCCCTCCGGAGGTCAGGAGCGAACGCGGATGCTTGAACTTATAAAATTGAGCGGCCCACATCTGGTGCTGTCCGACGTCCGTCGTAAGGATTGCGTTGCCCTGCGAAGTCTCGTGGATCATTTCCAGCACGTACTGGGGCTTCAGCTCCGTTTCCGAATCTTTGTAGCGAAGCGGATGCGACGACATGTACTGCCTAATTTCCCGCATCCAATCCTCCGTGCCCGTTGCGGTCGCCCGTTCGCAAGCATAAGCCAGAACGGTTTTGACGTCGCCCGCGATCCCGATGTCCGTCTTGACGTTCTTGCCGATCTCGGCCGGATCGATGTCGATATGGGCGATTCGCCGGGCGCGCGGGGCAAAGCCTTCGAGCTTCATCGTGAGCCGGTCGTCGAAGCGCGATCCGATCGAGATGACGAGATCGGCGTTCTGGATCGCCATGTTCGCGCCGTAGCCGCCGTGATGGCCGGCCATGCCGAGCCAGTACGGATGCCCGCTCGGAAACCCGCTTAATCCGAGCAAGGTCGTCGCGACCGGAATCCGGGTTTGATCGATGAATTCGACCAGCTCATCCGCCGCGTTCGAATGAACGACCCCGCCGCCGGCGATAACGATCGGCTTCTCGGCTTCGGCGATCGCGCGCATCAAGGCATCGATCCCCGCAGGATCCGGAATCGGATTCGCCTCGTAGCCGCGGATTTGGAGCCGCTTGGACGGCCGATACGTCATTCGGGCGTTGGAAACGTCCTTCGGGATGTCGATGAGCACCGGCCCCTTCCTTCCCGTGCCGGCGATATGGAACGCTTCATGGACGATCCGCGGGATGTCCTCGGCGTCGCGAACGGAATAGCTGTGCTTCGTAATCGGCATCGTCATGCCGACCATGTCGGCTTCCTGGAACGCGTCGGTTCCGATCAGCGCGGTCGGCACGTTCGCCGTAATGACGACGAGCGGGATCGAATCCATATGGGCCGTCGCGATCCCGGTAACGAGGTTCGTCGCGCCCGGTCCCGAAGTGGCGATGCATACGCCGACCTTGCCGGTCGATCTCGCGTAACCGTCCGCGGCGTGGACGGCCCCTTGCTCGTGCCGGGTAAGGATGTGCTTGAATGCCGGATTTCCGGCCATCGCGTCGTAGATGTACAAAGCGCTTCCTCCCGGATAGCCGAATACCGCCTCCACGCCTTCGTCAAGCAATGCCCGAAGCAAAGCCTCCGCGCCGGACATCGTGCCCGCCGAATACGAATGGTTTGAATATTCCGATTTTTCCATCTGAATGCCAGCCTCCCACCGAGAATAAAATACCCCTCTCCTCCCTGGCCGCAGCTTTAGCGCTGTCGAACCGATCGGGACGAAAGGGGTTATTTTCGCGGTACCACCCTGGTTTGCCGGCAATCTCGCGATTCCGGCCTCATGAGGTAAGCATGAACTTACCTGCGGCACGGTAACGGGCGCCACTCCGGTCGAGCCTACGCAGCAGGGTCCGCTTCCGCGGGTCCGGCCTTCGGTCGACGGCTCCGGGATGACCGCGCGCATCGCTTAAGGCAAAGGTTTCACCGTCTCCCCTTGCTCTCTTATGCATAAGCGTTCTGCCGCTATTTCCCGTCATCGCTTTGTTGTATCTGCAAACAACAAAACCCCTTCCTCCCTAGGCCGCAGCTGTTGCGCTGATTGGCCTGTAGGGACGAAAGGGGTTCGATTTCGCGGTACCACCCTGGTTTGCCGGCAATCTCGCGATTCCGGCCTCATGAGGTAAGGATGACCTTACCTGCGGCACGGTAACGGGTGCTGCTCCGGTCGAGCCTACGCAGCCGGGTCCGCTTCCGCGGGTCCAGCGTTCGGTCGACGGCTCCGAGATGACCGCATACATCGCTTACGGCAAAGGTTTCAGCGTTCCCCTCGCTCTCTGGGCATAAGCAGGCTTGTATGTCCTTCTCTTCGTTGCCTTTGATATTTTTAACATCGTAGCATACGGAAAGCGGGTTTTCAATCCTTTTTCCCGGCGGGATTCGCGTCGTCGAGGCTCAATCGAACATGCCTCTTCGTTTATCGAGCACCTCCAGGTAAAGCACCTGCAAAAACTTTTTAATGTTGGCCTTACCCCCGCCTGGCTGCGGCTGCCCGTCAATCTCCTTCATCTTTAGCCGAATATCGTGAAAATCGAAGTAAATCGGCGCGTAATGCTCGAACTTCGGGTTGCCGAAGTCCGCCGCTCCGAGACTCGCGAGGTTCGATGCGGCGTTCATGACCGCGCGGCGGATCCGCTGCTCCACGGCCTTCGCCTCCTTGCAGGGGTCGCGATGGCTGCGGGCGGCGGCTTCATACAGCTGCTTGAGAGGGGGGAGCGAATCCTCCCGGTTATGAAGAACGAGATGCTCCATTATTTTGATCATGTCGCCGCTTCCGGATTCGCCGACGATGCCCATATCCCTCAATATCGGCTGCACGATTTCCTTGACCGTCGCGCGTCTGTGCGCATTCCCGAGCCGATCGTTCACGCCGCCGAGCTTGGTCATCACATTCTTGATTTCATTCAAATACCGCCCGATATTCCAATGCTCCTTCACTTTGGTCAAGACGGCTTCGACCTCGATTCGATTAATCGGTTTGCGGATATAGAACTCGATGCCCGCCTGGTAGGCCCTGCCGATCATTTCTTTATGCTCGATTTGCGAGATCATGACGTATTTGCCGCCATAGCCTTGCTCCTTGAGATGGCGGATCGTCTCGATGCCGTCCTGATCCGGCATGAGCAGGTCGATCAGCAGCACATCCGGATTCGAGCCGAGAACGGCCTTCTCCCCTTCGCTTCCGTTCTCCGCCGTCATGACGACCTCCCCGAGCCAGCTTTTCTCGATAATGCTCTGCAGCATCCGAATGCTTGCCGCGTCATCGTCTACAATACCAAATGATAGCAACGGACATCACACCCTTTACTTCAAAGTACGAGTCGATAAAGCAACGACAAAAGCAGTCCCTTCCGAAGGAGCGCTTGCATGCAGGCTCAGGCTTCCGCCGAGCGACCGGACGATATCGCGTACATGCGACAGCCCGATTCCCGTTGCCGCGCATCCCTCGTCGTTAAATTTCGTCGTAAATCCCGGTTCAAAAATGACCTCCTTATTCGGCTCCGCAATTCCCTCTCCCGTGTCGGAAACAACCAGTACCGTATCCTCCTCCTCTTCGTAAACCTCGATGGTGACGGTTCCCGTCGCTTGAATCGCTTCCACCGCGTTCGATACCAAATTGTTAAGCACGGTGAGCAGCGGAATATAATGGGCCGTGGCATAATCGGCTTCGATCCGCCGCTCGTAACGAATGTCCTTCTTCAACATCCTGCTGTAGCTTGCATTCGATTGGATCACGAAATCGACGATTTCGTTGACCGTCATGTCGGTGGCCGTTTCCCGGTCGAACAGCTTCAGCAATCCGGACAAAATACGCTGGGAGTCCTTCTTCACCTCATGGATCTGCTGGGTTATTTCAAGCATCGACCGGCTGACGTCCTTGTCGCCGGCTTCGTTCAACCGGCTGTACAATTGATAGCCCTTCGCCGTAATGCGCTCGATCGCGTCCATCGATTTTTTCAAATAAAACACTTCGCCGTACAGCCCCGATCCGACGTTCAGCATTTGCTCCATCCGTTTTTTTTGCTCGTTATGAACGACCCGCATCTGATGGATGAGCATGCTGCTGTACAGGCCGACCACGAAGACGCTCCGCACCGCCGAGGCCGTCCCGACCCAGATCAGCTGTCCCTTATATAAATATGCGTAATCAAACAGAATACTACGGGCGAGCAGCTCGATCTCATTGGAGATAAAATCGATCAGCGCAATCAAGCAAACGAGATGCAGCGGCTGCCGCTCCGGCAAGCTGACTTGCAGCCGCTTCATGAAGGCGGCGAAGACGATATAATAAAGCGCCGCCGGTACATGCGTCTTCAGGCTGGCGAAGAGCGAGAACGCATCGGAAGAAGAGGCGAAAGCGTCAAGGCCAGTCCGGAAGACGAGCACCGTAAGCCCGGCCGCCAATCCCGTATAAATATAGGGCAGCTGCCTCATAAGCAGCAAGGACAACAGAAAAGCGCTGCTGCCGAGACCGATGCGAAACATCTCCCCGCTGAAGGGCGTTATCTTGAATTCGCCGGCGACCGCCGTAACCGCCGCAACCAATGCCATTTGCATCAAGGCGCTGCTCCCGAATTTTCGCAAAGGCCATCACCTCCCGTTACCCTATTGTAAACAAGGAGCCGGTTTTTTCCTAGACATATGTCAGGTTTACGGGAAAAGGCCGACTTCTCGCGAAGTCGGCCCGACGGTCATGCTACGGTCATTCCTGCCTGCGGCCGCTCCCCGCCGCTAAACGATTCTGGCCTCCAGCCTTCTGGCGACCAGCGATAAGGCGTAATTCACCGCGAAGTAAAGGACGGCGGCGAGCAGGAGAACCGGGATGACGTAATTCTGATTTTGCGCGCTGACGATTTTCGACTGGTTCATCAGCTCCGGCAGCGAAATGACGACGGCCAGCGACGTGTCCTTGAGGAGCGAAATAAACTGGCTGACGAGCGGCGGCACCATGCGGCGCAGCCCCTGCGGCAGCACGATATGCCAGAGCGTTTGCAGGTAGCCGAGCCCCGAGGAGCGCGCCGCCTCGATCTGCCCCTTGTCGATGGAATTCAGGCCGCTGCGGACGATTTCGGAAATCATGGCCCCTTCGAACAAAGTAAGCGCTACGATCGTGGCATTCATCGGACCGAGCTGAATGCCGATATCCGGCAGGGCGAACCGCGCGAAAAAAATAATAAGCAGCAGCGGCAAATTGCGCAGCACCTCGACGATGAGGCCGAGCGCCGGCGACAGGACGGGCAACTTCATGTAGCGGACGGCGCCGACGACCGAGCCGAGAATGAAGCTGAGCACGATGGAGATGAACGCGACCTTGAGCGTCATGTAGAAGCCGTCCAAAATAAAAAGCAAATTGTCGGACGAAAAAGCGTTGGCGAAATCCATTGGCCCTCCTCCCCTCTACCCTTGTTTGGCCAGTCTGCGTTCCAGGCGAAGCGCCGCGTAGCTCAAAGGAAGAGTCAGCGCCAGGTAAAACACCGCAATGAAAATGTACGTATCGAAGGTGGCATACGTTTTGCTCGCAACCCTGTCGCCGAAATACATAAGATCCAGTCCGGCAATGACGCTGAGCACCGACGAGTTTTTGACCAGATTGATGAACTGGTTGCTAAGCGGCGGAATGACGATTTTGATCGCTTGCGGAAGGACGACGTACCTCATCGTTTGCACGTACGTGAGCCCGGATGAAAGCGCCGCTTCCGACTGGCCCTTCGATACGGACAGGATGCCCGCCCGGATGGCCTCCGCGATGAAAGCCGCGGTATATACCGTAAGGCCGATCGTTCCGGATACGAATCCGTTCAGCGTAATCCCGATCGTGGGCAGGCTGAGGTAAAACAAATAAACGACCAGCAGAAGCGGAATGTTGCGTATAAATTCGACGTAGACGGTCCCGAGCCATTGCAGCGGCTTGACGGACGAGATCCGGAATACCGCAAGAACCGTCCCGAGCGCAAAGCTGCCGAGCAGGGCAAGAACGCTGGCGTAGATCGTGTTCAGGAACCCTTCCAAATATACGTCAAAGTACTCGGTCAAGATCGAGAAATCCGGCATGGCTGATCCCCCCTCGCGAATTTGGCTCACGGACGGACGCGGGCGCCCGCGTCCGTAGCCCGTGCGTTACTCGGTCGGCTTCTCCCCGATCCAGCGCTCATATATGGCGTCATATTCGCCGCTCTCCTTAAGCTCCGCCAGCGCGGCGTTCACGGCATCCACAAGCGCCGTCTCGCCTTTCTTGATCGCGATGCCGTACGGCTCGTCGGTGAACGGCTCGCCGACGACCTCATAACCGGGATCCTGCGCCATCATGCCGTACAAAATCGCATTGTCCGTCGTCAGCACATCCCCTTGGCCCGCCTTGAGCGCGCTGAAGGCGTCCTGGTAATTATCGAATTCCAGCACGGTGGCGTCCGGCGCCGCTTCGATAATATTGTCTACGGAGGTGGAGCCCTTGACGGCCAGCACCTTCGTTCCTTTCGCAATATCTTCGATGCTTCGAATCGCGCTGCCTTTCTTGACGAGCAGCGACTGTCCGGCCTTGAAATACACCTCGGAGAAATCGACCTGCTCTCTCCGTTCCTCGGTAATGGTCATCGTCGCCACGATCAAGTCGATCTCCCCGTTGTCCAGCATCGGAATCCGGGTCTTCGAGGTCACTTCCTTCAGCTCGATCTTCGTCTCGTCGCCCACGATCGCTTTCGCCAGCGCCTTCGCGATATCGACGTCGAAGCCTTCGACTTCGTCGTTCGCGGGATTTTTCAGCCCGAACAGCTTCGTATCGAATTTAACCCCGACGACCAGTTTCCCCTTGCTTTGGATCGCGTCAAGCTGCGAGGCGCCGGCTTCCGCGTTCCCGCCCGCCGACCCCTGTTCGTCGCCCGCCTTCTCGCCTCCGCACCCTGCCAGCGTCAACAGCAATACCGACATCGCCACCGCCACTAACGTAAAGGACAGCTTTTTGTTCGTCTTCATCCTGCCTCTCCCCCTCGTTTCCTAATGATTCAACACGCGGTTCAAAAACAAGCGCGCCCGTTCCTCGCGCGGGCTGGTGAAAAATTCGCCGGGCGCCGCTTCCTCGACGATGCGCCCCTGATCCATGAACACGACGCGGTCGGCAACCTCCCGCGCAAATCCCATCTCGTGCGTGACGACGACCATCGTCATCCCCTCCTTCGCGAGCGCCTTCATTACGTCGAGCACCTCGCCGACCATCTCGGGATCGAGGGCGGACGTCGGCTCGTCGAACAGCATCACCTGCGGCTTCATCGCCAGGCCCCTGGCGATGGCCACGCGCTGCTGCTGTCCGCCCGACAGCTGAGACGGATATTGCCCGGCCTTGTCCGCGATCCCGACCTTCTCCAAATAGGACATCGCCGTTTGTTCGGCCTCCTGCCTCGTCAAGCCAAGCACTTTCATCGGCGCTAACGTAATATTGTCGATCACCTTGCGATGCGGGTACAAATTGAAATGCTGAAACACCATGCCGATATCCCGCCTCAGCTTGTTGATATCCGTCTTCTTGTCGTTGACCTGGTGGCCGCTGACGACCAGCTCGCCGCTCGTGACGGTTTCCAGACGGTTGATGCAGCGAAGCAGCGTGCTCTTGCCGGAACCGGACGGTCCCACGACGACGACGACCTCCCCCCGCTCGATTTGGAGATTGATCGCCTTCAGCACATGGAAATCGCCGAAATGCTTTTCAACCTGCCGAAATGAAATCATAGGCCCCTCCTCTCCCGCTTCATGCGACATTGTTGACAGCTGCAAGTAACATAAACTTACGCACATACTACAGACAAACTACGCAATCTTAGCGAATCCTACGCAAAATCCGAATCGCATGGCCAAAAAAACAAGGCTCCCGCGAAGACGCAGCTTCGGGAAGCCTTATGTAACAAAAGTGAAACTAGCCGCATCGGCTCCGCCGCCTATAATGAGAAGCAGAAGGAGGTCGTTCACATTATGGATAGAAGAAGATACGCAATCTGGGAAGGAAAAACATGGGGAACGCTGGGGGACAGCATTACGGCGGCTGGCGGGTACCAGCCGCTTGTCGGCGAAGCGCTCGGCTTCGCGCGGATATATAATCTCGGCCGGAGCGGCTGCCCGATGGCGGCCGGGACCGATCGCGACGACGGCGCGACAGTGAACGTCGGGGCGGCGATGGAGGAGCGGCCCGATTGCGTGACGATTTTTGCCGGCGTCAATGACTTCCGCCTCGGCATCCCGATCGGCGGCGTCGGCGGCAAGGACGTTCGGACCTTCGCGGGCGCTTATGCGGCGCTGATCGAGCGGCTCCTTGCCGCCAATCCGTCGTGCCGGATCAACCTGTGGACGCCTCTGCAGCGGGACAAGGACGGTTACGATATCCATTACGTCAACGATGCCGGTCACCGCCTGATCGATTATGCGGAGACCGTATTGCAAATCGGACGGCTGTACGCCCTCCCGGTGCTCGACCTCTATGCCGAGAGCGGAATAAATAGGCTGACCTTGCCGGTCTACACGACCGACGGCGTGCATCCGAACGAAGCCGGGCACCTGCGGATCGCCGGCATGGCCATCCCTTTTCTGGAACGGATCGGACAATAAGCGCCCGGGGCTTCGGCTTATTCCAACCCGCGGCGGAACCCGATTCTCCACGAGTCATACCGCGGCTGCCAGCCAAGCCGCTTCGCCTTGCCGTTCAGCGCCCCGCGCTCCCAGCCTTCGCCGCCGGCTCTCCTCGCGGGGGCCGGGGCGTTCACGGCACCGGCAAACGCCGGGAGCCACTCGATTCCCGCAGCCGGCTCGTTGTCCGTAATATTGTAGCAGCCGGGCGGCCAGTTCAACGCCTGTACGGCGGCGAGTGCGGCGTCCTGGACATGAATAAACGAACTGACGCCGTCCGTCGCCGGCAGCTGCCCCTCCCTCGCCTGCTCGGCCATCAAGCCGTCCGGCGCATACCAGGTTCCCGGCCCGTAGAACAGGCCGTAACGAAGGATGACGTGCTCAGGCATCTCGGCCACGGCGCTTTCGAGCGCATGCACGCTGTCGACGGTTAATTTCCTCGGCATAGCCGCATCCAGATGAAGCGGCTGATCTTCCTGCGCAGGCCCTTCGCCCGGCGCGTAAGCCCACGAGATGCTCTGCGCGACCATCCGGCGCGCACCGGCTTCAAGCGACGCGTCGACGAGGTTACGCGTCCCTTCGACGCGAAGCCTCGCATGCTCCGCGAAGTCTCTCGCGCCGAGCGACGTGAGCTGATGGATGACGGCATCGGGGCGGATGCCGCGAATAACCCGGAACGCCGCTTCGCGGTCGAACATGTCCAGCACGACGGGCTGCGCGCCCAGTCGGCTAAGCTCCACGGCATAGTTCCCCGTTCGGGTTGTGCCCGTCACCTCATGTCCTTGCTCGACCAGCATCGGAACGAGCGCCCTTCCGACCACGCCGCTTGCGCCCGCAACGAGAATTTTCATGTTTCTTCCTCCGTTCTGTGTTAGCTTACTTCATAAAGCAGCCGAGTGCGGCTAAGATTAAGGCCAAAACATGCTGTTCTTGTCGATTTCATAGACTTGCTTACGAATATTTATCTAAAAATCCATGACAGTCATTGTATCTGGATTCATCCTTCGTTTGAACCGCATCGGGAGAGTAGAAAGTTTTCAATTTCCTTTATACGCTTCTCAGGTTCACTTCTTTTTCCAATTGTGTTATCATACTTTTAAAGAAGCCGAGTGCGGCTAACACTCGGCTCAACAATTGGCTTGGATGGTTTATTCCCTTCTAAGTCACGGAATAAAAACCCACCTCTGGCGCAAACCTTTGGGTGGGTTTTTATTTTCTCTTGTTGTTTGAGTTAATGTATGTTAAAAGTGCAAGGATAAACGACCCAAACAGAAATATGATCGTCAGTGCATCCTTAACTTCCATGGCTTCACCTCCTTTCGAAGGGAAACCATGCCCACCCAAGATTCAATTGTCTTACCTATTGTATCATCATCTATCACATAGATGAAGAACATTTGTTCGGTTTATTGATCTTGGACTCGTCTGCCTATATCTGCTTCCTTTTAGCTTTCAACTATGCCTTCCTTATAATGGCTCATATCACCATGTAAAATAATCGTATGATTATTTTTATTGATCTCAATTTTACATAAACAGGTTGGGTAAATATATGGCGGGTTCCAGATATTTTTTAATTCACGCTGTTCAAAATAAGCCATGATCAGTTTTATTACCACAGTATGCGTAACAATGAAAATTGTCTTTCCTATATGCTCGCCTACAATATGATGCAACTTGTTTATAACTCGTTCATTTACTTGTTGGAAAGTTTCGCAATTCTCCACATAAAAAGCTTCAGGATCGTTCCAAAAGTTATGATATTGATGTGCATGCTTACTTTTTGCCTCGTCCTGCGTGATCCCTTCCCATATCCCAAGGTCTATTTCTCTAAACGCTTTACAAATATTAATAGGCAGAGGTCTATTACCTTTAAGTAATTCTGCGGTTTTAATAGCCCTTTGACTTGAACTTGAGTAAATCAGATCCATTTTATGATCTTTAAGTGATTCTCCCAGCCACATCGCTTGCTTAATGCCAAGTTCTGTTAAAGGAGAATCATTATGTCCTTGAAAACGCTTCTGAACATTCCATTCGGTTTGCCCGTGTCTTGTTAAATAAATTGTGGTCGTCTCACTCATAAAAATCCCCCTCAAATTATAATAATCCCATCAGGTCATCATGACGCTATTCCTGATTACATCGCAACACTTTTGCTCAATTTAATGGAGACCAAGAAGACCCAGGACAAGCCGGTAATTAAAGTGGCGCGTTGAATTAGACCGCCAATCGGAGAATCGTTCTCCCAAGCTGTTCCAAAGGCAAAGAAAAGGATCAGGGTTGTCAGACCCTCACTGCTGTTTTCCCTGCCAATAATAAATCGCCAGTTGTGTGCGGTCGCGAAGCTCCAGCTTGTCAAGAATTACCGTCAGCATGTTGCGTACCCTTCCTGTACTCAAGTACAACTGTTCACTGATTTCTTGGTTGGACAAGCCTCGCGCCACCAGTTCGACAATTTCGGTTTCCCGTTCAGTCAATTCCTGCAGATCCTCTCTGTTTGGTTCCATGATCGCTTTTAACACACTGGGACTCAAGACGGTTGAACCGGTTGACATTGCCCGAATTTGATCAGCCATATTTTCAATGGTGGACGATTTGAGCAGATAACCTACCGCGCCTGCATGTAAAGCCAGTCTGATGCTTCTCTCGTCCTGGAAAGTTGTAAGCATCATAATTTGAATATCGGGAAACTGCTGCTTAATTTTTATTGTGCTTTCAATGCCATCCATGACCGGCATCTGGATATCCATTAAAATGACGTCGGGCTGCCGTCCGCACATCTTAATCGCCTCCCGTCCGTTGTAAGCAACGCCGAGCACCTCGAAATCCGTCTCTTTCCCAAGCAACAGCTGCAGGCTTTGACAAACGAGCGGGTCATCATCAACGATTAGCAGCTTCACCACTTATTCCTCCTCTCTCAGCGGAAGCACACATACGAGCAAAAATCCGTTGTCTCCGCTGACGGACAAGCTCCCCCCCAATGAACGTGCCCGCATTTTCAGACTTCTCAGCCCGCTTCCGGGTTGCTGGCTCTGTCGAACTGTCCCGTTATCCTGCACCAGCAGGCGGATAATTGATCCCGCGGCCTCGACCTTTACTTCAGCCTTTGTTGCATCGCTGTGGCGGGCAATATTGGTTAAAGCTTCCTTCAAGCATGCTTCCAACAGCCCCCAATGATAAGCTGCAACGCGCAGCAAGTCGCCCGATTTTCGAAAGGAGATGCTCACTTGCTGAAAATAGAGTGCCACATACTCCAAATTTTCAACACCTATTGGGGCGATAGGGGTTGCGTTATGCACGGTCTCTCTCAGGTTTAGTGTACTACGCTTGAGTCGCCGTTTGACCTCTTGCAGCAGCTTGTGGGCCTCGTCAGGCTCTTCAACGTATTCATGCGCTTGCAGCGCCAACGCGGCTCCGGTCAAGTCGTGGCCTAAATGATCGTGAAGCTGCCGTGCCATCCGGTAACGCTCCATCAGCTCTGCTTGCTGTGCAACCGATTGTTGGGCTGCAAGCAGGTCAATTTTTACCCGTTCCAGCTCATATCTTGCTTTGCGCTGCTCATCAGCCTCCTCCTTGTATTGCTGTTGATTGAGTGAGTAAGCATAAGAAAAAAAACCAACAAACAAGGCCAGGACAAAATAACAGAACAGCCATGCGGAAGGGAACGGCGCAACAAATAATCCGATGAAAAATAATAAGGCGAAGAGCCACTTGCCGCGTTGCGCCAATTCAAAAATCGGCAGGGCCAGTCCGTAGTAGCTAACTGCATGATAAGGAAAGTAGAGGAAGCAGACGAAGGCATCCAACGCCACGGACCAGGCCGGCAAGTTGAACCGCCAACGCAAGCTTGTCAAGAGAATTAGAAACAGGAGCAGGATGAAATCGTACGCCGCGAATTCGCCGCTAATCCAATAATACGTAAGAAAGCCAAGATTGAGTAAACGCCAGCCGTTGACAAACCGTGCCGGTTCCATGTACGATTTCATCCAATCCCTCCCGGTTTATTGCATCTTGCGGGTGCTTCCCAGTACAAGAAATACAAGGGTGTACAGCCACAACACACCATTAATCAACATAAAATTAGAGGTTTGTCGCCCGTATACGACCCAATTCAAACCTTCAGCAAACCAAAATGTCGGGAGAATGACAGCGATTCGCTTCATCAGGTCCGGAAACATTTCGAGAGGCATCATGATGCCTCCCATTAATACCATAAGGAAGATAAGAGACATATAGACGAGAAACGCGATATCCTTATTACGAAAAATCGAAATCCAGGCTAACGCGATAGCCAGCGCCGTAAAACTGAAAGATAGATATAGAGTGAAAAGAGCGAATGGCTGATACAACTCCTGTCCCCTTAGCAATCCGCCAACAATGACAATGGCACATTGCAAAATTAGAATAACGAAATAGGCAAATAAATTTTGACTTAAATAATGAAAATAACGGATTGGGGCAACGGATAATCGTTTGATGACTCCTCTGGCCCGGTCTTCAATAATAATTTGGGTTAATCGGATTGCAACAAAAAGGATGATAATACCGAAATATTGGTAGCCGTAGGGTAGCGCCGGCCAAGCTTCCCCAGCCGGAAAAAAAATGCACGCGATCGGGGCAAGGGTCAAAAAAATAAGGTTAGTGAGGGACCCAAAGCTTCTTTTTAAAGTAAAATAAAATATCGTCACTTTAACCGCTTCCTTCCCACAACGATCATGACGAGGAACAGGGTGACAATCGCCGCCAATACAATATTTGCTTGAAGCCAAGCTTCTGCCCAATTCCCGTTGCCTCCTGCCCTCACGGCGCCGATCGACAGAGTGAGGGGGTTTCCGTAAGATCCCAGAAAATCGAACACCGCATTTTGCGGCATGGGAAAGAACAGTCCGGCCAGCATGACAAAGCCAACGCCATATATTTCGCTTAACCGTCCCGCCAGCTTGAACTTTTTCACAACACAGGTGAATATGACACATACAATGCTTGATAATACGGACATCAACGTTATAAGATAAATGGTCCAAGCCCAGTTGTTCCATACCATGCCGAGGACATATTGGCTGTAGATCATTAGGACAATGCCAAGCAACACCGAGAAGATAGAGCCAAATATCATGATCGACAAAGCATACATGGTTCGATTAAAAGGCGCAACAAACATGCGCTCTCGATTAAGCGTAAACAAATCATAATTCAAATAGTGCATAACCGACGAACCGCCAAAAAGCTGGAATGTAAGCACCATCGTCAGCGCAGTTTCATTAAAATAAGGATTTCCTTCCTCATTCGTCATGCCTGACAGGATTAAGGAAAATATTGTAAGCATTACAATGGGAACGATAAGTAGTAATAGCAAACCGATATAATTGCGGACAAGCCGCAGCATCGTAAATTTCGTCGTTGAGAGAACTCTCATCGTTATTCCCCCTTATCTCTTAATTGTTTGCCCGTCAATGTGAGAAAAACATCCTCCAGATTGGGCTTGTCGGCTTGAATGCCGAGCACGCTGGAATATTCCTTGACGACAGACAAAATACGGTCGAGATTCCCGGTACCGGCTGCGGATATAACCGTAATTTGACTTCCAGAGGCGATAACTTGTCGTACGCCTGTAATTTTCTCTAATTTGTCGAGCGGGATGATGTCGGGATCAGAGACATCGAATTTGACCTTTTCTTCATGTTGAATCGTTTGAATGAGCTGCTGCACGGTGCCTTCTTTAATGACTTGACCCTGGTCGATTATAATGACGCGGGAAGCGACTTCTTGGACCTCTTCCATATAATGCGTCGTATATAAAAGGGTTGTGCCCTGGTCGCGAAGTTTTTTGACCGACTCCAAAATATGATTTCTTGACTGGGGATCTATTCCGACGGTTGGTTCGTCCATAATAAGAAATTTGGGACGATGAGTCAGCGCACAAGCGATGTTGAGACGGCGCTTCATACCGCCGGAAAATTTGTGCGGTATCTTGTCCGCCTGATCGGTAAGGCCGACAAACTCCAGTGCTTCTGCCACTCTCCGTTTCTTTTCTTCTCCGCGCAAGCCATATACGCCGGCAAAAAAATGGAGGCACTCTTTGGCGGTTAGCTCTTCGAATATGGCAACCTCTTGTGTAACGAGGCCCAGCTTTTCCTTATTGGCGTTAGAAAATGGATTTTGCGACTGGCCGAATAGCGAGATCTTGCCTTTGTCGGCAGGTAGCATACCTGTCAACGTTTGAATTAACGTCGTTTTGCCTGCTCCGTTGGGGCCGAGCAAGCCGACAATTTCCCCTTCATAGATATCCAGATCAATATAATCAAGCGCTACGTAGGAGCCGTATCTTTTCAGGACGCCTTGCATGGAGGCGATTGTCATCTTCATCATCCTTTCGGTTATGAGTCATCCTCAGTATGTCATATCGGTTTTTGGGCAAATAGTTACATTTGTCACTAAATCAGCGGGGTGCAAATATGAGGGCTGAAGGACTGAACCACTACAACGTAAAAAAGGCAATCCCTCCATAAGGGACTGCCCCTGTATTGCCTGCTACCTTCTTTAACGTTCCCCCTGAAAAGCGTTACGACGCCGCTACGCCTTCGCTCTCCTTCTCGATCTTGATCCAGCTCATCATCGGCTTGGAGCCGCCCGCCTTGACGGCCTTCACGACGAGCTCTCCGTTCGTCACCTCGATCGCTTCGAACGCTTTCGCTTCCCGGTTCGAACCGATGACGTATTCGGACAGCTTCGTTTCCCCATTTATCGTCAGCTGCATGACCCGGTCGGCCGCGTTCCACGGATCGAAGAAGCCGACCGTCACTTTATACGTGCCGTTAGGCAGTTGGAACCGGTAGGCAAGCCCTTTGCCGTTCTCGGACCCGTCGTACTGACGGATCGTTTCATAGGCGTCGGTCGGCGAGGTGTGCGCCCAGGTCAGCCCGTTATCGGCTTCGTACCCCCATTTCACGCCCGTTACGGGATCGCTGCCGTATTCCTGGTCCTCCTGCGACTGCAGCGCGCCGAGTCCTTCTCCGTCCTCCAATTGGCCGGGTGTCCCGTCGCCGGCGTCGACGTAATAAACGACGCTGCCGGCACTCCGGTTCGGAGTGGCTTCCGCCGGAGCCGACGCCGCCTCCTCCGTGCCGCGAATCGCGACGACACTAAACGTATAGGCGACGCCGTTCGCAAGCCCCGTCACGATCGCAGATCCCGGAGCCGCCTCAAGCTCGACGGGCGCGGACCCGCTGCCGTCTGCTTCCGCATACCGGATAATGTAGCCATCCGCTCCGTCAACTTCCCGGTAGTGCAGGGCGACAAGCCCGTCGCCCTCCTTCGCCTCGTAAATCTCGGGCTTCGCGGTCAGATGGCCCGCGTCGCGGGTTACGCCCAAATAATCGAACCCGGCGCCGGACCAGCTGTGGAGACCGATGCGTCCGCTCTTGTAGACCGTGTCCGTCACCGCAAAGATCCGCTCGCCGTCAAGGTAGCCCTCGATCTGTTTGCCGTTCAGGCGGACCTCCAGCTTATAATATTCGCCCGGCTTGGCGGTGAACGGTACCGGGGGCTGCAGATGCTGTCCGTCTCTTCTGAGGAACAGCAGCCCGTTCTCGTATCCGAACAGATAGCCCTTCGAATAGCTTCCGCCGCGGAAAGCGATTCCCCAATCCGCGTCCGCCGACGCATGCTTGGCGACCGCCGTTACGGTTCCGTCGACCAGCTGCACGTCCCGGACGCCTAGCGCGCCTTGCCCGCTTGCGGAGCCGTGCTTCAGCAAGCCGTCTTCCATCGTCCACTGGCTCAAATCCTGGTTGTACTTTGACAAATCCCCCGAATTAAAATCGTCCTCGAACCGAACCTCTCCGGCTCCCGGCGTCACTTCCGCCTCCGCGTAGCCGGTTCCTTTGCCGCCTTGGCCGACCGTCGCAACGCGAACGACGACGGGCGAGCCGTTCGTCAGGCCGTTCAGCTCGATGTCGTTGACGGCGATTTGCTCGGCATCGTTATTCGGCGATCCGGAAACCGCTTGGACAAAATAGCCGACTGCGCCTTCTACCGGAGCAAACGTGATGAGCGCTTTCCGGTCTCCGGGAACGACGATCAGCTTGCTCGGGGCCGGAATGTCCGGCGTCATCCGGAATTCGGCGGAAGGAGGACTTACGTTTTTGCCGTCGACGGCTTCTAAGACGCCGTAAT
This sequence comes from Paenibacillus arenilitoris, assembly GCF_014705655.1. Taxonomy (GTDB): domain Bacteria; phylum Bacillota; class Bacilli; order Paenibacillales; family Paenibacillaceae; genus Pristimantibacillus; species Pristimantibacillus arenilitoris. The sequence continues at coordinate 299,227 of NZ_JACXIY010000001.1, read as the reverse complement.
AGATTGTGCCGTTCGCGAGACCTTCGACCCGAATCGTGCCGTTCGGCGGTGCGGCGGCCGATCGCTTGTCGTATTTTCCGGGCTGCGTGCCATAGCGGACGCGATAGGCGGGTACGCCGATTCCGGTGTCATAGGCGATCGCAAAGCCGCCATCGATGGCTTCGGCCTTCACCCCGGCAGGCGCGAGCAGCGCCGGCGTGCCGTAAGCGCGATGGGATTGCGGGCCGTAGCCGTTGCCGTTCCGGGCCCGTACGGTGACGAAATAGCGCTCGCCGTTCTTCAAGCCATGCAGGACGAAAGCGTCTTCGGACATCCCCGTCAATTTCCGAACCTTCGCGTCGTGCTTAGTTCCGTATCGCACTTCATATTCATAAGCGCCCTTCGGAGCCTTGAATTCGACCTGCAGCCCTTTGTTCACAGCCTTGACGGCTGTGATCTCCGGAGCGTCCGGCTTCTTGTTCGCTTTCACGACATCTCCGCTAAGCGTTACGACGGAACGGGCGGGAATGACCGTTTCGATCGTGCCGTCCTTTCGAACCGGAATATCCGCCTCTCTGGCCAAATCCTTGTCTGAGGAGGTGACATAGGGCTTCATGACGAAGACGGCTTCCTGCTTGTCGAGCCCGCCGAGCGAGAGCTTCACGCGTTTGTCCTCCGCTCCGTCGTTGACGAAGACGGCCGTGACGGTGTCCTCCCCTGCGTGACGGTAGGCGGAACCGAACAGCCCGCTTCGCGCCTGTTCGTCAAGCCCCGTCAGGGCGATGCGCTCGGCGCCGGGACGAATGAATTTGCTGTAGTTGCCGAGCGCCCACAGCATTTTGGAAGGGAGGATCGTTTGTTCGTCGCCCGGGTTGTTGTAATCGGTATAGATCAGGCCATCCTTGTAATCCTCCTTGGAGACGGCCGTCCACCACTGCCAGGCCGACGCGTTCGCCCGCGTCAAGTCGAAATGGATCGTTCGGGCGATATGGAGGGCGGGATCGATGCCGAGGTCGCGGCCCGGTCCGTAGGAACCGAGGATGCAATACTCGCTCATCCAGTATTTCGCTTGCGGGTCGTATTTCATCAAATTGGCATGCAGCAAATCCCTCAGCTCGCCGAGACGGTCATCGCCGGGATTGCTGTAATCGGACCAATAGGAATGCGAGGCGATTTTGTTGCCGACCGCTTCCTTGAGCGCCGGATCGCCCAGCAGATCCTTAATATATTCGCGGTATTTGCCAAGCCCGAGGCTGTTCGACCCGCCCGTGTAACGATCCTGGTTCGCGAACGTCTTATAGACGTCATCGTCGAGCAGCGCCGTAATTTCGACGCCGTCCGGCGCGCTGATTTGCGTCTCGAGCCCTCTCTCTTGCAGCTGCCGGTACAGCTCGAGAACGACGCGCTTCATATCGTCGTTGTTGTAGCGGTTGCCCTCCTGGCCGGCCTTGTTCCAATCCCAGGTCGGTTCGTTGATCGGACTGATATAATCGAACCGGAGCCCTTCCTGTTGAAAATGCTCCAAGACGTCGGCCAAGTAATCGGCGAATTCGTCCTCGTAGCCGTCCTTCAAGTTCGTGGAGCCTACCGTCTGATCCGGCTGGGCGTGCCCGTTCTTCGTCATCCATACCGGCGGGCTGTTGACGAACCCGATCAACGTATCGACGCCCCGCTCCTTCGCGGCGTTCAGAAACCATTGCTGCCCGGCTTGCTTGCTCCAATCGTAAGCGCCGTCCTCCGCCTGCTTGAACGCTTCCGCGCGCCGCCAAGGATTCGTAATGATCGCCCGGTCCGTCTCCGCGGAGCCGGCTCCGATGTTGAAGCGCCACGCGGACAAGCCGATCCCCTTATCTCTGGAGAACAGAAGATCCGCGACGCGCGTTTTGTTCTCCTCCGTCCAGTTGCTGCCGATCGGATCCATCGACCACGCGTCGGACGCGCCGAAGTTATCGATCGTCTGATACGTGCGCGAGGCGTCGATGGTTAGAAGCGCGTCAAACGAGTCCTTCTTGCCCGCATCCGCGGCGAACGCGAAATTGCCCGCCGGGGCGGCGCAGCATGCAACGCTAAGCAATGCCGCGGCCGTGCTTTTTTTGAACAGAGACCTTTTCAATCGAGACTACCTCCTAGAGTTGGGATGGTACTTTCCGTTAATCGAATACGGCAAGGCCTGTTTCTTGAAACCGGTTTCATGAAACCGGTTTCCAAATGCTTCAAATAAAGAGGAATCCCCGTGGTGCAGCGGGCATCCGCATCTTCGATTTTACAACGCGCCCTTCCGATTATCATCCGACTTCCTACCTAAAAACACGGGGCCGCGAGCAGCGGCTTTTGTCTCTTTATGAGAAATCGCGCGAAGATGATAGCATTCGCCGCAAACAAAAGAAAGGATAGGCTTGCGGCAGGCTAGCCTAATTTCAGCATACCGCCCCGCCAAGCGACAATGGGCTAGCCTATCCTGGATCTGGTACAGTAACTTTTGAGCATCGCGTCCCCTTTTTCGGCCTATCCTGTATTTTTCGCAGTAACTTTACGTGTTGGAGGCCCCATATCGGAATATGGGGCCTTTTTCATTGGATGAAATCCACTATAGAAGCTAAAAGAGCGAAAATATCGCTTTTATATTGGATGAAATCCAACATAAGCTTGCAGCGGGCTAGCCTTATTTCAGCATAAGCTTGCTGCGGGCTAGCCTAAATCCGGTATAAGCTCGCAGCCTCGAAGCCTGCCGAAGGCGATCCTTATCGTTTACCCCCGATCATGCGGCACGGTAACCTCTGCGGTAACGGCTGTCTGATTGCCCGCCCGGTCGGTGGCCGTATACGTAATCGTATAGGTCCGCGATTTCTCCGCGCGCAGGTAGAAGGTATCGGCGGCTGTGCCGATCTCGGCCTGAATATCGCCTTTGCAGCCATCCGGCCGATCGCATGTTACGGACGTTAATACGACCGACGCCACGCCCGATCCGGCATCGCTCGACGTCAGCTTGGCCCTTACCTTCACCATTTTATGATTCGGCGGCCATATCGACTTCTTATCCAAGCGGACGGACAGCTTGGGCGACGTCTTATCGACGTTCACCGTGACCGAGTGCGGCTGCTCCGCATTGCCCGCAGCGTCCACGCTCCAATATGTGATCGTATGCGATCCTTCGGCGGTCAGCGCCACCTCGTTCCCGGTTTGCCGCTCGCCGCCGTTAACGGTGTAATAGGTAGCCGCTACGCCGGAATCCGAATCGGCGGCATGGAGGGTAACGCGCGTATCCCGGTTCGCCCAGCCTTCCGGCGCGTCGTCCGTCGTAACCGGCGGCGTCCGGTCCGCCGCTTTCACTTCGCCGTGCAATCGCAATTCCGCCATGTTGCCGAACCATGCATTCGGATTGTAGATCCGGATATAACGGTACGGCACCTTGCCGCTGACGGCAATGCTTTGCCACTCCGCCGTAGCCGCGGCCGCCTCCGAGATCGTCGTCCACGCCGCAAGATCGTTGGAGCCTTGAACGACGGCGCCTCGAATTCTGGCATAGTAATTGTCTTGTCTGGCGAGCAGCTCAATACTCGACAACACGGCACGGGCTTCCTTGAAGTCGAACGCAATGTAGCTACCCGCCCCGCCGCCGTTCAAGCGGAAATCGGAATTCGTGCCGGGCTTGTTGTCGAATAGATAGCCCGTCTGCTTGAGCGTTTCCGCCGCGGGCCTTCCCGAGGTCGAATCCAGCAGATCGGCGATGCCGGTCACGTCGCGTATCCATTCCGATTCGTCGCTCAGATACAGCTTGGAACCGTCGGTCGCGGTATAAACCGTCTCTCCCTTCGTTCCGTCCATCTCCTCGTAGTCGATGACGAATTTTACCGGACCTGTCCGGGACTTATCGTCCAGAATGGCCTCGGCGGTCCAATTGACGTTGTCCTCCGTACGAACCGTCGCAGCCTTGCCCTGGATGACGACCTTGACGTTGCGAATCGCTTCCTTGGCTCCGATCGTGATTCTGACCGTGTCGCCGAGCACGATTCTGCCGCTCACGCTTTGGTCGGAGCCGATCGAGACGGACGCCAGCTTGTTGTTCGTCTCATGACGCTTGCCATGGATTCTAAGCTCGGCAAGCTCAAGCATATTTTGAATTTCGCCGCGAAGCACGTCGGGCTGCGGGTCGATCAACTGAATTTTAAGATACCGGAACCGGGCATCCTTGTAAGCTTCGTCCACTTCAAGCGTTGCGACGCCGTCGGTGAACGCCGTTTGCCCCGGCGTGATCCGCGTCCAATTCTCTCCGTCGTTGGAGCCATACACCGTCGAGCCCGCCATCCGGTCCACGAAATTCATCCGGCCTTCGAAAGCGAACGAATCGGCCGAAACATTGTAGTCGAGCCCGAAATCCAGGATGTGGAACAAATTCGGGTACGGCGCCAGCGAATAGACCGGGAACGTGTTGTCGTTGCCGTCCGTGAGAAGCGAAATCGCGCTGCCGAAGGTGGACGTCACGATCTTGCCGTAGTCCATGCTTCCGTCGGAAGGTAACGTAGGCGTCAACAATTGAAGGCTTTCGGCCGCGCTCCTTAGAGTCTGCAATTGCCGGTAGAACGCTTCGTCTGTCGCGGTCGCGAGCTGGCTCAACGTCTCGTCATACGCGGCTTGAAATTGGTTCAACGACGCAGTCGCATATTCGGCGTCCGGCGCATAGATCGCAGACGCCGCTTCTACGGCGGAAGCCCGGTCGCCGGCGACCGTTACGGCGACGTTCTTGACCGCGGCCGTCGTACCGTCGAACGCTTCGACCAGGAAGGAATACGTTCCGGCTTCCGCGGGCCGCCAGGAGAAGGAGCCGGTGTCCGCATCGAACGAAGCGCCTTGCGGACTATTCGCCATCGAATAGGCGAGGACATCCGATTGACCGGCATCCTCCGCCGAGAAATCGAGGTTTACCGGCGCGCCGATGAAAGCGACGAGCTGCAAATCCGAATTCCCGTCCTTGAAGGCCGGAGGCGTCAGCTGCTCACCCGCTTTGACGTTAAGGTGATCGATGTCGACCGTCGCGCCCTCTCCGATCACGTACATGTAGAGGAGGCTGTAATCGCCGTCAAGCTGGCCGTAGGTCACCCGGCCGATCCCCATGTCATAGGTCATATATTTCCACTGACCGTTCGTGTCCGGCAGCGTCAACGAATGGTACGGCGCCGTACCGTATTCCTTGCTCAGCTCGAGCTTGGCCGTTCCGTCGGTCCGAAACTTGATGCCGATCAGGCGGGAATTCGCGCGATTCGCATACGACACGTTGTGCAGAACGAACTTGCTTCCCTGCTCCGTCGCGGTCGTCCGCACGAAAGCGCCGCCGCCCTCTTGAACGGTCGCCGTATGAGGGTCGAAAGCGGTGTACCGGTCCTCCGCTTCCACCAGCGCGTCGCTTGTCTGTTCCGCTGGGAGGTACTTTGCCCCTTCGGCCTCCGCTTCCTTCGGGATATAGAGCCAGAAGTCCCCGCCGCCGTCGGGACTTTCCCACGCTTGCCGAAGCGATCCTTGATAGTAGTAATTGGAAGGTATCCGCTTCGCGAACGCTTCGTGGAAATAAGGGGCCTTCTCCGCCAAATTAACCCCTTTCGCGTAGGTGTAGTAATAGTACATGTCCCAAAATTGGGCCGTATTCATCCTGCCCCGATACGAGTCCGAAAACTTATGGTAAATTCCCTTCACCGAGCCGTCCGGGAAAATCGAGAACGGCGTCGGCACCCACGGCGTGTCGTAGCCGAGCATGTACTGCCAGAAAAAGTCCGCGGCCGCCAGCACGCGGTCATCCAGAAACTCGTAATACCCTACCGCGTCGTCCTCCTCGGATACGGTTCCATCCGCCGGATCGACCTTGGTCCCCTGCGCCAGAAACATTCGCGAGAGAATGGCCGCGTTCGTCAAATCGCCGGCCCCGTGCGCCTGATCCCGGCCCATCTCCACATGCTGGACGACCGGCTCGTCCAGCTTCTCCCCGGTCGCCGCGTTCGTGTCGACCAGCCGGAACAATTGCTTGATCGAGCCGTTGAAGCCCTGATTGCCCGCCGTCTTGTTCACGGTCGCCCATTCGACCGCTTCGTCGTATCGCTCCCGGTTATCGGTGAAGATGTAACCCGCCATCGCCCCCAGCAGCGGATAATTGTGCTGGTTCATGAAATGGTCGTTATCGTGCTGGAACGTCTCGATGACCGGCTGGATCAGGTTGGTCGTAAAATCGGCCGTATCCTTCCCGGTCCACGCCAGCTCCTCCGTCGGCGAGCCGGAATACCTTAACAGCTCCGCCGCCGTGACCATCCGGTTGAGCGGAATGCCCGTATGGATATGCGCGTCGGTAAAATATTTGTATTTCGCCGGATCCATTTGCGACCAGATGCGAATAATGCGCATGGCGTTCGCCCGGTAGACCTCTTCGCCCGTAATATAATACATCAGCGCTTGCGTATACGCTTTCAATCCGTCAGCGATAAATCGCGAGTTAAAGCCTTGGCTGTCAAAGGCGACGACGTCCGGCTTCGTCGGATCGGCGGCGCTCTGATTGCTGGATGCGACCGTCTTCGAGGCGGTCGCGGATACGGTCATCGCCTTAAAGTAGGAATACCAAGGCTCCCGCTGCGCCAATACTTGCGTTCGCATATTTTCCAGTATCGGCTTGGTCAATCCGACGCCCGGATGCGTAAAGCCGTTGGTAACGGTTTCATGAATCTCCGCGGTATAGCCGCTTCCCGTCGTTCCTTCAGCGTCCGGGCCCGCTGCCGCAGCCGGTGCGGCGGGCGCAGCCGATGCGGCCAGACTTACGGTTACGACGACCGCCAGCATGCGCCTCCATAACTCCCCGAATGGAAATGCCTTTTTGCGTTTCATCAGTTACCTCCTTGAGATGGATTCACTTCGATAAACAGGGATTCTCCTGCCTCTCGCTTTAAATTATTGATGATCCGCCTGCCAAATGGTATGAAGTTTTTTAAGCGAAAGGTGCGGCATTCTTTAGATTCGCGACCATCCTTCATCCGAGCGGGCCTTGCCGGAACGCCCATAAAACAAGGCTGCCCGCCGGTTCATGACCGTGCCGGACAGCCCCGTCTCTTATTTCGTTACCATTACGCCGCTTTACGGAGCGGTTTCGGCAAAGGTCGCATCGGCTTCGAACGTCGCGCCGGACCCGCTCTGCGCATACAGCAAATAATTGGAGTGGCGCAAATATTTGGCCGTATCCGTCCATGTTTGGTAGGACGATTGCCGGGCATCCGCCAATCCCGCTACGCGGCGGAAGGTCGCCTCATTCGCGAAGGCGGCCGTGCTATCGTTCGAATCAAACCAAACCTCCCCGTTCGATCGGACGCGCAGGTAGCGCCCGGGAAAGTTGACGGACTCGAACGAAACGCCGCTCGGATCGGCCAGTCCGGCAACCATCTTGAACTGCGCGTCCTGGGCCGGAGTAACGCCCGCATCCAGCCGTGCCCGATAGTTATAGTGCCGCACGAAACGGTCCGGAAAATTATATGATTGCAAGCGAACGTTGACGGATACCGGTTCGAGCCTCCATTGCTGATTATTGCCATTTACAAATCGCCATTGCTGGATAAGCGCCCCGTCTGCGGCAGAGATCCCGTCCACATCCGCCGGCTTATTGCTATGCACCGGGGTGATGCGGTGATAGCCGTCGCCCACGGGGATAAAAGCAAATTTCTGATTGTCTCCTCCCGTACTGTTCCACAGCTGAAATTTGGCGCCATGATTAAGAGAGCCGCTTGCTATATCCAAATTCAGTCCGCTCTGCGCATTCTTGATGCTGTATTGACCTCCGCCAAGATGAGTCACCGTCCACTGCTGATCGCCTCCCCCGCCGGAAGTCCATTGCTGTACGCTTGAACCGCTGGTCGTTCCGGCCGCATCCATCGCCTTGCCGGTATGGCGAACGATAAAACGATAAGTGCCGCCCGGAATATTCCCGCCGGGGAGAGCAGCCGTTCCGCCGCTGCCGGACGGCCGGGTATAGAGAAGCGTGCCGTATCCGGGCTGATCGAATGCAGAACCATGATTCGTATTTGAATTCGGACCGCCTTCCGGCCTCATTAGCTGCGCGCGTGCGGCCATATTGGGCACCGGCAGCCCCCTGCGGTTTGCGTAATGGTTGTAAATCATTTCCCAGACCGGGCGCATTTCATTACGGCCAGCGCTGGATATTGCCGTTTGGGTCTGAACGGCGCCGTTCGTGCCGGAGCCCCATTCGTAAGTCGCGAACGGTACGTTATCGTCTCCGTTGTTGTATTTGGCAACGTATTCGGCGGCGCGCAGAAACCGGTTATCCGCCCACCCATACAAGTCGTCGCCTTGATTCCAGGCCATTTCATTAATTACAGCCATTAATCCGATGCCGAGCATAGTGTGCGGCTGGTCGCGCCCGGACTCCTGCCACTGCGCAAGCCCGCCCGGATGCAGGAAAGGAATCGCGTTATAGATGGAACCGTTGCCGGCGCCGTGTTTAAAATATTCGATTCCGATATCGTAAATATCCCGGCGGTCGCAGAAAATCCCGATTGCGACGGTCGCGGCCATATTGGCCAGATCCCAGTTCGCCCAATAATTTTGGATGTACGCGTCGTTGTGATCGTCGCCGAATTCATTGCCGATCAGGAAGCGTTCGTTAAGAGGCTTATAGAATACATTGAGCAGCATGTCTTGCATATCAGTCAAATTGAATCCGGGATAGTCCCGCATAATCTCCGCCGCGTTGGCCATTTGATAGCCGTATAGACCGGAAGCCAAATAGCGGTCCGCATTGCCGGAAATCGTCGTAAGCGTGGATGACCAGGCGTTCAGAATATTGCGCGCCGTGTCGCCGTTAGCCGTGTTGCCGGTGATCTTCCACAGCAAAGCATTCTGGTAAGCGCGTGCGACATCGATGAACAGCAAGGCGACATTGTCGCCGGTGCCGCCGCGAATAATCGTATCCGTAGCGCGCGGGGTCCAGTTGGATGAGGAAAGCGCGCTGCCCGCCAATTGATTATAACCGTCCAAATACGGCCGCGTGCCCGCGTCGACCATCTGCTCCATGCGGTCGAAATCCGCCTGCGTGTGCAGCAAGCCGGGATGCGCGAATGGACCCGTAGACGCCCCCGCTTCCTTTTCATGAACAAACCCGAACATACTCGCCAGAAGGCTGAATACAATCAAATACTTAATAAGCTTCTTCATACGTGCCAAATCCTCCTTTTGAAAAAATAGCCATACCATCGCATGCACCTTAGCCTTGGAACAATCGTCGTCTGAAGGTCCCTCAACGGGAGTCCCGCGAAAAGAGAAAGCCCCCAATCTCGAAACCGCAATTCGAATGGGGGCTTTCGACTCTATTTCTATACCGCTTGTCCTCGCTCGTCAATCTTCCTGCTGCTTCACGGTAATGGTGATCGCCATGCTGCTCGTCTCGCCCGCCGCATTAAGCAATACGGCGCGGTACTCATATAAGCCCGGAGCTTTGCCGGTGACGTTGGTTACCGCTTTTTGCGCGTTCGGCGTCGCTTCGCTCAGTGTCTTCGTGTCGATCAGGACGCCGTTTTCGTACAGACGGTATTCGGAACCGTTCATGCCCCACCACATGTTCATTGCAACGTCGTAGCTTCCGTCGCCGTCCCAGTTGTTATGGGACAATACCGGTTTGCCCGGCGCCGCGTCGGTAACGGTAACGACTAGCGGGGAGCAGGACGTCGTCCCGAAGCTGTTCGTCAGCTCGCATGTGTACGTGTACGTGCCGTTTGTTTTGCCCGTAATGTCGGTCTTCGCGGTTTGCGCTTTCGGCGAATTATCCGTCAGCGACTGTTCGAACACCTTCACGCCGTTCTCATACAGCTTGAACACGGTGCCGTTGTTCCCCCACCACAGGTTCATCGTGACGGTATAGCTGCCGTCCTTCAGTCCCGTGTCGTGGCCGTTGTCGTCCGAGAGCACCGGTTTCCCCGGTGCCCCGCCGGCAAGCGGCATGACGTCGTGCAGCCACTGCGCCCAGCGGACCAACGCGGCCGTCTGACCTGCGGTGAACGCTTTGCCGCTCTGCCCGTTCACGTCCTTGATGTACGATTGCAGCAGTTTGCGCGCTTCCGCGCCTTTCCTTTCGGCCGCTTTCGCTTCGGCCGTCTCCAGCAGCTTCCGCAGCGAGGCAACGGCTTCCCCGGCGCCCGCTGCGCCGGTCTCGGCCGCGAACGTGCCGGTCAAGGCGGAGAGGCTGTCGAACGTCGCAAATGCGCTGAACGAATGTTCGGCAGAGCCGCGATGACCCGCGGCATCTGCCGCTTCCGCCGATACGATGTGAACGACCGGCTCAAGCGTATAAGCCTTGACATCCGCAAGCGGTGCATCGCAAGGCGAGTAGGTCACGCCGGATACGGTATCAACCGCATTGCAAGTGATGCTGACCGTCTGATCAATCGTGTACGAAGCTTCGCCGGATATCGTCACTTGCGGCGCAGTCAGATCGACCTTGACATCCACCGATTTCGGATACACCGATCCGGTTACCGTTACAGGACGATACAGCATTTGGTTCGTCCCTTCCCGGCCCAGGGCAACAGGCTCGTCGTAGACGCTCCAGCTGCTTCCGCCGTCCAGGCTGTACTGCACATTTCCGCGGGCCGACAACGTTACCGTTACGGGCACCGTATACCAGCCGTTCATGCCGTTCGGCGCGGATGGCTCGAGCGCTGCCGCGATCTTGATCTCCACGCTTTCCAGCGCTTGAAGAAGAGCTTCGGCTGCCGTATCGATCTCCGCTTGGGTTGCGTCGGCATTGCCATTCGCCGCCTGCGCCGCCGATACCGCCGCCTGAAGCGCCTCCGCGCTTTCCGGCGTCACATCCTCGGCGTTAACGGCCGCCGCTTCTTCCAGCAGGACGGGAATGAACGTACGGTCAATCCAATTTGCCGCCGTATTGTTCGCAACCGCTTTGATCTCGTCCGCGCTTAAGACGGAATGGTAGATGCGGAATTCATCGATCATGCCGTTATACAGTGGATCGGCGAATTGGCTCTTGCCGATGTAATGGACTCCCGGTTTAAAATCGCCCGGCTTGATCGTGACGCCGTTATTCGTCGCCTTCAGCTCGCCGCCCACATACAGCTTGGCCGAGCCGCCGCCCAGCGTCACCGCCACATGCACCCATTGATTGGCTGCCAGCTGCGACGTTTGCACCGTCTGTTCGCCGCCGCCATTCTTGATCGCGAAGCGGAGCGTATTGTTGCCCGATCTCGGCGACAGGAACAGGTATTGGTTCGTATTGTTGCCGAAGTCGAAAATTCGCTGCCACTGGCTGCCGCCCCTCCAGTATACCCAGGTAGATAAGGTCATTTCGTTGTAACCGGCCAGAGCATGCGCCTGCGGCAGCTTGACGTAGCTGTCCGTACCGTTCAGATTGATTGCTTTGCCGACCTTGCCTTCGGCATAATCCGGCACTCCTTCAACGGTTCCGTGAGACGACCCGAATGAATTTTCAGCATTTTCTTCAAACGCATACAAAGACAGAGGGACTTGAACAAGCCGGCCTTTCGCCTGGTCAAGCTCAGCCAGAAGCTGCGCCCTGTCGGCATCCGGTTTTACGATCTCCGCTTCGATCCGCCCTACTTCCTTCATGTACACGTAGTGGCTGCCTCTCGTGTAGTCTTCCGCGGGTAGAATATTGAGCTTTACGTTGAAGTCGATCGTCCGGCTGACCTGAAACCTGCCGTTGCCGACCGTGAACGTGACCGGATGGCTGCCGTAATCCGCCAGGTCCGGCATCCAGCTGAAGACGCCGGTCTGCGCCTCAAATGACGCGCCTTGCGGCAATTCGCCGACGCTGTAGACCAGCGGCTCGCCGGTTGGATCCGAAGCGGGAACCGAATAGGTGAACGCCTGTTCGGCCGTCAGTTCGACATTCGCAACGGGCTCGAATACCGGCTGTCCTTTGACCATGATATGAATCGTTTTGGCAGAAGACAGCTGACCCGCCGTCGCGGTAAAGGTTACGGCATGCACGCCGCCCTGTTCTTTGCCCGGCGTCCAGACGAACGTTTGCGTCGCCGCATCGAAGGATGCTCCTTCGGGCAGACCGTTTGCCCCATATCCGACATCCGTCACCGCATTGACGGCTTGAACCTTTAATGTGAGCGTGTTTTCCGCAATGACGGTCTTGTCGGCAAGCGATTCAAGAACCGGCATGCCCGGAATATATTGCAGATCCGATAATGCGGCCGCCAAATTGTTATCCGTGATGTCAATCTCTTCCTGGGCCGCTTCCGGGTTATCTCGCACCGCGGTTGCTGCAGATACCTGCTGCCCGAGCGCCAGCAAGCTTTCTTCTGTATAGATGCCGCCCTCTTGCGCGGCCGCCGCTTCTTTCAGCAAGAAGGTCAGAAGCGTCTTGTCAATGCCTCTTCCCAGGAGCTCGATTTCTTCAAAATTCACGAAACCGTTATGGTCGTCATAGATGCGGATATAACGGTACGGCGTCTTGTCCGGGTTGATGCCGGAGTGCCATTTGTATGCCGATGTCGACGGAATCTTGTACAGGTCAACCCAGTTTACGCCGTCGTTAGAGCCTTTGAATACGGTTCCGTTGACCCGGCTCACATGCGTCCTTCTAGGCAGGTAGCGGAAGGTGTCGATCGCCTTTTCGCTGCCTGCTCCAAAATCGACGTCCACCCAGCTTACGGCCGATCGGTTGTGGGCAATCGTACCCGGATCCCCGTCGAACAAATACCAGCCGTTCTGCGTCTCGGATATGTTGTCGTTATTCCAGAACTTCTCCGACGCCCTGACCATCGCGGGTTCCATCTCCGCTTTCGCCAGCAAGGTCCGGAACGAAACGAGCAGGCCCGACGCTTCATAGACGGCGTTAATCAGCGCTTCCTCGTCCGCTTCGGGACTCGTCATTTCCGCTTTGATACGGTCCAAATCCTTGCGGAACAAATAATAGCTGGCCTTCGTATAGTCGTCCGCAGGCAAGCTCTCCATACGCGAGATGACAGCTTCGAACGAATCCGCGTAAACGGAAACCAAGGACGAGAACGGCTGCGAAGATCCGTCTCCGTGAATCGGCAAAACCTTATAATGCAGGCTGCCGTATCTCAGCTCGGTTTCCTGGTAGGAAGTCGCTCTCGTCCCTGCCAGAACGAGCTTCCAGGGGGAGCCTTCTTCCGGCTCCAACGTGCCCGGTTTCAATACCGGATCGGTTGCGCTTGCCTCCTCGTCCGTCGTGCGATACACATTGAACCAGGATGCCTGTTTCGGTTTATTCCAGTACAGCGTTACTTGATCTTCCGCTTTTTCAACGTATGGAGCAATGCTGCCGCGCTGTGTTTCCGTTACCGTTACCTCGCTGAACTGAGCCTGTTCGGACGCTGCAACGCCGGTATAATACGCGTACGGAAGTACGGTAAACAATTTCTCCACAAACTTCCATTCCGCTCCATCCTTGGATACAAAGGCATAAACGTACTGCGAATCATGATCGCGAACCAGCTTCATATAGGGATACTCTGCCGCCGTGTACCCTTGAAGGTTCGCACCAAACGGGCTTCTTCTCGTGTCCGAGAAATCGTGGCGGGAATCCCTCGTACGGTTCTGAAGGACAAGATTGCCCTCCCGATCGGCTCCGAAATAAATATAACGGGTGTTCGGTTGAAGCGAATCGCGCATCATGATGCCGCCGGCCGCTCCGCTAGGTTCGCCGAGCTTCGCGCTAATGGAGCTGCTGTCCGCAACGACCTGGCTGACATAATGCAACGAATCGTTAATCTCTCTCTTGTAGAGGATCAGATCGTCGCCTTCTCCCAATCCTTGGCCGTTGGCGTCCCGGATCGCGATGGCGGAGCCGGAAACCGTAGCGCTGCCTGCCGTCGTGCCGATCCGGTCGTCGCGCCAACCCGCATCCGCAAGCGCGGATACCGGCGCCGTCAAATCGACCTTGGCGAAGTGGGAATCCCAGCCCTCTCCGTTCTCGTTAACGGCAGCTACTTTATAGTAGTACGCCTGGCCGTTCTGAACGGTCGTGTCTTTGTAGTAATTGCCGGCGACTCCTTCGGCGATCGTCTCGTAAGGACCGGCTTCCGCCGCCGATCGTTTGATCGTGTACGACTTTCCGCCGGAAGTCGTCTTCCAAGAGATGCCCGCATAGCCGTTGCCCGCAAGCGCGTTCACAAAGTCCACATGGAACGGCTTCGGAGCGGGATCCGTATTGGACGTCAATTTCAATACCATCGCCGTTTTCGCCGGAATGGTTACCTTCCCGCCGGCAACGGGAATTTGCTGACCGGATACGAGATCCGTCACCGTGCTTCCGCTGTAGTCTGCCGGCATTTCAATATCAAATGACCGGGTATTCCCGTATACGTCGCGGGTTGAATTGACGGCAAACAAATACTTGCCGTATCTTGCCGTCAGCAGATCCGGATATCCGGCATAAGGCGTATCCGCCTCGAAATTATCGCGCGACACTTTGCCGACGCCGGGCTGGTAAGTGATCGGCAGCATTTCGCCCGCAAGCGCTTGAGGCGCCCCGGAACCGTTCGACGCCTGGTCCTGCATGAAGATCGCGTCCACATTATGCATCCGAATCCAGTAGTCCTCGTATTGGAATCGGCTGTTTGTCGCGATTTCGGTAATGAAGGTATGCGTTCCGTTTATCACGCGAAGCCTGCCGATGCCGCTGTAGCCTTTATTCAGCTCGTTCAGATTGGCGATCATGCGAAGATCGCCGTCCCGGATCGAGAAGAACATGTTGTCTACGTCCGCGAAGGCGAACTGCCCGTAATCCTCCGGATTTACGCCGAGTCCTTGAAGCTCTTCCGCCTTGTAGAATGCAAAGTCCGTCTGCGGAAGAACGACTCCGGCCGCCACGCCGCCGAATCGGTCATAGCCGGCGCGCGTTTCCGTCACGTATTTATACGTATCCGCCAATAAATAATCGACTTTATTCTTGGCTTGCGTCGTGCCGAAGAAATTGAAATATTGATTATCCGCCAGCTGCTGCTGGATATATCCGACGGCCTCTTTGGCATATTGCCAGTAAATATCCCATTCCGCTCCGCTGTATTTTTCTTCGTTCCGCACCATCGCCATTTCCAGCGACGCATACAGCATGCCTTTGCCTTCCACGCCGTCGTTTCTCGTATTATAGGCAGCGAAGCCAACCATGCTCGTATTCCGCTCGTCCGTCACCATTTCCGCTCTCATTACCCGGTTACCGTCCGCGTCCGTACCCGAAATGCGGGTGTAGCCTCTGGCATGCAGGTTTTTTAACGCCAATTTCAATATTTCGTCGGTCAACGCTTCATCACTGCCGTTAAACAACGTTTTGAAATAATATTCCGGCATATAGTTGGTCGCTTCCCCATAGTTGGCGACATACCCGTTTTCCCTTGTCAAACCGGCTTCCGTCATGCCCGTGTAATGCTTGCCGTACGGCAGCCGCCTGACGACATTCCCGTCCGCATCCAGCTTGCTCTTCGCCAGTCCCTTGGCGACGATTTGCAAATAATCGTCCGTAAATCTCGCGCTGCCGTCATGATAGAACAAGGAATGATACAAATCCAGCGCCTCGCCGTTCGGCCCGACCAGCACCTCTTCCCCGAGGAACGGCGCGCCTCCGAGCGTCTCAAGCAAGATTCGCCGGCTGCGTTCTTTGCCTTCATAGAAGGAAGAGCCGATCACTCGCAATCCTTCATGCGCTTCCCAGGCGCCTTCGTACGTATACAAAACCTGGTTATAAATATAGGACAGTCTGGAACGGGCAAAGTCGAAGTTCGCTTTCAGCGTTCTTTCCCACGCTTCGCGGCGCGTTAACTCCCCGCCGTTCCAGTCCACCCCCGCAAGGGAGAACTCTCCGCTCGCCGTCCCGGTTGCCAAGGGCTGGTCCAGGAAAGCTTCGAAGGCGGCTGCGCCATAGACGGCGTCGTCTTTAATCAGCTTCTCGACAATGTACAAGGCTTCGCCCAGCGCGCCATAGTAGCCGCCCCAGTCGCCCTGGTGGCCGCCCCGCGTCACTAGCCGGGTATTGCCGTAATAATCCTTGACATGGTTGTCGATGACTTTGAATATGCGCTCCAGCGCCGCTTTCTTCAGCTCCGGCGTGTTCGCCGGCGACCAGTCGTAGTTCAGCGCGTTTGCATAAAAACGCAGGTCGTCGACGTATTTCACGATCGACAGCTTGGCGCTCGGGCTCGCATCCACCGCGTTCGAGAAACGGTTGAATAGACCGATTTGGCTTTTCGTATACCCGTCCACCATCGCTTGCTTTTCCGCGTCCGTCAGACCGGGCGCCAGCGCGTCTTCGGGAACGACTTTTGCGCCCTGCGTTTCGCCGGCTACGTCGATCCAGGCATCCGTATGCGTGTAGGCGTTGTAGTACGCCCTGGACTTGCCGCTCATGACGCCCCATACATCGAGCGTCTTGATCGTGATCTCGACCGTTTCCTTGCCGTAAGTAGACTCCAGCGGAAGCATCGTCGTCCCGTAGTAGAAGCGCCCCGGCAGCGGATTATCGTACCCTCTGTTAATCGGCTGATAGTCGCCGAAGCGGAGGAAGCCGACTTGCTCGCCGTTAATGTTGACTACGGACGTATAGCCCGCGTCGCTCCCCCAGAACTTGACGGTGAAATAGTTCTGCCGGACGGGATCGACCTTCATCGTAAACGTCAAATCCCCGCCCTGCTTCTCCGCGGGCACCCGCGGATTCGATACCCGCGCCGGTTCGCCCAGCGCCCCGACGACGGCGCTCGTATCGGCGCCAGCAAAGTTGTGAGCGCTTTCCGATTCCGCGTTGCCGAATATCAGCTTGTCCAAATGACCGTTCGCGGACGTCTCCTCCGCCGCCGCGTGAGCCGGCGTTCCCCCTGCCGGGTAGACCGTCTGCAGCAGCAGCGCGGCGATCAAGGAAAAGACCAGCACCCTCCCGGCTCGTCCAGACGTTTTTCTTGTGCGTTTGAATGCTTCTTTGATGCGGCTTTGCATTTGTCCGTCGTCCTCCCTTAATACGAAATCCAATTCCCGTTAAAGCGTTTACATTTCGTTGTGCGATAACCCTTCTTCCTTCGCGTTACTTCGTCGCCGGCCGTCGATCCGCCCCTTTCGCCCATCATCGCTCCCTGCAGGGAATCCATGGTATAGATTAGCATGACGCGCCGCTGGCAGCTATTGTAATAATCCGTTATTTCTAGCAACTTTCGATCGGGATCTTGCTTGCCTCCCCGCAGCCGCGCATACATTTCTTCCGTATGGCTAATGCTACCGGCGAGGTGATGGCTTTGGATAACAAACGGGATGAACCTACCGTCGCGCCGGGCATGAATACGCACGATCAGATTGAAGAGAAAGCGACGGAAAAAGAAATTAAAGAAGGAGACTCCACTTCGGTGACGCGTCTTTTTCTTGATCGCACGCCGGAGGACTAAACGTCCTCCGTTTTCTTTTATTTGGAGGTTCAACAAGAACAGATCGAATGATCGTCGTCATATTCGTCCCTTCCGAAAAAGAACGGCACCTTACCGCCGATTGCCCGGTAAGATGCCGTTCGTTCTATCCTTCCTATCCCCGTTCAAACGTTCCTACGCCTCTTCGCGGAATTGCCCCGGGGTCATGCCTACCGTCTTGCGGAAGGAGCGGATGAAGTTGGCGGAGTTGTTATACTGCAGACGCTCGGCGATTTCCACGATTTTCAGATCGGACTCCTTCAGCCATTTCTTGGCCATGTCGATCCGGTACTGCGTTAAATATTCGCCGAAATTAATGCCGGTCTCCTGTCGGAACACGCGGCTTACATAGTGAGGATGATAGTTGATGCGCGAAGAACACTCCTCCAAGGTGAGCGCCGAATCGAACTCCCTACGGATCATATCGACGACCGCTTCGGATATATGCTTGAATTGGGAATCCCGCCGGGTACCCAGTTTCCGTATGTATGGATCGACGAAGATCGACCAGAACCAATGCTCGATCTCCCGCACGTTCCGAAGCTTGAACAAAGACTGGATCAAGGCGGCTTCATCCTCCTCGATGCGATCCATCGGAATGGTCAATTCCTGCCCGAACTTGAGGAGGCCGATCAGAAGCCGCAGCAAGGACAGCTGATAATCCCGATGCCGGGCGCCCGGCTGGAACAGCGCTCCGATAAATTGCTTCAGAGCCAGCTCCGATTGCTCCGCGTTCCCGGCCCGGATCGCATCCAGCAGAGCTTGCTCGCCGGCGGCCGGATACCGGTTCGGATTGCTCTTCTGCGGCTGAACGTCCTCGATAAACAAAATCGACTGCTGACCCAGACCTACCCTGTACTTCAGCGAGGCCTGCGCTTCATAGAGCGCTTGCTGGGTTTCGGCGAACGAGCTGAACGGACGGCTGATGCCGATGCTCACCTTCATCTCCAAGTATTGATCAATCGCCTTCTGGATCTCGTCGGACAGGTTGAAAATTTGCTCCTTGAAGTCCGCTCCCGCTTTCGAAGAGCCGATCACGGTTACTTGGCAATCCGCGTGGACGATCGGGAGCAGCCTTTGCTCGGCCGGGACCAGCTCGCCTACGATATTGCTGACGGCGAACATAAGCAAATCCCGATTCGCCTCTTCGTACCGGGTATCCTTCAGCGTGTCGATCTGAATGGCGATTACGCACATGGATGGCCACGGCTCCTCCAAGCCGTACAAGCTCAATTTCTCCTCGAATTTCGCGGGCTGGATCGTGCCGCCGAACAATTTTTGCATAAAAAATTCCTTGAGCTGGATCTGCTGCCCTTTGAGCTCGTTCATGATCAGGGACTGGTTGCGGATCAAATAATCGACGCGTTCCCCGATTACTTGCAGCTCGCCGCTGCGCTTCCCTTCATCGCCCGGGGAAGGAAGGCTCGCGAGAGCGGAATAGATGGATCGGATCGGGCTGTACATCTTCTTGGACCCGAACCAGGCAACAAGCAGCGTGACCAGCAGGATGGCCATGCAGACGAGCAAAGTAAGCCAGCCGATGATTTTGTTCTGTTCGTTCACCTGCTCGTTGGACGTGACGGATACGTAGCTCCAGCCGTTATAGGCGGATTTCCGATAGGTGACCGTCACGACCTCTCCGTCCCGCTTGGTTGCATATTGCCCGATAGGCTCCTTCGTTTCGAGAAAGGGCTGCAGGTAGAGCTGCTCCGACATGCTGCTTCCAAGCCGGGTGCGGTCGCGGTCAACGATGACGTTGGCGTTCCGATCCAAAATAAAAGCGCTGCCGAGCTTGCCGTTCAGAAACGCGTCAAGCTCCTTCATGACGTCGGTCGACAGCACGACGCAGATGATCCCTGTCGGATTAACGGCGTTAATCGGATACTTC
The DNA here is from genome assembly GCF_014705655.1 of Paenibacillus arenilitoris. Lineage (GTDB taxonomy): Bacteria > Bacillota > Bacilli > Paenibacillales > Paenibacillaceae > Pristimantibacillus > Pristimantibacillus arenilitoris. The sequence goes on along the minus strand of NZ_JACXIY010000001.1, from coordinate 279,925 downwards.
TTCACAAAGTAAACGGACGGGAGGGCATTCGGAAGCGCTTCCGACCCGCTCGTCCAGAAGGAGCCTTCCGGCATTCGGGAGAAGGTTTCAAGCAGCGGCCTGAACGCCGGGACGCTGTATTCGTTGACCCCGCCGCTCGAAACGATCCAGTTTTTGTTCAGGCTGAACAGAAAGACGTCCCTGATGCCCAGCTCATAGGTTTGAATGCGGGAAATGCCGTCGTACAGCTCGTGCACCAGCTGGAAATCGCGGCTGGATATATCTTTGTCGAAGGCGCCGGTAACGACGGGAGACTGCAGCAGCTGCGTAGCCGAATTATCGATCGTCCTTAGCGTTTGTTCGGCACGCATTTGCATTTGCTGCAAAAGCAGCTTATTGCTCTCGTCTACTTTCTCTTGCACGGTTCGGGAAGCGTTGTAATAAGCGAAGGTGCCGAGCAGAATGACCGGTACGGTGCCGATCAAGAAGGACAATACCATCAGCTTCAGTAAATAGGACGAGGACCGGAATCTCATAATGCCTCCAATGGGTAGTTTCCCAGCTAGTCCTTCAAGTGTACTAGAAAACGCCTGATTAAGCCATGACGCGGACCCCGGCGCTTCATCCCGTTTACGGATGCCGGTCTTATTCCCCGGCCAGCTTGGCGTATTCGGCATTCATTTCCTCAACGACTTTGCTTCCCCCGCTTTGCAGCCATTGCTCGACCGCCTCGTTCCATTCGGCCTCATCGACCGAGCCCATAATGAATTTCACGGTGGCGTCCGTGATGATCTTGGAGAGCTCCTTGCCCTTCTCGATCTCCGTATTGGAAATGAACGGCGCGGCCGGGTTAGGCACGGCAAAGGTTGCATTGTCCTGGAACAGCTTCGTGCTGAGCTGCTCCAGCTCGGTTCCGTAGTTCACGACCTGATTCTGCAAAATCATGAACTGGTTGCCGTCCGTAATTTCGGCCCTGATCTTCGGATCCGCGTTCGGAAAGTAACTGCCGTTCTCAAGCGTGTACTGCTTTCCCTCGATGCCATATTTCATCAGATTTTGAATTTCTTTCTCGGAAACCTTGTCGAAGTAAGCGAGAATTTGCTCAAGCTCGGCTTCCGTCTTCACGCTCGTCTTCGGGATCATGTACATGCCCAGATAGCCTGAGCCGGCACGGGTCCGATCGCCCTTCGGACCCGCGATGCGATTGATCAAGTTGATTTCGGCGTTCGGATCGACCTTCTTGATGTTGTCCTCGATGCCCTTGCCGTCCAGCATATTGTCGATCCAGAGCCCCGCCTGGCCTTTATACATAACGGACCGGCCATCCTGGACGATCGCGAAATCCTGGTTGATGATTTTTTCATCGTACAGTTTCTTGTACAACTTCAACGTATCCAGGTAGGCTGGCGTCATATGGGCCGGAACGAGCTTGCCGTCCTTCAGCTCCCATTCGTTGGGGCCTCCCATATAGACAAGAATGTCTTTGAAGCCGGCTATGTTATTCCCCTGCATGCCTACGGCAAGCCCGATCGTATCCTGCTTGCCGTTCTTGTCCGGATCTCCCGTTGCAAAGGCTTTCAGGACCGCATACAGCTCGTCGACGCTCTTCGGCGCCTGCAGGCCCAGATTCGCCAGCCAGTCCTGGCGGATCATCAGTCCGAAGCGGGCGAGATCACGCTCCCGGTACACGCCGTAAATTTTGCCGTCGATCGAGATGTTATTCAATACGAGCTCCGACATCTTGCCAAGATTCGGATAGTTTTTCAAATACGGTCCGACCTCCCAGAACATGCCGGAACGGGCCGCATTGACGATGAAGGAGGCTTTCGGTTCCAGCGCAACGAACGTTTTCGGCAGCTCGCCGGATGCGACGGTCGCGCTCAGCTTATCCGTGTAGGTCGAAGAAGGTACCCACGAAACGGCAAGCTTCGTGCCCGTCTTCTCCTCCAGCGCTTTCAGAACGGAGCTGTCGGCGGGCATTTGCTCCGGATTGTAGCTCGGCAGCATCATGCTCAATTGAAGCGCTGCCGGCGTGCCCCCCGATTCGCTGCCGCTTGGGGGAGCCGCTTCGTCGTTTCCTCCGCAGGCGGTGACGGCCAGCGCGATCGCGGCTAGCAAAGCTCCGGCTTTCATACGTCTTTTCCGATTCATTCTGTTCATTGTTACTTCCTCCCTTTTTCCATTTCTCTATTATATCTCATCCCTTAACCGAGCCTAGCAGTACCCCTTTGGCAAAATGCTTCTGCAAAAACGGGTATACGAGCAGAATCGGAAGGGTAGATACCACGATGACCGCCATCTTGACCGCTTGATCCGGCGGAGCGACGTAATCCGACTCCATCGCGGTGGAGTCCCCGACGCCGCCCGAAGCCAAGATGACAATCTGCCTCAGCAGCACTTGAATCGGCCATTTGGTATGATCGTTGATGTACAGAACCGCGTTGAAGAACGTATTCCAGTGGCCTACCGCGTAAAATAACGAGAACGTCGCAATGGCGGGCATCGATAGCGGCAGCACGATTCGCAGAAAGATGCCCAGGTCGTTGCAACCGTCGATCTTGGCGGATTCCTCCAAGCCGTCCGGCAGCTGCTGAAAAAAGTTCCTGATAATGATCAAGTTGAAGGCGCTAATCGCGCCCGGGATCAGCAGCGACCAATAGGTATCGATCATGCCCAGCTGCTTCACGACCAGGAACGTCGGAATCATCCCGCCGCTGAACAGCATCGTGAACACGATCAGCATCAAGATCGGCTTGCGGAAGTCCATGTCTTTGCGGGCTAGCGGATACGCCATCAAGCAGGTAAAGAAAAGGTTGATCAGCGTGCCCGCGACCGTGATGTATACGGTTACAAGCAAGCTTCTGACAAGCGTCCGGGTGGAGAAAATATACTTGTACGCGTCCAGCGAGAATTCGGTCGGGAACAGAATAAACCCGCGCATCAGCAATTCCTTCTGCGTGGCGAACGAGCCGGCGATGACATAAATGAACGGGATGACGGTAATCAAAGCGAACGCGAGCAATAGCGCGACGTTCACGCTATCGAAAATTCGGCTCCCCCAGCTTGGTTTGATCGGCATGGCGACTCCCCTCCTTTGTCTAATAGATGCCTTCTTCGCCGAATTTTTTGGCCAGATTGTTGGCAACGACGACCAGAATCAACCCGACGATCGACTTGAACAAGCCAACCGCCGTACTGAAGCTGTACTGGCCTTGGCTGATCCCGACGGAATAGACGTAGGTGTCGAATACTTCCCCGACCTCGCGGTTCATGGCGTTCAGCATCAGGAAAATTTGCTCGAAGCCCGTATCGAGAAAATGGCCAAGGCGAAGGATGAGCAGGATAATGATCGTGCTGCGAATGGCCGGAAGCGTAATATGCCACAGCTGGCGGAGCCGGTTCGCCCCGTCCATGCGCGCCGCTTCGTACAGCTGAGGGTCTACGCCGGACAGCGCCGCAAGGAAAATGATCGTTCCCCAGCCCGTTTCCTTCCACATGACCTCTGCCGTAACGATCGTCCGGAACCACTCGTTGCTTACGAGAAAATTGATTTTTTCCCCGCCGAAACGAGCCAGCAGCTCATTCATAATGCCGCCTTCCGTCGTCAGGAACATATAGGCGATGCCGACGACGACGACCCAGGACATAAAGTGGGGAATGTACACGAGCGTTTGAACGACGCGCTTCGTCAATTCCTGTCTCAGCTCGTTCAGCATAAGCGCCACGATGATCGGCAGCGGAAAGAAAAACAGGATGTTGTACGCAGCCAGAATGAGCGTATTCCGAAACAGAACGACAAAATTCGGATCGCCGAACAGACGCTCGAAATGCTTGAGCCCGACGAATGGGCTGTCCCAGAAGCCCAGAAACGGCTGAAAGTCTTTGAAGGCGATGAAGATGCCGTACATCGGCCAATATTTAAATACGAGAAAATACAATAGACCGGGGAGAACCATCAAATAGAGCCACCGGTTCCGCGCAAGTCTGCCCGCCCATGCCGACGGCCTTGAGGCCGAAGACACGGCGGCTTGCGCCGCGATACTTTTTGGCATGCCGCTACCTTCCTTTCGTTTCCTTGTCACATGTGGCGGAGGATTGGATCAACAGCATCATCATACGAGGGTACCGCCGTTGCCGTCGATAGTCCCTGCTTGATCAGATTGCCTTAAGGACGCCATTCCCGCGGCATGAACCGGGAACTGTCATTCGTTGCGATCGTTGTCATTCGTTGCGATCGCGCGTTGCGGCCATGAAAAAAAGGCCTACCGCATGGTAGACCCATTATGACTCAACATCGTAATCATCCTATCGTATCAACCTTCGTAAGTCTCACCGCCATGAACGGTTTGCCCGGAAGCTCGATTCGGAAAGTTCCCTCAAAGGTACCCGGAAGCTTCTCGATCGTCATGTTCCACGAATCGATGACTTCGACCCGGAACCGGATTCCCGGCTTGCGGTTGAAGTTCCGGAAGCGAGGCTGGTTGAAGCCGAAATAATACAAGTAATATTCATCCTTGACTCCCGCGCACGGCACGTCCCAGTCGGAAGGCAGCGGATTGAGCACGCCCCCGGGGCTCTCTTCCGTGATTCCGCGGAGAAAAGCGATCCGCTCCGGACTCGTTCCCGTCAATTTGCCGCCTTTGGACCACCACAGAATTTGTTCCGCATTAAGATAGGTTTCGCCGTGACCCACGTATCCCCCGCGAACCGCGCCTTCCCAAAAACGGCGGGTCATCTCTTCCCCGCTGATGTTGCCCCAGCCTTGATCGATATCGCCCTCATAGGCGCACTCGTCGATCACGATGGGCTTGTTCCATTTCTCGCGCCATTCGTTCGTTGCCTCCGAGGTTTTGTAGACGTCGATGCGCTGGATGCTGCAATGCGTGACCCATGGTTTGCCGTAATCGAAAAAGCTTAAACAATTATGGTTCGAAATGAGGTGGCCGGCCGGGTCGTTATCGGTGACGATTGCCGCAAACCGCTCCCAGTCCTCCTCGCCCTTCGACCACATCAGATCATACTCGTTTGCCAGCGACCACCACACGTTTCGGTATGCGGAAAGCCGTGCGGTAATATAGCGAAGGTAACGATCATCCGCAGCCGCGGGCATTTCCGAATAGCCCCATCGGTCGTAAGGATGAAACAGGATGAGATCCGCCTCGATGCCCAGCTCGCCCAACTCGGCGATCCGTTTCTCGAGATGCCGGAAGAATGCCGGATTCGGCCGGGTGTAATCCCAGCCTTCCGCCAATGAGCCTTCGAACGGATAATAGACCGGTTCGTTCTCGTTGAACAGGTACGATTTTGGAAACACGCACATTCTCAGTTTGTTGAACGGGGAAGCTTTCAACGTTTCGAGCGTCTGCTCCTCCAGCTCGTCCCCTTGGTGCGTCCAGGCGTAACAGGTCGTCCCTACGGGAATGTAGGAGGTTCCGTCCGCATAGGCAAAATGGAACGTATCCTTTACGCGCAGCGGGCCATGGTTGCCCGGGGAAGGCTCTACGCTCCGGAAGGCGCCTTCAATCCCGTCGAGCGACCGCGCATTGCTGGTCGTCCGAAACGTCCAGTCTCCTTGAACGTCCGGCATGAAGCGGATGCGGAATACCCCGTCGCCGTCATAGAAACCCGCCATGCGGACGGTCTTGTCTCCGGATCGGAATTCGGCGGCTAGGGCAACATCCGTCATTGGATTGCCGTGGCTCGGACCGCTAAGCTCGATTTCGTAAACGCCCCATTGTTCGGCCTCGGCAGGCGCCCGAACGAAAGCGGAACCGGCCGGGACGCCGGCAGATTCGTATTCGGCGGACGGAATGATGTCCGGTTCCGGCTCTAGGGATGCCGGATCATGCGGCACATCTGCCAGCTCGGACAACGTTTCGGCAATCCAATCCGGCTGAGACAGCTCTTCTTGACGGATTCGGTAGTATTGCTCGAGGGACAGACTCTTGAAGAGCGACGCGATATGAGGCGCAGCCGTTTGCAAAGCCGGTATCCGGCGTACGATAATGCCTCGGGCCGCATCGTTCTTGTATAGGATGCCGATGCGGGTCTTCTCGGTATAGGTCATGTTCGCTTCTCTCCCTGCTACGCTTTTTTTGCCATCGGTTATTGCACGTTGTTGTCTTTCGCCCACTGATCGAGCTGCTTCTGCTTCTCGGCAAGGATCTTGTCGAGGCCGGCAGCCTTCAGCTTGCTAATGAATTCTTCCAGCTTGGCGGGATCGATCGTGCCCGACTCCAGACCGGCCTTGTATTGGTTGTTGACGTTTGCGACCGCGGCGACTTCGGTCTTCACGGGAGAAGAATCGAACGAGAAGCCGAGCGCTTTGGAGAAAGTCGAGGACTTGTTGAACGCCTTCATCTGTTCCCAAATATCGGGCGCATTGCCTTCCCATACTTTAGCCAGCGCGTTGTTGCCGACTTGCCATTGGTTGAAAACGTAGTTGCTTCCGCCTTCCGGCGCTTTGATCAGTCCGTTGCCGGCATCCACGTAATGCTTGCCTTCGATGCCGTTGGCGATCAGGTTAACAATGTCCCGGTCGGTATAGAGCAGGTTCAACAACTGGGCTGCGCGATCCGGATCCTGCGTATTTTTCGGGATCGACATCATGAAACCCGTACCGGAGTCGGAAGTGGAAATCGGGTCCACGAATCGTGCAGCGACCATTTCATATCCGTTAACGTTTTTCTCCTGGGCTTCGAAGCCCGGTTTCAAGTTGGACAGGTAGCTGAAGCCTTTGCCTGCTTTCACCAGACTGTTATTGCTTTCCTGCGTCGTTGCGGCATCCGGCATGATGTAGCCGGCCTCGTACCATTTGCGGGCAAGCTGCAGAGCGTCTTTATACATTTGCTGCTCGTAGAGGTTCACGACTTTCAGATCCTGGTTTTCGATGATCAGGATTCCAGGCGTATCGCCCAGCGTATCGATGTAACCGCGCACGATTTCAGCCGCAATCCCATTCGTTTGGGAACGCTGAACCAGCGGATACATCCCCGGCTCGTTCTCTTTGATTTTCTGGAAGATCGGATCAAGATCCGCATACGTCTTCACATTATCGAACGTCAGGCCGTACTTGTCCATCAGATCTTTTCTGGCTACGAATCCGTGGTCGGCCGCCGTATCGCGCACGCTCGGCACGCCGTAGCTCTTGCCGCCGACTTTCGTTGCATGGAAGATCGCCAGCTCCATCGTCTCTTTAATCGTCGGGGCGTGTTCCTCCACAAGCTCGTCGATCGGCAGCAGCTGCCCCTTGGCTACCTGCGAGCTGAAGTTCAAGAAAGAAGAAGTGACAAGCAGGTCGAGCGGCTCGTTGCCGGCGAGCAGCAGATTAACCTGCTGTGCCCACGCGCCGATGTCGATGGGCATCAATTTGACCGTCGCGTTAATTTTTTCTTTGGTGATTTTGCTGATTTCATCTTGAACGAGAGCGACTTCATTCATATTTCCGAGGCCGATGAACGCTACCGTCAGCTCCATTTCTTTCCCGTTGGCAGAGGAAGGGGCTGCTGCGCCGTCGTTTGAGGCAGCCGGATCGGAGGATCCGGTATTGCCGCCCGAATCGCTCGAGCTCGAGCAAGCGGAAATCAGCAGCGACAGAATCAGTAGAACGGATAGCAGGAGCGTTACGGTTTGCGGCTTTCTTGTCATGTATTTTCCCCCTAGATTAAGTTGGCACTGCTCGGCAATCTATACCAACCGGGCGCAAAGGCCCGGAATTGGCTTATCCTGGTATTAACCCTTGACCGCCCCGATGGTGAGGCCTTTGACGAAATAGTTCTGGAAGAACGGATAAATGAGGATCAGCGGCAGGATGCCGATGACGGCCATGGCCATCCGGACGGAATTCATCGGCGGGTTGACCGCCATCTGCTGGTTGCCCAGATTGTTCTGCTGGAGGAACTGGATGTTGACCAGCATCCGGTTGAGCAGATTCTGGATGCTGAACAGTCTCGGCTCCGTGATATAGATCAAGCCGTTGAACCAGTCGTTCCAGTAGTTGATCGTCAGCATGAGGCCGATCGTCGCCAGAATCGGCAGCGACAGCGGAAGCACGATCCGGTAGAAAATTTTGAACTCCGAAGCTCCGTCGATATAAGCCGACTCGATAATCTGAACCGGAATCGAATTGGCGAAAAAAGTCCGGATCAGCAGGATGAAGAAGCCGTTGGTGAGCAGTCCCGGAATGATCAAGGACATCAGCGTGTTCTTCATTTGGAAAACTTCGGTATAAATCAGGTACGTCGGCACCAGGCCTCCGTTGAACAGAAGCGTGAAGAACACCAGGAAACTTAGCATGCCGCGCAGCGGCAAGTCCCGCCGGGACAACGGATACGCGAGCAGGGCGCTGATCAGCAGGCCGACGAAAGTGCCGACGACCGTGATCAGAACGGTGATCCCGTAGGAGTTGAACATCGCCGCCTTCTGCATCCAAAGGTAGGAATAAGCTTCCAGGCTGAACTCGCTCGGCCAGAACGAATAGCCGTTGCTGACGATCGCGCTTTCCTCCGTGATCGAGGACATGATGAGCAGAACGAAAGGAAACAGGCACAGGGCGACAAGAATGATGAATATGGCATGGACGACGGGCTGGTTCATATCGTTTGTTTTCATAGCCGTTTTCCCCTTTCCGCTTAGAACAAGGCGTTTTCTTTGTTGCGCCGGCTGACGATGAAGTTGGACAGCAGGACCAGGATGAATCCGACCAAGGATTGGTACAAACCGGCGGCGGAAGACATTCCGATATCGCCGAGCGTCATCAGGCCGCGGTAAACGTAAGTGTCGATAACGTCCGTAACCGGCTGAAGCGGACCGGAGTTGAGCGGCACCTGGTAGAACAAGCCGAAATCCGAGTAGAAAATGCGGCCGATCGCCAGCAGCGTCATGATCGTAATGGTAGGCGCTATGAGCGGTACCGTAATGGCCCGGATCTGCTGCCATTTGGTCGCTCCGTCGATCGTGGCCGCTTCGTAATACTCGTGATCGATGCCGATGATCGCCGCCAGGAAGATGACGCAAAGGTAACCGGCAGACTTCCAGAGCTGAACGATGGTCAGGATGTAAGGCCAGTATTTCGGTTCGAAGTACCAGGATATCGGCTCTATTCCGAGCAGCGGAAGCAGATTCAGGTTCAGGTATCCGCTCTCTGCGCTCAGCATCGAGAGAACCAGATAGCCTACGATAACCATGGAAATCAGAAACGGCAGAAGGATGACGCTTTGATAGAAACGGGCCGATAGCTTGTTTCTCACCTCATTGAGCAAAATCGCAATCGCGATGGCCGTGACCGTATTCAGAATAATGAACGATCCGTTATAAAGGATCGTGTTCCGGGTGATGATGTACGCATCCGCCGTCTTGAACAGATACTCGAAGTTTTTGAACCCCACCCAATCGCTGCCGAGTATCCCCTTGGCATAGTTAATATCCTTGAAGGCGATGACGACGCCGAACATCGGCAGGTAATTGTTGATAACGAGGTAGACGATCCCCGGAACCATCATCAAAAACAATGCCCGGTAACGCCTGAGCTTCTTGAAAAACGGAGTCCATCCTGTTTGTGCCATCCGCTGTCCCCTTCTTTCTTGCGTGTCGTTGTATTCCCATTCTAAGGGACGGCGGGACGGGCCGCTTACCAATAAAACGACTTCCCGCTTTCGAAATTCCGACCTTCTCCGGGTCCAAAAAGCATAAAAGCCGACTCCGCTTGCACGGAATCGGCTTAAGCCTAATTTTGCAGCGTCCGTTTGCGATAATCTACGGGGTTTACTCCGGTCGCTTTCTTGAAGATCGTCGAGAAGTACGATAAATTCGAGTACCCGGAAGCGACCGCTATGTCGCTGACCGATTGGCAGGTATTGGCGAGCAGCTCCTTCGCGTATTCGATCCTGCTCTGCTGAAGGAAGTCCGATAACGACATGCCCGTCTCTTTCTTGAAGATTCGGGACAAGTAGTCCGGATTTAGAAATACGTGTCTGGCGATGTCTTCCCGGGATAAGTCCTGCCGTCCGATCTGTTCCGCGATAAAACGCTTCACCTTGTCCACGACGGATAAATTTTGTTCAATGGCGTGGATGCGGTTCATCGCGACTTCGATGACATCCTTTACCCACTCCTGCAGGGACGCCAGCGAGCGAAGCACGGATTCCGGCTTATCCGTCAACAGGCTCTGGGCGAATACGTGATTCGCCTGCAGGCCTTTGGACTGAAGGACGAAAAAGATCGTCTGAAGGAAGTCCTGGTAGAAAGCATGTAGGGCTTGCGCATCGATGGAGCCCTCGAACTCGTTCCACGACGCCAAATACTTCGATACCTGTTCCGACAGCTTGTCTCTGGCGCCCTGCTTCATCCATTCCGCCCATCCGGCGAGAGGAGCCGGATCCAGTCTTGACTCTTTTTTCTTCGCCTCGCCCAGGATGAACGTCCGGTTGATCTGGGTCACGTTATTCTCGTCGAGCCGTTGAAGGGAGCGCAGCATGCCGGCCAATTCGTAAAGCGGCACGCGATCGCCGACGTAACAGCTGATATCGCAGAACAAATATTGATTGCAATTGAGGATGAACGCATCGCAATGTTCGCGCGTTTCCGCTTCGTCCACGGGCGCCTCCAAAGGAATCACGGTCAGAAAAGAGCTGTCCGCTGCCGGAATGACCGCCGCTCCGGGCGCCGATTCCATCATTTCCTCAAGCACGTTGCGAAGGGCATATTCCATAATTCGCCGATCCCGTTCGGAAAGCTCTTTGCGCCAGCGCTGAACGCGGGTGTAGACGGGCAGGAATCGGATGCTTTCGGGATAAGCAAGTCCGGCTTTCCGCATGTGGCCGAAGAGCGCCTCCGGGTTTGACGGGATTTTCCGCTGAACCAGGTCCTGCCAGAAAAGCTCCGCCACGACCGGCTGATGCGATTCCCAGAGCAGCTTGTAATGATGATAGGTTTTCTCGAAGAAACGCAGCTCCCTTTCTTTGGCCATCTTGTCGAACGCCCTGCCGATCACCGATTCAAGCTCCGAATAATCGACGGGCTTCAGCAAGTAATCGAAGCTGTCGAGTTGAATGGCCTGCTTCGCGAACTGAAAATCCGAATGGCACGTCAGGAAAATCGTCTTCGTTTCGGGATGATGCTCCTTGACCCAAGCGGCCAGTTCCAATCCCGACCCTTGAGGCATTTCGATATCGCAAACCATCAGATGCACGGACCGGGAACGGAAAACCTCCTGTGCCTGCTTCAAACTATGCGCCGTATACACGGAGCCTACATGCAGGCGATCCCAATGAACGCCCGCCTGCAATCCTCTCACCGCGTGAACTTCATCGTCCACAAGCAGCGCATCATACATGAATCATCACCTCAAGGTTCTGTTTTCTTTATGGGAACGGAGATCCGCACAACGGCTCCCGATTCGTTTTCGTTATAGAAATCAATATCCGCCCGGTCTTCGTACAGCAAGCGAAGCCTGCGCCTCGCGTTCCAAATTCCGATTTGCTCCCCGTGCTCGTTGACCGGTTCCCCTTCGGACGCAAGCCGCTGAAGCACCTCCTCCGGAAATCCGGGACCCGTATCCTTAATATGAATGACGAGGCGCGAATCTCCCTCGGTCTCTTCTTTGCAGACTTCGACCGCTATCAGAATCCGCTCATCCATGTTGACCGCGTATTTGATCGTGTTCTCCACCATCGTTTGAACGATTAGAGGCGGAACCTCCGTATCCAGCAGATCGTCGGGCCGCTCGACCTGGTATTGGAAGGTATCGGGGAATCGAAGCTGCTGGATCCTCAAATAGTTTGCCGTATGGGCAAGTTCGTCCCGGAGCGCTACGAAATAGGAATTGCTGCGGAACATGAACCGGAAGTAGGACACCAGACATTTGGTCATTTCCTGGATCAGGGCAAAATCCCTGACCGTCGCCAGATTATAAATGATATTGAGCGAATTTAAAAAAAAGTGCGGATTAATCTGAAGCTGCAAATGACGCAGCTCCGCCCGCTGATGGTTCAACTTTTCCTCGTACACGTTAATTTTAAGATCGTGAATCTCGGCGATCATGCGGTTGAACGTTTCGTTGACAATTTCGAACTCGGTCGAGGTCGGCGTCTGCTCCAGCCTGGAATCCCAATTGCCGTCCCGAAGCTTCCGCATGGCGACGACAATCCGCTTAACCGGATTCAGGAATACGCTTCTCATCATGAAGATGAAGAGAACCAGAAACAGGAGGGCGCTCATCGAAATGACGGATGAGATCCGCTGCAAATAAGGAAGATTCTGAAGGATCGTGCTGTCGGGCACGGCCGCCACCAGATTGAATTTGCCCTGCGTGGAAGGCTCGCCCATCACGATATACCGATCCTTTCCTACCCCTGTGACGGCATAGGACTCTTCGGGGAAGGCCAAGTCGATTGCCTTGTCCCGAATCAGCTCCGCGTGGCTGATCGGCTCGTCGTCGTCCGTCGTAATGAGCGCGACGCCGGATTCGCCCAGGTCGATCAGATTGAGCGGCACCATCAGCTTATCGCTGCTCATCCACGCCCCCATATACACATTGCCGGACTTCCGCAGATGGAACAGGTAATAATCGCTCTCGCCTTCCCAGAGATGCCACCGTCCGTACTCGATGGTCCGGGCGTTTCGTTCGATCATTTCCAGCATTTCCTTTCGCTCCGCCTCGCGCGATTCGAACGTAACCTTGGCGGAATGCATCGCGATCAGGTCGCGGTTGGGCTCGGAATAGACGAAAAAAGAGTCCAGAATCGGGTAGTAGCCGAGATCGTCCCGCATCATATTAAAAAGGCTGATTTTGGCAATGTTATAACGGTCTTCGTCTCTCTCTCTGGGAAATTCGAGATCAAGCACGTTCAAATCGCTCTCCAGCGTATTCGCCAGGTACTTGTCCACTTCTTCGAGATTGCGGTCGATCTGGTCCTTGTATAGACTGAGCATATTTTTGTTGGATTGCGCCACCTGGTTTCGAACGACGTCGACGGAATAGTAATTATTGACGATAAGAACGGTAATCAGAGGAATGAAAATAACGAGAACGGCGGCAAAAAATTTGAAGCGGAGCGAGTTGACTGCCGGTTTGATTCTGCGCAATGCCGCCGTTCCTCCTTTGCTTTCGGTTAACTGTCCTAGTATTATATCTCTTCTCTTTCATTTGCGGTATACACCAAAGTTAGGGAGCGTTTACGCTTTTCCTTCCCTTTTCGCGTACTTCGCCGTACGGGCATCCTTAATTACGCCGCTCCAATTCAGGCCGTAAGCGAAGTCGTAGGCGCGTCCGGCCGAATCGGCGTATACCTCCATGTCATGAGGCACATCCTCGTACTGCTCTTCCACGGTCTTCATATTCGCCGGCATTTGGAAAGGAAGCAGCCCCTGCGGTTCGAACGCTCCCGAGAGGATGTCTAGAACCGCTTGATCCTGCACGCCGAAATGGGCGACGATGGCATCGGCTTCCCGTTCGAATTCCGCGACGACCGCGGGATTGGATAGCAGAATGGAAACGATTACCGGCTTGCCGGCCATCCGCTTCCTGGTTTCGATCACGGCCTCGAGGTCGCCGGCGTTCGAGACGGTGACGGTTTTGCCTTTGTATGCGCGGTTGAGCACGTCCCGGGGATCTCCGGCCAGGCTGGTTTCGCGCGCATGCACGGCGGTGTATGGCTCGTATTGAAGGCTGATCGGCACGTAACCGTTGCCCCCCGCCTCCGCGTCCGCTTTGCTGTAGCCCTTCGTCGACCGCGGACTTTCGATGCACACCAGCGCGAAATCCGCTTCCTCAGGCTGATCCGTGAACTCGAAATACTTACGAACCAGGTCGATGTTTACGGGATATTCCTCCGATGACGGAACGGGCATTCCCATCCAATCCGTGTCGGCCGGAAGCCTCCGCTTTGGAATATAAACGGTTTTATTCGGGGCGAGAGGCAATACCGCCTCGTTCTTCAACAAGACGATGGACCGGAGCTGGGCTTGATAGCCTGCCTCCATGAAGGAGGGGCAGCCGACGATGGCGACTGTGTTCTCGACACGCAAATAAGGATTCTCAAACAGCCCCAGCCGGAACATGTTTTTGAGCAGCCGGACGGCCGATTGCTCGAACCGCCGGCGCATGAACGCTTCCCCATGCTCCCGGACGCCGATGTTGTACGCCTCGATGACGGGTCCCGCGTCGTTGTTTCCGCCGAATTGGTCGACGCCCGCCATCAGCAGCTTGTAGTGTCGTTCGGCGACCGTATAGCCATCTTCCACGCCCCAGCAGCGTCCGCCAGGGAACAGACGGGTAATGTCTTCTCCTTCGTCGGCGGTAATGCCCCAATCGGTGCAAACGACGCCGTCATAGCCGTATTTCTCTCTGAGCAAATCATGTATGAGATAAGAATTGTAGGCGTTCCCGACATGCTTGCCATTCTTGGAATCCTGCCCTGCGGAAATGGTGTAGTACGGCATCACGGCCGATGCCTGCCCCGTTTTGCCCGAGAGACGAAACGCCCCTTCCGTGAAAGGAACGAGATGCTCGTCGAAGTTGGCACCCGGGTAGACCGCGAATTTACCGTAGCCGAAATGCGCGTCCCGGCCCCCTTCGCCCGAGCCGCCGCCCGGCCAGTGCTTCACCATCGCGTTGACGCTGTCGTATCCCCAGCCGTCCGCGATTTCCGCTTTGCCTTCCGACGTCTGGAAGCCGTCGACATAAGCTCTGGCCATATCGGCCGCAAGCCGCAGATCCTCGCCGAAGGTCATGCCGAAACGGAACCATCTCGGATCGGTTGCGATATCGATTTGAGGCGACAGCGCGGTGGCAAGACCAAGCGCGCGGTACTCTTGCGACGCGATTGCGCCGAATTGTCCGGCGACCTCCGGATCGAACGTGGCGGCGAGTCCCATGCTCTCCGGCCACATGGAAATCGCGCCTCCGGCGCCCGCGTTGAATTCTTTGGACGTATCCGAACCGTGCCGGGGATCCGAGCTATTATTGGCCGGAATGCCGAGGCCGATGCTTTCGGCGTAGGCTTGCACGTTATTATTCCAGATCGCCGCCGTCTCGGGACTCCGTACCCGGGTCACCAGAATATGCCGGATGTGATCGCCTTCGATAAAAGCGCGCTGTTGGTCGGACAGGTCCCCCGGCTCCGCCCCGCTTTCCGCGAACGGCTTGCCGCCGCCGTATGTTGCCGGGAACCAGCCCATATCGCCCGGTATCGCCTGATGGCTGCTGTAGAGCATGAGGCCGGCAATCTGTTCGATCGTCATTTTGGAGGCCAGATCCTTCGCTCGCGCTTCGGGCGGCAGCCTCCAGTCCTCGTAAGGATCCAAATTTCCATCCTGGTTGAGGTCCTTGAAGGCCAGCCCGTCCCGCTGCAGGATGCGGACGCCCGAAGAATCGGAATAGCCCAGTACGGGTCCTTCCGCATTGCGCACATATTGGATTCCCGTGTTTTTCTTCGTCTCATTCATCGTCATTCCGCCTTTACTCGCGAATTCGGGAGAGCTCCCTGGCGATAGCCTCGTACTGCTCTATAGAAATAGCGGGGCCCATGGGGCTGTTGGCTGCCGCTTCGAGCGGCAGGCCCGCAAAGTGATTCAAACGGCCGGTAAATCCAGGCGCATGACGGTCCAAAACTCGTTTGGCCGTATCCCATTGGACGATCTCGCTTAGCCGCATGTCGGGCGAATAAGTCCGGTAAGAGGAATCCGACCTTGCGAATGCGAACGCGTATCGGCCCGATCCGGTTTCCACGCGGACTCCTTCCGCCTCCTGCGTGATCGACCATATTCCTTCGTCCTTCACGCTTGCTCTCACCTCGTCCGCATCCGCTCCCCGCAGCAGGATCGACGCGGCTGCGTTCGCCGGAACGACGGCCTCGACTTCGATTCGTCCGCCGCGAAACGCCCATCCGGCTTCCACCTTACCGTACATCGATTCATACGTCGCCCGGGCATGGCTCAGCCGACCGCCTGCGAAGTCGGGCTCGATCCGGATCTTCTTGTAGCCCGGGTATTCCGCATCGGGCGACAGCCCGGCAATTTTGCGATACATCCATTCGCCCACCGCCCCATAGGCGTAGTGGTTGAAGGAATTCATGTCGTCGCTCCAGAACGAGCCGTCCGGCTTAATCCCGTCCCAATGCTCCCAAATCGTGGTCGCGCCCTTGGAAACGGAATAGAGCCAGGAAGGATACGTTTTCTGGAGAAGAAGCTTGACCGCCGTTTCGTGGTAGCCGTTATCCGACAGCGCGAAGCAAAGATAGGGCGTACCTACGAAACCGGTCGTCAGGTGATAGTCGTTCTCCACGATCATTTCGTTCAGGTCGCGCGCGATTCTTGCGCGGTGCCTCGGCTCGGCCAAACCGAAGAAGAGAGCCAGCACATGGGCGGTTTGCGTTCGGGCGGCGACTCTCCCGTTCGGTGTAATGAATTCGTCGCGGTACGCCGCGGCGATCCGCTCCGCCAACGCCCCGTAATAAGCGGCGTCCTCCTCGAAGCCAAGCACGCCCGCGGCATCCCGGACGATTCGCGCGGAAAGCGCGTAATAGGCCGCCGTTACCATGTGATTCGGAGTGGCGCCCATATAGTTGCCTTCCTTGGCGTCCAAAGCCAACCAGTCTCCGAAATGAAAGCCCGTGTCCCAGATATGCTCGGCGTCGCCTTGGGAGCGGATGAAATCCACCCAGCCCTTCATGCTGTCGTATTGCTCGGCAAGAATTCGCTTATCGCCCAGACTCGTATACAAAGCCCATGGAATGACCGTCGCCGCATCGCCCCATGCGGCTGACGAATACCCTCGAAGGATGTTCGGCACGACGAACGGAACCTGGCCGTCAGCCAATTGGTCCGCCTTCAAATCGCGCAGCCACTTGGTGAAGAACGGACCGCCGTTGTAATTGAACAATGCCGTCCCCGCGAATACTTGCGCGTCTCCCGTCCACCCGAGCCTCTCGTCGCGCTGCGGGCAGTCCGTCGGCACGTCGAGGAAATTGCCCCGCTGGCCCCACACGATGTTCCGCTGCAGTTGATTCACCATTTCATCCGAGCATTCGAACGCTCCCGTCCGTTCCATATCGGAATGAATCACTTCGCCGGCAAAGGCTTCGGGCGGCAACCCTCTCTCCTGATCCGGGTAGCCTTCCACTTTGACATATCGGAATCCTTGGAACGTAAAATGCGGCGCGTAGGTTTCGGTTCCTTCGCCTTTGGCGATATAAGTGACCGACTGTTTGGCCGTGCGGATGTTGCCCATGTAGAAGTTGCCTTCTTTGTCCAATACTTCGGCATGGGTCAGCTTGATTACCGTTCCTTCCGGCGCCGTAACGCGAAAACGGATTCGGCCCACCATGTTCTGGCCCATATCCAGCAAGGTATCGCCGTTTGGCGTAACGATGACAGCCTGCGGCTTCAGCGTTTGCGTCACGCGGGTCGAAACATTCTCTTGCGCGACCAGATGCGCGAGCGGCAGCTCCAGCCGCTCGGCAACGCCCCACGACGAATCGTCGAAGCCCGGCTCGCTCCACCCGTTCCGCTCCATACGGGCGTCGTACGTTTCCCCGTCATAAATCTCGGAGAACCGTATCGCTCCCGTCGAGGCACCCCAAGTCGGATCGGATCCCATTATCTCTTCGGTTCCGTCTGCATATCTGACATGCAGCTGCACAAGAACGGCGCGGCGAACGCCGTAATGATCGGACTTGTTCTCCCAGCCCAGACGTCCTTTATACCAGCCGTTCGCCACCATGACGCCGATCGCGTTGTCGCCCTTCCGAAGCTGCGCCGATACGTCATAGGTCTGGTAGGCATGGCGGCGGCGATAGCTGGTCCATCCGGGCGCCAGCTCGTCGTCTCCGACCTTCTTCCCGTTCAAGTAAAGCTCGTACACGCCTGCGGCGGTTGCATAAATGCGCGCCGAAGCGATTTCCGCGCCCGTAAGCGTGAACGGCTTGCGAAGAAGGAATGCCGGCTCCGCCTGCGGATCGATAAATTCGGAAGAAGGCGTAATCCATTGCGCCTTCCATTCCTTCGAGTCGTAGAAAGCCGTTTCCCACCACGACGGCTCGCTCCATTCGGACTCGCGCCCGAAATTGTCCCATGCCTTCACCCGGTACGAATAACGGGTGCAAGAGGAAAGCCCGGGCCCGTCGTACGGAACCAGAACGCTCGCGTCCGACTCGCGCCGCCCGGAATCCCACAGCGGCGCATCGAAATTTCCTTCCCCGCTTGCGGTCTGGATTCGATAGGCCGTTTGCGCGGTCCCCTGGCGGCCGGATGCAAGACGCCAGCTTATGCGCGGACGAGCGACATTGGTCCCGAGCAGCCCGCGGCGGTATTCCGCGGTTAGATGCGTAACCTTCAGATCTGCCATATGAACATTCTCCCTTTCATTCGCCGTCATGAGTCTGATCGCCCAATTTTATTTTACCGAATTCCATCCTTCGTCCGCTTTCGAAATAGCGACTTTATGTTTTTGATTTTCCGACCAAGAGGGCCTCCCCAGGTCTAAACGCATAATCCGCCCGTAACCGAAAACGGCAGCCATCATTGGCTGCCGTTTTCGTAATTTCTAGCGATTCCGATTGCTCTTTTCCCATGCTGCCGGCAGCCTCATCCATGCGCGTCCATTCCCGATGCCAGACCCGGCCTTGCGCTATCGGCATGCGGCCGGATCTGCGATCGAGCCGACGTTCGTTTCATGATTCGTGTACTTCGGTCACCTGGCCGTATATGCCGTTGTGCCGAAGATGTTCCTCAGTTCGGAGGTATAGGTGTACGTACCGTTCGCTTTGCCCGCAATATCCGTTCTCACGGTCTGCGCCTCCGGCGAGTTGTCCATCAGCGTCTGTGTACCGATTAGCACGCCGTTTCTCGTACAGCTTGAACTCGGTGCCGTTGTTCCCCCACCACAGGTTCGTCGTGACGGTATAGCTTCCATCCTTAAGTCCCGTGTCATAGCCGTTGTTGTCGGACAGAACCGGTTTCCCGGGCGCTCCGCCGGCTAGAGGCGTTACATCGTGCAGCCACTGTGCCCAGCGGACCAGTACCGCAGCCTGTTCGGACGTGAACACTTTGCCGCTTTGGTTGTTCGCTTCCCCGATATACGCTTGCAGCAGTGTACGGGCTTCCGCGCCTTTGCGCTCCTCGGCTTTCGATTTGGCGTCAGCCAATTTCTGCTTCAGCGAAATTGCTGCGCTTTCCGAATCCGGAGAGCCGGTCTCGGCCAAAACATACCAGCATCCGTCCGGCGATCGTTTTCGTCTTTACCTTACCGGTCCCGATCCGGTTATGGTTACGTCGACGGTAACGTCGATTTCCGCCCCGGAAAGCGCTTCGCCCCAATGTTCCTCGACTCTTTTATAGCTTTTGTATTCATAAGCCCGTGCGTAGAGCCCTAAACCGATCGGATCGATTTTAGCCTTTTGTATTTTTTTAATAAGCTTTATCATTTTCTGTTCTGCTTGCTTGGCTATAATCTCCTCCAAATCTTTTTTGTTTTTTTCTACATGGTATGAAAATACGCGTTCCGTCAGCGTGATGGGCATATCGACCTTGATTTCGAACCGAAACCGGTCATCGCGGAAGGAGGTCTTAATTTTTGTGTCGGCCTCCGAGACGGTAAAACTTAACAGGCCCGTCACGAGGGGGCTTTCTGCCGATACGCCGGGAATGTTAAAGCTCAAGTGAGCGATGTCCGATTTTTTTTTCAGGATGTTTAAAAAGATCGTTTCATCCTTATTCAGTGAAGCGGCATAGACTCCCTTATGATCAAGCAGCGTCGTTCCTTCCAGATAAACATCTTTTTTGTACTTAATTTCCGAGACGACCGGTGTAATGCCTTTTTCGAACATTTGATGATGCAGATCCTGCAAATCCGCTTTAACCGTTTCGGAATAGCTGCTTTTCGACTCGATCATTCCGTTCAAGAATAGGGGAAGGATCGGCTTATCCTCGGAATGGAGGGAAATGAATTCGGAGACGGGCCCGTCGACGGCGATTACGGTCGGCGTTAACGAATTTTTGGCATCGCGATAGAAGACGTCTAACAATTGGAACCAACCGTCATGCTGGAGAACGCGCCTGCCGACCAGTATTTGTTGAATCTGTCGGCCAATGAAAACGCCCATGGAATAGCGGTCGAATTCCCCTCTGGCCTGACGCAGCGATTGCGCTTTAACCGCTATTTCATTGCTTTTTTTCTTTATCTTCTCGCCGAACACGGGTTCAATCACATAGACGATCAAATCTTCTTTTTCGTCCAGGTCAAGGCCCAGCGTAAGGGGGAAGGCGACATTTTCCATATCCACGCGGTCGTAACAGCCCGTCATGAAGGCGACCGCCAAAACGATGAAAGCAACGAGCAGCCTCCGGCTCATCTCTTTATCCTCCCTAGAACACGCTCATGCAACCACAAATAGATCAATAAGCAGACGGGAAACGCGTATTCGAAGCCGATACCGATCTGCATAAGAAGATCTTCCAGCTGATTTTTCTGCTGTTCGGTCGGCATGAAAAAATACGTTCCGGCAACGGCGCCGAACAATAGGATTCGCAAATGACCGCGATGGTCCTGTTTGCCAAGCGCCCAGCTTGTACAAAATACGCTAAAGTAAATGGTGGTTATCCACGATAACGAAAACATGAACAAGTAAAAGGAGATAAACAGAACTTCGATCCGATCGACGAACCTGAACTTGATCACTTTCAAAATGGTGACCACAGGATCATTGTATTGCATGATTTGATCCGGACTGAAATAGACGAAGCAAATAATCGTAGTAAACAAATATACGAGCATTGACAACGTGCTTGAGACGGTAATCCCGATAAAAGCTTGTTGCTTGTTCTGCAAAAACGGATACAAAATAAACAGGGAAGCGAACCCGATAAACGACAAGGATGCTTCCGGCAAAGCTGCAATGACGGGATACCATCCTTCTTTGAAAAAGGGCCGCAGATGGAGCCAATAAGCATCCCTGAACGATTCCATGTAAATAACCAGCATCCAGCCGGACAAGAGAATAACCACTTCCGCATATCGGCCGATGACTCGAAGGCCTTTGCTCGCAATGGCATAAGCAGGGATAAGGAATAAAAGCATGATGATCTCTCCGGGGGTTCGCGGCAGCAGCCATTGTTTCGTATACAAAATGGTGCTGACGATCACTACGTAGGCGTAATAAAGAAAATAGAGAGCAGCGGCTAAGGCAACCGCTTTGCCCACCCATTTGCCCAAATATCGGGACAACAGATCGGGCAAGGTGCCGTCCGGATATTTTTTCATAATTTGAATAATAATCCAGCTTGCCGCTATCGTTATGGCCCACATGAGAATGATGGCCATCCAGCCGTCCGTGCTTGCCTTTAGGGCTAATCTTTGGGGCAGCGACAACGCGCCAACGCTGACTTGTATCCCGAGGTTTATGCATATAAATTGCAGCAGGGTAATTTCGTTAAACTCATATTTTTTCATTTTCCGTCACCCTTCGGTCGGCTGGAACCTTGTCTCTTGCTTTGAATCGCTCTTGCGCTAATCGGGCGTGTCTTCATATTCCACAAGGGAAGCCGGACAAACGCATCCTTCCAATCGCTTAGACGGAACGGCGCGATCGGACTGCCATACGGCGTTCCGAGCGATTCGAGCGAAATGATATGTCCGATCAGAATCATCATTCCGACAACAATGCCGACGATGCCGAACATGGAGGCAGCTATCATCATCAAGAAACGAATGATCCGGACACTGGCGACCATATCGTAGTTGGGCAGAATAAAGGAAGCGATGGCCGTAAAAGCGACGACAATCACCATAATATTGTTAATCACACCGGCCTGCACAATCGCTTCCCCTACCACGATGCCCCCGACAATGCCGATCGTTTGACCGATCGGAGCAGGAAGACGAACCCCCGCTTCCCGCATCATTTCGAGCGTAATCTCCATAATGATCGCTTCCACGAAAGGCGGAAACGGCACCCGTCCTCGGAAATCCCCGATTGTAAGAAACAGCTTGATCGGAATGAGCTCGTAGTTGAAGGAAATGAGCGCAATGTATAACCCGGGCAATAAGATCGCGATGAAAAACGCCAAAAACCGTAATAACCGAATAAAAGAAGAAATCAGCCAGCGCGTGCTGTAATCGTCGATGCTTTGAAAAAATGCCGTAAATCCCGCCGGCGCAACCAGCACGCTGGGCGAACGGTCGACGATGACGACGATTCTTCCCTGCAAAAGCTGCGAAGCGGCGGCATCCGGCCGTTCCGTCAAAATAAATTGCGGAAAAGGCGAATACGGATTGTCTTCGATCAACTCGGCCAGTTCACCCGTGTTGATAATGACATCGACGTCCAGTTGGCTTATGCGGTCTTCCAGCTCCTTCAGCACTTCCGGATGCGCGACATCCCCCGGATACAGGAGAGAAATCTTCGTTGCTCCCCTTCGCCCCGCTTTGAGCTCCTTTATTTTCAGTTCGCGATTCGAAATATACCGTCGGATCATGGCGATATTCTGAGCGCCCGTTTCCACGAACCCTTGATGGGCTCCCCGTAAGGAAGATTCGGTTTGCGGCTCTCCAATCGCTCGCTGCGGCCACCCGCGCGTATCCAAGGCATAGGCTTCCAATCGACCGTCCACAAACAGGATGCTCTCGCCTGAAAAAATAGAAGCTTCAATATCCGACCATGTATTCAGCGATTGGATTGGACCTACCGATAACGCGAACCCTTCGTCCTGATTATCGTGTCCTATTTCGAACTGGAGAGGGCGAAGCACGCTGGTGTTGATCGCGTTTTTATCCGAAAGTCCTTTAAAATAAGCAAGCGCGGCTAATTCCCCGGTTTTTTTGATCGTAAATTCGCGGATAATCAGGTCGGGAGCTTCCGGGAACAGGTTATGTAATTGCTCTATGTTTTGCGGCAAACGCGTGCTTATGCTATCTTGATCGGCTTGACGCCCTTCTTCCCGGGCCGAGGAGTACTTCCTTCTACTGAATTTGTCTAGAAATCGCATGACATCACCCTTGCATAAGTTAACCATTGATTCTCTCTTTTATTCTTCTTGCTAAAGCGATGCAAGTGTAAACGGAACAAAATCGAGCAGGCCAATGCGCAAGCTCATAGGCCTCTCACATGACAGAAACGGCGGTGTCGGGAGTAACATCCCGAGCACCGCCGTTTCAGCTTTTCCATCGAGCACTATCCAGTCCATGCGTCTTCGTTACATCGCCGCTTCCGCGGTCTCGAACTGGCTGTTGTACAATTCGGCATAGAACCCGCCGGCCGCAAGCAGCTCCCGGTGGTTGCCGCTTTCGATAATATCGCCGTCCTTCATGACGAGGATCATGTCCGCGTTTTTGATCGTGGACAGCCGGTGTGCGATAACGAACGAGGTACGCCCAGCCATCAGCCGGTCCATCGCTTCCTGAATGAGAAGCTCCGTTCTCGTATCGACGGAGCTCGTCGCCTCGTCGAGGATGAGCAGCGGCGCGTTCGCAATGAGCGCTCTCGCGATCGTGATGAGCTGCTTCTGCCCTGCGGATAGGTTCACTTGCTCGTTCAGCACCGTGTCGTAGCCATGCGTCAGCGTTCGGATAAAATGATCGATGCCGACCGCCTTGCACACTTCCTTCACTTCCGCATCGGTCACGCCTTGCTTATTGAACACGATATTTTCTTTGATCGTCCCTTCGAACAGCCACGTGTCCTGCAGCACCATGCAGAACTGCTCATGCACGTTTTCTCTTGGAAGCTCATGGATCGGAACGCCGTCGATGGCGATCTCTCCGCCGTTCAGCTCATAGAATCGCATCAACAAATTGACGATTGTCGTCTTCCCCGCCCCCGTCGGTCCGACGATGGCGATCTTCTGACCGGGCCGCGCCTTGGCCGAGAAGTCGTGAATGATCAGCTTATCGGGATCATACCCGAAGGCAACGTTCCGAAACTCGACTTGGCCCTTAACCTCCTTGAGCGCCTTCGTCTTACGGCTCTCGTCCTCAAGCTCCTTCTCATCCAGAAACTCGAATACGCGCTCGGAGGCGGCCGCCGTCGCTTGCAGCGTCGTCGCTGCCTGCGCGATTTGTCCCAGTGGCTGCGTGAACAGACGGACGTAAATCATGAAGGCGACGATGACGCCGAACGTAATGCGGCCGTTCATCGCAAGCGCTCCGCCGACGATACAGACCGCCACGTAGCTGAAGTTGCCGACGAACATCATGAGCGGCATCGTCATGCCGGATAGAAATTGCGACTTCCATGAGCTCTCGTACAATTTATCGTTAATTTCATTGAACTTTTCCTTCGCCATCCGCTCCGCGTTATACACCTTGACGACATCGTAGCCTGAGTAAATTTCCTCGACATGGCCGTTCATCGCCCCCAGGTTCGCCTGTTGATGGACGAAATGCGTTTGCGATTTTTTGATCATCGTCGTCATGAACGCAAAGCCGAGGAACGTCGACAAAATCGCCGTAATCGTCATCCATACGTTCGTATAGAACATCATGAACAAGGAGCCGACCAGCATCGTAACGGAAGTCACGAGCATCCCGACGCTCTGGTTCATCGTTTGCCCGATCGTATCGATGTCGTTCGTGACGCGGCTCAGCACGTCGCCGTTGCTGGTGGAATCGAAATATTTGAGCGGAAGCTTATTGATCTTCTGCGATATGCGCTCGCGCAAGCTCTTCGATACCTTCTGCGTGACCGTAGCCATCATGTAGCCTTGGAAGAACGAGAAGACGACGCTTAATCCGTACAAGACGGCAAGCAAAATCCCGATGCGGCCAATCGCATCCATATCAATTTCGCCAAATAAGCCCGCGGTAATGTGATCCGTCATTTTTTCCAGCTGACTCGGTCCGTAAATCGTAAAGATCGTACCGACGACGGACAGCAGCAGAGCAACGATAATAAGAGGAAGATAAGGCCTGCAATACGCGACCAGCTTGCCCATCGTGCCTTTGAAGTTGATGCTTTGCTTGGTTGCGGTCTGTTGATTAGCCAATTTCGAGCTCCTCCTTCGATAATTGCGAGTTCGCGATTTGACGATATACTTCGCAGGTTTGCAGAAGCTCATGATGCTTGCCTCTGCCTACGATCCTGCCTTCGTCGAGGACGAGGATGAGATCGGCCTCCTTGATCGTTCCGATGCGTTGTCCCACGATCAGATTGGTAGCGCCGGTTGTCTCCTGCTTCAGCATCGAGCGCAGCTGACGGTCCGTCTTGTAATCGAGCGCCGAGAAGGAATCGTCGAAAATGTAAATGTCGGGCTTGCGGTACACCGCCCTGGCGATGGATAACCGCTGCTTCTGCCCGCCGGACAAGTTCGTACCGCCTTGCGAGATGCTGCCTTCATACCCGTCCTCGAGCTTCTCGACGAACTCCTTGCCTTTGGCGATCGCTACCGCTTTCTTCACGTCGTCCGCCGACCCCGCCGCCCGTCCGTTATCGCCGTAGGCGACGTTGGACGTCACGGTACCGGTGAACAACACCGCTTTCTGAGGAACGTAGCCGAGCTTGTTATGCAAATCCCGCAGAGCGTAATCCTTCACGTTCATGCCGTCGACGAGCACCTCGCCCTCCGTCGCGTCGTAAAATCTCGGAATCAAGTTGAGCAGCGTGCTCTTGCCGCTGCCCGTCGAACCGATGAACGCGACCGTCTCGCCTCTGTGCGCGACGAAGCTGATGTCCTCAAGCACATATTCATCGGAATCGGCATATTTGAAGCTGACGTTCCGGAATTCGATCTCTCCCGTCCCCGCGCCCGCCGAAGGCTTGAGACCGCCGTCCTTGATGCCAGGTTCCGTATTTAACACTTCCATGACGCGCTTCGCGGATACCGAAGCCCGCGGCAGCATGAAGAAAACCATCGACAGCATCATGAAAGCCATGACGATCTGCATCGCGTACGACGAGAAGATGACCATGTCGCTGAACAAGCCGAGCCTTGACGGCATTTCCGCCCCATTGATCAGATGCGCGCCGATCCAATAGATCGCCAGGCTCAATCCGCTCATGATCAGACTCATGACCGGCATCATTAAGGCCATTAGCCGGCTCGTGAACAGATTCGCGCCGGTTAGCTCCCGGTTCGCGCGCTCGAACTTCGCTTCCTGGCTCTTGGCGGCGTTATAGGCGCGGATGACCCGCAGACCGGTCAAGCCCTCCCTCGTAACCCGGTTCAATTGATCCGTCAATCCTTGAATCGCTCTGAACTTCGGCATGGCGAACACGATGACGATCGCGATCATGAGCAGAAGGAGCGCGACCGAAACGCCGGACGAAAGCGTCCACTGCCAGCTCTTGCTGGAAATTTTCACGATCGCCCAGACCGCCAGAATGGGCGCTTTGATCATAACCTGCAGCCCCATCGCCATAATCGTCTGCACTTGCGTAATGTCGTTCGTGGAGCGCGTAATGAGGCTCGCCGTCGAGAAGCGGTTCATCTCGGCCATCGAGAACGATTCGACCTTGTCGAAGAGCAGGCTCCTCAGTCTCTTGGCCAGCGATGCGGCGCTCTGCGCGACGAGATAGACGACGATGAAGGAGGCCAGCAAGCTCCCGATCGCGCACAGCATCATATATGCGCCCGGCTCCCACACCTGGCTCAAGGAATTGCCTTCCGTCTGCACCAGCTGCGTAATTTCGGCCAAATAATCGGGCAGCTTCAAATCGAGCCACACCTGGAGCACGATAAACGCGGTGCTGACGATAATAAACCAAACATTTTTCGTACTGAAATACTTCAAAATCTTAAGCATTTACCGAACGCCCCTTCTTCCTGTTGTTAGCTATAGAACTGTAAGCTTACTAACAATATTACCGTAATGAAAGCCGTCCCATCAACTACGACGACCGCTGCTCCAAATTGCTTTTGATTTTATCCAGAACGCCGAAGAACGTATCCAGCTCCTCCCGTGACAATCCACTCTTCAATTCACGCTCCAATTCCACGTACTTCCCGATAATGGCTTCATAATATTCGACGGCTGTCGGCGTAAAAACGATCCGCTTCAATCTCGCATCATAAGGAACCGATTGCCTCGTGATGAGGTTGTTCTTCTCCATCAGCTGCAAAATTTTGCTCGCGGTCGAGCGCCGGATCGAAAACTGGTGCTCGAAGTCCCGCTGGAAAATATCCTTGTCCTTGTTATCGATAAAAAACTTCAACGCCCATCCGTGCATGCCGGTCAATTGATCCCCGAATTTTTGACTAATGAAGCCGTCTACCTGCCGCTTCAACAAGTTCCTGACCGTTCTGAGCTCCAGCGCAACCGACCTGTCCTTATCCATTTGGCCCTCCTTATCCTTCAGTTGCAATGATGCCATTCTAGCTCGTTCCTCCTTTTATTGCAACAAGCGCAAGCGATCGTTCGGATGAGGTTCCCGCCACAAAACCGTAACAACTTGCCCATTGTGCATGATTGCCCATTGGGCAATAATATAAATAGGTATCGATTATTGAAAAGCTGCCATTCAACCGGAAAGAGGTGAACGCTTAAGCGAAACCATGATGAACAAACAAAGCTTGCGCCATATGAAACGGGAAGCAACCGCGAATGCCCTTGCCGACGCGGCGTTCGCTCTCGCGCTGGAGAAAGGGCTGGACGGCTTCGTCGTCGAGGATGTCGTGCAGCGGGCCGGCTACTCCAGAAGAACGTTCGCGAACCACTATTCCTGCAAGGAAGAAGCCGTGGCGATGGCCGCGGTCATCTTTCACGGCGCCGACGAAGTCGAGGCTTGGATCGGCAGCCTGAACGAGGACATGACGCTGCTTGACAGCTTGTACCAGCTGATGAAGCTCCAGCTGACAAGAGAGCATATCTGGAAGCTGCGACAGCTCGTATCGCTTTCGAAGGAGCACAAGGCGCTTGAACCGTATATCCTTAGCGCGCTCCGCAGTTTGCAAATAACGGCGCAGGACACGTTAAGCGAGCTGTCGCGCGGACGTTATCCGAACGGTTACACGCACCTTCTCATCGGCGCCGTGTACGGGGCCGTGCTGCCGCTGCTCGACGGCAGCCTGAACGTGCTGCTTCCGGGCGAATCGTCCGCCGAAGCGACGGAGGCCATTACGTTCGATCACTATTTGGACACGATGTTCGATTATTTGCGCAAAGGTTTTTAATTCATCCCGTCAGCTTATTATCCATATACAAAGGAGAAGCATGAGCATATGTCAACTTTCTTGTACAAATTGGGCAAATCCGCCTATTCCAGGCCGTGGTATTTCATTGTCGGCTGGATTGCGATCCTCGGCATTGTGCTTGCCATGCTCGGGGTTAACGGCATTCATGTCACCTCCGAGATGAAAATCGAAGGCACGGAATCGCAGAAGGTGCTCGATCAGCTGGCGGCAGAGCTGCCCGAGGCTTCCGGCGGACAAGCCAGCATCGTGTTTACCGCGCCTGAAGGCGAACGGCTGGACACGGCGGAGCGGCTCGGAGCCATTGGCGAAGCCGTCAATAAGGTATACAACCTCGACTATGTCATCAATCCGATCGAATTGGCGGCGCAAGCCGGCGCCTCGATGACCGACGCCGCCGCGCAAGGCGGCCAGGCAGCGCAAGACGGCCAAGCGGCGCAAGGCGACGCGGCCGGCAGCGCTCAAGGAGCAGCGGGCGAATTGCCGCCTTACGGCCCGATGACGGTGAACGGCGTACCGGTGCCG
Organism: Paenibacillus arenilitoris; assembly: GCF_014705655.1. Lineage (GTDB taxonomy): Bacteria > Bacillota > Bacilli > Paenibacillales > Paenibacillaceae > Pristimantibacillus > Pristimantibacillus arenilitoris. The sequence continues at coordinate 251,305 of NZ_JACXIY010000001.1, read as the reverse complement.
GGCGTCTTGATCGCGTCGGACGGCAGCGTCGCCCTGTTCCAGTTCCAATTCACCGTTCAGCAAATGTCGCTGCCCGAATCGGTGCCCGGCCTCGTCATCGATGCCGTGACGCCAGTGGAGACGGCCGGCATTGCCGCATTGCCGAGCGACTCGCTTTCTTCCAAGCCCGCGATCGGGTCTACGGAAGCGATCGGCATCGCCGTCGCCGCGCTCGTTCTCTTTATGACGCTGGGCTCGGTCGTTGCCGCGGGCTTGCCGCTGCTGACCGCGCTATTGGGCGTCGGCATAAGCGTTGGCGGAGCCTTCGCCTTCTCGAACGTGTTCCATATGACTGATTTGACGCCCGTTCTGGCCTTGATGGTCGGTCTCGCCGTCGGGATCGACTACTCGCTGTTCATCGTGAACCGTCAGCGCCGCATCATTCTCGAGCAGCGCCTCAGTGCCAGGGAAGCGGCGAGCAGAGCGGTCGGCACGGCCGGCAGCGCCGTATTTTTCGCGGGATTGACCGTTATTATCGCGCTGTGCGGCATGCTCGTCATCGGCATCGGGTTCTTGTCCGCCATGGCGCTCGTCGCGGCGGCAGCCGTGTTCGTCAACGTGTTGGTCGCACTGACGCTGCTGCCTGCCCTGCTCGGCCTGGTCGGCGAGAGAATCTGCTCGGCCAAAGCGCGCGCGAAGAGCGCCGGCCGGAGCGACGCCAATCCGCATGGCTTCGCTCACCGCTGGGTAACGGGAATCGTGAAGGGCCGCTGGGCCGTCCTCGCTGCCGTCATCGTCATCCTGGGCGCGGCCGCGATACCGGTCGCCAAGATGGAGATGGGCATTCCGTCGGGGGCTACCGCCAACCTGGATACGACGCAAAGACAGAGCTACGACGCGATTTCGAACGGCTTCGGAGAAGGCTTCAACGGTCCGCTGCTTCTGGTCGCCGAGCCGCAAGGCGAGTCGGATGCGATAACGATGGAGACGCTCGGCGGACTCGTTCAGGAGCTTGGGCAGCATGACAACGTTTCGGTCGTCTCGCCGATGGGCGTCAACCAAACCGGCGACATGGCCATCATCAGCCTCATTCCGAAGACGGGCCCGACTGACAAAGAAACGAAAGATTTGGTTCAGGAGCTTCGCGCCGCGGACTCCGGCATGGCGCAATCGCATGACGTGAAGATCGGCGTGACCGGATTTACCGCGATCAACATCGACATGTCCTCGAAGCTCGCAGAGGTATTCCCGCTTTACGTCGGAGTTATCGTCATTCTCTCGCTTCTTATTTTGCTGCTCGTGTTCCGTTCGATCATCGTGCCGATCAAAGCGACGATCGGCTTCCTGCTCAGCGTGCTCGCCACGTTCGGGATTACGACGGCCGTGTTCCAGTGGGGATGGCTGAATGCCGCCTTCGGCTTCGACACGGGCGGCCCGCTGCTCAGCTTCATGCCGATTATGGTTACCGGCATTCTTTACGGGCTCGCGATGGACTATCAAGTGTTCCTGGTCAGCTCCATGCGCGAATCTTACGTCCATGGGCTTCACGGCAAGGAGAGCGTCGTTCACGGCTACGATCAGGCCAGCCGCGTCGTCGTAGCCGCGGCCGTCATCATGGTTTCCGTATTCGCCGGGTTTATATTCGCCCATGACATCATGATCAAGCAGATCGGCTTCGCGCTGGCGATCGGCATCCTCATTGACGCCTTCTTCGTCCGCATGGCGCTTGTCCCTGCGGTCATGGCAGTCTTCGGCGACAAAGCCTGGTGGCTGCCGAAGTGGATGGATCGGCTGCTGCCCAACCTCGACGTCGAAGGCGATAAGCTGCTTGCCGAGCTGAAGGTTCAGGAAGCCGCAGCAGGCACGAAGGCTAAGGCGGTCCCTCGTCAGGCTCATTGATTGCCTTGAACGGCGTGGAATGAAGAAGGAGCCGGCCCACAGGTCCATCCATGGACCTGCAGGCCGGCTCCTTTTTTTCTACAACAACCGCGTGTCGCCATTTAAATATCGATGACCACCATCTGATGACATACGAGCTTAGGAAGCTTGTATCGCAGCGTACCGTCCCGCTGCTCGAATATAAGCGGCGTGTTTTGCGGAGCTAGGTATACGTTATTCACCGTATTCGACAACCGCAGCTCTACCTCGACATCGTAAACGGGGACAAGATCTTCGATGATCTCCGTGCTTTTGCCTCGTCTCACCGGAACGCCATATAGCAAATGGTTGATGTAGCGATTATTCGCCGCTTGACGCTGCAAGGTGACGATGCCTTGCGCCGGAAGATTCGTGCGAAGCGTCTTATTCGGCAGCAGCCGGTTCAAAGCGTACAGCACGGTTTCTCTCAAAACCAAGCTGCCCTTCGAAGCATATTCCTCGAAAACGTTCCAGGCGATATAGACGCCGTTATCGCTCTCGACCATCCCGGGTCCGCCGTACTCCCCGGATGAAGGCGTAGGTTTTGACGCCGATTTCGTGTGCCGCTTCGATGATCGCCCCAAGCAGATCGAACGTGAGTCCCGGGTGTATTTCGTTCGCCTCGGACGGGTGATAAGCCCAGCCGTGATGGCATTTGGAGAATATTGTTATCGAATTTACATGGCCAAGCTTCAGCATGTCTTGAAATTGTTCTTTAGAAAAATTCCTTCCGATTCCGTTGATGTGTTCGGAAGTGTGAAAATCCAAGTGGACCTGTCTGAATCGCATCGTTTCCATGATTCTGTTCCTCTCAAAATTGGATGGTAGGAAGGACAGATCGATCGTGAGATCCTCTGTCCTTTCCGATCGATTATCGTTTGTATATCGCGTAGATCATCATGGCGGTCTCGGCTCTTGTCGCGTATCCAAACGGGTCGATCCTTTTGCCGTCGCCTTGTACGATACCATTCTTTACTAGCGTTGCGATACTTTGCGCCGCATATGAAGCAATGTCGGCCTGATCGGTGAACTTCACCAAATCATCCGCATGACCGGCGTTCATATTCTTCTTGGCGACCGTCATTGCCCTGTCGATCATCGTCATCATTTCCTGTCTGGCAATCGAAGAGTTCGGATTAAACCGGTTGTCGCCGATTCCTGTGACGATGCCCAGCTTCTTCGCAATGCCGACGGCATCCGCATAGTACGCCGTCGATGAGACATCGGAGAATGAGTCGCCCGACTTGGCATTTAAACCTAATGCCCGGACCAATAGCAGCACGAAGTCCGCTCTTTTGATTGTCTCCGCTGGAGCGAAAGAATCGGTAGAAACACCGGTAATGATACCTTTGGAGGCCAATACTTCGATCTCCTTCTTGGCCCAAACAAATTTTGACAAATCGCCGAACGTCTTCTTCGCGAAAGCGACGGCATATTGGCTGAAATGGGTTGTCCTGAAGGTTACTGAACCCGTATTTGAATCATATTTGCCTGTCGGGACAGGCATCGGCTGACCCGAACTGTCCACATACCAGACGACTATATGCTCATTGTCGGCTAACTCCTCGGCCGAAGGCGTATACGGGATCGTGATCGTAACCGGAGCTTCGGGATTGTTCCATGCAGCTGCGGTACCATTAATATGAAGCATCAGCTCGATCACCGGACGATCCTTGATCTGCTCCCGCAACTCCAGTCCCAATCGGGCTGCATCCACCTTGGCGATGGATAAGCTCACAGATTGTTTGTCCGTCACATCGGTTGCGGGCAGCATGCTGGCAGGAGCTGCGATCGATCCGAATGCAGTCGATACTTTTAAAATTTTGGTTGAATCCCCGGAAGAAAGAGCATCGGCGGGCAGATTCAATTCATACGTCTTCGCTCCTTCAATGACAGGTACGATAAGTTCAACCGTCTTAACGCCCGTCTTGGGATCAATCGCCGCCTTGGCCATCGCTTGGGAGATCGTATCGGTTGAAACCGTTGCCGCTGCAACACCTGTAGCCGGGTTCAATATAGGCGGGTCTAATTCAACTGCGACAATCGTTCCCGATTCGTTTGAAGTTTCTACCGTATCGTCATCGTCGTCCCCTGTGGAGCCGGACGGGCTGCCGGTATTCGCATCTGATTCTACTTCAATTCCCGGTTGAACCTCGGACGTGAAGAAGATTTCCAATTCGTTCAGCGCATAGGCTTCCGAGCCCCAGTAAGAGGCCGCCGTAATGGCAATCCTTACCCCGAGCTTATCTTCCTGGATCGGAAGGTAGACGTCTTTTTGCTCTTTCTCTGTCGCGGTGAACGTCGTATAAGAGAAGTATTTCGGCTTGTCAAAGACCGGTTCCCACGTCACGCCGTCCGGCGTCGTTTCGATATTATATCTGTGAATGCCCCAAGCCGCCGCATTTTGCGTGAAGAACCTTAGCGTATCGAAGGTCTGAGGGTCATCCCAATGCAACGAGATATAATAGGTGATCGGCTGACCGTCCGCGGTGAAGAATCGACGCTGTTCAATCCCGTCGACGAACCCCCAAGGCTGGGATGTCGCGTCGTCGATATAACCGTCGAAATCGTAACGGATCGGGGTGATAAAGAAAGAACTCCGATCGCCGTCATTGATCTTCGAAGGCGTTCTTTCGGCTGCCTGATGCTCGCCCATCCCGTAGTTCCAACCGGTTCTCGATTGGACGTAGTCGGGAGTGATGGCATTATCGGCGGAAACATCGGCGGTTAATGCCATATTATTGGACAAGCGAGTGATCAGGAACACGTAATCCCGCGTCGTTCCCTTGTCATCAACGGTTATCGTAATCCTGTTCTTGCCAATTCTCGGATAAACCGTTATTTTCCCGTCTTTCTTGAGCTTCTTGCCATTCACGATAATCTTGGCTTTCATGTTCATGGCGGCAGGCGTTAACGTCACTTGTTCCGCATCGTTCGGCAGCTCGATCGAATAGTCGGTAACATAAGGCGCGAATTCCCGATTCAACGCTCCGCCCGTTACGCTTAATCCGGAAAGCTGGGTGTTCTTCCCCGGGTCCGTGTTGCTGAAGACTCGAAACGCATCGAGAACGAGGAAGCTTTTCAGCGTACCGTCTTTGTTCCGATTGGCCCCATTTTCTCGGTTCACGATTTTGATCGTATGGGGACCGTCCGATAAGCTATAGTTCGTATAAATCGGATAAAACCGATAAAGTACATCCTCATGGGCATCTACCGTGCTCTGCAGTTCGCCGTCGATATAAACGTCGAATTTGCCCATGCTTCTATTTTTCTCCACGTAGACGTTAATGCCGTAACCGTAAAAGCTCAGTTCGGCGGAGTCTCCATCCACCTTGGTCGTGCTAACGTCATTTTCGTAGGAACCGTCGGCTTTCGTCGTATTAACAGCCCCGCTATAGGTTTGGTTGGGAGCATTCACCGTCGCCCAGCCCGTCCCCTCGTATGTGATTCTGCTGTCGCTGTTGTTGATTAACTCGCTGCCGCTCACCACTTCCCGATAGGGTTTGGTTTGCTGCGGGATGCTTCCGACAGATTGGCCTGCGGCGGCTCTGATCAAATAGTCGTGCAGCGCCTTGATATAATCCACATCCAGCGTATATTGGGTTCTCGACGTTACTGCCGTATTCAGGATCTCGTCCGCCAGATCCGGATTTCTGGATTTCAGCATGGTCAACAGCTCGTATTCCTCGATCCCGTCCCGTTGGGCTTCATAGCGCAGCGAGCTTTTAACCGTCTTATGCTTGGCATCGGGATAGACCGCAAAGGTATCGCCATAATACTCCCCGTCCCACCATGCATTCCACGCCCAATTGAGATAACCTGTCAGGTCATTACGGTTGAAGTCCCAGAACACCAGTCTGCTTGTCAGAGTCGGCTGGTTGGTCAACCTGTTGAGCTCGGTATCGTGGCCCAGGCTGTATCCCCATTTCTCTTTACCTTCATGTTCATCCTGGTTTGCCCATGAATCGAACGAATCTTTAGCCAAATAATAATCTTTCATCTCGGGAATATAGGTGTCTACAAGCTCAGGATAATAATAGGCAAGCCCCGCATCGCCGATCTTGAATTCCGGCGCAACGTTTTTGGAGAGCTTCGATACATAAGACCACCATGGCAATGAACCCGGTCTTGCTTCGCTAGGCTCGTCGAATAGATGCAAGTACCATTTATATTGATTCAACCAGCCCTTTTCCTGGAGATGAGAATAGATCGCCGTCAAATAGTTGGTCACAAACTTGTCGGTTACCGGAAACGCGCCGGGGTCGATCGAGCCGTCCGCATGGATTAAATCTTTGTCGTACTTATTCCAATGCTCGTTATCCCCGACGACCATATTAATCTTATCGACCAGATGATCGAGGGAAAAACGAGTGAAGCCCTGGTCGATGAAGATCTGCATATACCGATCGAACTCTGCCCAATCTTCTTCAGCGATGACCGGCACAGAATCCCCAGTAAAATGATTCAACGTCATTCCATGGTCGGATAAGAACGTCATCGGCTTCACCATATGCATGTTATTCCGGTAATCCGCCAGGTTACGGGCAAAGTTCTCGATGATCGCCCACCAATCTTCGCTATATTTAACCGCGCCGTAGTACTGGTTAATGAAGTCGGTTTTCTCGCGGGTATGACCGTAAATGGCTGTCCAGTTATAGACTGTCAGATCCTGTTCCGAGACATCCGGGAGGGTGATCTCTACAACTTCCGCGCTGATCTGAAACACATAGTCTCCCAGAGAAGTCTGGAGCGTAAAATTGCCGGTATACATGCCGCTTGCGGCTCCGCTTGGCATATATACCGTAAAAAACAAAGGTTGAGTCGTATTCGCGTTTACATCGATCGACTGTTCATTGGAGATCGGGTCCGGAAGCTGGTCCACGAACGAACCCGGATACAGGTTTGTCGTCTCGGTGTTGGCGATATAGTTAAATTCACTCGGAAGAGCGTTCTCAGGTACGCGGTACTCAGGAAAACCATATTTGAATTGCGAACTGCTTATAATGTTGTCTCCGCTAGCCAGATCACTGAACTCCAGTCCGTAGATACTGAAATCGGATGAGCTCCGGATCGCGATCTGAGCGCTTTCATATTCGTTCTTCGCCATGACGAAAGCAAAGCTGTCTGTATCCGCGCCGCTCGGTATCGTATCGGCTTGATAGATCGGCTGTAGAGCGTTGACGGTCCAGGTATCCGTTACGGCCGAATCCGTCACATGGATGCTGATCGTCTGATCCGTATACGACAAGGGAGACAGGCTGTTCGTTGCTCGCACGAGCACGTTAACTTCCTGAGCCTCTTCCGGCGTGGTCCACTGAATGACACCGGTGTTCTCATTAATCGTCATACCTGCCGGAGCGTCAGTCAGCGAGTATAGGACGGACGCGCCATTGGCCGTTGCTTTCGTTTGGAAGCTGACGGAGGTGTTTTTCAGGAACGTCTTGTCAGCCGCGCTCGTAAAGACCGGTTTATTAAATTCAGGGTTATTGTATAGCTCTAGCTCGTTCAACCAATAGCTGCGTCCGGGTGCTTGCCCCCAGTTGGCGTCGGGCGCAGTAAGGATAACTAACCTCATACCCAATACATCCCTTTGTTCGGGCAGCATCACTCGTATCGTTTCCGTAAAGTTCGTCGGATTGGGAGAATCGTGGAAATTATAAATCGAATAAGTCCAATTTAATTTCTGGGTTTCATTGAACAGTTTCGTCCACGTGTTATTGTCTTTCGTCACCTCGATATTATAGTTGAGAATGCTCTTCTGATTGCCGAAGTCCGCCGTGAACACAATCTCGTTGAACTGTTGCGGCTCTGCCCAGTTAAGCGTAATGTAGTGCGGAGAGTCCCCGGAAGGTTCGCCGCCCATGTCCGTATTGATTTTGGAAACGAACAACGTGGATTTATCCCCGTCAATCAGTTTATCCGGAGAATTGTTGATGTATGACGTTCCGGCAGGATACCAGTAAGGCTCGCCGGCTTGCTTTTGATAGTAATCGATAGGCATCGAATAATCCGCGGTGAGCTTATCTGCCGAATCGATCGAACTTGCCAAGGCCGCGATATTTGCCATTTCCGTAATAGTAATCGGAATATTCTGATAACTGTATGCGCCGGTTACTGAATCCACAGCCTGAACCGTCACGATATGAGTGCCGACATCTTGAGCAGAAGGATTGTTTATCGCCAGTTCGCCGCTAACCGAATCGATCGCAGCCCAGGCTGGCGCGTCCCCCGCAATAGAATACGTAACTTCGGAATTTCCATAGGTGACCGCCGTTACGGAGAAGGTTGTCTTTCTGCCAGTCGGGACCGTCCGATCGTTAATCGAATCAAAAGCCGGAGGCACGTGATGCTCATCGTGTTGATACAGTTCCAATTCGTATAACGCGTAATCTCCGTTTGCTGCCTCCGTATATGCGCTGTATATAGCAATTCTTGCTCCAATGATATTCTGCTGCGGATCCAAGTCGACCTTTATCCGTTCCATGACGGGTGAACCGTCTTCATCCATGAAATAGTCCCATTCGAGCGTTTGATTGGTATCAAACGCCGGCTTCCAATTCGTACCGTCCTTCGTCGTTTCGATGTTGTACTCTTTGATGCCTCGTGCTTTGGCGTACTTTGTGGAAAAGACTGCCGTATTGAAGGACTGTGCTCGATCCCAGCCTAACGTGATATACCGCGGTCCACTTGAAAAATCGACGTTTTTCTTGGAAATCAAGTAGGTTGATCCATCGCCGTCGATGATTTTGCTTGGCTCGTTTTCCGTTGCGTTGACGCCGAAAGGATACCAGTTTGAGCTCCACTGGGCTTCCCAATAGTAGAACGTCGGGGTCTCGGAAAGCTTGTCGTCGGCGTCTACGAAAGTGGCGAGTCTTGCGATATTTTCCGGGGATGCGGAAGGTATATCGCCATTGGCTGCATAACCGACGTTCATACTGCCGAAAATCATCATTATCGCACATAAATAAACGATTGTTTTATTAACGTTCAACACTCTAAACCCTCCCAATATTAATGGATCGGCTCGGCACTCAAGTATTAAGACGTCGAAAGTTGGATGCGCTAACGCCGTTAATCCGTTTAAAAGCTCTGCAGAATGTGCTGGATAAGCTGTATCCGATCTGGGCAGCGATCTCATTGATCGGCATGTCGGTGCGCATGAGCAGATCCTTGGCGCACTTCATCCGAGCGCTCTCGACATATTCGAAATAATTGATTCCGATCTGATCTTTGAAGAACTGGGACAAATAGGAATCGGACATATTAAATCGATCGGCCAGCTCTGTAAGCGAAAAGTCTTGACGCCTGAAGTTTGAATCGATGTACGCTACAATTTGTTCGATAAGTCCGGATCTTTGATTGTCTTTGCGCATGTGTATCGCTTTACCGATTAAAGCATACGCTTCTCTCAATTCCTTCAGCAGGCTGTCCAGCTCCATGTCCCCAGCTTTATGGCGACTGAACCGAAGTGCGAACATCCCGTCTGTGACCTCGAGATCGGCATCCTGGGTGATCTTGACCAAGGTGCCCCACATCTCGTAATGAAGAAATTTGATCATGTCCGAAGAGAGATTCATCTCTTGATTGATTCGATAAATGTGTTCAAGCAAGGCGTCCGCTTCATCCATTGCTCCCAATTTCGTTAAATGAATCAATCGCAGCTCCGAATCAGGGGGATAATAATAAAACGACTTTTCCTGCGGCAACCGATCAAACCACACCATCTTCGTTCCAATTTCCCTTTGCCCCCATGCAAGCGCTCTTCGCGCTTCCACATAGGAACGGGACACTTCGGACAGCGCAGGGTATATGCCTCCAATCGCAAAGACGGGAGAAATGCCATGTTTAAAATGCAGATGCTCTTGCAGAATGACGAGCAGCGACTCCAATTGCTTCCTGCTCTCCCCGGCGTCGCGATCATGCAGCGGAACGATGATATTTATCGTGTCCTGCTCTGCATCATGCCAGACGCAGTCGGCGTATGCAGGCAGGTCAAGGACGTCTTTCACCATTACTTTGCGAATTTCGAGCTCTTGGAGAATATCGGGCGTAAGTTCCCCGTCATAACTCTGCAGCCGGATGACGACGACGGCATAATTCGCTCCGCTCAGTTCGGCACCCGAGTGACGCCTCAAGGCAAGAAGCTCGGATTCCGTAGAATAGTCGCCTTTCAACAAACGCTGGAGAAACGAGTTGCGAATGAGCGGCAGCTGTTCTTGAATCGATTGCTGAAGCCGCTGTCGGTCGTCCTCGAGGCGCGAATAGTTCCTCTCGATCAATGCATAAGGCTTTAATGCTCCGTAAGCTTCAGATTCGGAGCGTTCCATGATCCGCAGCAGCAGCTTGCGAATCGGTTTGCTTTGACGATAAGCGAAGAAGCAATAGAGTACCAGTACGGACAGCAGCAAGACGGATAATCCGACGAGAATCGAACGGATTTTGTTAACTTTCTGATATACGATATCGGGAGATTGAGCTACGGCAAAATACCAGTCCTTCGATTCCAGTTTCGTATAGGTGGTCAACATACCGCCTGTTTCACGCGATGGCTCGATCTCGCCTTGCATACCGGTAAAAGCATGCTGAATCCGACTGCTATCGACGCTGTTCGCTACGGAAGCAATCATTTGTCCCTCGGCATCCATAATGTAAGCGGTTCCTCCGGAAGTAAAGTCGAAGCCCTCGAGCAGCTTCACCATTTCCCGGCTGTCGATCAGTACGAGAATCGATGCGCTTGGCGAGCTGGCGCTGTCAAGCGATTGGACGTAGCTGACGACCGGGACCGTTCTGTTACGGTATATCGAATCCATTGCCGGAAGCACCTCATTGCTATGTTTGGCGCCCAGAATAAGAAGCTCCATATCGGCGGGGTCCATATCCTTGTAACGAAATACTTGGTTGAAAAATTGTTCGGTCTTGTACACATTCTGATGGCCGAGTACAACCCCGCTGTTCTGATAGAGTACGAAATATTCGAGAATGAAATTGTTGGACGTGCTGTAATCGTATAAGTGTTCCGCCGTATACCACGTTTTAAACGTATTGGCGTCTTCGAACGGATCGGTCATGAACTGGAAGGATGCGATGTTCGGATCGGACGCGATTTGCCGTACCATGGAATCTATTTCGGACATCCGCCGATCCAGAATGCTCTTCGCTTGTTCAAGCATCAGCATATTGCTTCGCACCACTTCGTCCTTGACAATCGCCACCGTCCGGTTGTATACGATCAAACTGACGATGATCGGAATAACAAGCAAGACGATGTAGGATGCGGAGAAAGCCGCGATAATCCTCCGTTTACGCTTTTTGACATCCGCCGTCATGTCCCGTCCCCCTGTATTCTAATTCGAACTCTCCGGTGAACAAAAACCGAAGCGGCCTTCCTTCATTGTATTAAGCCTAATTCTTGACAGCCTTCGCGACTTCCTTCTCGAATTCTCTCAAATCGACTACCACTTTCCGGGATCTCGATTTCTCCGCGGCAAATGCCATCAGATGGCTCTGAACCGAAGTCACGGCCGATGTGGGGCTTACGTGCCGGCCATGATTGCGTACGGATTGGATGAAAGCCTTGATCAAACGGCCGTCTCCCCCGCCATGCCCGTTCAAGCCTCCGAGATCGCGCAGCGTGATGACCTCGCGCCGGCCAGTGCCGAATGCCAGTACTTCAATTTCGTTCTTCTCCAACGAGGCTCGAATTTCTCCCTGCGTTCCCATCAGCTTTATCGTGCGCGAGCATTCTTCGGTGAATGCGCTCATCGTAAAGACTGCCGTCACTTCGTTCTCGAATTCCATGCTGATTACCTGATGGTCTACGACGTCGTTATCGCAGTGATATACGCAGCGGCCGTAGGGTCCCGTTAGCAGCGCCTGATAGCGCGCTTCATAACTCGGGTCGTTACTCGCCGCAGCTCCCATCCAGCCCGCATCCTCCTTCAGGTAATAATTAGGCGCATAGTAGACGCACGTATCGGATACGGGGCATCCGTCCAGACAGCGCAGCGGTGCCCCTTCCGGGGCTTGGTCCGCCTTGAAATGCGACAAGCTTCCGTAAGAACCGAGACTGACGCAGTCGCCTCCGGCTAACCAGAGCAGAATGTCGAGGTCATGGCACGCTTTGGCCAAAATCATAGGGCTTGACTGTTGAGTATTCCGCCAATTGCCTCGGACAAAGCTATGGGCTTGATGCCAGTAGGCGACGTTCTCATTATGCTGAATCGACATAAGCCTACCGATCTTGCCTTCATCCAGCAGCCGTTTCAGCGTCTGAAAAAACGGGGTGTAGCGAAGCACGTGGCAGATCGTGAACACACGATCCATGTTGGCGGCCATTTGCCCCATTAACACGCACTCGAGCGGGTCGGGCGACATCGGTTTCTCCAGCATGACGTGATATCCCGCCGCCAGCGCCTTAATCGTCGGTTCATAGTGCATTTTGTCCTGCGTACAGATGAATACCGCATCGGAAAGCTTAGGCCCTGCGAATAGTTCGTCCCTCTTGCCAGGCGTACAGTTATTTTTGGTTAACGTAGACTTCCTGATAGATCTGAAGATAACGATCCAGATTCATGTCGCTCAGCGTCTTCAAATAACTGTCCCAATCTTCGTCGATATCCGCATCGCCGGTAATGAACCGAGCCAGCATTTCTTTCTTGTAATCATCGATCGTCTTCTGCAATCCGGCAAGCTCGCTCGATTGTTCCTCGTTGAAGATGAGCGGCGGAACGATCATGCTGACATCGGGCTTGTATGGCTCGTATTTCGTTTTCGTTTCGTTGTAAAGAATGACTTCCAGATCCTCCGCACCATTGTTCTTCTGGCTAAGCCGGAGCTCGTTGGACAGGTTGATCGGACCGAGCTCCTGCCAGTAATCATTTTGGGTCGGTTCATTTTTATGCGGAATCCCGACCCATTTCGCCGGATTCCCGTCGATTCCGACATCGCCAGGCTCCGCTTTCTTCCAATACTCCCCTTCCGTTCCTCTCGCAAGTCTCATCGTCACATCCCAATTGTATAGCATATCGGCCAGTCGGAAGGAGGCTTCCGGATATTTATTCGCTTTCGTGATCACGAATTGTCCCGTAAGATACTCGACCGGATTGTATGCGGCGTACTGAATGCCTGCAGGCCCTTTCAGAGGGGAAACCGTTTTATATCCAAGCCAGCGCTTGTCGTTGGTATCATCAAGCGTTATGAATTCTCCCTGCCAGCCGCCAAGCGCAGCGCCGAGCAATACATGGTCCGGATTGTTGCCGATTGCGTTCATCTGATTGCCGTCTTGCGTGAACGACTCTGGCGCAAGCAGACCTTCGTTGTACAATCGATGCAAATATTTCAGCCCTTCTTTCCATTCCGGCTGATTGTATGCGGCTGTAACTTCCCCATCCTTGACGAATAAGCCGGGAGCGGCAGGGTCTTTGCTGTTGTAAATGAATGAATTCATCAAGAAATCGTCCAGATCCGCGTTCCAGCCGCCGACCTTGGTCATCAGCGGGATTTCGTCGGCCTTGTTGTTGCCGTTCGGATCCTGTTCCTGGAACGCTTTGAGCACGTTATAAAACTCTTCGGTTGTCGTCGGCATCGGAAGACCTAACTTATCAAGCCACGGCTCGTAGATCCACATCTTCTGCGACATTGTGCAGTGGAAGCACTGGTTGACCTTCGGAAGCGAGTAAATGTTGCCGTCCAGCGATGAAATCGATTCTTTGAACAACGGCATCGTCTCGATCAGCTTTTTCGTCTCCACGCCGTATTTCTCGATCAAGTCGTTTAACGGAAGGAATGCGCCTTGAGCACCGTAAGCGACTTCCTGTGTTTTATTGACGCCCATACCAAGCAGAATGTCCGGATAATCGCCGCTGGCCAGCGTAAGATTCAGTTTCTCAGACAGGTTTTTTTGCGGTACAATCGTCCACTCCAAATGGATGTTCGTCTTCTCTTCCAATTCTTTCGTGAATTCATTCGTGGCGTAATCTTCGACTCCCATTTGTTCGGCCGCCATGACTTTCAACGTAATTTTATCCTTCACAATCGGAAACTGGCCAGCGGGAGTGACCGAATCAGCATTTTCCCCCGAAGTAGAAGCCGGTTCCGAAGCCTCTGTATTCGACTCATTGTTCTTGCTTGTACAACCCGTTAATATTACGGTAATCAGCAATAGGATCGCAATCAATCCTGTCATCATTTTTCTCATTGCCATTCCCCCCAATGATGGTTGCCATAATGTAGTTATCCTTTGAGCGAACCGATCATGATTCCTTTCACAAAGTGCTTCTGCACGAACGGATAAACGATCAGTACCGGTGCGGAAGCTACGACGATCAGCGAATATTTGAGCAGTTCCCGCAAACCGTTTCTCTTGTCGACTTCCCCGACATTGGACAACATGGATAGATCGACTTCGTTCTGAATCAGAATATCGCGCAAAATAAGCTGCAGCGGAAACATATCTTTGTCGTTCAAATAAATGACGGCCGCAAAATACTGATTCCAGAAGCCGACCGCGCAGAACAGTGCGACTACTGCAATGATTGGACCTGAAAGCGGTATCACGATGCGGGTTAAATATTTGGAATCACTGCAGCCATCGATTTGAGCCGCCTCGAGCAGTTCGCCGGGAATGCTCGTCTTGAAGTACGTCCGCATCATAATCGCGTTCCAGATCGACAGCGCCGCAGGAATGATAAGCGCCCATCTCGTACCGAGCATGGACAAGTCCTTCACCAACATATAGCTGGGAATGAGGCCGCCGCTGAACATCGTAGCGAATACGAGAAGCAGCATAAAAAATCGTTTGCCGTCCAAATTAGGTCTGGACAGCGGATACGCTGCCAAAATGGTCATCACCACGTTCAAAGCCGTACCAAGGACAGCATAGAACAGCGAGTTGCTGAAACCGATCCAAATGTAGCGGTATTCGAAAACGGCTTTGTAACCATCTAAAGTCGGATTAACCGGAAGCAGCCACACTCTTCCTTGCATAATCGCTTCGGTAGAACTAAAGGACGCACTGATGACGTAAATTAGCGGATACAGAACCGATAAAGCGAACAGGGTCAGTATAGCGTAGTTGACTGTCAGGAACGTTTTATCGCTTAACGATTGCGGGATGTTATTCCCTAGCATGACCCCTCCTCCATTTCGTCACCAAAGACTTTCCTGGTTGATTTTCTTGGCAAACCTGTTTACTCCGATCAGCAGTACAAGACCGATCAGGGATTTGAACAAACCGATCGCCGTCGAATAGGAGTAGTTAGGCATGACCGATACGAGACCTACCTTGTACACATAAGTATCGATGACCTCCGACGTCTGATAGTTAAGCGGATTCTGCATTAGCAGCACCTTCTCGAATCCCGTGCTGAGTATGCCTCCCATCCCGAGTATGAAGATGATTACCGCTACCGGCATAATGCCCGGTAAGTCGATATGCCACATTCTTCTCGGAATAGAGCCTCCATCCATGATCGCCGCTTCATGCTGTGCCGGATCGATTCCGGACAGGGCGGCCAAATAAATGATGCAGGCGAATCCGACATTTTGCCAGACGTCCGATAACACGTACAACGTTTTGAACAGCTCCGGCTTCCCCATGAAATTGATCGCTTCGTACCCGAGCACTTCCAATATCCGATTAACGACGCCAAGCCGCGGATTAAGCAATTGCGACATTAAGCCGACGATCACGACAACCGATATGAAGTGCGGAGCGTACGTCACCATCTGAACCGTCCGTTTGAAGAACCGATTGGAGGCGTAGTTAAGACCGAGAGCCAGTATGATAGGAAACGGAAACCCGACAAGCAATGAATACAGACTGAGCAGCAGCGTATTTCGCATGACGCGCCAGAACTCGTACGATTGGACGAATTGTTCGAAATGCTTCAACCCGACCCAATCGCTGCCCCATATCCCTTGTACCGCATTGAAATCCTTAAAGGCGATTTGCGCCCCGTACATCGGATAGTAGTTAAAAACGAGTACATATGCGAGCGGGGGCAGAAACAGTAAATACAACTGCCAGTTGCGACGAATCCTTTTAAATGCTACTTCCACATGCACCCCACCTTCGGTAATGCGTAACGTTTAAGTTGCCTTGCCCGGGCAAATTGACTATATCACCTGGCCGTCTCCAATGTAAATTGGCATGAATTTAGCGATATGCATTACTTTATAAGACGGATTATAGCCATTTCGGGGCTAGTAAGTTTGCAACTATTCGGGTTTTTGCAATTTTTTCTACCATCTAAATCGATTCAGAAACTGTACTGCCCTGGAAATGTCCGTTTCGGGGCGATCTCCGACTTCCCTCTCGATCGTGAGGTAGCCGGAATAGCCGACATCTGCAAGCGCCTCCAAATATCGCTCCCAATTCACGCTGCCTTCTCCGAGGGGAACTTCCTTAATCGCGCTCCAAAGCTCGTTATAGGCGTCGCCATCCAGCTGCTCGCATTCCAACGATTTGTAGAGCAGCCGCGGATCGATCTTGCGGATCTGGATACCGTCCTTCACGTGCGTGTGAACGATATAATCACGCAGCGTGTAGACGCCTTGTACCGGATCGTCGCCGGTAACCATCACCAGATTGGCCGGATCGAAGTTGACTGACACGCCCTTAGAACCGAGTCCATCGAGGAATCGTTTCAAGTGGGCGCACGTTTCAGGCCCCGTCTCAATAGCGAAAAAGGCGTTCATGCGATGAGCGTAATCAGCGAGTTCTTCGCAGGCAAGCTGCAAGGTCTCGTACAGTTCGCCATTCGGATCAGTTGGAACGACGCCGATATGCGTGGTGACGACATTCGTTCCGAGTTCCAACGCCAGATCAAGAATCCTTTTCGATTTTTCGATTTTTTGCGGATTGGCAAGCTTGTCTTGAAACCCGTGTCCGCCCAAATCGCCTACAATCGCGGAAATTTCCAAACCGAGCGAATCGATGTAAGATTTCCATTCTTTACGCTGAGCTGCCGACAGAACGGCCGGATCCAACTCACCGTGAACGGCATACAGCTGTACGCCTTCCGCGCCAACCTCTTTCGCCTTCAAGAGTCCCTGCCTGACGCCGACTCGGAAACTGTCTACGATGACGCCGATTTTGTTCGTCATTTTCATCCTATTGCCCATTCCTTTCCACAATGGTTTAAAAACGGATTTCTTCGCCCTTTGCAGCCGATTCATAAATACCGCATAATATCTTCATCATTTCCACGCCGTCCTCGACCGGGCTGATCGGTTGCTTGTCCATCCTTATGCAATCGATGAAATGATTGATTTCGTGCTGGAAGGCGGCGTGAATATCGATGCCGGCACTATCGATTTGCGGATGCGCGTTCAGAATCGTATCGTGCATTTCGGTAACGATAACGATCTCGGGGTCGATTTCGAAACCGCCTTTTTCGCCATACAATTTGATGATTCCTTCATCTTTTTTGGCATGGAGCGTGAAGCTGACATCCACTTGAAGAGATGCGCCGTTCTCGAACCGGATTAACGCGTTAGCCATATCTTCTACGGTATTCTTCGATGCGTCATAGTCAGCCGATTTATAAGACGACAGATTTGTTACATTCGCGCGATTTCCCAGCTTGCGGTACGCATTGCCGCTTACCGACCGCACCTTTGGTTTGCCCATCATATACCAGCATAGATCAATGACATGAACGCCTAGGTCGATCAACGGACCTCCGCCGGAACGTTCAATGTCGGAGAACCACCCGCCGGGATTTCCGAGTCGCCTGATGCTGGAAGCCTTCGCATAATAGAGTTCACCGAATTCTCCGTTATCCGCAAATGTACGAAGCATCTGTACATTTGGGTCGAAACGCCTCACGTAACCGACCTGCAGCATCTTTCCCGACTTTCGAACCGCTTCCTGCACTTGCAGCGCCTCGCTTACCGTTCTGCACAGCGGTTTCTCGACTAGAACGTGCTTGCCCGCTGCTACAGCGGCAACGCTGATCTCGGCATGGGTATTGTTCCACGTACAGATGCTGACAGCATCGACTTCATCGTCTGCCAGAACATCCCTGTAGCTCGTATAAATTTTACCTGCATTGAATTTCTCTGCCGCTTGAGTTGCCCGATCCTTGTTCACATCGCAAATCGCATAGATCTTCGTATCGGGATTGTTCTCGTAAGATTGCAAATGCATCTGCGAAATACCGCCCGTACCGATCACGGCAATCCTGGTCGGATTCATTCGTCCCACTCTCCTAGTCGTCAATAATTACCCGGGTATCTCGACTGTATACTCCTTCGCGATGTATGTAAATTCGCATGATTTTACCCGTTTGCAATTATTCAGAAATCGGGATCCGATTTATTCTCGCATATGCAAAAGTTCTGAGAACGCTGAAGCAGATTCTACTTTTGGAGGTTAGTCTTGAAGCCGGAGAAGAAAATGAATCGCGGAAGTGCTGCTTGAAAAACTTATTGGGACGGTATTCGCCCCTTGGAACATAAAAAAGCGCTACAAGTCTCATTAGCCCGATGAATGAGTAAAAAAGGGGGGGGCTACGAGCATCCAGCGCTATGGGGAAATGATCGTATGGGCAAGTGATGCATATCTTCAGGAGCACATCGATAGACGTATGCGCTCCGTCGACATTCATCATGCAAAGATCGTAAAGAATAAATGGGAATTGCGATTGCTATTCTTCCTTCTGCAGCGAATAATTCAGGTGAACGATGCTCGCGGTCGATTCCTCCCCGTTCCATTCCGTATACGCAAGCGCATCTGCGGATGGACTCCAGGCGGTTGCGGCATGGGCGATGTTCACGGCGATCCGGGTAGATTCGCCGGCTAACAGATCGTACACATACAGGGCATTGACGGCGCCGCTGCTCGAATCATCCTTGAGCGTGTAAGCGATGAGCCGCTGATCCGGAGACCAGGACACGCCGCCAAGCTCCGTCCCTTCCGCGATCGCGGCCGTCACCTTCCCCGCTGTGTCGCAAAGTTTCAAGCCGATCCGGGACCCGTTATGCTGCATCACCAGCATTTGCTTCCCGTCGGGCGAAGGGAACACGCCCGAAACATTGTCGAGGCCCAAATCGTCCGACTCCGTCTTGGCCAGGTCGAGCGATCGCAAGGACGGATCGGCGTTGGTGTTATAGTAGAGGATGCCGTTCATCTGCGAGACAATAAACAAGCCTTCCTCGCTTATGCGATCCAGAGCCGTTATTTCACCCGTAACCTTTGCCGTATAGGCGGTCCCGCTGTAGGCCGCTCCGATGATCGTCTCGTCGTCCGCCCATTTGGCGCTGACCGCTCCGGCGATCGGCTCTCCGGAGAGGTCGAACGTCGCCTTCGTATCCAGGTTCATCACATGGAAGGACGGGTCGCCGAGCGTATACTCCTGGTAAATCAGATGCTTCTTGTCGGGCGACAGGCTCGCGCCGCCGACATTCGCCTTCTCCCTCTCCACTAACAACTCGTATTGTTTGGTATCGAGATGATACCAATACAGGCTTCTGGGATAGGAATCCGACAGCTCCGCCAGACTCAGCTTGTTTAGCGACTCGTTTTCTTTGGACACCAGCACGGTCTCTTCATCCAGCCAGTCATGGATTTCCATGTTCTCGTACGGATCGACGGTCTCTACCGTTATGGCGGGTTCCCCGCCCTGCGAGCGCGGGTCGTCGACGACCGTGATCTTCCCCTCTTGTCCGCCCGACTGACACGCCGTCAGGACGGAAAACGATGCGATGAGCATCGCGATGGTTTTTTTGGCATTTTTCATAGCTTTCGCCTCCTTGAACCCACTGTAACAAAAAGATGTTCCGAAAAAACAACCGAATGTTTCAAGGATGTAAACAAATGCGGCGGGAACGTTAATAAGCCGGAAACGTCAGGATGAACGAGGTGCCTTCCGAACCGGTGCGGTCAAGCGTGAGCGTGCCGCCCTGCGAATCGGCATACTGCTTGGCCAGCGACAGCCCCAGGCCGGCGCCGCCGTTTTCCCGCGAACGGTTTTTGTCCACCGTATAGAACGGTTCGAAAATCTTGTCCTTCACCTCATCCGGGATGCCGATGCCGGTATCGGCGATTTCAATAATGACCTTCCCGTCGCGCAGCTCGTTTCGTACATGGATGCGGCCGTTTGCTTTATTGTACTTAATGGCGTTGTCAAGCAGATTGACGAGCAGAATGGTCATGCTGTCTTTGTCGGCTTCCACGTAAGCTTCCGTCAAATCCGTATCCAGCCGGATGCCGAACTTCTCCATCTTGCCCTTCAGGCTGTGCAGCACCGCGTGAATCGCCTCACGGACGTCGATTTTTTCCTTGCTGAATTCGAATTCGTATTTGTCCAGGGCGGACAGCTGCAGCACCTTCTCCACCATTTCGTACAGCCTCTGCGTTTCGCTCTGCACGGCTGCCTTGGCGTTGACGAGCAGCTGCTCGTCATCGGGATACATGTCGAGCAAATCCATGTAAGCTTTGATCGAGGTGAGCGGCGTTTTGAATTCGTGGGTGACGCTGCCGATGAACTGCTTCTGCTGCCGATCGAGCAGCGACAGCTTATGGACCGCCAGAGACAGCTTCTCCCGTTCCGCCTCGTTATCCCGCAGCGTCTTCTTAATCTGCGAGCTCATCGCCCGGATTCCCTCGCTAAGCTCGCCGATTTCATCCCTTCGCGGGAGCGTCTCGGCGTCGAACCGGCCGTCCCGAATGCCGTCGATCGCAAGGTTCAGCCGGATGATCGAGGCGGCGAACGAATTGAAATAAACATAAGCGAGAAGGAAGCTAAGGACGAACACGCCTGCTCCCATTAGCGCAAACAGCCGGCGGATCTCGTCGTAGAACGTCTGATTCGCCGCCAGCGAGTAATTGAACTGCACGACGCCTACTTGCTCGCCGCCCGTCCATAAGGGCGACAGGTAATATAACGAATCGCCTTCGGTCAGGTAGGCCGCTTTGCGATCGAGGGCGAAAGCTAACGTCTTCGCCAAATTGTCGGGCAGCGGACTGCCCGATTGCCGATTGAGCAACCGCCCATTCCCATCGTACAGCACGACGGTATGCCCGGTCATAAGCGCCAGCTGCTCGGCGAAGGCTTCGCCCTTCGAAGCAAGGAACGTTTGCGGGACTTTGCTCGCCTCCGCCATCAACGTCTGTATGAAGTAGGTGTTAGCCGTTGCGGCTTGCTGGGCGAGATATTGCTCGGCCTGCGCTTGTTGGTTTTGTTTAATGCCCGCGAGCACGAGCAGGCTTAAGAGGAATACCGTAAGCAACAGAAGGACGGCCAGAAAAATACTGAACTTCAGTTTGATGCTAATGGTCACCGTAACCTCCCAAAGCTTTATAACCGATGCCGTGAACGGTTTGAATGATATCGCCGTACTCGGCGCCAAGCTTCTTCCTTAGCCGCTGGATATGAATGTCGACGGTGCGCGTGCCGCCGATATATTCGATGCCCCATACCAGGTCCAGAAGCTGCTCCCGGGTGTACACCCTGTCGGGGTTCGACAGCAGCTGCGCAAGCAGGTCGTATTCCTTCGGCGTCAAGTCCAGCTTGCCGCCGCCGGCGTAAGCCGTCCGTTTGTTCACATACAGCGCAACTTGGCCCAACCGGATTTCGGGAAGCTCCGGCTTGCCGTCCGCGCCCTGCAATCTTCTCAGCAACGATTTCAAACGCGCCAGCAGCTCCCGCATATCGAACGGCTTCGTGATGTAATCGTCCGCCCCGAGCTCAAGCCCGAGTATTTTGTTGGCGATATCTTCTTTCGCCGTAACCATAATGACGCCGATGCGCCCCTTGTCCCGGATGCTCTTCAGAATGTCGTAGCCGTCCATCCCGGGGAGCATGACATCCAAAATAATAGCGTTGGGACGAAAATCGTCCAATCTTCCGACGGCCGCCTCGCCGCGCTCAAATACTTCGACGTTATAGCCTTCCCTGCGCAAAGCATAAGCGATCGCATCGGCGATCGTTCGTTCGTCCTCAACGACCATAATCCTGTCGCTCATAGCTATCACCAATCCAATCGAAATAAACTAACGAAGAAAAGGTACCCTATTTAAGGATACCTTTCCTAAGTATACTATGTTTTCGGTTCGCAATCTTCTTGAATGCCGGCCTGCGTAATTTTACCTCTCCTTGCATCGCGTAAGTCATTCCGTCCATTCGAAGGTTGTGTCGATAACCAGTTGATAAAATCGCTTATCGCCGGAAGAAGGCTTCATGAGCTGTCGACGGCTGCTCGAACCAATGGACGATCCGGTCGGCCGTCTCTTGATCCGCCGCGGCATGCATGAGCATTTGTCCGATATGTTCGGGCAGCGGGCCGGTCATCGCGTTCGTCCATTCGGTCACGGCCGTTACATAAGGACGGGCGCGGTTCCAATAATCGATTCCGACCTGTTCGTCCCACGGGGATTCTTGGTGCGCTAGGAGCGTCTCATAAAGCTGCTCCGCACAGTAGGAGGCCGTATTGCAGCCTTGGCCCGTAATCGGATCCGCAAGGATGACACTGTCCCCGCATCCCAGCACCAGAGTGCCGCTTTGCATCAAATACGGACGGCGAACGATCGGCGTGATCGCGGTTTGAAGAAACGCCACCTCATCGACAAGGGAGAAACGATCCAGGTCGACGCGTCCATAAATTTCCGGGAAGCTTTCCTGAAGGACACTCTCCATCCGAGCCGCAAAGTCTTGAGGCGTCTTTATCCCTTTAAAAGCATCCAATAGCCCGTCGGGCACCGCCTCAATGAATAAAATGGTTACCCGTCCCTGTTCGGTTATAGCGGGAATTTCGAACATCTCGCCGATTCCGGGCATTACCGTAATCGATATCCCCTCGGGTTCGACGGGCGATACCCCTTTGAAATAACCGACGATGCATTTGCGCTGCGGCGTTTGAAACGGCGTAAGCCCGGCTTCAACCGGGAACGGGACAAGCGGGCCGGCTTTGCCGGTGGCATCAATCAAGAGATCGTACGATTCGGCCATGGATGCCAGCTCGTTCCGGGATACGCGGCCATTGCGAAAGCGCAATCCTTGCCGCCTCAAGTCGTCCATTGCCGTGGAGTAAGCCAAGCGCTGATCGACGGAAGACGCCGCGCCCTTCAGCCTCCCGACAAACAGCTTCTGCGTGCCCACGTTGAAGTGGATCGTTTGGATGCTAGGCGCATCGTTCGTATCCGGCATAAGGAATCGCCGCTCCCGCTGAAGCGTCGGATGAAAATGAACCTGCGTCGACTGGATTCGTCCGCGGCGAGTCTCTTCCGGTTCCTCGTAATGAAGCAGCGTAACGTCGAAATCCTTACGCAAGGAATAGGCTAGCTGCAGTCCCGCGGTACCGCTGCCGATAATGGCAATCCGCTTGCTCATAAAGCGATCTCCCCCTATTGAATGAACTCTCCTAACGATACCGGAAAATCCTTTCCATTAAAAGGGAATTATTACCTATAGCAGAGAATATTTGTCCTTCTCCTTATTCATCCTTCAACCTGCAACGCCCTGCATCGCGTAAGGCAAGCCGTCCTTCCAGCCGATTTCCGTCATCGACAAGTACCAGGAGCGGCCCATGTCGTTGTTGCCTTGATAGAACAAGTCTCCTCCACATTGTTAATTCCTTCTTAACGAGCGTGCACCATACCCCTTCGGCATTTTGCAGCCGGGTTCCTCCAAGAACGAATGAGCGGCTCGTAATATTGCGTCATGTTAACCGGGTCGACCGTCCGTCCGACGGTATTGCAGCCCCATATCCCGGTACGCAAAAAAAACACCTTACCGTCAGCTTGCGCGGGAAGGTGCTTGTCATCTTTAATGAGTAACCTTGGAGGCCAAAATGTCATTCGCAAGCTTTGCCCGCGACTTCTGCGCGAGACCGAAAAATGCGATAAGAGCAAGCAGGCTCGTGGACAAAATGATCATTCCCATCGGCACCGCGGAATATTCCCCGGCAACGCCGACCAGCGGTGAAGTGACCGCTCCGATTACGAAAGGCAGCAGGCCAAGCAGGGCGGATGCGCTTCCCGCCCTTTCGCTTTGCGACCCCATCGCCAGGACGAACGAAGCGGTTGCCGTCATGCCGATCGACGCCACGAAGAAGAACAACGGAATAACCAAAGCCCACAAAGGACCTTGCAATAAAATAACGATCAAAGCCGCAAAGCTGGCCGTAACCGCCATAAGCAAGCCAAGGATCACGAATTTGCGTTCCGAGAACGTCCGGCTGAACCGCCCGACGGCTTGCGAACCGATAATCAAGCTTATGCCGTTGGACGCGAACAACAGCGCGAACAATTGCGGAGAGGCTCCGTAAATATTTTGATAAACGAACGGCGTTCCCGATACGTAGGCGAATACGCCGCCGATCATAATGCCCTGCGCCAGCGCGTAGCCGATAAACTGCCGGTCTTTAAGCAGCGCCCCAATGCCGGCTAACAGCTCGCCGAAGTTGCCGGATACCCGCTTCTCCGCAGGCAGCGTTTCCTTTAAGTTCGCCGTAGCCAATATGGCGAGCAGCAGTCCGACGATGCTTAATGCGATAAACACGCCTACCCACGTCGTAAAGGAGATAACGCCGCTGCCGGCCATGGGCGCTATCATGGGGAATAAGTTATTTACGAGCATGAGCAGCGCGAAAAACTTCGTTAATTCCGTCCCGCTATAGACGTCGCGCACGATCGCCCGGGAGATCACGATTCCCGCAGAGGCGGCAAACCCCTGCACGAAGCGCGCGGCGATAAAGCAATAAATATTCGGGGAAATCGCGCAGACGAACGAAGCAACGAGATATAGGATAAGCGAAATAATAACGGGCTTCCGTCTCCCGTGGACGTCGCTTAACGGTCCCATGATCAATTGGCCCAAACCTAAGCCGATGAGGCATGCCGTCAAACTAAGCTGAACGAGAGAAGCCTCGGTTCCAAAATCGGCGGTAATTTCCGGGAAAGACGGCAAGTACATATCAATCGTAAGCGGACCCAGCGCCGAAAAAGCGCCTAACAGCAATACTAATCTTAAGCGGTCATACTTGTTTGTTGCGGACATCGTTTAATCTTCTCCTAAACCATCCAAATAAGGATTTATCATTTATCGTATCTTGTAAACTCGATTCATTATAGACCAAGATCGAAATAAACCCAATAGCAAATTGATCCTGCTTATGGCTTTGACCGGCAACGGGCGCAAAAAAAGAAACGGATCAGACATTCAAGAATGCCCGACCCGTTTTATCGTCCATACGGCCCAATCGGTATTCGCCCGGCGTAACGCCCGTCTGCTGCTTGAATCGGCGTACGAAGCTGGACACAGTAGAAGCTTTGGAAAAACTCCGCAAAGTACTGCAAGCCGACCCATGAGCTCCCCATGATCCCTTTGACCGGCGAGTAATCCTTGAACGCGATAATGACGCCGTACATCGGAACGTAGCTAAATACAACGTAATAAGCGATTCCGAACAGGCCCAGGAAATAAACGTATTTGTGTTTCTTGAAATCTTTGCGATACTTATATGCAGAATTTATCTCTTATTCAAGGCATGCTCGAAGCTTCTTATTTTTTCTTCGGATTCGGAAGAACGGGCATCGCGGTCGGATCCCATCCGTCCGTTCCCCTCATCATGGACGAAATCGTGTACAGGTTCGCTTCTTCCGGCGTCAGCTGCTTGGACCAGGCCGCTCGGGATTCGGCCGCCGCTCCCGGCCCGGCGTTGTTGAATTCATAGTATCTGGCCGTCTTCTCGTTATCCGGTCTGCCCCAGTTGTGCCAGCCCTTGTCGTGAACGACGTCCTCCATTTCCGTGTTCATGAACAGAACATGGGCGAACGGTCTCCATGGACGACCGAAATAGACGTCTCTGACTCCTGCCGCACCCGTGATCTTGCTGTTCAAGAACAAAAATCCGTAAGTCTGATTTTCGGGCGTGCTCGCTGCCGTCATGTATCCGCCCGAACGGACATTGTGAATGACGCTTCGGTCGAACACCGCGATTCCCGGTCCGTAAATAAAATCAACGGCCCCCTCGATATAGCTGTTTTCCACGTAAACCCGTTTGCCCGTATTGTTCACGAAGAACGTATCCTGATAACCGATCATGCGGACGTTGTTGAAATACGCTCGGTCCCCTTGGAGATCGAGCGCGACCGCTACGCCCTGAGCGCCCGCCCCGTTCGCGAAGGTAATGTTCTCGGCCGTAAAATCGTCGGATTCGACGGCGGTCGCTCTTTCATTGAATCCGGTACCCGTAATTTTGGTGTAAGTGATGATCGTTTCTTCCTTGCTCTCGCCGATAAAGCTGACGGCATGCTTCGTTCTCGGCACGGTAACCTGTTCCTCATAGATTCCTTTGCGGATATAAATGATCGTTCTGTCCGTATTGCCTTCGGGAATGGCATCCACCGCCGCCTGCACGCTTGCGAACATGCCGGTGCCGTCCTTGGCCACGACGATCACCGCGGCGGGCGTCGCCCCCTGCGGGTACGACCCGACGCCCGGGCCGTTCTTATTCACCGATTGAACCGAATAGTAATAGGTTTGGCCCGTGTCGGCATCGGTATCGGTATATGCCGGTTTCCGCAGACCGGAAGCAATGACGCTCCCTGCCCCGTTCCTCGTTTCCGAGCGCATAACCTGATAAGAGGATGCCCCCTTCACCTTCGGCCAGCTCAGCTCGACGCGGTCTTCGAAGGCCGATAGTCGAATGGCAGCCGGAGCGGGTACCGTATTCGCCGGATACGGGATGACCCGCACGGAATCGGAATTGGCGCTGGAGGCGGTTCCGCGATGCGCGGAAACGACATAATAGTATACCTCTCCGTTAGCGAGCCCCTTGTCCCGATAGCGCGTTCCCTTCACTTGATCGGCAACGACCGTATACGGACCGCCGCTCGTCGTGCTTCGCTTCACCTTGTAGCCGGAGGCACCGGACGCCGCGGCCCATGTGATGACCGCCGAAGCATCCCCGGCAATCGCTTTCACCTTGGCCGGAGACGGCAGCGGCGCCTCGGGACGAACCGCGATCGCCTCGGACGGTTCGCTGTCTCCCGCAACGCTTGTGGCCGTAACCGTATAATAGTAGCTTTTGCCGTTTGCAAGTCCTATGTCTCTATAGAAAGGCTCTTCAACCCGGGCTGCGGCCGTATAAGGTCCTTCCTTGCTTTCGCTTCGCTCCACGGTATACGTTGCGGCATGTTCCACCGGCTGCCAGGTAAGGTCGGCTTGCGTATGGCGGCCTAGCCCCGCAAGGCCCGCGGGCGCCTCGGGCTTCGCAACGTTCGCCGACGGCGTGACGCGAGCCTGGTTGGAAGGATCGCTTTCTCCCAATTCGCCGACGGCAGTTACGACATAATAATAGGTCGTCTCGTTCGCAACGCTCGCATCCGTATACGTGGTCGCGGAGGCGCTCAGCTCCGAGGCGACCGTCTCGTAGGGGCCCCCGTCCGTCGTGCTTCTCTTGACGGTATACGTTAATGCGCCGTTCGCAGTCTTCCAATCCAATTGGATCTTTCCGTTCCCCGGGATCGCCCGGAGTTCTTTCGGTGCGGCCGCCGGTCCCACATACACCTTGATATTGTCAAAATAATACGTTCCGCTGCCGCTGCCCGGCGTTCTGCCGAACAACGCGCTGCCCAATCCCAAGGTCCGCATGTCGTCCTTCAGCTCCACCTGCTCGGCCGCCAGGACATGGTCTACATAAATATCCATCGTGTTTGCCGCCGCATTGGCTATCACTTTCAAATTGTACCAACGGTTGCCGGCCGGCAGGTCGGACAGCTTCGCGTCTTGCCCGTACTTATTTTTGTAGATCAGAGCGTAAGCATCCTCCTGCTCCGGCAATTGAGGCTTGCGGACCTCCAGGGCAATCGGCGTCTTCGTCCCTGCCGGATCCTTGACCTGAAGCACGATCGAAGTGCCCGGCATGGCCGGCGACATAAAGTCGGTCTCGATCGCGACCGTTCCGGTCTGCTTCGGGAATTGGAGCGTAACCCCCGTGCTGCCCGCCGCGTTGTCGTATACTTTGAGCGACTTGGCGGAATCGTTCCCCGTCGAGTTGGCGGGAATCCGGTCCACGGCAACCGTATGGTCCGCGTCCTGCGGATCCGGGGTTACGCTATAGCCGTCAGGCACCGATCCGATAGCCAGATCTTCGAAATCTTCGTTCACGTAATACACGGTTTTCGGATCCTCCTCGCCGCCGGATGTCAGCTTTACGTTCGAGAACAATGAGGTATTGTATTTGTGCGTCTCGTTATCCGGCTTCGCCGCATCGGCAACCAGACCGACATAGGCTTTCTCGGGAAGCTCCACGTTCACGGTCCCAACAGCGGTCCACGCGATGCCGTCGGGCGAGACGTGCGACGTGAATTGGTTGCCCTCGCGGGCAAGCTTGATCCAGTAAGGCAGCTGGAATTGCTGCTCCGGCTGAATTCTCGCAACCTCTCCGCCGGCGGTCGCGCGGCTTAGCGTTACGCCTCGTTTGCCCGTTCTCATGTACGGAACGACAAGCGAAGCAAACGGGGAATCTTCACTCAGACTACTGCGGAACATGACGCCGGCTTCCGCTTCCTCGTTGGTTGCGGTAACGCTTTCAACTTTCGCGACGATTTCGGCGTTCCCCGTTATTTCCTGGTAGGCGAAATGGAAGGCATCCTTCGTGCCGCTCTTGCCTCCGATATCGCCGGCCGACTTGACGGTCAGCTCGCCCGGAGCGTCGCCAAGCTGCGCATGGCCCGGAATGCCAGGGCTGCCGACATCGGCGGATTGCCAAGGCTCGATGCCGCCTTCGGTGTTCGCATGGACGACCACGCTCGTCGAGAACGTCGATGTGCCCGTTTCGTCGATTGCTTTCGCCGCCCAATAGTGGGTCCCGTCGGCAGCCTCCGTCCATTCGAAGCGGTACGGCTTGCTATCGTCTTCTCCAACCTTCTCTCCGTTGCGATAAAATTCCACCTTCGTCACGGTGCCGTCTTCATCGGCCGCGGACGCTTCGATCGTGACGTTCGAGCCGGCTTCGACCACCGCGTTGTTCGCCGGTTCCGTGATGACAGCGGTCGGGTTCTCCGAACCATTGCCTGCGATCCCGTTCAAATACAGCTCCAGGTTCGTGTAACCTTCTTCATTCGCCAGATTGCGGTCGTCCGGATCGTTCGGATTCAAACCATTGGCGGATTCCCATCCGCTCGGCATGCCGTCATGATCTTCGTCTTCCAAGGCAGATTCGACCGGCTCCATGATCGGATAGCCGCCGACCTCGTTCTGCGAATTGATATGCGTGCCGGTTCGGTTGACGACGTCTTGAATAACGCTGGCATCAACGGCGTCCCGCTTCGGGAGAATGGCGCCGGCGCTCCGCATGACCGCTTCATAGGCCTCTTCGGCGGATTCGGTCGGCAGCGGGTTGGCAAATGGCGCGGGAGATTCCAGCTTTACGTAATCCGGATAAGTGTGTACGCCGGCCCAATTATCCGCAGCGAGCTCCGGGTATCCGTCCATGACGTTGCCGTCGATATAGTAGCTTCCGGTCGTCTCCGCATTCATAAACCGGATGACTTCCGTCTCCGGACCGGGTTTATAATAGTTGTTGATCATATTGGTAACGGCGCCTTTCCCTCCGTAAGAAGCGAAGAACCCCCAGTTGTACACGACGTTGTTGCGGAAGTCGTGGGCGTTGCCTGCCGTGCTGTCGAATGCCGGATTGCGGCTGGAATTGTGGGCGATCAAGTTATGATGGAAGCTGGTGTTCTTGCCGCCCCATATTCCGCCGTAGCCGTGTCTGCCTTTGGCATGTCTGCTGATATGCATCGCATTCGCGATAATCGACCACTGAACCGTCACATTTTCGTTTCCGTACGGACTGAACACCTCGTCGACGGACCAGCTGAACGAGGAATGATCGATGATAATGTCCTTCTTGTACCGCCCGCCGAAGGAATCCGCTTCGGTTACGTTCAAATCGCCCAGCCGGAACCTCATGTACCGCATGATGAGATTGTTCCCTTCGAAGGTTGTCGGGTACCCGATGACCGTAACTCCTTCTCCCGGAGCCGTCTGGCCCGCGATCGTCAAGTTGTCCCCGATAATCTTGAGCGGAGATTCCAGTTCGATGACCCCGCCGACTCGAAAGACGACCGTCCGGTTACCGGCGCTGACTGCCTCCCGAAGCGACCCCGGACCCGAGTCGGCGAGCGTCGTCACTTCGTAGACGTCGCCGCCCCGGCCGCCGGTCGTATACTTCCCGCCGCCTTCGGCACCCGGAAAGGCGGGCGTCCGCAACGTATTTTGCGGGTTCGCGGATTCCGTGCTCTCTTCGGCATAAGCCGAACCTCCCGTAATACTGGTGAACGCCACCGCCATGATGAGCAACTGCTTTAACCATTTTCCTGTGTTCAAGCGCCTACCTCCTCATGAATTTGAAATCAATAACAAGGATGCGTGAAGGACCACCCCCTTTCATTCCGTGCGATTACTTCAGAACGACCTCCCCGCGGTCCACTTCGGAATCGACCGTTATCCGCCGGGCTTGATCGGCTTTCAATGCGACGCAGTCGATTTGTCTGGATCGCTCTCCCGTTACCGCTAACAAGCGGTCGCCCTTCGCCGTTCCTGTTCCGCTAACCTGCTCTATCCGGATATTTCGGCATTGATGGAGAGTAACGAGCGGCTTCTCCTGAATGGACAGCACCATGTCCCGCAAGCTCACGTTCGTACCGTTCCGGCATACGATGCCCTCTTTGCTCGTCATCACGGCCCGCTTCACCGACAGGTTATCGACCGGCATTTCGGGCAAGCCATTGATAAGCAGAGCGGTCTGTGCGCCGGCGCATACGATATCCCGGATCCGGATATTCCGGAACACGGGCGTCTCCGCGGTAACCGGCACCATCGCCTCATCCGGATACTCGCCCGATCCCGCTTTCCCTTCGTAAAATAAATTGAACGAAATCGCGTCACCGATCATATCCTTCATCCGGATGCGTTCGATGAATATATTTTCGACGACGCCGCCGCGTCCGCGGCAGCTTTTGAACCGAATGCCGATATCGGTGCCGATAAAGGTGCAGTCGGATACGGATACGTCCTTGATGCCCCCGGACATTTCGCTGCCGACGACAATGCCGCCATGGCCGCGGTATACCGTGCAATTCCTGATGCGGATCCGCTCGCTCGGCATTCCCAGCAGACGCCCGGCTTCATCCTTTCCGGACTTTAGGCAGATCGCGTCGTCGCCGACATCGAACGAGCAGTCCTCCACGGTCACATATTTGCAGGAGTCGATATCCAGGCCGTCCCCGTTCTGGGCGTACCACGGATTGCGGACCGTAAGGCTGCGAATCGTAATCTGCTCCGATGCCCACGGATGCAGGCACCAGGCCGCGGAGTTCTGGAAGGTCGGACCGTCCAGCAGGATCCGTTTGCAATTTCTTAAACTAAGCAGGCAGGGCCTCAGGTAGTCTCTGGCCGGCTCGTAGTCTGCGGGATTATCGCTGCCTGTCCCCTCGATCCGTGCCAAAATTTCCTGCCCGTCCCTTGCGGCCGGAGTAGGCCACCACATCTCGTTCCCATCCGCGACGCCGCCGGATTGGAGCAATCGCCTCCACTGACTGTCCGTCAGCTTGCTTTTTTTGACGGGTCTCCACGCATCCCCGCTCCCGTCGAAAACGCCGCCGCCCGTAATCGCGATATCCTCGAGTCCTTCGCCGTCGAGCGGCGATTGGCAGCGATACGTCCGCTTGCCTTCGTAAGTCGACAGCAGAATCGGATAACGATCGAAACGCTTGCTGAACACGACCAGCGAACCGGCTGCGGCATGCAGCTCGATCCGGCTCCGCAAGGTAAGCGGACCGGTTAACCAGATACCGGGGGGAATGACGACTTTCCCTCCTCCCGCCTCCGAGCAGGCCTCAATCGCTTCATGAAACGCCTTCGTATTGTCGAACGCGCCGTCGCCTACGGCGCCATAATCCGTAATCGTTACCGAATAGTCCGGAATGCCCGGCAAGTCCGCCTGAATAGCTTCCAATTGTTCAAACATAAAGTACCTCCATTTTATGGCGGCATCATGCACCATCGGCTTATAAAGGCACGATGATGTAGTTCCCGCCTGTTTCGGTTTGAAGTTCCATGAACCGGCCATTACGCTCCGCCGGTATATCGTCTCCGTCCGGTGCCGTGACGCGCACCGGCCGCTCCGTATATAGCCGCAGCTTCTTCCCGCTCTCCGAAGCGATCTCCGCTCTCGCGAGACGGCAGCCGCTCCACGCGACATCGATCCGGAAGCCTCCTCTGGCGCGAAGACCTCGCACGCGTCCTTCCGGCCATGCCCCCGGCAGCGCCGGCAGAAGTCTGATGTAGCCCAGGTGGCTTTGGAGCAGCATCTCGGCGATTCCCGCAGCGGCTCCGAAGTTGCCGTCGATTTGGAACGGCGGATGATTGTCGAACAGGTTCGGCAGCGTCGACTTGCAAAGCAGCTCCTTCGTATGGAAATAAGCCTGCTCGCCGTCGAGCAACCGCGCCCAGAAGTTGATGATCCACGCCCGGCTCCAGCCGGTGTGCCCCCCGCCGTTGTCCAGCCTTCTTAGAAGCGTAATTCTGGCGGCTTCGGCCAATTCCGGCGTAGCGTCCGGGCTGATCGTCGTTCCAGGATGAAGGGCGAACAGATGGGAAATGTGCCGGTGGCCGGGGTCGCCTTCTTCATAATCCTCCAGCCATTCCTGCAGCTGCCCGTGCCTTCCGATTCTCATCTCGGGCAGACGGGCTTTAACGGCCATCCATTCCTGGCGGGCTTCGGCGTCCGTGCCCAGCTCCGCGCTCGCCTCGATGCAGGCGTCGAACAGCTCCGTCAAGATCTGCGTATCCATCGAAGGCCCGTAGCAGAGCGTTCCGGACTCGCCGTTCGGCAGCTTATAACGGTTTTCCGGCGAAACCGAAGGATTCGTTACCAAATACCCCTCGGGGCTTTCCGTCAGAAAGTCCGTAAAAAACAGAGCCGATTCCTTCAGCGTCTCGTACGCCTTCTTCAGGAAATCGGGATTCGGCTGGAAACGGTAATGCTCCCATAGATGCAGCGTCAGCCATGCCGCTCCCATTACCCACTGAGTAGCGGGCGGATAAATGTCTTGGGGAGCGGTGTCCGCCCAAATATCGGTGTTGTGATGGGCGACGAATCCGCGGCAGCCATACATATTCCGCGCCGTTACACGGCCGTTCTCCCGCATCCGTTCGATCAACTCGAACAGCGGCTCATGGCATTCCGCCAGGTTGCAGCTTTCGGCGGGCCAATAATTCATTTGAGTATTGATATTGATCGTAAATTTGCTATCCCAGGGCGGCGACATGGAATCGTTCCATATCCCCTGCAGATTGGCCGGCAGCGATCCGGGGCGGCTGCAGGCAATGAGCAAATATCTGCCAAAGTGAAAATAAAGCGTATACAGTCCCGCATCCTCTTCGCCCGCCTGTACGCGCCCCAATCGTTCCTCCGTCGGCAGCAGCCGAAGCTCCTGTCCGGCAGGAGCTCCCAGCTCCAGCTTCACCCGGTCGAATAACCGCCGGTAATCCTCGACATGGTTGTTGAGCAGGACGCCGTAATTCTGGACGGCCGCATGCTCCAGCAGCTCATGGCAGCGCCGCTCCGGATCGCCGGTGCGGAAGGTGCTGGCCGCGGCAAGAACGATCGTGACTTCGTCGGCCCGGTCTACCAGCAGATGCTCGCCGATCGCGCTTACCGTTCCGCGGGCCGCGATCGCTTTGGCGGCCGCGCTGTAGGTCAGCCCGTCCTTGCCCCCGCAATCGTTCGTCATCACGATCGTATCCGTTCCATGCCGGCGCGAAGCGTCCATATGCTTCCCCTTCTTCCGCTCGAATCGCACTCTCAGCGTCAGAGCGCCGGGGCGGTCCGCTTCCAATCGCACGATCATGACCTGGTCCGGATAGCTGCAGAACACTTCCCTGCGAAAGGTAACGCCTCCGTATTGATAAGTCGTTACCGCAACCGCCCTTTCCAGATCAA
This sequence comes from Paenibacillus arenilitoris, assembly GCF_014705655.1. Lineage (GTDB taxonomy): Bacteria > Bacillota > Bacilli > Paenibacillales > Paenibacillaceae > Pristimantibacillus > Pristimantibacillus arenilitoris. Next base: position 217,450 of record NZ_JACXIY010000001.1, on the reverse strand, counting down.
GCTCCCTGCGGTAATGGGTCAGCTCGCCCTCCGGATGATCGATGCCGACGTACAGATCGCCCGCCGTCAAGTAGTGCCTCTGGCTGCGCGGCGTTCCGGAAAAAGCCGCTTCCGACAACCGGTGCGCTTCCTTCAGCCGTCCTTCGAACAGCAGCTTGCGTAGGAGAGGGAGATTGCGAAGCGCGTCCGAGTTGTTCCGGTCCCTTGGCCCCCCGTACCACACCGTGTCTTCGTTGAATTGGACGAGCTCCTGCTCCACCGAGCCGAACACCATCCCGCCCAGTCTGCCGTTTCCGATGGGCAGAGCCTCATTCCAGTTTTGAGCCGGCTTGTCGTACCAGATTAAGGTTTCCGAAGCGAATGACATGTTGTCCTCCCCTTTGCCAACAAGATTTGTAACGATTCCCTTCTCCGTATAGAGGGATGAAAATGCTAAATTCTTCTGCCGATGATGCCGATTTCCGATAAAATTTTGCTTTTCTTGTTGAACTTCGAAGATGTAAGCGTTTAAAATAGTGGAAGGAAAGATAGCCCCGATTAAAAAAATTACAACCTCAGGCAGGTGATGAATGTGAATGACAGGCACCACCCCAAGTACCATATCGGAGAGCACGATTTCTCGATCCAATACATGTCGCGGAACGGTTCGAGCAGCATGCCCCGCCCTCATGAACATCCATTCTTCGAGCTCTATTACCTGCTTAACGGGGAGAGGGTTTATTTCATGGACGACAAAGTGTTTACCGTAAGGAAAGGGGATTTGATGATCGTCCGTCCGCATGATCTCCATTCGACGGCAAGCACGGATAAACCGACCTTCGAGCGGATACTCGTCGGATTTTCCCGAAGCTTCATCGAGCAGGGGGATGCCGGAGTCGCCGGATTGTTGAACGACGCGACATCCAGATTAATTCGGATTCCGCTCAAGGACCAGCCGGAGATCGAACGGCTGCTGCGCGCGATGCTCGAGGAATGCAAATCGGAGCAGACGCACTACGGCTCGCTCGTTCGCTCATGCATGAACGAGCTGCTCATCCGGCTTCGCCGGATCGAAAGCGCGCTTCAATCCCAGGCGTCGCATGAATATGAACATCCGATGCATCAGAAAATTACGGAAATCGCCCAGTATATCAAAACCTACTATCGGGAAAAGCTCACGCTGGAGCAGGTTGCCGGGCAATTCTATATCAGCCCTTCCTACCTCAGCCGGATCTTTACTAAACTAACAGGCTTTCACTTTCGCGAGTATGTTCAAGTCGTACGCATTCGGGAAGCGCAGAAGATGCTCGCAAGCGGCCGGGAGTCCGTGCAGCTCGTTTCGGAGCAGACCGGCTTCGAGCATATCGCCCACTTCAATAAAACGTTCAAGAAGATTGCCGGTACAACCCCTCTCCGGTACCGCAAGCAGAACGAACAAGCGTAAACGGCTTCGCTACGCACGAACCGCTAGCTTATACTTTCTTGTATTTAAAAAAAGAGCCGTTCCAATAGGGTCATCCAGCCTGGAACGGCTCTTATCGTCTCTATCGATTCCCTCCCGCAATTCTGAACCAGTCGATGTCCGCATAGCCGCGGTCGGCTGCATCCTCCGGACTGGCGGCAAACAGGCCTACCTTCGCTCCGACCCAGTGACCTTTCTCCGCCTGGAATTCCATCTCCCCGCACGGCAGGAAGGGTCCGTCTTGCGCAGCATAATGGAAGCGGCACATCGCATCGGGATCGACCGAAACCCGGAAGGTAACCGTCATGCCTTCCGTCATCGCGCCGGACCAAACCTCCTTCTCCTCCGCGTCGCCGCCTTCTGCCCGGATGACCGCCATGCCGGAGCCGTCTGCCTTCCTTTGCACGGCGGCATACGCGAACCTTCGTCCGAAGACGATCAATCCCGCCCGCTCGCCGGGCTTTAATTCCGAGCCGTCCAGCCTCGCCTCCGCTTGGAATACTTCCGCCGGAAATTTCTGCAGCAGCAAATGAGGAGCGTAATACAACGTACGGGAAGGCTGATTGTTCGGCACCGGGAAAGCGAACAATCGGAGATGGCTTGCCTTCTCGAGCGAATACCAAGCCGGATTCGGGTTGGCTTGCCACTGCCACTGCAGGCCCAGGCCGGTACCCTCGAATTCGTCCGAGTCGTCCGGCGCCCCGATCGCGAATACGCCGCCCACGTTCGGTTTCGGATAACGCATAACCGGCTCGCCGATTCCGTCCCCGTTCGAGTCCGCGCCCATCACCGGCCAATCGTCCGACCAGCGCATCGGCTGCAGATGGGCAATCCGTCCGTACGCCCCCTTGTCCTGGAAGTGCATGAACCAGCATTCGCCCGAAGCAAGCTCCACCCAGCCGCCTTGATGAGGTCCGTTGACCGAACCGCCGCCTTGATGGAGTACGACCTTATCCTCATAGGGTCCGAACGCCGAGGCCGACCGCAATACGGTCTGCCATCCCGTCGATACTCCCCCTGCGGGAGCGAAAATATAATAATAACCGTTCCGTTTATACATCTTCGGGCCTTCCATCGTAGGATGCCCCTCGGTGCCGTCGTAGACGATCCGCCCCTCGTCCAGAAGGCGCGTTCCGTCCGGCGACATCCGGCACATTCGCAATATATGCTTGATGCCGCACCTGCTTCTGGCAAACGCGTGAACCAGGTAAGCCTCGCCGTCGTCATCCCAGAAAGGACAAGGGTCAATCAATCCTTTGCCCTCCTGAACCAGATGCAGAGGCGTCCATTCGCCGGCCGGGTCCTCCGAGGTGCTCATGAAAATGCCGACATCCGGATCCCCGTAAAAAACCCAGAACTTGCCGGCATGGAATCGAAGCGCCGGAGCCCACACTCCGTTGCCGTGCTGCGGCACATCATAATTCGGCAGATCCATGCGCGGCAGAACGTGATTAATGAGCCTCCAGTTGATCAGATCGTTCGAATGCAAAATCGGCAAGCCCGGCAGGTGGCCGAAGCTGGACGCCGTCATATAGAAGTCGTCCCCTGCCCGGATTATGTCCGGATCCGAATAATCCGCATGCAGCACCGGATTAACGAACGTCCCGTCTCCCTGATCCGATAGCCACGGCTTTTGCCGCAGCTTTTGCTCGGTTGATGTTGAATCCATTCTGAAACCCCTCCTTCACTTTTCTCGCAACTTCTCCATCTCCAAGCTTGCAAGAAGGAACGGCGCCACGCCGATCTGGGCGTCCGACACGATTTTTTCGCCGATATAGTAATCGTACGAGCCGTTCCGGTCATCGCTGAGTCCCGCGCCATGGCAGATCGAGTGAAGATGCGCGCCGGCATCGTCCGCCTCGACAAACCGTTCGATCAAGCCTTCATAAGCCCGCTCCGCTACCGACCGGGACGGTTCTTCCAGATAGCGAAGCCGCACTCCCTTGGCCAGCGCGTAAATAAACATGGAGGAGCCGGAGGTTTCCAGGTAATTGCCCTCCCGGAACCCTTGATCAAGCACCTGGAACCACAGCCCGCTCTCCTCCTCCTGATAACGTCCGAGCGCCCGGCTCAATCGTTCGAAGATTCCGATCATCGTTCCGCGTTTCGGATGGTCAATCGGAAAATGCTCGAGACTGTCCACAAGCGCCATCGCGTACCAGCCCAAAGCCCGGCTCCAGAAATGCGGGGATCGGCCCGTGTCCGGATCCGCCCACACCTGCTCCTTCGCTTCGTCCCAACCGTGATAAAGCAAGCCCGTTCCCCGATCCCGTGTTCTTCTTTCCACGAGCAGGAGCTGATGAGCCGCCTCGTCGAACAGATCGGACCGGCCATAGGTTCGGGCATACTGTGCCAGGAACGGCGACGACATGTACAATCCGTCCAGCCACATCTGGAAGGGGTATACCTTCTTGTGCCAGAAACCGCCGTCCGTCGTTCTGGGCTGTCCGATCAGCTGGGCGGCAAGCGTATGGGCCGCTTCTTCGTAGCGGGGTTCCCGATATTTCGAGATTAAGCCGAACAGATTTTTACCTTGGTTGATCTGGTCCAGATTGTATTCCTCTATTCGGTAACCGCGAATGAGTCCGTTCTCTTGGACAAACAGATCCATATGCCGCTTCATGAACGCGATATAAGCATCCTCGTTGTAATACTCGCCCGTCCGGGCGATGGCCATCAGCATCATTCCGGGGACATACGCCCAGCGGCGGGCGATTTCCGGGTGGATTCCTCCGCCGTCCGCCTGACCGAGAATCGTATTTGACGTTCGGACGGACCATCTGCTTTCCTGCTTCAAGCCGGTACCCCTCCCATTTCTCGTAATGACGATCACAAGGTTCATTATAAAACATCAAAATGATATAAAATTCTAGTTTCTTGCTTATATAACCCTATACTTTGCTTTTTATGCTCATTTTCTATCACGCTTGATTTCGGCATAAAAGGCAAAAAATGAGCCCATTCGAGCATCGGAACGGTTATTATGCGGCCGCAGCGCGAAGAGAGACAGCGCATCGCAAGGATGGATTGGCTTCGCCTTCGCTTGCTTGCTCTGTCTATCTTGTTCCATGGATGAAGGAGTCTATTATTTCACGCTCTCGTAGGACGCTTTATACTCTGCGGCCATTTGATCCCCGCCGCTCTTTCTCCACTTCTCCACCTCGGCCTTCCAGCCGGCCTCGTCGATTTGCCCCATAATGAATTTGGTTTGCGCATCCGTAATGATCTGCTCCAGTTCCCCGCCGCGTTCATTGTACGTAGCGGAATTCAATGTCAGTGCCGGATTGGCGACGATGAAATTTTCATTGTTGTACACGATTTGTTTATTTTTGTTGAAGAGCTCCGTTCCTTTGGCTTTCTTCTCCATGTTGTACAATTCGCCCCGCTGCGGCAGCGAATCCCGGTAGGGCTTGACTTCCTGGGCGTCCTTCTCGGCGTCGATCGTCACGGTGAAATCGCCTTCCACCTTGTAATGAACGCCTTCTACCCCTTTGTTAATCAGATTGACCATCTCGGGCTCAAGCAGCTTGTCGACGAAGGCGAGGACGCGATCCAATTCTTCTTCGGAGGCAACCGTCGATTTCGGAATGGCCAGAAATCCGGTATTGCCGCTTTCTCCCGGCACGCGAATGCCATCCGGTCCTTGCAGCGGCGCTACGTCGATGACCGCGTCCGGAACCACCTTCTCCAGCTTCGTTTGCAAGGATTGACCGTTCCCTCCGGAGATGCGGATATTCGCGCGCCCGGATTCGTACACTTTATTCAGCTCGGAGGAGTCGACCACCGCGAAATCCTGATTGATCAGCTTCTCTTCATATAATCTTCTGAACAGCTTCAACACGTCGAAGAACGGCTCGGATTCGAATTCCGGATAAAAATTGCCTTGCTCGTCGATTCCCCATTTGTTGGGCGCGCCTTGGGAAACCGCAAGCCGGGTCAACGTCGAGGCCGTTCCCTGATTGTACGCTTTGTCCAGCATCATCCCGTACGTGTCCCGCTTGCCGTTTTTATCCGGATCCTCCTCCGTGCTGTACCGGATAATTTCATACCAATCGTCCAGCGTCACCGGCTCCTTCAGACCGGCCGCGTCGAGCCAATCCTTGCGGAAGCTGACGATCGCCCGGCCCATATCGCGGAATAGAGGGACGCCGTACACCTTTCCGTTCACGCTAATATTGTCGTAATACGGCTGCGGCTGCGCTGTCAGATTCGGATAATCTTTCAGCTGGGACGTAATGTCCCAGAACAAGCCGGCCTCGAGCGAGCTGATCGTGGTTGGCGTATAATTCAGCTTCATCAGCTTCGGCAGCTCGTCGGAAGCGATCATGACGTTGATCTTCTCGTCGTACGCGGAATACGGAATCCACTGAATCCGAAGATCCGTGTCGGTGTATTCGCGAATTTTTTCCTCGATCGGGTTGTTCGGGTCCGGTATTTCCCCGACTTGATTGATGACCAGGGAGAGCGGATAAGGCCCATCGCCATCGATTCCATTGTTTCCGCCCTTGCCTCCGCAAGCCGTTACGGCCATCATTCCCGCCATCGCGGTTACCAAGACCGTCATCCATTTTTTGTTCATGTTTCCCCCTCCATTATCTTTATTGTCGGAATAGAATCGATTATCCTTTCACGGAGCCCAGCATAACGCCTTTCGCAAAATGTTTCTGAAGAAACGGATAGACCAGCAGAATGGGCACGGTGGCGAATACGATAACCGCCATGCGGATCGTTAACGGCTGCACGTCCGTCTCGTCGAAGCCGGAATCCCCTACCCGGCTCTGCGCCAATATAACGATCTCCCTGAGCATGACCTGAATCGGCCATTTCTCGTTATCGTTGATGTACAAGATGGCGTTAAAAAACGTGTTCCAGTGGGCGACCGCATAGAACAGACCGAACGTGGCCATCGCCGGCAGCGACAACGGAAGCACGATCCGAAGCAGCACGCCGAGGTCGTTGCAGCCGTCGATTTTGGCCGAATCCTCCAATCCGTCCGGGATTTGCTGGAAGAAGTTTTTCAGCACGATCAGGTTAAACGCGCTGATGGCGCTCGGAATCATCAAGGACCATAACGTATTGGTCAAATTCAACCCGTTCACGACGAAGTAAGTCGGGATCATGCCGCCGCTGAACAGCATCGTGATCAATACGCCGAGCAGGATCGGATTTCTGCCCCGAAGCCGCGGCTTGGACAACGGATAAGCCATGAGCGAAGTGAACGCCAGGTTGATCAGCGTTCCGACCACCGTAATGTAGACCGAGACGAGCAAGCTTCGCGGCAGCGTGTCGGATGAGAAAATGTACTGATAGGATACCATAGACCATTGTTTCGGCCACAAAATAAGACCGCCTCTGGCGACCTCCGCCGGACTGGCGAAGGAAACCGCCAGCACGTAAACGAACGGCAGAACGCATACGATCGCGACGAGAAACAATACCGTATGATTGAGCAGGTCGAACAGACGATTCCCCCAGGATCGATCTTGACGCATATTTATGTCCTCCTTCCATCTAATCGGGCATGCGCCGGCGCCGCCATGCTAGTAAACGCCCTCTTCCCCGAATCGCTTGGCAAGCCAGTTCGAGCCGAGCACCAGAATGAGTCCGATAAACGATTTGAACAAGCCGACGGCCGCGCTGTAGCTGTACTGCGCCTGCGTCATTCCCTTCGTGTACACGTACGTATCGAACACTTCGCTCACCTCCCGGTTCGTCGGCGTAATCATCAGGAAGATTTGTTCGAAGCCCGAGTCCAGGAAGTTCCCCAGCCTGAGAATGAGCAAAATGATGATCGTGCTGCGGATGGCCGGCAGCGTAATATGCCACAGCTGCCGCCACCGGTTCGCGCCGTCGATTCGGGCGGCTTCGTACTGCTGCATGTCCACTCCCGCGAGGGCCGCCAAAAAGATAACGGTGCCCCAGCCGACTTCCTTCCAGATCGTCTGGGAGACGATCATCGTCCTGAACCAATCCTTCTCCAGCAGGAACGCGATTTTTTCTCCCGTCAACCGATAAAGGAGTTCGTTAACGATGCCGTTTTCGGTCGTAAACAGCATGTAGAAGATCCCGACCACGACAACCCACGATACGAAATGCGGGATATAAATGAGCGTTTGCACGAATCTTTTGAACCGTTCCCTCCTTAGCTCGTTCAGCATGAGCGCCAAAACGATCGGAAGCGGAAAGAAAAAGATCAAATTGTATAAAGCCAAAACGATCGTGTTTCGAAAAAGCGTCCAAAAGTGCGTTTCGCTAAAGAAGCGTTCGAAATGCTTGAAGCCGACCCATGGACTTTCAAAAAAGCCCAGGTATGGCTTGTAGTCCTGAAAAGCCATCGTCACCCCGTACATCGGCACATACTTAAATACGATAAAATACAGCACGCCCGGCAGCAGCATCAGATACATCCATCTGTCCCTGACCAGATCCCGGAGCAACAGCTTTCTCCGCTGAAGCCGCAGCTCCCTTTTCCCTTGGAAGCCCGCTGCCGCCACGGCTTGATTCGACCTCATAGCATCTCTCCCCTACGCTTCTTGTTGTATTCGTTTTCCTGCCCTCATTATCGGGCAGCCTCTTCGTTTAAGGCTATACTCCGTTCATGACTTTACGCGCCGAGCCGCGGGAAATGCTTGACTTGCGGCATTCGCGGGGGGACGGCGCCATTTCGCGTATATGCCGGTTAACACCTTTCCCTATGCCGGATATGACCTTGCATAAGCGCTCCTGCCCGGCCGCACCTGTCAGGCATAACAAAAGCCGAACGCTGCCGTTCGGCTTTAATTGGATCATCATTCAGTTATCGGATTTGCTCTCCTCGCCGTGCAGCGTCTCGCGATATTGGCCGGGCGTCAAACCGAACGTTCTGCGGAATGTACGGATGAAGGCGCTAATATTCGTGTAGCTCACTCTCGGGCCGATCTCCGACACCTTCATCCCGGTCGTGGATAACAGATGCTTGGCTACGTTCATCCGGTAATCGGACAAATAATCGCTGAAGGAGACGCCCATTTCCTTCTTGAACACGCGGCTAATATACGCCGGGTTGAAATTCATGACGCCCGCGCAGTATTCGAGGGAAATGTCTCGCTCGTAATGCTCCTGCACGATTTCGACGACGCGGTGCGTAATGTTCACGAATTGTTTGTCGGCCATTTCGCCCAATAATCCGATCGCGGGTTTGAACAATCTGGACTGGAACCAGCCCGTAATCTCGGTCCGCGTCTGCAGCCGCAGCAAACGCTTCAATTCTTCTTCGCCATGCCACAGCTGCCGCATCGACAGTCCTTGCTCTTGGACGATGCTCATCGTCCTCGACGCCAGCTGAAGCAGCAGCAAATGATGCTCTTGATGGAAGCCGTCCTTGCAGAGCAATTCATCCAAATAACTTTGGAACAGCCGCTCCGCCTTACCTTGCTGCCGTTCTTCGATCGCAAGCGCGATTTGATCCTCGATCAATCTCAATTTCGTATAGACCGTCTTCTCCACATTGCCTTGCTCCTCGATATCGGCGTAACGTACGATAATGTTCGGCCCGAGAACGAATCGCAGCTTGAGCGCGGCGATGCTCTCTTTGTACGCGCGTTTCGTATCGGATAACCGCTTGAACGGGTGGCTGATCCCGATGCTGCATTCGAGGCCCAAATATTGCCGGACTCTGGCTTTTATAAGCTTCGCCGTTTCGTAGAACAACGCGAGTCCGGCTTCCGGATTGTCCTCTTTGCAAGTCAGCAGCGTAACCTGGGAATGATTCAGCACGATCGGACTGAACCGGGCTTCTTCGGGCAGCGTTTCCGACACGATATTGTTGATCGCGAACAGAAGCAGCTCCCGGTCCTGTTCCTGAAACCTCGACAGCTGAAGGTTGTCCAGCTCGAGCGTCAGTACCCCGAGACTTCCCCATCCCCCGGGAAATCCGTATCGTTCGGAAGCATAATTGTCATCGGCTCCGGACATCTGCTCGGCAAACAGCTTCAGCACGTAAAATTCCCGCAGATGCGCCGTCTGCGATTTCATCTGCTTGTCCAGTTCGTTCCGGGATACGGCCAGCGAAGTCAAGCTTTCTTTAATGTATTCGAACTCGTCCTTCCGGTTCTTGTCGCCTTGCTGCGGCTGAATGGTAGCGGCAACCTCGTGCAGCCTTCTTATCGGCGAATACATCTTCCGGCTGCCGAACAAGGAAGCGATCAGCACGGAGATGATGATGCCCATGCAGGCGGCCGCCGTAATAAACGCGATATTCCGCGTCTGGTCCGTCACCTTGTCCAGCGATACGACGGATACGTACGTCCAGCCGTTGTAATCCGATCTTTCATAGAGCACGCTTACTTTGCGGCCTTCGCTCTCGGCGTGGAACGCTCCTTGCGGCTCAGCGGAGCGCCGGATCCTTTCGGCGACTTGCTCGTTAATGGACCGGTAAGCCGCTCTCTGCCGGCTCGGCGACAAGAACGCCTCTCCTTGATCGTTTAGAATATATTGCGCGGCTCGCAAGTTATCGGGCTCCAGCATGGCGCGAATATCTTTGGCCGTTATTTGCAAGATCAAGATGCCGGCAGGCGAGGCGTTTTTTGAAAGAAGCGGTATTTTATGAACCAGACGCAGCATCGTCGCTTTCTCCTGCGTACCGTTCCAATTGTCCGCAGCCTCTCCGTCCGCGTTCCCGGCAACCGCCTCCGGTCCGGTCGCCCAGAAGATGCTGTCCTTTCGATTGACGTAGCCTCTCAGCTCTTCCTGATCCATGCTTTCAAGCGGCTTCAAGGCGTTCAGATCCACGACCCAGCCATGCCCCAGATTTACGACTTGAACCTGGTTCAAGATGGTCTGGGTCTGCATATTGAACATTTCCTGCATGAGCTCGCGTACCGTAATAAAATCTTGACCGCCAAGCTTGCTGTCCATCACGGATTTCAACAAAGCGGAGTTCTGAAACTGTATAGCGGTTCTTTGCATGGAATCGAGCACCTGCTCCACCCTCATCCGGGTCTGGCCAAGCAGATGCATGTTCCCCTCGTTCACTTTCTCCTCCACGTCTTTGGCCGCGATGAAATAGGAGAAGAGGCCGATGAGAATCGTCGGCACGGAACCCAGCAGCAAACTGTATAGGAGTATTTTGGATTTGAAATTTCCCAAGCGCGGTCAGCTCCTTGAAATCATGATGGGCCATCCGTGACGGAAGCGCTTATAAAAGCTTATCAAAAAAGCATAGCACAGGGGGACATTATTTTTAGCGCATTCGATGTCCTGTTGCTCTTATTTTTAATCCGATTTGTTCGCCTGCGGAGCTTTGACGCGCACAAGCAAAAACGCCGCCTCTGCCAAGGCGGCGTTCAACGAGACCGATAGTCAATCCGTTATGGCGGGAGCAGCGTCGCGATCCAGAAACAAAGTCGAATTAATGATCAGATTTTCATCGGGCCGGGTTCGCGCAGCTATCCGCCATCCCTGCATATTCAACTGCGATTCGTCTACCGCTTCGTACATGATTTGACGCATCCCCTCGGCTGTTCGAACGGCGATCAGAGGATTTGGGGATGTGCGGCGAATCCTCTCGAGCACAGCCGGCTTATTTCGAACGAGGCTGGCTACGAAAATCCGGCTGTACGCGCTATAATCGAACGCCGATCCATTCTCCACCAATACCGTTATATTCGCGCTTAAGCCCATGCGCTCGAGCAAAGCGCATGAGGCTTCATAGGCTGCGGAATCGATTTCCAGGCATATAACCTCCACATCGCCGAATAGATGCAAAATAATGGGACTTAACGGCAGCGGCCCGCTGCCGACAAAAACGATCGGCGACTTCGCCGGCTGATCGTCCTGCCCGATAAACCGGCGAAGAATGGACAGCTCCTCGCGAACCAAGGCCATGTAAACCTTCCAGTTAGGCAGCCTGGTTACGATAGCCAAGCCGGCATCCTCCGAATGGCAGAGGCGGCGAGAATCGCTCAGCTCGACCAGAAATTCGGCTTCCGATAACCGATGCTGCAAGCTCCGTTGATTCCCTCGAATATACTCGTTGCTTAGAACGGCCTCAATCTCCTCCGGCAAGTAGCGGGATCGCAATCGAAGCGACAGCCGATTAACGATACTTGTAACCAGCTGATTGGCAGGCGACAGATCGAGTTGTTGCCCAAGAAGCTCATTGGCTTCACGGATAAAAGCGATGAATTCGTTAACCGTTTGCAATCTCGGCGTCTTGTCTTGAAGTAGGATTGAACCTGTAGAATCAACCTCCATTTGCCCGATTCCTCCTCGATATGCACCTGATTTCCTACTTCGAAATATATTCATTCGGCCCGGGATGTAGACGATTCGCAACTATCGCCATAATCCGGAATATCGGTTGCCAAGCCTTCACGCCTACAACGCTCGATACGTACAGCTTTCCGGCCCTGCATACTTCTCCTGTCATAAAAAAGAGGCGACCGCTCCCCGGTTCGTTCCGGAAAGCGATCGCCTAGCGAAAGCTAATGTTTAATTATTATTTAGTACCCGGTATTTGCGGGCTTGTCGATCCTGGCGCTCTTTTTGCGTCTGTTTCATCGGATGCCGGATCCGCTTCCGGCGCCGGCGCGGGATGCGCCTTCACGTATTCGAGCACGTTGTAGATTTGTTCCGCCGCTTCCGCGCGAGTAATTTCGGCTTTCGGATGGAAGTTCCCTTGTTCGTCCAGTTCGACGACATCGTAAGCGAGCGCGCGCTGAATCGATCCTTGATAATCAACGGTCAGATCCGCTTCATCGTTAATTTCGGCGGGAACGAGGTTAAGCATAGGAAGATTGCTGTGCGCTTCGATCGTCCGAATCAGCAGGTGAGTGAACTCTTCGCGCGTCCATTTCTTGTTCGGATCGAGATCGTCCGGCAATTCGACTCCGTTAACGCTTGCCGTAATTAACGCATTCGCATACCACGCATCATTGTCCGCGTTTTTGAAATAATCCGTCGCTTTCGGTTCTACAAGGAATCTTACGAGATCCAGATTCAAATTCGCGGCATTCACGATAAGCTGAACGCCTTGCGCCGCCGTGATGGTCGCATTAGGGGCGAATAGATCGTCCGAAATCCCTTTGACGATGCCTTGTTCTTGCAAAGCTGCGATTTTATCCTTCGCCGCGATATTCGCTAAATCCGTGAAAGGGTTGGCGGCCGCAAAGCTTTGACCTGCAAAAGTTAACGATAATGCGGTAACCGTGGAAAGAGTAAGCATTTTGAATTTTGTTTTCATTTCTTTCACCTCGTCCAATTTTTGAGTAAGATTGCTTCAAGTTTCGACTGAAGTCGTCCTTTCACTAGTAATACAATCGAAGAGCCCATTATTTTTCACGCCGAAAAAAAAAATTGGGGGACGATTTCAGGCAATCGGCCGCAGAATCGAAGCCTCTTGTAATGCTCGCGTCTGTGATATAGTGGATACGTAGCGCAAATGCTAAGTTTTACCACTCAATCGACAGGAGGGTTTTCATGGAATATATAAGGGATTATGCCATGTACGCGTCTATATTCGGCATGTTCAGCTTTTGCTGGTTCGGTTGGGCGCAGGAGAATCCCCGGGCAAGCTGGCGGGTGTATATCGGCATCGCTTCCGGCGTGGCGCTGATCGTATGCTTGCTTGGCGTATATTTAAGCGTGACGAACTGGGATGCGCCTTCCGCGTTAAACGAAACAAGCGCGTTCAGGCGTTATTTGATATCGGTCTATGTCGAACTCTTTTTGGCCGGCGCGGGCGCATTCGTATTCATCAAGCGAAAACGGAAACATTATGTGGCGCCCTGGATCGCTTTTATCGTAGGCATTCATTTCATCGGCTTAAAAAGCGTTTTTGACGATCCGGTCTTATATCTTCTCGCCGCGCTGCTCGTTGCCGTCTCCATCATTGCGGTATTCGTGTCTCCGCGGCTCAAAGTAGCGAGCAGCGCGATAACGGGCATCGGAGCCGGCACGGTTTTGTTCGGATTTGCCCTGCTCGGCCTGCTGCGCTATTTCTCGGCGTAGCTTCTGCCGCCGGGCTGCGCCCGTAAACTTCGTATAAAAAATGCCGACGCCGCAAGCGGATATACCCTGCTTGCGGCGTCGGCCCGTTTAGCACAAGCTCAATGCCCGTTATTTATTCGCCAGAAATTCATCCAATTGCCGCTGTACTTCCGCGACGTATTCGTCGATTCCGGCATCCTTCAGTTTTTTGATCGCCTCCGGATAGGCCGTTTCGAAATCGACGAATCCGGAGCGGACGGATGCAAGCTCCTTGCCGGCTACCTCCCGAAGCGCCGTCTCGATGCCCTTCACCTTCTCGTTGTTGAAGCGGAAGCCCAGCGATTCCGAGCGGACCGCATTCTCGTCCCAGCTCTTGTAGTTGTCGATCGATTCCTGCGCGACTTCCGGCGCGAACAGCTGATAATTCTGATTGCGGAACATCCATTCATAGAAGAACTCGTTGGCGGCCAGTTTATTGATTCGGCCGTCGACGATTTCATAATCCTTGCCTTCCACGCCATACAAGGCGAATAAGTAATTATCCTTGGACTTATAGAGCCAGTTGACGAACTTCATGGCGCCTTCCGGATTCGGAGCGGTAACCGGAACGGCCAGCACTTCCCCGCCGGTGGAGGTGATGTAGCGCGGCTTCTCCTCCGCGAGCAGATAGCTCTTCAGCACGGCGTTCGGGGCGTTCGCTTTGACGGCGCTGCTGATTTCCATCTCCTTGCCGAGGGAGCCTTCCACCCACAAATAGAGGCCGGTCTGCATCCGGGAGTCTCTTTCGTTATATTTGATCGTCAAATCCTCCGAGTACAATCCCGCCTCGTACATGCCGCGGTTGAACTTCGCCATCTCCTGGAAAGCCTCGGTTTCGAAGTAGCTGTACGCCTCCTTGCTGTCTTCCCCGAATACGACCAGATCCTCCGCCGCAATCCAGTTATACTGCTCGCCCGCGAAATAACGGGTCAGCGGCTTGAAGACGATGTCGGCAGGCCCCTTCATCTCGGGAAACCGCTCGGCCGCCTTGGACGCAAACGTCTTCAGGTCCTCCGGCGTCTTCAGTTCCGTCATGCCGACTTCCTCCAGAATGTCCTGGCGCACGGTGACCAGCTGATACATCGCGGACGACGGCGCGTACGCGGAAGGAATGCCGTACGTTTGACCGCCGATAACGGCGCCTTGAAGCTGTTCCTTCGGCAGCACCTTCAGCATGTCCTGGCCGTATTCCTCGATCAGTTCATCCAGCGGCATGGCCTGCTTCTTGTTGACGATCGCGGCCAAATCCGGAAGACCGTCCCAGTACAGGTCGATCGGTTCGTTCGCGGCCAGCATAATGTCCTTCTGCTCCCAATACTGCGCCCATGGCACGAACACGACCTCTACCTTGAGCCCGAGCTCGCTAGCCATCTTCTCGGCGAACTCATTGTCCAGAAATTCCGACAACCGCTCGCTCTCTTCCCCGGGATACAGAATCGTCATCGTCTCCAGCTTCTTGTTGTCCCCTTCGGAGCCGTTGCTCCCGCTGCAGCCCGCCAAAATCGTGACGACAGACAATACGGCCAGCAACATCATCGACATGCTTCTTCTTCTCATCGAAAATCCTCCCCGTTATCTACGTCCTATTTATATCCAAAAGCCTGGAAGGCTGAATGCCGAAGCCGCTTATTCCTTGAGCGCACCCGTCATGATGCCTTGAACGAAGTATTTCTGGATGAAGGGGAACAAGAAAATAATGGGACCGATCGTAATGACCGTAACCGCCATCTTCACCGTTTCCGCAGGAAGCGTGATCGCGCCCGCGGCGCCCGACGGAATGCGTCCGGAGCTGATCGCATTGACGTTCGAGAGAATGTTGTACAAGTAATATTGAAGCGGGAACAAATCTTTCTCGTTGATAAAAATAAGCGCGTGCCACCAGTCGTTCCAGTATTGCAGGGCGTACATCAGGCCGACGGTAAGCAGCGGCGTCTTGCTGAGCGGCAGAGCTACCCGCCAGAAGATCGTGAAATGGTTCGCGCCGTCGATTTCCGCCGCCTCGTACAGGGAAGGCGAAATACCGGCGAAGTAGGTGCGCATCAGAAACATGTTCCACACATTGAAGAGCGAAGGCAGAATCAGGGCGAGCATGCTGTTCTTCAAGCCGTAGTAATTCACGCTCACCATATACCAGGGAATGAGTCCCGCGGAGAAAATGATCGTGAAATTGCTGATGAACGCCAGAATATTCCGGTATTTAAGCTTTCTGATCGAGATGGCGTAAGCAATCATGCTTGTAACGAGCAGCGCGCCCAGCGTTCCCGCCACGGTGACGAACGCGGTCACTCCGTAAGATCTCAGAATGCGGGATCCGCTGTTGACGAAAATATACTTGTAGGTATCCAGGCTGAAGGCTTGCGGAAGTATCGAATAGCCGTTCATCGCGATCGCCTTCTCCGACGAGAAAGATACGCTGACGGTCAGGAGCAGCGGATACAGACACAGGACGGCAAAGAGACCGATTATGCCGTAAGCCAGAGCCATGACCAGCTTATCGCCGAGCAATCCGTTCTTTTCCATGATCAGAACAGTCCCTCTCCATCATTAATTTTCTTCGCCGTCTTATTGGCCAGCATGACCAGAATCAACCCCATGACGGACTGGAACAATCCGATCGCCGTCGAGTAGGAGAAGCCCAGCGTCCGCATCGACTGGTAAACGTACGTATCGATGACCGTCACTTCGTCGGCCAGGACCGGATTGTTGCCGACGATGCCGTAGATCATGCCGAAGTCGCCGTAGAAAATCCGCCCGACGCTCATAAGCGTGAGGACGATGATGGCCGGCTTCAGCATCGGGATCGTCAGGTACAGAATGCGCTGCAGCTTGGTCGCGCCGTCAACCTTGGCGGACTCGTACAGACTTTCGTCGAAATTGGACATCGCCGCCATGTAAATGATCGAACTGTACCCGCTCCACTTCCACACGCTCGCGATAATGATGATCGGCTTCCAGTACTTCGGCTCGGAGTACCACCGGATCGGCTCCATTCCGAATGACTCGAGGATCCGGTTCGCCACGCCGACGTCCGTCGAGAAAATCCCGTAAATAATGGCGCCTACCACAACCCAGGAGATGAAATACGGAAAAAACATCATGCTCTGCGTCAGCTTCTTGAACGCGACGCTTCGAATCTCGTGCAGCAGAATCGCCAGGGTGACGGGAACGACGATACCGAGAACGATTCCGAAGAAATTGATGAACAGCGTATTATAGGTAACCTTCCATCCCATGCCGTTGCCGGCGAAGAAAAATTTGAAATTGTCCAGGCCGACGAACTTGCTGCCGAATATGCCGTCGACGACGTTGAAATCCGTGAAAGCCATCCAGATGCCCGCAAATGGAATGTAGCTGAACATAATAAGCAGAATTAAGGCCGGCACGCTCATCAAATATAAAACCCGGTGCTTCTTCAGCTCGTAGAAAACGCCTCGACGGCTTCGTTTGACGGGGACCGGCGCTTCTTCGACAATCGGACTCATCGCATCACGTCCTCTCCAGAATCGGGAACGGTTCCGTCGCAAGCTTCGACCGCAGCTCCTCCTTCAACCGGTCGATATCGATCGTCTCGCCGGTGACCCGCGCCCGCTCGGCCGCATAAGCCATCATATGGCTTTCCACGGACCGGTCGATCGAGGATCGGCTTCCCCCGCCTCCGTCTCCGCGCTCCAGGATGGTCAGGAAATCTTCCATCAAGCCGGCGTCGCCTCCGTTATGCCCACCCGATACGGCGGCCGGCCGTATGACGGTCTGCTCGCTGCGGTCCACCGCGTTCGAAGAGAACCGGGTGATCTCGATGAGGTTCAGGCTGTCGTCCCCGCGAATTTCGCCGTGTTCGCACATGATTTTGATCGTTCGGTACATCTTGCTCGTGAAGCCGCTAAGGTTGAACGTCACCGTCACGCCGTTCTTGAATTCGATGAGGGACACCTGGTGATCGCACACGTCATTGTCGCAGCGGTATACGCATCTGCCGTACGGACTGGTCGCCAGCGCCTTCCGCAGCCCCTCTTCGCTCTGGTCCGCCGTCACGACGGTAGCCGGCCACTGGCCCCGGATCGGCAGATACGCCTTCGCCGCGTCGAACCGGCATTCCGCAGCCGCCTTGCAGTCCAGGCATCGTTCGCCGCTCTCCGCAGGCGCGTTCTCCTCCTTGAAATACGTGAGACCGCCGTACGAGGAGATTCGTTTGGCTTCGCTGTCGACAAGCCAGGCCAATATATCCATGTCATGGCACGATTTCTGCATGATCAGCGGACTAGCGAGGTCGCTTCTCCGCCAATTGCCCCTGACGAAGGCATGGGCCATATGAAAGTTGCCGATGTTCTCGTCATGCTGGATCGTGATGATCTTCCCCAGCTCGCCGCCGTCGACGATGCGCTTAATCTCGGCGAAAAAATTCGTGTACCTGAGGACATGGCAGACGATCACCTTGCTCCCCGTTTCGTTCGCCTTCCGCTGAATGTGGAGCGTCTCCTCCGGGCTGGGCGAGATCGGCTTCTCGAGCAGAATGTCGTACCCGAGCTCCAGCGCCTCCATCGACTGGCGGTAATGGTCTCTGTCCATCGATGAGATGATGACGGCGTCGCAGATTTTGCCCAACCGGTAAAATTGTTCCGTCGATTCGAACTGCATCTCCTCCGGTATCGCATACGCATCCGCCGCCGCCTTCCGTCTTCCGTCGTCCGGCTCGACGACCGCCGCGATTTCGGCTCTCGCCTGCGCGTAGCCGGCGTAGATCATGCCTCGTTGTCCGGCGCCGATCAGTGCTAGCTTCATTCGATTACCCCCTTGTGTCTGTAGATGAGCTTGCCCCCGATTCCGTCTTCCCGGAATCGGGAACTTGAGGATCCTCAAGCGGATAATAGCCTTCCGGATAATAGGAATCCCATATATGCAGCAGCCGGTCGGCCGTCGCCTCGATCTCCAGCTTGCCGGCTTCGAAATACCCGTCTTCCCCGAGTCCCTCGATATGGAGCGGAACGGGCGAGCCGTCCGCGCCAAACAATCCGATGCCGATTAGGTATGAACCTGCCGGCAAGGCCGGCAGCGGCAGCACTTCGTTGTGCACGATATCGCCGGTCAGCCACGCCCGCGTGTCCGCGGAGACAGGGAGCTCCCAGACATCGTCTCCGCTCCGCAGCCGCAGCTTTAGATGGCAGCGCCGATACAACTTTGCGCTTCCGGCGTTGACCAGCCACAGCCTAACCGGCAGGCTTCCGCCGCTCGATACCGCTTCCGGGTACGTCATCCTCCGCAATTCCAGCTTGCAGCCGAGGCCCAGCTTCGCATTCGCGAGGCTTGCATGCCAGCGGAGCGCGTCCCGTTCCAGAGCCGGACCGCAAGCGGAATCGGCCAGATGAAGGACAACGGGCCGGCTTTTCCAGAGATGATGAAGACCTTCCCTTGCCATCGCCTCGCAGCATTCGAGCCGGTTCTCGTCCTTGCATCGAATGAGCAAGCCGAACTTCCGGTTACGGGACCGAAGATGGCGGATCATTCCCGGATCATGCAGGTCGGCCAGAATCGGCACGGCCTCGAACGCATCCGCAAAGGCGTTCCATTCTTCCTTGCCGCCTGCGAGCGCTGAAACGACGACGCCGGCAAGCCTCCCGATCCGGTCCGCCCTGCTGCCGATCTTTCGAACGAACGACGCGTAATAGGCGGCGGGCTCCGCCAGCGCCCAAGACGGCGGGTCGGGCTTCAGGACGAGGACGGGATTGCTTGCGCTCTGCAAGGCCTCCATCAACTCGTCAAGGCGAAACCGTCCCCTCTCCGGCTCCAGCTCGCTCCAGTCGAACGCGATGAAGTCGCAGCTTCCGCGCTCCCGGTCTGCGGGCGTTTCCGCTGCCGGACGCGGCCGTACGGTTACGGTCCGGTATTTCGCATAGCTTTCGGGCGAAAACATGCATTTCATTGCACCGGCCTCCCCGCCAGGTGGCTGTCGACCGATTCCCTGAACGAAGCCGCATCCTCGGGCGTGATGTACGTCATCGTCCCGATCCGATCGATATCTTCCTTCAGCACGACCATGCTTGTCGTATG
This sequence comes from Paenibacillus arenilitoris, assembly GCF_014705655.1. Taxonomy (GTDB): domain Bacteria; phylum Bacillota; class Bacilli; order Paenibacillales; family Paenibacillaceae; genus Pristimantibacillus; species Pristimantibacillus arenilitoris. Next base: position 197,958 of record NZ_JACXIY010000001.1, on the reverse strand, counting down.
AAACCTGCCGCCGCTCTTCATATAGGCTGCGGCCGCCTTCTGCAGGGAGGTCTTCGGAGAGATCGCCGAAGGATCGGCGTTCCGGTCTCCGAACGCCTCGTAGCGGAGCATGGCGTCACCTGCGGCGATCGGGTAATTGTAGAACTGGCGCTGCACGCTCACGATGTTGCTCCCCGCTTCGCCCAGAATAAGGGAAAGCCTCGGATCGTACAGCCAGCTCTCGCTCCAGAAGCCCCGAATCCGCAGCTCGGGATAATACGTCCGGTAGAAATCGACGGCAAGCGTCATGGAACTCTTCAACCTGTCCGGCGTATAGCCCGGCCCTGACGGAATATGCAGCGCCAGCAGCATATCCCCTTGGCGGAGCGCCGCGTCCCATTCCGACTTCTCAACGGACACGGGCTCCCGTTCGACGAAGCCCATCGGATTGATTCGGTTCGCGAGAATGCGATCGGCGTCTTCCTTCCATTCGGTGACGAACGCTCCCTCGGCATCGCGGACGCCGTTCACCCCGTCCAGTTGTCCGTCGCGGCGGAACGACCCGCCCGCATGATACAGAGCAATCGTCTTGCCGGAGAAGCGGCTGCGGTACATCGACAGCTCATCGTGAAAGCGATGAGGAATAAAATAAAACCGGTCGAGCAGAAAAATGGAGCAGGTGTAGAAATTCATCACCCACGGAAAATCATGCACCTTGAAATCGTCTTCCCGGCCCAGCTTCTCGAACTGCACTTTCAGGAACTGGTGAGGAATTTCGCTGTAATAAGATTCGGGGACGCCGCGCCGCTTCAAGCTATCCATGGAAGGAACGACGCAGGCGAGCAGCAGCAGGAAGGAATACTTCTCGGCGTACGGCTTCAGACAGCCCGGCGTCATATTCGTATAGAACGCCTCGTCGCAACGGATGCGTGCCGTACACATGTCGTCCGCCAAAAATTTGGTGAACGCGAACAGCGACGGATCGCTCTCGATCGCCTCGATCCCTTCCGTCAGCAAGCGCCGCGTACGCTCGGGAAGCCGATAGCGGTCATATAAGCCGCCCAGGAAGTCGCGCGGAATGAGCCATGCCCTGTCGTCGGGCTTATATTGCTCGTATTTCCGCTCCAACCCGTCCGGCAAGTAATCGAAATCGCAGTGCGTCAACAACGTGTGAAAATCGGGTTTATTCATTCTACTGCGCCCCTCCAATCCATACGGTACCCATCGGATAATAGCCGTCCTCCATGCCTTCGATCGCAAGCCGCACGTTTCCGATCTCCTCGACGCCGGTGACGATGCCGATCTCCAGCCTGTACGCGCCTTCCGGCAAATGATCGGGGACGGTATAGCTTTCCTGCCACCAAATATCCTGATCGGGCAGCCATTCGCGCGGATCTTCCTTACATAAGAAGACATGCGTCAGACCGTTGCCGGCCAGCCTTACGACAAGCGGATATCGGTTGTACATCGGCGCCACGCCTACATTGGCCCAGAGTCCCGCGATCCGCAGCTCCCCGCCGGACCGCACCTCCGAATCGTAGGTGAGCTTGCGGAGCTCGAACCGGTAACCCATTCTGTTCAGCCACCGCTCCACCTTATCCCGCCACGGCTCCGGCACGACCGTCCCCTTGTTGTTGAAGGACGAAATATGCCATTTCAACGATTCCGCAATAATATAATCGATATCCCATCCATGAACGTACCAATCGTTCATATGCCAGCACGCCTCGAACACGACCGGCGCCTTCTCCCAAGCGTCTCCCATCCCGAAGTTCTGAATATTTTGCGGGTAGAAGTCGGTCATATGCGACCACTTCTCGCCGTGAAACCCGCCCATATCTCCCAGACAGTCTACGCGAAACCCGACCTTCGCCTTCCGGTCCGTCAATATACGCATCGAGACGGGGTCGTGCAGCAGCGCCTGAAGCGGCGTCAGCTTGAATCCGTCCAAATACGCGTCGGCTACGCGCGCGATGGCCTCCTCCCGCATGTATTCGGTACCTCCGCCCTCCCCCCAGGCGCCCACGATCGCAAGGTCGACGGAGCTGATAACCGGATGCCCGTCGAAGCGGGCGGCGAAAGCCCGGATAAATTCCGCCCAATACTCGGCGTACGGCGTCGTATTCGGATCCACCCGCCAGAACGGAAACCCGGGCTTCTCCGGATAGGCCGCGCGAAACCAATCCGGAATATCGTCCTCTTCGTTCAGCGCATAAGGGGAGCAGCGAACGATGGCCGAGCACCCGATCGACCGGGCCTGGTTCAGCTTCTCCTCGATGCGCTCCCAGCAATAATCGCCCTTCGCGGGCTCTGCGTCCTTCCAGCGCACGCTCAAAAAGCTGACTTTGCTGTCGGGGTGGTTGAACGTTACGCTGTCAGCCGAAAATTTGTACTTCGCATGTTCCACTCCCGAGTTGTCGTATATCCTCTCCGGCTCCCCCATCAGCCGCGGCGCTGCCGTAAATCCGATTCCGGGGTTCGGAAGCAATCCGTCGCGGATGACCGGATATACGGTTACAGGTTTGTTCATCGAATAACCGCTCCCCCTCAAAGAAAATCGACAATTTGTTACGTCATTAATGCAAATTGTTTAGTAAACTTCATGAGTTCATTATAGCATGCCAGTGACAAGTTTCAAGCACTTTTTTATTTCCAAAAAAATAGTATGCGCTGTCATTTGAAACTTGCGGAAGAATTATGTTAGTATTCATCACATTTAGCCAGCAAGAACCTCATGTTTTTAAACGAAATCGGCACATCCCTATTATTTATTGTTAATTACATGTTAGTTATACCTTTAAAATCACAATCTTTTGTTTCGTCAATTTAACGTAACAACTAGAAAACAAGAGTGAAACATTCTCGTATTATTGATAGCATTTTGTTTCGTAAAATGGTATATTGCATACAGATGACGCGGATCAACCGTCTATGCCGAATCGAAAAAGGAGAATTCCCGCTTATGAGTACCATTCGTGAAGTCGCCCGCCTCGCCAATGTTTCCATCGCGACCGTCTCAAGAGTGCTGAACAATGACTCTACCTATAAAATCACGGAAGAAACGCGAGCCAAAGTATGGCAGGCGGTCACCCAGCTGAACTACAAGATCAGCTCGAACGCCAAACGGCAAACCGTCGTCAACGAGGCGCCCGCAAGCAAACCTGCCATGAAGATCGGATGCGTGTTAAGCGTAACGAAAGATAAATACAACGATCCTTATTTTATGTCCATTCTGTCGGGGGCGGAGGAGAGACTGATCGGAGAAGGCTGCGATATCGCCTTTGTGCGGACCGGATATGAGCTTGAGGATAAGAAGATTCTGTTCAATACGTTCAACGAGCCGATAACGGGACTTATTCTAATGGAGTCGCTGAACGGGGAAAGCTACGACTATATCCGGAAGCAAGTGCCTTACATTGTCGGAATCGATACCGCGCATCGGGATATCGACAATGTCGGTTACGACCACCATCACGTCGCTTCCGCCGCGGTCCGGCATCTGATCGATAACGGGCATAAGGAAATCGGATTCATCGGCGGAAGCGGCGCGGGTAACATTAAGGACAGCCAGCGGTATCGAGGCTATTACGCGACCATGCACGCCGCCGGCTTGCCGGTCCGTCCGGAGTGGGTCATCGACTGCATGTGGGATGAAGCCGTATGCATGGAACGGATTAACCGGCTGTGCGTATCGGGAAGTTATCCGAAGGCCTTTTTTGCCGCAAGCGATTTGATGGCCATGGCAGCCCTCAGCGCGTTCTATAACAATGGCATTTCCGTTCCCGATCGTGTAGCCGTCATCGGCATGTCGAATATCGAAATGTCCAAATACACCAGTCCGCCGCTTTCCACCGTCCATGTGCCGACCAAGGAAATCGGCATGGTTGCGGTCGATCTCTTATTCGACCGCATCAACGGAAACGATATGCTCCCGCGAAAAGTGCTGCTGCCGACCGAACTGATCGTCCGCAGTTCGACCTGAGCGCGCGGGTAACGAGAACAAAGACCGGAAGGCGTAAGCCGTTCCGGTCTTTGTTCATTTCTCCCTGCGAATTGGCGGCCTTCGAAAAATCAAGGGGAGATTTCGCAGGAAAAACCAATCGATCCGCTGGTTGTATTTGTTAAGGAGGATATTAAAATTAAATGAAAGGAGGCGAAGCCGATTGGAGCTTGAGTACCATCCCCACCTTGTTCCGAACATCTTTTTATTCGCGGACCGCCGATGTTATCCGGATTGGAAAATTCAAAAGGCGACGATCGATTTTCATGACCTCACGTTCGTCGTGGACGGCCGGGCCGAGTATTACATTAACGGAAAAAAGTACGCCGTCGAGGCCGGCGATCTGATCTACGTTCCGGGAGGCAGCGTCCGGGAAGCCCATACGTTCAAGGATTTTCCCATGCATGCGTATCCGTTCAACTTTTTTTGGGCCGAGCCCCACAATGAGGTCCTGCTCCCTTTCGGAGTCGTAACGAAGAAAGCCATCACCAAAGAAATTCTGTGCTACATCCGGGAGTTCAATCAAGTGTGGATGAGCAAGCAGCCGTTCTATATGATCCAGGCACGCGCATTGTTCGAGCTCATTCTCCACCGCCTGCTCAGCGGCTTGCATCGCCGATCGGCGATGCCCGTCGATCTGCGGATCAAGAAGCTGACTTCCTTTATATCCGATCATTATTCGGAAGCGATCACGATTAACGATTTGGCCGAGCGTTTTAACCTTCACCCCGTATACTTGGGCAAATTGTTCAAACTGAACACCGGCTCCACCTACAAAGAATATTTGCACCGCATACGCATCAACAACGCCGAGATGCTGTTGTCGGCTGGAGACTTTACCGTAACGGAAGCCGCCGAGCGCTGCGGCTTCTCCGACATCTCCTATTTCAGCAAAGTATTCAAGGAATTGAAGGGCTATCCTCCGTCCGCCGCGAAAAACGCGAATAAATAGAAAGCGATTATTGCTTCTTCCAAACCTCGTCTACCGCGGCTTGGAACGGCTCTTTATATTTCTCGACGACCGTCGCCACCGAAACGCCTTCCAATATTTCTCCCGTAAATTCGTAATAAGGCATCGAAGGATATCCGCCGATATCGTCGATCACTTTAATGCTTTCTCCGGCTACTCTGGCGTTGTTCAAATCGTCTTCGTTGCTGAACAGCGTTTCGAATCGGGACTGCTTCGGATAATCGTACATCGATTCGATATCGTTGATTTTCTCGTAGATGTAGACCAATTGCTCCGGATTCTCGACCGCGCTCGGAATCGTCAAATAGTTCGGTATCGTATTATGCGAATGGTATTGCGCGGCGCTTGGTCCTTTGGGAAACGGCAGGAAGCCGATGTCGTAATCCGGCATATCCTTCTTCAGGTTTTCCATTTCATAATCGTTGCTGGCCCACATTAACGTGTTGCCTTGACGGAAGAACTGGCCGGGCTCCGTCCAGTCTCCGCCTTCCGTCGGTCTGGCGATGCCTTCGGTTGCGAGCTTCGACAAGAAGTTCAATACTTCCAGCGTCTTGGGATCCTCGAGGTTTTGTTTGTCTTCGGCGACCAGATTCGCTTCGTTGGCAGCCATGGCTTGCACGAGAATCGAAGCGCTTGCGAGTCCCCAAATATCCAGCTTGCCGTCATTGTTCGAATCTTTGTTCCCTTCTTTGGCGGCTTGCATGAAGGTCTCCCAATTCCAGTTGTCCTCGTTCACGTATTGCTGCAATGGCTTGAGGCCCAACTGATTCATCAGCGTGCGATTGTAGAATATGCCCGAGGATGCGCCGTTAATGCCCGCCCTGAAACCGTAGCCTCTTCCTTCGTATTGGGAGTATTCGTTTGTATATTGCTGAATGAACACTTTTTCGTTCTTCGTGTACTCGTCGACCGGCCAGAACAGCCCTTGCGCGACGAGCGACGGAATCATCCATGGACGGGCCAAACGGATGATATCGCCGATCGGTTCCCCCGCAACGAGCGAGGCGGTTACTTTCTCTTGCAGCTCGGCGTAATCGACAACGACGTACTCCATTTTGAAATTGTGCTTCGCCATTAAGGCGTCCAAATTTTCTTTCATCTTGATGCTGTCCGGATTGTCTTCCTTAATCGATTCATCGTACCAGGATACCCATTTGATCGTCCGGCCGCCCGTATCGAACGCCATCTCCGGCGTGCCGCTCGCTTCTTCCTCACCGGTTTCGCCGCCGTTGTCCGCCTCATTCGTCGCCTCGGGCGCGTTCGCGGCAGTGCCCGAGCCGCCAGGCTCGTTCGTCGTCGATTCTCCGCCTGAATTGCCGCTGCATGCCGCGATGAACACCATAAGCAGACTGCAGAGCAGCAGCATCGTCTTCCGTTTCCGCATTTTCGATTCCCCCTAAATATTGGTCGCAAAGTAAATCGAAGCGCTATCATTACGATGAAGATGAAGCTCTATTAAAAATGATATAGCTGCTTCCTCTTGCGGGCCATAGAGGAAATCAATGCGATTTGTAATTTCTAAAAGAAACTTATGATCGCACCATCGATCCTTGACCAGTCGAACGTTAGTTGCCCGCCTTATCCGCGCCGGGCAGTAAAGAAGAACCGGCCTTGCGGCCGATCCTTCTCTCGCTTCATGGCATGAACGGAGCGGCCGGACAAAAACGAAGATCGTCCTGCGTTCAGCTTCTCTCGTAGCGGAAATAATCGAAATCGGCATAGCCTCCCGATTGGCCGGCGGCGTAGTTGAACAGGCCGATCCGGTAGCCCATAAAGTGATCGAGCGTATACTTCATCCGTAAAGCTTCGCCGATCGCCGTCCATTCCGAGCCGTCCGCGGAATAATAGAAGGTCGCCAAGTCGACGCTGTCTTCGAATTCGAATCGGATTTTCAAATAGAGAATGCCGCCGTCAAAACGTACGGATTCCCGTTCTATCTCTTCTCCGTTGCCACCGCTCACGCACATGGCGACAAATTTCCCGCCATCGTCCGCCATCTTGACGCCGACCGTGCCGAAATGGCTTTGCAGCGCGACGAGCCCGGCATGATCCCCCGGCTTCATACGGGCCGTGTCAAGAACGGTCTCCCCCGTACAGGAAGGGCCTTCCGTACGCTGCGTCAACGTATTGCGCGCCCGGACGACGCTGTCCGTCAAGCTTCCCGTTCTCAGTCTCAGGAAACCGGGCCGCTCCGTCACCGACCAGAGCCGGTTGTCCGGATTGTGGTTCCACTGCCAGTTCAAAGCGAGCCGATTGCTCCCGTAATCGAATTCGTCGCTGATGACGAGCGGCTTCGCCGGCGCCTTGGGCAAGTCCACCTCGAACCGCTCGGGCACCTTGCCGTCGATGCCGAATACCGGCCAATCGTCCTCCCAGGCAACCGGCACGAGGCAAGGGATTCTGCCGACTGCGTCATGATCCTGGAACAGCATCGCGTACCACTCGCCGGTCGGCGTATCGAAGATCCCGCCTTGAGCGACTCCTTTGTTACGATAGCCGAGGTCGTCGTCCAATACGATTCGTCGTTCGTACGGCCCCAGCAGCTCCCGCGAACGATAACAAATTTGACGGCGGCGCTTGCTGCCCGCGCTCGGCCATTCGATGAACAGCAAATAATAATAGCCGTTCAGCCGGTAGGCGTGGCAGCCTTCGCACCGCAGTCCGATGCCGTCCCGCTCCGTCTCGAACAGCAGCCGGTCGATCCCGCCGGGCTTCACGGCGGCTGCGTCCGCCGTCAGTTCGGTAATGCGAATGCCGCCGTTGCCCGAGAAGACGAACACCCGGCCCTCGTCGAACAGCAGGCCCGGATCATGCCGCAGACCGTCGATAACGGAACGCTCCCATGGCCCGCGTTCGATATCCTTCGTTCGGTACACGTAGAAACGGCGCGTGTCGTTGCTCGAGAAGCACACATAGAACGTATCGTTATGATGGCGCAGGCTCGCGGCCCAGGAGCCTTGTCCGTATATGTTTTTTCCATCCGTCAGGTTATGGGCGTCATTATTTTCGAGAAAATCGTATACGTAGCCGACAATCTCCCAATTCATCAGATCCCCGGATTTCATGATCGGGCAGCCGGGCATCATGTGCATGCTCGTGCTAACCATATAGTAGGAGTTCTCTACCCGAATCGGATCGACGTCGGGCACATCCGCCCATATAATCGGATTGGTTATGAGCGTTTTGTTCATCGCGCAGCCTCCAGAACGGACTGGAAAGACGCCTTCGGCTGATGCCGCGCGTCGAAGAGGAAGGGCCAGTTTTTACGTCCGCGTACCGGGAAATGATCGAGCCAGGTGTAATCGTCCGCGGCTCCCCAGAACGTAATGGACGTGAGATCCTCGCTGTATTCCTTGAACAGCTTGAACAACCGTCCGTATCGCTCCGCCTGCCGCTCGAGCATCTCGGCCGTCGGAGCGGTCAGATCGGTCCGCCGGTCCTCATGCGCGAAGACGGATACGTCGAGCTCCGTTATGTGCAGCTTCACGCCGAGGCCGGCGTACCGCTCGATCGCCTCCCGAATATGGTCCAGCGTCGGATGCTCCAAGTTCCAGTGAGCCTGCAGTCCGACGCCGTGAATCGGCACATCCCGCTCTTTCAGCGATTGAATAAGGGTATAGATCTTCTCCCGCTTCGCGGGAACGGATTCGTTGTAATCGTTATAGAACAACAGGGCGGCAGGGTCTGCCTCGTGCGCGTACTCGAACGCTTTGGCAATGAAATCCTCGCCGGCGATGTCCAGCCATTTGGAGGCTCTGAGCAGCTGTTCCCCGCCGTCCGCCACTGCCTCGTTCACGACATCCCAGGCATAGACGCTGCCCTTGTAGCGTCCGACCACTTCATCGATGTGCGACTTCATGCGCGCCAGCAGCATACCGCGATCGGCCGCTTCCCCCGAGCCGTTCTCGAATACCCAATCCGGCGTTTGATTATGCCAGACGAGCGTATGCCCTCTGACCGCCATGCCGTTCTCCTTCGCAAATTCGACCATCCGATCCGCGGCTTCGAACGTATACCTGCCCTCTTCCGGATGCACGCTGACGAATTTCATCTCATTCTCCGCCGTCAGGCTATTGAAATGCCGCGTCAGCAACTCCTTCTGCGTAACAAGCGTTCTCGGATTGACGGCAGCTCCAATCCGGAAATACTCCCCGAAAACCTCATGCAACCTTGGCCATTCATTCGTGCGATATTCCCTCATCTGCTTTCTCCTCCAATTGATCGTGATCAAAATGATTGCCGGACGGACTCCGGCACCCGCCAAACCTATATTCGTCCCTAGTCAGGATCAGACCGTCTCGTAATCGAACCATTCAAAGTGCGCCGGAGTATCGGACGGTGAACCATTGCCCGTCGCGTACATGGCGATCATGACGCCTGTGAATCCGCCCGCGACTTCGGTAGCGAGCAAGGACGTCTCCCCTTGCCCGAACCCGTAAGGCGCCGCCGACTCGGCGCCCGCGAAGCCGAAGGCATACCGATCCTTGTCGGCCAGAATCGTCAGCACGACGGAATCCACGGGCCAAGGCGCCTCGTTCTCTACCTTCCGCAACGAACCGATCCTGCGGCGGAAGATGAGCTTCCTCTCGCCTGCAATTCTCGTTACCGCGATCTCGTAGTGGAACCGTTCATTCATATAGACGGTCAGCCCCGCTTCCTCGCCGTCCCTCTGCGGCGCGAACGTCAAATAGGCGGATGCGCGGCAGTCGAAGTGCTGCTGTCTGCGCGCGACGAACGCCTGCGCCCCGATCTCGTTCAGGGTGGCTGCCGTTCCCCGCAGCGTCAGGCTGCCTGCCCGCTCCGATAATGACCACTTCTCCGGATCGGGGGAACGAAGGAAGCTCCACTGCGGTGCGAGCGACTCCCCGTCGAAATCGTCGCGGACCGGAGTCGACGCTCCTTCCTGAAGAGGGAGATTGCCCGCGGGCATCGTCTCGCCAACCGTACCGTTGTCGCCAATAACCGGCCAGCCGTCTTCGCTCCAAGTGACCGGAGCGAGGAACGTCTCTCTGCCGAGATGATGGCGCTTCGGATAGCCATGCGGCCTGATCGCCAGAAACACGGCCCACCAATCGCCTTCCGGCGTCTGAACGAGATCCGCATGCCCCGTCGCGTGTATATCCTTCAGCATGCTGCGATGCGTCAGGATCGGATTATGCGGACATGGCTCGAATGGGCCGTCCGGCCGCTCGCCTCTGGCGATCGTCTCCATATGGCCGTATTCGGTGCCGCCTTCGGCGATCATAAGGTAATACCAATGACCGATCCGGTATAGATGGGGAGCCTCCGGATATTGGCCTCCCGTTCCCGTCCATAGGAAAGCAGGCTCCGACAACCGCGCGCCCGTCTCGATATCGATCCGGCTTTGATAGATGCCGGGACCATTCGGGCCATGCGCGGAAGTCGTCAAGTAGACCGTTCCGTCCTCGTCGAAGAACAGATCCGGGTCAATACCTGGATGATCGACGAATACGGGTTTGGACCATTCTCCACGAGGATCGGTCGTATGCACGAAGAAGTTGCCTCCGGCCGAGATGTTCGTCGTCACCATATAGAAATTCCCGTCATGCTCCTGGATCGTCGGAGCGAAGATGCCGCCCGAGCTCGGGGCGCGGCTCAGATCCAGCTGCTCCGGGCTTGTCAGCACATGCCCGATCTGCGTCCAATGCACGAGATCCTTGCTGTGGAAGAGCGGCACGCCGGGATAATATTCGAACGAGCTCGTAACGAGGTAATAATCGTCCCCGTGCCGGCATACGCTCGGGTCGGGATGGAAACCGCTTATAACGGGATTTCGATACTGCTTAATCATACATTCTCCTTTAAGAAAACAAATTGTTCATCGTTGCTCTTTTTCTCCGAGCTGCTTCCGGCTATGCGAAGAAATGCCAATAACGGACCAGAAAGCCGGCTTCGCTTGATCGTTCCTGTCGAACAGCAGCGGGGCGTTCGTGCGCTTCACCGGGAAGCCGTTCAGCCAGGTATGATCGTCCGCGATGCCCCAGAACACAACGCCGCTCAAGATGGCCTTATTGTCCCGGAAGGCACGGAACAGCTCCCCGTACCGCTTGGCCTGCAGCTCGATCACGTCCTCCGGAATATCCGCGCCGAAGTCTCTGCGGTCGTTCCAGGCGTAGACGCTCATATCCAGCTCGGTGACGATATTATCGAGGCCAAGTTCCGCGAATTTCCGCATCGACGCGATAATGGCGTCAACGGACGGACCATGCACATCGATATGGGTCTGATGGCCGACGCCGTCGATCGGAACGCCCTCATCCAGCAGTCTCTTGACCAGCTCATACAGCAGATCCCGCTTTCTCGGATTGTCCGTGCCGTAATCGTTGATATACAGCTTGATATCCGGTCCGCCCGCCTCTCGCGCCGCGCGAAACGCCGTTGCGATAAAATCGGTGCCCGCGATGTTGTACCAGTCGCTGGCCCGCATGCCGTCCGGATCGGCCGGCTCGATAACCTCGTTCACGACATCCCAGGATGCAATGTCGTCCTTATACCGATCGACGATCGTTCGCACATGCGCATCGAGCCTCTCCAGCAGCAGCTTCTTGTTCGCTTCGCGCTTCGCCGGATCGGTCTCGTCCGCCATCGGCCTGCCTTCGGCATCCTTGAAAAACCAGGCGCCGACCTGGCTATGCCACACCAGCGTATGGAAGCGCAGCGCCATGCCGTTCTCCTTCGCGAATGCGACGATCCGGTCCGCATTCGTCCATTTGAACGTCCCCTCCGAAGGCTGAATGGCATCCGGCTTCATCACGTTTTCGGCAACGAGCCAATTGACGTGCTTCTTCAGCAGCTCGGCCTTCGGCCCTTCGGTCTGGAAAGGCTCGATGGCCGCCCCGATCGGGAAGTCATCGGCGAACGTCTCCGCAAGCGATGGAATATCCGCTTGCACCGACGGCTCCGAGGGCGACGGAACCGGCTCGGGCTCCTTTGCAGGTTCCGCTGTAGGAGCCGCGGAAGGAGCCGCGCTGAGCTCGGGCTGCTCCTCCGCGTTCGGATTATGCTCCGACTCCTCGCCGGACACCGGATCAGTCGCGCTCCGGTCATCCGCCTGCGAGCCAGCGAGAGTCTCTCCCGCGCCTCCCGCCTCAAAGCGATTCGCCCACAACAGCGCCGCTACAATGAATGCCGCCGCCAGAACGGCGTACAAGGCTTTGGCTGATTCTTTTCTCGATCCGGTCAATCGGCTACCCCTTTTCGTAGAACGGAAGGAAGCGCCTTGCCGATATGTTCGGCTCTCGCAAGGCGCTTTCCTTCCGTTCGATTCCATTTTTTTCTATCCGACAATGCCCGTCCGTTCGATACTTTCGACGAAATAACGCTGAACGAACAAATAAATAATGATGAGCGGCAATATGGCGAGCAGGATGCCCGTATCCTGCACCATGCTCAGGTAGAACGGATCGGCTTTGGAGGCGTCTCCGCCCGACAGCTCGATCGCGAGGTTGTACGGCAGCGACGACAATTGGGTCGACATCACCTTGCTCGAGGTGAGGTACGTCGTCGTGAAGAAGCTGTCGTTCCACTGCCAGACGAACGAGAACAGCGTCGTCGTAATGATCGCCGGAATGGCGTTCGGCAGCATGATGCGCGTGAACGTTGCGCTAACGCCTGCGCCGTCGATGTACGCCGCTTCCTCCACCTCCTTCGGAATGCCTCTGAAGAACTGCCGGAATATAAAAATATAGAGTCCGGCCTTCAGCGAGTTCGCCGTCAAGGACGTCAGAATAAACGGCCAATACGAGTTCAGCAGGTTGACGGGCTTGCCCGTAAGCAATGGAATAATGCCCATCAACGTAAAATCCTTCAAGTTCAAATAAATCGGAATCAGTATCGTTGTCGGCGGCACCAATATGGTCAGAATCACGCCGGCGAACAGCAGGTTGCTTCCCTTGAACTTAAGCCGGGCAAAGCCGTAGCCCGCAAGCGCGCAGGAGATGGCGGTCAGAATCGTCGTCGTCGCCGATAGCGCAAACGTGTTGAACAACGTTTCCCAATAGTCCATGATTTCGATGGCGTTCCGGAAGTTCTCAAGCGTCAGAGTTTCGGGAATCCAGACGACGATCGGCGAATACAGGTCCGTCTGATGCTTGACGGCCGTCGATATTTTCTGAAGAATCGGGTACAGGATGACGAACGCCAAACCGGCAATAAGCGTCAGCCGCACGATTGTCCATAACCAACGCTTCCAGCTTTCAATCGATAACAATCGGGTGAGGATCATCGCTTGCACCTTCCTCCTATTCGTGATAAAAGACTTTCCTGGATACGAGATACGTGCTTATGAGCAGGATGACGGTGATCGCAAGGAAATAAATCCAGGCCATCGCCGAGCTAAGCCCGAAGTTGAAATTGACGAAGCCCGTATTGCGAATCAGATCCGTCAGCGCGTTGTGCGAGAAGGAATCGATAATCGTATAGATCATATTGACCAGAATTAGCGGACTGACCATCGGAAACGTAATTTTCCAGAACGCTTCGTATCCGGTCGCGCCTTCGATCTTGGATGCTTCGTACAGCTGCGGCGATATCGTCTGGATGCCCGCCAGGAAGATCAGAATCTGAACCCCGGATTGGCTGACGATCTGATAGATTCGATCGACGGCTCCCGTCAAATAATTGACGATCGTCTCGCTGACGCCGGCCTGCAGCATCATTCTGGCAAGCTCGAAGCTTCCGAAGCCTCTCAGAATGCCCGAGCTTTCGCTCTGCTCATTGATCGCCTGGACCAAGCTTGTGCTCTCCAGGCTCATAATGATGCCCGAAGCGAGGATGACCGGCAGGAAGAAGATCGACCGGGCAACCGATCGTCCAACGAATTTCTGGTTGAGCAAGACCGCCAGGAACAAGCTGAAGATGACGATGAGCGGCACATTGACCACCATATTGACGATGGCTTCCGTCAACGTGCGGTTAAAGCTCGTATTGACGGTCAGCGCCTCGACGTAATTTTTCCAGCCTGAGAACGTAATCAAGATGCCGCTCGATTTGGCTTCTATCGTACTGAAGCTGTACCTCAAGGACGTCAGCAGCGGAACGATGAAGAAGAAGATGAACCCGAGCAGCCAAGGCAATACATAGAGAAATCCCCAGAATGCTTTCTGCTGCGCGTACGTCCGCCCTTTCAATCCGAGCTTCAAATAGGATTTCATGATTGCGCACCACCCGTCGCATAGCTCTCGGCTTCGATCGTCCGTCCGTCAACCGTCACGGCCGAACGGTTATAATTTACGATAATGAACATGCCGTTCCCGTATTCCGTACGGAATACGCCGTCGTCCAGCTTCTCGTGATCCGTGATCGCCTCATGCCGGACGTTCTTCAGAATCGCGTTCACTTCGCGGTAAATATCCGCCGCCTCATCGATCCAGAGCTCGTAATTCACGGCGTACAGATCGTTGTCGTCCGTATCCTTGACCTTATAGTTCGGCTCGTGAATCCATTCGAAATAGACGCCCGATCCATATTCGAGACTTTTCAGAATATACGGCTTCACGTCGGTGTACGTGGACAGATTATACGGCTCGCCGGCGTAATCGATATACCCGCGCACAACCATTTGATAGAACGGAATCTCTTCGTCCTCGATCTTGAATTTGCTGCTCGACATCGGCGCATTCGTAATGTCCGTCAGGAACGGAAGCGCGTAGGCGTTTCCGCCCTCGGCCATCACGCTCATGCCCGATTCCTTGATCTTGGCCAGAGACTGCACGGACAGACGCTCGGATTCCGCGCGGTCGATCAGCTTGTTCTTGCGGAAGTCGCTGCTCAGCTGATCCGCAAGGTCCCGCAGCGAGATGCCTCCCGTCCGGAATTTGGCGAGATCCTCCAGCATGCTGTCCACATAACCGCTTGCCGTCTTAGGCGAGACGATGTAGGACGGATTCTTGCTCCGGTCGCGGCGGTTAAGCGCCAAATCCAGCGGATAGATCGCGGCGGGATCTCCGCGCAGCGTTCTGGCGGCTTCCTTCGCTTCATTAAAGCCGGAGCCGGAATTGGCCATCAGGACGGCGACATCCGGATAGAGCGAGACGTCCTGCTCCTCGGCGAACGCGGCGAACGCTTTCATCCCTTTGCTGCCTCCGATTGCTCTGTCGACCGAGAGGCTATCCGGCACCTCGTGGTCAAGCCCTTCATTGAACCAGCCTGAATATCTCAGCTTAATGTCGCGGATTTCCAGCTGCTGCAGCTGCGTGAGTATATCCTTCGCCTGCTCGAACGTCGTCAGAGGCTCCAGCGCCTGATAAGGGATGCCCGCGAAATGCTTCTGCTTGGAAATGCTGCCGATCAGCTGCAGGTAGAACGGCATATTGGCCGATTTCTCCTCGGCTGGCGCAGGCTCTGGAAGTCCGCCGGTCTGAATCAAATAGTGCCGATAATAGTCGGCCATGCCCTTATAAGAGGCTTGTTCGCCTCCCAGAAA
The DNA here is from genome assembly GCF_014705655.1 of Paenibacillus arenilitoris. Classification (GTDB taxonomy): domain Bacteria; phylum Bacillota; class Bacilli; order Paenibacillales; family Paenibacillaceae; genus Pristimantibacillus; species Pristimantibacillus arenilitoris. The sequence continues at coordinate 182,565 of NZ_JACXIY010000001.1, read as the reverse complement.
AGCGTAGCGGACCGAGAAATCGGTCGACATCGGCTTCTTCTGGAATGCCGGAATCGAGCGCTGCTGGTCATTCGCGTTCAGGCTCATGTCGGCTTTGTTCAGTACGGTAAAGCTGGGATAGACGTAATTGTAGCTGTTGATCTTGCCGCTTATATCGGCGTTCACCGTCGCGGCCGGCGCTCCTTGTTCAATGATGCCGAGAACCGCGCCTCCCTCCTTCAGAATACCGAATACAGGGAGCCGAATCTCTTGCGTCAATACGGCGTCTTCCGTCCGATCCATCGTTTTGTCCGACCCGTAGACCGGCTGCTGGTAAGCCGGGTATTGGGTTTTGCCGTTATTGAAGCGGATCAGCGCGCCCGAACCGTCCGGCACGAAGATCGAGCCTTCTTCCTCCGCCCCTCCCGCTCCGAAGTAGCTAAGCAGCGATACCGCGTTCACGGGGTATTCCTCCGGATACCGGATGCTCTCCACGGGCAATCTGGCCACAAGGCTGTCTCCGTCGAGCGTATATTCGATCGACGCGAAGAACAATCGCGGCTCCGGCTTCGTCTGATTCAGATTGTTCTCCGCGATGTCGATATTCAGCTCGTCTTCCGTATAGCCGGCGTCTTCGAACGCTTTGAGCGCGCGCTCCAGCTGAAGGCCTTTGAGCGCTCCGTCGTTGCGGACGAACGCGCCGCTTTCCTTCTCTTCCGTATAGACGAGCATCAATGCCCGCTGCCCCGTTTTGTCCAGCTTGCCGAGCAGCGCTTCGAAGCGGGCGGCGCTCATCTTCTGCGGCATATCCTCCGCCGTCTTGGCGTTCGTCCCGAATTGGTAGTTCACCCTCACCCCGCCTGGAATGGACTCGAAGCCGATCTGCTTGTGCATAACGGCATCGGTGTAGGAATTGACCGCGTTAAGCTGGCCGAACGAATTATAATAGTGAAGCTTGAGCTGGGCGGACAACTCGCTTTTGTTAACGCCGGCTGCCAGGGAGTCGGTGTCGCGGTCGGTCGGATTGCTGTGCCAGATCTTTCCGCTTGCTTTATGAACGACGGCGACCGCTCCCGTCTGATCGTCCGCGAGCAGCCGCAGCGAGTCGTTCTCGGCTACGCCCTTCATGCCGGCGGCCCGAGAATCCGTGAAGGCGGCGGCAAGCGGCTTGCCCTGTTCGAAAGCCGCAATCGCAGGCTCGCCGGCGCCGGCCGGATTCGCGGAATCCGAGGCGTCCGAGCAGCCGGCCGCGAGCAGCCCGAGCAGCAGGCAAGAGCCAAGCAGCATGTTTCTTGCGTTGATGGTCATCTCTCCCCCTCCTTCCTAGCTCCTCATAGCCAGCTCTTGATAGATGACGGATATGAAGGCGATGATTTGCTGCACCAGACTGAAGAACAACAATCCGATAAACGCCATAAAGCCCATCGCGACGACGGTGAGCGCCATAATGCCGAGCGTCTTCCCCGCCGTGAACTGATGCACCGTCATGTTGCCCACGAAGAGCAGGAACAGGAACCACAGGACGGCGACGGCGTTCGAGAAGTAATAAAACGACGTTTCCTGAAGCGAAATGACGTTGCTGAGCCAAATCCAAGGTAAGTTAATGACGACGATCGGGATCAAGGCGTAGCATGTCGACGTGAAAATTTCAACGAACTTCCCTTCCCCGTCCATAAGCGTAGTCAGCGACCAGTTGGCGACGCACCAGAAAAGCACCGGCACGACGACATACACGACCTCCAGAAGGCTGTTCATCTCGTTCGGATTGTACAGATTCACCAGAAACCCGCTGTACTGCGCGCCTAAAATATTCGTGACCGCCAGCAGGAACAATACGATCCAGGAGACGATCAGATTGAATTTCCGGCCGCGGTCGTATTTCAAATCCCAATAGCCGTTGAACGGATGAACGATGAGGTGGAACGGGAATTTCACGAGCTCTTTATTCAAAGGTCACACCCCTTTTTCTCCTCGCCGATTTCCGGTAGGCGACAGCCGCCAGCGAGATCGCCGCAGCCGCGACGATCGCGGTCATGATCGCTCCGAAATAGCGCCTCAGCACTTCCTTGCGGTGGAGCAGATAGGCCTTCGAATAATTGGCCTGATCCATGCTTCGCTTGAAATGCTTCATCGCTTCCTCGTAATTGCCTTGACGCAGCAGCGCCTTGCCGATACCGGCATAAGCGAACTCCAGATTCGCGTTCATGTTAATCGTTTCGTTGAACAATTCGTAAGCTTTCTGCTCGTCGCCGCGGTAATAGCTGCGAACGGCTTCGTTGAGCGTTCGGCCGTATGCCGTCGTCCGGAATACCGTCATTTCGCCGAGCGCTTTGTCCAGCACGACAAAGTCTTCGCCCATTCGCTCGATGGCTGTCGGCGTCTTGAACTCGCCAAGCAGGTTGCCGAGTCCGCCGAACACGTACATGAAGTGGCCGTCGCCGTTGTACGTGAAGATTCGGCCCCGCTTCGAATCGAGCACGGAATAAATTTCGCTGTCCCCGATATCGATATCGATCAGTCTGGATGGACCGGTCTCGATTGTATACCGGATGTCCCCTTGCGGACTGAAGTATCCGGTACGGCGCAAAATATCGTTGCCCTGCGCGTTCAGCTTCTTGATATTGTCGCCCCATTGATCCCCGTTCGTCGCGTAGATGAAGCCTTCTCCGTCGATGTCGAGGTTCGTGAACTCCGTCGGGGTGAACATCACCATCTGGCTTCGCTGGGCTTGCGTCGAAATCCGCTTCCAGAAATATTCGACGGGATCGATATAGACGCGGTTCGCGCCGATGAAAGAGGTGAACGCTCCTTCCGCGTTAAATTCCATGAACCCGTCGAATACGCCGGTCGCCATGACGTAAGTCCGCCGGGCTTTATCCATTACGACGCGAACAGGCTGGAACTTGAAGTTCGCTTGCAGCAGATCGGACTCCGGAGCCTCGATCGTCTTCACCCAATTGAACTCCGAATCGAGATGAACGACCCGGTTATGCCCCGTATCGGCAACGATCACCTCATTCCGATCCGTGACGAACAGTCCCTGCGGATTCGCGAACGTATCCGCTTGCCCGTCCCGAACGAAGGAATCGATGACCTTGACCGGCTTGAACCGCTCATCCAGGATGACGATCCGGTTGTTGCCCGAATCCAGCACGTAAATGCGGTTATCCGCCGTCACATGCAGATCGCTTGGTTCCTTGAATGCGCCCACGCCCAGATCGGAGCCGTTGTACAAATCCGTCGCTTGGTAGGCTGCGGGCGACGTGACGGTCGTCCCCCAGAACGAGTAGTTATAGGAAGCTCCTTCCCCCTCGGCATAGGCTGCCTCGCCGCCAAGCGCTGCGCCGAGCAGGCAGCAGATCGCGAGCAGGAGCAGCGTTTTTCCGTTAGACAAGCTCTTCAACATCGTGCACGGCTCCCTTCTAGTCCTTCATCCCTGAAGTCGCCATCGTCTGCATGACGCTGCTCTGGGAGATCACGAAGAGCGTGATCGGAACGATCATCAGAATGAGCGCAACCGCCGCGCCGACGCCGGCCCTGGCGATGCCCCCGAGCGTAATTTGTCCCAGCGCGTAATGGAGCGTCTTCAGGTTCTCGCTGTAAATAAAGCTCCCGCCATCCGATCCCCACAGCATCGGAAACTGCAGAATCATGAGCGTCAGCCACGCCGGCTTGACGTTCGGCATGACGATGCTCCAATAGATGCGGTACTCGCTCGCTCCGTCGATCTTCGCCGCCTCCAGAAGCGCGTCGGGAATTTGCTCCATGAATTGCTTCATCAAGAACAATCCGAGCGGGAAAGCCAGCGACGGGATAATGATGGACGCATGCGTATTGATCCAGCCGAGCCACGACATGACCATATAGTTCGGGATAGCGGTGACATGCGGCGAGAACATCAAGGACAGCACGACGATGGAGAACAGCGCCGACGATCCGTAGAACCGGTATTTCGCCAGCGGATACGCTGCAGCCGACGCCAATAAAATATGCCCCGCCGTTCCGACGATCGTGATGAGGAGCGTGTTGGCGATGTAACGCGACAGCGGCACCCAGGAATTACCCATCAGGGCGAACAGATCGTAGAAGTTTTCCAAGGTCGGATTGACCACGAGAAATCGCGGCGGGAAAATAAACAGCTCGTCGAGCGGCTTGAACGCGTTATTGACCGCGTAAATGAGCGGCAATGCCATGAAAGCGCCGAATAGGGCAAGCAGCGCGAACAGCATGAGGCTGACGGCGAAGGAACGGTTGAGCTTTCTCGGCGTCCGGAAGGCAGCCATCATTTTGAATACCACGATTATTCGCCTACCTTTCTAAGCACCTTCTGCGTCAGCTTGTTCGAGCCGATCATGAGGAAGAACAGCACCGTCGCGATTGCGGAAGCGTACCCCATCTCGAACCGGATCGTGCCGAAGTCCATCAGATGCGTCACGACCGTATGCGCCGCATAGTTAACGCTCGGGAAGCCGGCCAGCGCAATCGAGATGTCCGCTACCGCGAACGATGCCGTAATCTGCATGACGGCCCCGAACATCAGCTGCGGCCTCATGGACGGCAGCGTAATGAACCACAGCTCCTGCCAGCGGTTTTTGATGCCGTCCACCGCGCCGGCTTCAATTAACGTTTTGTCGATCGTCTGCAAGCCCGCGATGAACGCCAGGAAGCTGGTGCCGAGACTGAGCCAGAGCTGAACGATCATGACGATCGGGAGAATGTACTTCTCGTCAAGCAGCCATTGAATCGGCTCCAGGAGGAAGCCGGTCTTCATCAGGAAGCCGTTCAAGTAGCCGTAGCTGTCTCCCGAAAAAAAGATGAGCCAGATGAAGAACACGTTGCCCGAAATGGAAGGCGCGTAGAATATAAGCGTCATAAAGGCCCGCGCTTTGGGCGAGAGCTCATTGATGATCCACGCAAATACGAAACAGGCGAAATAACTGATCGGTCCTGTAATGACCGCGAACATCAGCGTATTCTTCAAGGCGATCATGAAAATATCGTCGTTCAAAAACAGCCGCGAATAGTTTTGCCAGCCTACGAAACGCGGGAACTCGAGCATGTTGAAATAGAAGAAGCTGAGGCCGAGCGACAGCGCGACCGGTATGACGGTGAACAGGAAAAAGATGATCATATAAGGACTCATCAGCAAGTAATAATGCTTGCTGCGGTTTAATTCTTTGCCGATGCGGGCGAGCCTGGATTGCCGCATCGGACGAATGGCGTCCTTCGCGGGATTTGCGTTCGTCTCCGTTTGCACCTTCTTCCCACCCCCTTACTCGTACGGTAAATTAAATTCCTTCCGCTTGATCTCGATCTCGTCGTTCATATAGAGAATATAGTCCGAGAACGCTTCCCGCGGATTCTCGTTCGCGTTGACGACCTTGCGGAAGGCGTTGTCCAGATGCCTGCCCGTGAAATAGCCGCCCGGCACTTGCGGAATGCCTCTGACCCACTTCCACTGGTTCTCCAGATTGTTGTAATCCTTGACCGGCCAAGGCAGCTCTTCGAGCGCTTCGATGTTAGCCGTCGGGTAACGCGCGGCTTCGCCCATCAGCCCTTCCATCTCCCGGCCGTAAGCGATTTGGGTGTCCTTGTCGGTCCACCATTTCATAAATGCCCAGGCGGACGCTTTGTCTTCGGCGTTGTCGAGCATCATGACCGCGGTCGTGTGACTGGCGACTTCATGATTGGTCGACCCGTCCGCCAGCTCCGTGCCCGGCACGATCGTGAAATCCCACAGCCCTTTAATTTCCGGCGCCATAACCGTCAGCATGTTATACGTCGTATAATCCGCGATGCCGATCGGCATCTCGCCCGTCCGGAACCGGTTCGGGAAGTCCGCCTGCTTCGGGAATTTGTAGCTGGTGTAGAACTGCGTCCATCTCTTGAAGGCGTCCATCGAAATGTCGGAATCGAGCGCGCTCCGTTTGCCGTCTTCCCGGTAAAACTCGCCCCCGTTCTGATACAGCAGCATCGAGAACGCCGCGTTCGGCACGAGGGTTGCGTTCGGAACGGCGTTCGTCGCTTCAAGAGGCAAATAAAACTCCATGTTATGCTTCTGAAGCACCGAGATCATATTGTAAACATCCTGCCACGTCCTCGGAGGCTTCAGATTCAGCTCCTCCAAAATGTCTTTGCGGTAGAACAGCATCGGGAACATCTGCTGCTCGGGAAGCGCATAGACCCCGTCATCGTACTTGTAAGGCGCAAGGCCGCTCTCGCGGAACCTTGCCGCCACCTCGTCGTAATCGGCGAATTGCGTCAGGTCCGCGGCCGCCCCCCTCATCGCGTAGTTGACGGGAATGTCCTCGCCGATCTGCATGGCAACGTCGGGGCCTTCATCCGCCAGCGTGGCGGGCAGCAAAATATTGCCGGGAACGAGGCGCAGCCGGACGGAGATGTCCGTCTCCGGCGTGAACGAATCGTCGATCAGCGCCTTCAGCACTTGCGCCTGATCGCGTCCCGTCGTCACCCATACGTCGATGGAGCGGCTGCTCTCCGACGTATTGCCGATACTGTCGTAATCCTCCGTGTAGGAAGCGACGTACGCGCCAAGCTCATGCTTCGCTTCTTCCGCGAAGGTGGCCTCCGCTCTCGGCAGATCGTAGCCCGGCGACGAGATGACGAGGTAATCGAGCGACAGGGGCTGCTCCCGTACCGTCAAAATCCAGGTGCCCAGTCCGCCGACGTTGATCTTGAACGAATTGAGCCGCTTCGCTACCGTCTCGGGATACTTCGCCATGTCCTTCAGCTGATGCGCCATCGAATGCAGGACGGCGACCTTGTCGCTTTTCTCCCCGGTTGCCTTCTCCAAATAATCCGCGACGCTTTGAATCGTCTCCGCTTGCTCCTCGAACACCGTTACCATATCGGGGATCCGCTTCTCCAGCTGATAATCGCGGTACGGATCGGGCGTATTCGACGTAATCATAAGGATCTTCCTGTACATCTCGTTAAGCTGAAGCACGCTGGATTCGATCGTCCGCAGCAGAGGCGCGATCTCGCCAAGCGACACGGTCATGCGAATGCGGTGCTTTCCTTTGGTCAGGCGGAACAAATAAGGCTCTTCCCCGCCAAGCACGTTCATCTGCCAATCGCGTTGGAAGTTGAAGCGGATCCGCTTCATTTCCTGGAACGGATATTCGCCGTCGATCATGAGGCTGCGCGTCGCGTAGACGCCCCGCAGCTGGTTCTGCTTTTCCTTGAACGCGATTTGGTACAAGCCGTCCTCGGGAGCCTCGAACTCCCATTCGATCCATTGGCCGGGCAGCTTCCAGTTCAGCCCCCCGATGGAATTGATCCGGATTTTGGAGACGTCATATGGAATGACGGTCGGAGAGGACCTGTCGGATACCGGCGATAAGGTCGGAGAAGACTTGTACACCGCGTCCTCCGCCTGGATCAGCACATATCGATCCGCCGCAGGCTTGTTGCCGCCGTCCGTATACTCGCTCTTCAGTTGTTCATAGCTTTTCGGTTCTTCCTGCTGATACAGCTCGATGTAATCGATGGCCATCGGCTCCCTGAGCGCCGTCAAGGAAAGCCGCTGCGTTCCGTTATCGAAGTAGAAAGAATAAGGCTCGTCGTAATAACCGTAACGGTCAATAAAGGATGCCGTCTGCCATGCGGGTTTCTCTACTTGTCTCGGACGAAGATCGTTGCCTCTGTCGTCTCGTTGAAGCTCCTTAAGCTTATTGCCCCATATGCGGTCGAACAAAAGAATGTCGGCCCCTTTGAACGGGACCTCGCCGTTAATCTCGAATTGTCTTTCAATGGCGGAGCTTTTGCCTTCGAGCGGATAATAATGAATCCGGACGTTGTACAGGCCCGCGTCTTGAATCGGCACGTCCCAGGCAATGGTTCCCGTCTCGGGCGTTATAACGGAGGCTCCTTCAAGACCGAACAGCCGATCGGCGATCTCGAAGCCGCCGCCGACAGCCTCGGCGTAATGCTCGCCCTCGATTCGGATGACCTCATCCGGCCTTTTTGCATCGGCATATTGGTTCACATACGAATCGTAGCCTTCCTCCCCGGCCGAATCGGTAATCGCTGCGAAGTCGGCCATCGCCTGAACCTCGCCGCCGCCGACTGTCGCGCTTGTCGGATAGAACGCCCATATCGACGCCGCGCCTACGGCAAGCACCAACAGGATAATGGCCAATCGTTTTTTTCTAATGTTCAACGCTTCTCCCCTCCGGCTGCAAGACGTATACATATTCATCGGCAGCCCCCTTCATAGAATAGGCTCTACAAGGGAACTGCCGACGATCGCGATCAAACGTTACGGTCCATATACTTCGTCAATAGCGGCTTGGAACGTCGATTTGTACTTCTCGACGACGGTGGATACCGACACGCCGCTGTTCAGCTCGCCGACAAAATCGTAGTACTTCAAGTTCGGGAATGTGTTGTGATCGAGAATGATCATGTTAGGCGCAACCATCTTGGCATTGTTCAAGTCGTCCTCGTTCGCGAATAAGGTCTCGTACCATCCTTGATCCGGATACTCGTACACGGAATCGATGTCGTTGATTTTCTCCCAGATGTACAGTAGCTGCTCCGGATTTTCAACGGACTTCGGAATCGTAAGTGCTTGGAATAAAGCTTCCGCAGAGTGATAGTCCGTCGCGTGCGGTCCTTTCGGGAAAGGCACAAAGCCGATTTCATAGTCGGGCATATCCGTTTGTAAGCCGCTCAACTCCCATAGCGCGCCGGCAATCATAAGCGTGTTGCCTTGACGGAAAAATTGGCCCGGCTCTGTCCAGTCCCCGCCTTCCGTCGGTCTTGCAACCTGTTCGGTTGCCAGGCGGGAGACGAAATTAAGCGATTCCATCGTTGCAGGGTCGTCCAGGTTTTGTTTATTGCCCTTCGTGAGGCCCGTGTTATTGGAATACAGGGCTTGATCCATCAGAGAGGAGTTAGCCAGGCCCCAAGTATCCAGCTTGCCGTCGTTGTTCGTATCTTTGTTGGCTTCCTTGGCGACTTGGATGAATGTCTCCCAGTTCCAACTGTCTTCATTGACATAATCCTGAAGCGCCTTCAGACCGTGTTGGTTCATAAGCGTACGATTGTAGAAAATCCCTTGTACGAGATTCGCTTGGCCTTCCGAGAATCCGTAACCTCTGCCCTCATACGTGTAATACTCGTTCGTCACCTTCTGGTTGAACGCGACCGGGTTTTTGGTGTATTCGTCGATCGGCCAGAGCAGGTCCTGCTTCACTAGGGTCGGCACCGTATACGTCTTGCCCAGGCGGACGATATCGCCGATCGGCTCGCCCGCCAGCAGCGAAGCGGTCACCTTCTCTTGATACTCGCCGTAGTCGATGGCCACGTACTCGACTTTGAAATTATGTTTTTCCATGAGCGCGTTAAGGTTCTCTTTGCGCTGAATGTTGTCCGGATTGTCCTCCGGAATGGTCATGTCCCACCACGATACGATCTTGATCGTACGGCCGCCCAGGTCGAAATCCATTTCAGGCGTGCTGTACGATTCTTCTTCTCCCGTGTTGCCCGTTTCGTTGCCGGATGCATTCCCGCCATTATCGGCACCGTCGTTCGTTCCATTGTTCGCGCCGGCGTTCGCACCGTTCGTGACGGCGTCGTTCCCCTCGCTTCCGGTGCCGCCGCTGCAAGCCGCCAGCACCAGAATGATCGCGCACAGCAGAAGCATCATTTTGCCCATCCGCATCATTAATCCCCCTCGACATTTGTGAACACACCCAAAGTGTAGCGTTTACATTGCGAGACCAACAACCTGTCGGAATCAAGGTCTATTACCCGTCAAATGATAGATTGGACTAACGTGCGCATAAGCGGACGAATGCCAAAAAAGCAAAAGGTAAACATCTGCTAGCGATATAAAAATAAGCACATTGTGAAAGTAATTTTCATTTTCCATAATGAAAGCGTAATCTTTTGAGGCATGCATCGACGGAACGCCTCGAATGGCATGGGGGGTATAATCATGTACAAAATGCTGATCGTAGATTTAAATCGTCACACGGATTCGAAAACGATGGCTGCGCTGGACTGGTCTGAACTTGGCTTCACGATCGAGAACAACGCCGGCGCTGCGGACGGCGCCTTGGCTCAGCTCGCCTCGAAGCCTTATTCGCTGGTCCTCATTAATATGGTCGGCATGCCGGACGAGGGGCTTGCGCTTTGCAGCCGGATCCGCGCCGAAAGCCGGATTCCGATTCTTCTGATTGGCGACGGGACAAACTTCCAGCTTGCGCGGAAAGCGATGTATTATCAAGTGAGCGACTACTTGCCCGCCCCCTTGTGCGCGGACGAATTGTCGGCAAGCCTTCGGCTCATCAAACGGAAGCTGGACTCGGCGGGACGTGCGGATCGGGAGATGCGGCCTTCGGAATCGGCCCCCTCGGACCTGTCCGTCATCGACAAGGTGAAGGAATACGTGACGGAGGCTCTCAGCCAAACGATTACGCTCAAACAAATTTCGAACATTCTCCATTTCAATTGCTCGTACCTTGGGCAGAAATTCAAATATCACGAGAATATGACCTTCAACGAATATTTGCTGCAGCAACGCATGGAGAAGGCCAAATTCCTGCTCGAGAGCACGGATCTGAAGGTGTATGAAATCGCAAGCGAGGTCGGCTATTCGGAGATGGACTGGTTCTACAAAAAATTCAAATCGTACACCGGCGTAAGCGCTAACGAATACCGGAAGATGATGTCGATTACGGCTTAAGGTCAGCTCCTGCCAAACAACAAAACAGCGGCGCCCTGGACGAGTGATTAACGTCCTGGCTTGCCGCTGTTTTATTGTGCCGCCGTTCTCGTTAAGTTCGCATTTGCGCATTTTACCTGAACGACCGTGTTCATTTATGAGCGGGACCGAGCTCCGGTCTTCAGCCCGTTTTCCTTGCTTCCTCCCCGGGATACAGAACGATTCGGCCGTCCTCCATCTCGACGCGCACTTTGTTGCTGTCCTTGAAGCCATCCGCATCCAAATAGCCGGCCGGGATTTGAAGCCGGCCCGCTTTGTCCACAACGGCGTATTCGATATGGCTTTCCGCTTCGGGAAGGGCGTCCTCGGCGTCCATGAGGGCGAGCTCCTCGGCGTACGATACGCGGCGAATCATTTCCGCCGACGTCTTGCCGTCGCGAATTTGAACGACCCGGTCGACCTTGCGGGCCAGCTGCGGATCATGGGTGACAATGACGATCGTAATGCCGATGGAACGGTTCAGCGACCGGAACAGGTCCAGCACCTGATTGGACGTATACGTATCCAGGGAACCGGTCGGCTCGTCGGCAAGCAGCATGCGCGGATTGTTCGCAAGCGCGATGGCAATCGCCACCCGCTGCTGCTCGCCGGTGGACAACTCGCTTAGCCGGTTGTTCATCCGATTGCCGAGCCCTACCGCCTCCAGCAGCTCGCTTGCGCGCTCCCTGCGGCGCTTGCCCTTCAGCAGCATGGGAAGCTCGACGTTCTCCCTTGCAGTCAAGTAAGGAATGAGATTTCGGGCATTGTTCTGCCAGACGAATCCGACCGTCTCCCTCTTATAGTCCACCAGCTCCTTCTCCGTGCAAGCGAGCAGATCTTTGCCGTCGACAAGCAGCTTGCCGGCCGACGGCTTGTCGAGTCCCCCCAGCATGTTCAGCAGCGTGGACTTGCCGCTGCCGGAATTGCCGATAATCGCCATCAGCTCGCCGCCTTCGACCAGCATGTCGAGGCCTTGAAGCGCAACGACTTCCAGATCGGCGGTTTTATAAATTTTGACCAGTCCTTCGCATTGAATCATCGCTTACTCCTCTCCCAGTCGCAGCGCCTGGGCTATACGCGTGCGTGACAGCCGGTAGCCGAGCACGAGCAGCCCTGTCGTCAACATGGCGCCTACGATGCCGTACAGCCGCAAATAATCGTCAAGCTGATAGGTGATTTCGAACGGCGGCACCTGGTCGGCCGTCGCGAACGACATTTCGAATAGAGGCACGAACAGCTCGCTGGTCGCATTGCCGACGATGACCCCGATGACGACGGCCGCTCCGGAGGTCAGCAATTGCTCGCTGACGAGCATGCCGATCATTTGGCGGAAGGGCAGCCCCATTGCTCTCAGCACGCCGTACTGCAGCGATCTGCCGGCGAGTGTCAACAGCCAGAAGAGAAGGAAGCCGAAGAAGCAGATCAGCATGGAAATGACGAAGCCGAGCGTCATGACGCCGTTAATCGCCATGCGGAACGGATCGTTGACCGAGCGGATCAGCTCCTGCGTCGCGTCGCGAAGACTCGTGACCTGCACGCGATTCTCTTTCAATTGATCGTACACGATTTGGCTCGACGCGCCTGCCTTCAGCTTCATCCATACTTCATAAGGCTCGACGGCCAGCCGGTTTTGAACGGTGCCGAGATGGCCGACGACGAGGTGAGGCTCGGCCGCTTTATCGTCATTGCCGGCGGCGGACGGCAGCGGATTCCAGCTCGGCCAATAATCGATCATGCCGTAAACGGTAAACTGCGCCTGATCCAGACCGTCCCAATTGAGGCGAATCGGATCGCCCGGCTTCAGCTTGGCCTTGTCGGCGAGCGATCGCGAGATTAGCACGGCCTTGGGGTCCGGCGCGATCAGATTCAAATAGCTGTTAATGGGATAGTCGAGCAGACCTCCCTTCATCCATGCCGTGCTTCCGAAAGCCATCGTATCGATGCCGACAAGCTCGGTTTTGCCCGACGTGCCGCCAGCGCCGGCGCTGAATCTGGCATCGGGCTTCCGGAATACTTTGGCGACGGACTCCACGCCCTCCAGCTTTTCAAAGGCTTGAAAAGGAGGCTCGGTATACTGCACCCGCCTCGTCTCCGCGAGGCTCTCCGATCCGGTTCCTGCCTGCGGCACCGACGCCGTGGACAAAGGAGGCGGAGCGTCGCTCTCCCATTTCGTGGCGAGCGCGATATCCGCCCCGATGGCGTATCGGATCTTGCTCTCCATATTATCGTTGATCGTGCGCGCCGCGTTGGCGCTGAACAGCCCCGTCGCGACGGTCATGATCAGGAACACCTTGATCGTCAAATATTGACCGGAGGAACGGCTGATCTGCACGAGAGTGTTGTAAAGCGCAGGCGGCCACCACCTTCTTCCCGCCCAATAGACGAGACGGATAAGCCAAGGATACACGCGCAGGACAAGCAATCCGCCGCCCAAGGCGAATATCGCCGGCATGAGAAACAGCAGCGGATCAAGCTGCAGCGCATCGGAATCCAGCGCCAGCCGCCTCAAATCCTCTTGCCTTCTATTGAAATTATAGAGAAGGTACAGCGACAAGCCGACAAGGATAACGTCAACTCCCGCCTTGTGCCAGAACGGCATTTGGGATCGACGCGCCATCTGCTGCTTGTGGCCGACAATGGTAACCCTCGTCGCGAGGAACGCCGGGATCAGAGTAAGCAGAATAGCTCCGCCGACCGCGATCGCCGCTATTTTATATGCGGTGCTGGATAAGCTCACTTCCAATGCAGAACGCCGGACGAACGCCAGGAAGCCGTTCGACGCGCCAAGCGCCCCGGTGAACCATACGCCAAGGAACGGTCCTGCGGCTAATGCCGCGATTCCGAGCATGACGCTTTCGATGACGTACGCCGTCATAATCTGAAGACGGCTGGCGCCCCTGCTTCGAAGCACGGAAATTTCCGTCTTCTGCCGCTCGATGATGAGATTGGCCGCCATGTACAAATAGAAGGCGAGCATCAGCATGACCGGAGCATACAGAGACAGCATCATAATATCCAGCTTCTCTTGTTTGCCTTGATACGAGGATACGGTCTCGATGGCCGGAATATTCACTTCCTCCACCCCAAGCCGACCGCGGAAGTAGCGCTTGATATCCGTGACCGCTTGCGTGAATGGCTCAACCTTGTCCACGGCGAGCTGCTCGTAGTTCAGGGCGAAGCGCCACTCCAGCAAGGTGAGACGGGCTTTGCCGCCCTTCACGAATTCGCGGTCGAACTGCTCGAACGGTATGAGGAAGCCGTCCTCCGTCTCGTTCGTCAAGTAGGGGAGGTACGGATCGGCTGCGGCATCCGTCTCGATAATGCCGACGGGAATGACGCGGAATGTGCCGCGATCCGATTCCGGCGATTCCAGGATCAGCTCCTCTCCGAGAGCGCGCTTCGCAGCGAACAGAAACTTCTGCGTGACCAGCGCTTCGAATATCCCGTCCTGCCGGTCGGCCGGCATGCGGCCTTCGATCAGCTTGACGCGCTTCTCCATATCGGACAACGATTTGAAGCTTCCGGCCGTCTTCTGATACTGCTTCTCCCGCTCGTCGGCGTCGGCGCCGTAAACCTTCATCTTATGCGTGAACCGCTGTTGGTAGAAGGATAGGGCGTCCAGCCCGGTACGATCCGGAATCGCCCTCGCGAATCGGTCCGCGCGCGCAATCGACTTTATCGATTTCTCATCCATCTTGGACGTAGATACGGTTGTCGCGATCCGCATATAGCCCGGGTAAACGCCCTCTTCATGCTGAATTTGCTGAAGCTCCTTGGTCAATGTCCGCTGCAGGATGGCCTCCGAGTAGAGCGGCATCGAGCTGAACAAGGCCACGCACAACGTCAGGCCAAACCACAGATTCAGCTGCAGCCACTTGTTGTTCGCCATCTTGCGAAGGATCATCGTCCATAAGGCCATACGCACACCCCATTCCCTCCCGGTTGTTCCGGGCATCATGAATTCGTCAATTGTTCAAAATGACCTGATCGCCATCCTCAAGCCCCTGTACGATTTCCACTTGGGTCGGCGTCGTCAGACCGAGCTCGACGTCCACTTCCTTGCGGCGGTCGCCATCCGAGACCTGTACATAGCTGCGTCCCATATAGGAGCGGATCGCCGACCGTGGAAGGACGATGACGTTCTCGCGGCTTTGCAGGCGAATCGTGAGCTCGGCGCTGTGTCCGATCTGTACGTCGTCAGGCGCGTTATCCATGCCGATGACGATCGTCACCGCCTGGCGTTCCGCCTTCGCCGCATCGGCGGCAAGAGGCGCGTTGGAAGGCGATTGCAGCACCTTGCCCGTATATTCCTTCCCTTTGTACTTCAGGTTCGCCGGCATCCCCGCTTCAATGGGAAGAAGGTCCTTCGACTCCGACGCAACATAGGTCAGCTGCATATCGGAAGGGTCCGCGACGGTAATAATCGTCTGGAAGGCGTTCACTTGATCGCCTTCATTCAGCGATTCCGCAAAAATGACGACTCCCGATATTGGAGCGTAAAGCCGGGATGAGGCAAGTTTATTCTCCATATTGTCGAGCTGCAAAGTCTCGCGCTCCAGATCGATCTCGCGCAGCCGCAAGTCGGTATCGCTTACGCCGGACGTTTTGGCTTCCATATACAGCAAGCGGACGCGCTCCACGCTCAGCCTCTGCAGCTTAAGCTGGAGCTCCAGATCGCCGGTCTCCAGCTCCGCGAGCAGATCGCCTTCCTTCACCTCTTCGCCTACCTTCGCGTTGATCGACTTCAAGCGGCCGCCGGACTGCTTGAACGAAAGAGCGGCCGAGCTGGCGGAGACGAAATTCGCCGTCCCCTTCAAATAGGTTTCGATGTTCCCTTTGGCCGCCTCCACGATATCAAGCGGCTCCGAAGCAGGCTGGACGAGCGGCGGCTGCAGCGCCTCGTCTTCGACGGGCAGGAGCGAGCAGCCCGGCGCGGACAACAATAGGACAAGCGCAATGCCATAGTTGACCGGAATTATCTTCATCCGACTAAACCAACGACGTAGCCTATGCGGTCTGCGATACAATTTTCCCATCCTCCAATGCGATAACGTAATCGGCAAGCTCCATAATGCCGGGATCGTGCGTCGTCAGGACGATCGTCATGCCGGAGTTGCTCACAAGATCCCGAAATACGCGCATCACCTGCAGCCCCATCTTGCTGTCCAGCTCGGCGGTCGGTTCGTCCGCGATGAGAAGCGAGGGCCGGTGCGCGATCGCGCGCGCGATTGCCACTCGCTGCTGCTCGCCTCCGGACAGCTCCATCGGACGATGCTTCATCCTCTCCCGCATGCCGACTCTCTCCAACGCCCGTTCCGCCGCCTCGCGGTTGTCCTTGGCCGGTCCACCCGCGACGCGCAGGCCGAACTCGACATTCTCGTAGGCGGACATGAGCGGAATCAGTCCAAACGATTGAAACACAAGCCCGATGTCCGTGCGCCGAATCCGGCTCCTCTCGGTTTCCGGCAATCCGGTAATTTTCCGTCCCCGCAAGAAGACGCAACCTTCCGACGGTTCGTCCAGCGCACCGAGTATATTAAGAAGCGTTGTTTTCCCGGAGCCCGATCTGCCCTTCAGCGCCACCATGGATCCGGCCGGCACGGCAAGATGGATCTGATCCAGCGCCGTAACCGTAACTTGACCGCGGCCGAACACCCGCTTGACCCCCGATGCTTCCAGGATCGTCTCTCCGGGCCGTTCCTTTTCCCTCTCTATTTGCGGCATGACCATCCCCCTTTTTCGTGCGTTTGCTATTGGTTATTAGTCATTGTAGCGCTACCGTTGCCTGAACCGTACCCTTCCGTTTCTCGGCATTTCACCCTGCAAATGATAGGTCTTGTCGATTTCCTATCGATAAACGAACGAAGCTGCCGTTTACAGCGGCAGCTTCGTTAAAGTTGTCTATTCGGCTATCCGCTCGGTCAGTCCCACGGCATACGTTCTGGCATGCATGCACCTACTGCAGCTCGAGCAGCCGGTACAACAGCACGGCCGCTTCCGCGCGGGTCGTCGTCCCCGCACAATCGAACCGATTGCCCGGCTTGCCGTTGACGACTCCCGCGCGCGCAAGTCCGTCTACGGCTTTGATCGCGTATGCCGAAATTTCCTCTTCATCCTCGAAGGTTCTCTCATCTTGACCCTCCGGCAAAGCTATTCCCGTCTCGCCAATCGCCCGGTAGACCATGACCGCCATGTCCTCGCGGCTGATCGCTTCGCCGACGCCGAATCGGCCATCCGGCATGCCCTGGACAATGTCCAGCTTTGTAGCAATGGCAACCGACGATGCATAGTAGGAGCCTCTGCTCACATCTGCAAAAAATGGACCGGCTTCCTCCGCGTCCAGCTCAAGCGTCTGCACCAGAAGATGAATAAATTGCTCCCTGGTCACCCCGGAATTCGGCGAGAAGGACGCAGCGGATACGCCTTGGGCAATGCCGCGGGCCGCGATCGCTTCGATCGCTTCCCGTGCCCAAGCGGCTTCATTCAAATCAGAGAAGGAAACCGCGTTGTCTGCCGCCGCATATTTGCCGAAGCGCTTCGTCTTGAATTCAACTTCACCCGTGCTTGGCTGATAACGGGCGTTCTTGATCGTCGCAAGCTTGCCGTCATCCGCGATATAGCAGACGACAACTTGGCCGGGTTTCCCGCCGGGCTTCAACGCATAAGGCATCGTTACCCGCACGCTTTGACCTTCGCCGAAGGAGTCGACGGACTTCCCGTCAACCGTCAGCGTGAAATCGAGAACGGCATTGCCGCCGATTGTGTCCCGCACGGATTGCGGAAGCTTCGCAGGGTCGACCTGGCTGACCGTAAGCTTCGCCGTGCCGCCGCTCCCGGAAGTCTGCAGCAAGGATACGGGAAGCTGAAGCTCAGCGAATTCCGTACGTATCTCAATCACCTTGATGCCCGCTTCCTCCGCTTGCTGAAGCTGACTGCCCGTCAACTCGATCGAAGCGCTGCCCGTATTCGACGCGTCCGCCTCGATCGTCAGCATACCTTCGCCGGATTCGTCCAGCGCTTCCGCAAATTCGGCATCCGTCACGACCGCGCTTGGCGCCGCCGGTACTGCCGGCGTTGACGGCTGGTTGCCCGTGTCCGGATCATCCTCCGCTTCGGCGAACGTCAACACGCCGTACCCCGACGTATTTTGCCAAGACAGTCCTGAACGGTCGTTCCATATCGAGACGCTGTCTCTTATGCCGTCCCCGTCCTTATCGTCGTTCACCTGCACGTCGAACCCGATGGCGTCTCCCGAGGCCGGATCGATGGCGTCGAGCGTGATCGCTGCCTCGACCACATATCCGTTCTCCGTCTGTCTGGCCGCGGACGTCAGATTGACGCTCTTCGAACCCGGATTCGTCGAAGGCTCATTGTCGTAATTGATGCGATATTGCCCGTCATCCGCTTGATAAACGGCGGAAGCGGCGTTGTTCTGGTCGACGAATAGTTCGATGGAATCCTGCTCGTGCGCGTTCGCGCTTTGCTTGGACAGGAGCGGATCCGTCACTTCGGCCCATACGTACAAACGCTCTTCATCCCACAGCGTACGGACGATAGCTGCCGCGCCGCTATCTCCGATTACCCGCCTTTCGGTCGCCACCTCGTTCGCCGTCTGCCAGATCGCGTCCTTCTCGCCGTCGATCACCGGCGTTCCTCGCACAGCTGCAGCCGCTTGAGCGCCTTCCGCAAGCGTCAGCACACCGAATTTGGACGTGTCCGTATCCTGTTCGTTCGTCGTATCGTTCCAGGACAGCACAACCGGCGTCTCGCCCGCTCCATCGGCAATCCGCACGTCGAAGCCGATTTCTCGGCCGACCGCCGCTTCGTCCAACGGAATCGAAGCTTCGATCCGGTAACCGCCATCCTTCTCGCCGGACGCAAACTCGGCATCGACAGGCGAGCTCTCCCCGCTGCGGGAGAAGACATACTTGAAGTCGTCCGCCTCGTACACTTCCGTCTTGCCGTTGTTGCCGTCAACGAACAGCTCTACCGCGTCGCCATCGTTCACCGCAGCGTCGTTGACGTCAACCGATACGTACAAACGCTCCTCTTCCCATAATGATTTGAACGAGAACGACTCGACTCCTGCCCTCGATACTTGCACGGACGGCGTGCGATTCCAGGCTTGCTCCCGCTTGCCGTCGATTGCCGCGCCGCCCTGCCGCGCCGTGGCGCCATTGATCTGCACGGGCAGCTTGGTCGGATCGACGATCGCCCAATACGCATATTTCGCTTGCAGTCTTTCGTCGAACAGCAGCGGCCAGTTGTTGCGTACGACCGGAAAGGTCAGCAGCCACGTGTTGGCGTCGTCCTTGCCCCAGAAGATGACGGCCGTGAGCTGGTCGGCGTGTTTCTTGAACACGTCGAAAATCGCCTGATAACGGTAGGCCTGCTTGAGCTGCAGCTCCTCCGGGAACGTCTCGTACGATTGCGAATCGCTTGTATAGACGCTCATATCCAGCTCGGTAACCTGCTGCTCGATGCCGAGATCGCGGAACGCTTCGATCATATCGTCGAGCTCCCGAACGGCAGGATATTCGATGCCGATATGGGTTTGGTGTCCCACGCCCTCGACCGGAATGCCCTTGTCCTTAAGACGCTTGATCAGATCGTACAGCGCTTGACGTTTATCGGGGATATGCGTGTTGTAGTCGTTAATGAACAGCACCGCATCAGGATCGGCTGCGTGCGCGTATTCGAACGCTTTCTCGATAAACTCTTCGCCAGCGATTTGATACCAGAGACTGTCGCGCAGTCCGTTCGGCTGATTGTCGCCGACTTCGATCACTTCGTTGACGACGTCCCACGCGTAAATTTTGCCTTTGTAGCGGCCGACGACCTCGTCGATATGATTTTTCATGCGGTCGAACAGCACTTCCTTGGCAACAAGGCTGCCATTCTCGTCATGGAATACCCAATCCGGCGTTTGCGAATGCCAGATGAGCGTATGGCCGCGAACGGGAATCCCGTTCTCCACGGCGAAATCGACGATCCGGTCCGCTTGCGTGAAGTTGAACTGGCCTTCGACCGGCTCGGTCGCGTCCCATTTCAATTCGTTGCCCGGCGTCAGACTGTTGAAATGCTTCTTCAGCAGCTCGGCATCCGGTCCTTCGGGATCCGCGACTTCCCCCGCCAGCAGAGACGAACCGAGCAGGAAATGTTCGGCGAACACATCCTTCAAATTCGGAATGTCCGGCTGAATGACGATCGGCTCCGGTTCGGCCGCCGGCTCGATCAGGAAATCGTCCACGTAGAAGGATAACGCCGGGAGGTCGAATGATTCCAAGTACACCATGACATTCTCCGATGCCTTAGGCAGCTTGTATTCGCCTGCCAGCTTGACCCAGCCGTCAGCGTTCGCCGTCTTGGATGCGACTTGCTCATAGTGGTTCGCACCGTCCGTCGTCCTCTGGATAAGCAGCGACACGGGAGCGTCCGCGACTCCCGCAGGCAGTCGAACCCACGCGGAGAGCGCATAATTTTGGCCGGTCTGCATGTACGACGACAGGCTCAGCTGAGGCCCGTGCCAGCCCGAGGTTCTTCCTTCGACCTTTAGGCTGCGCGAACCCGTATTCGCTATATCCTCCGCAACCGACAGCGTCTCCGTGCCTCCGCGCCCGGACCATCCTTGCACCGTGCCGTCCTCGAAGTCCGAGGATAGTGAAGACTCGTCCGCATTCGCCGCATATGGCGCTATCGTAACGGACGTCATAACCAGGATGCCTGCCAGGATGAACGACAGCATCCGGTTCCATCTTGCGAACAACATCGCTAACACCTCGCATGATCGTATTTGCCCTGCTAATTCGTCCGCCTTCGGACGTTGCGCGATCTAGGTGTTCTGGTCATTGCCGCTCCGCTAAGCCGTTCCGCCGATAGACCGGCAGTTGCTCTTGACCGCTTAGCGGCCGAACCGCCAAGCATTGAATCGGAGCAGTTCCTTCTCGCTTTCGCCTCTGAAGAGGAAATAAAGATCATGAATGCCCTCGGCACCGGCTATTTTCGTTTCGACTTCCTTCCATTGCCGCAAGCTGCCGGTATTCGGCACGACCAGCGTCCCGATCAGCTTGCCGTCCGGACGATCCAGCCGAAGCTCGATCGTGCTTCCCTCGGCCGCGCTGGCAATCGAGGCCGAAACCGAAGAAGCTCCGTCTCCGAAATCCACGCCGGCAACCGCCGTCCAATCGCCGTCGTGCACGTCGCTCACGACCAGCTTCGCCGATTGGCGATCGGTTTCGTCGCCCACGAACGGCTGAGCGGTAACCCCCGCGCTCCACGCCATCGTAGCGGCATCGGCAAGAACGAACGGATCGAATGGTTTGATCGGATCCACCCCCTTCCAATCGGCGGCAATCTCGACAATGGAACCGTCTTCGGCGAACCGAACCGAATTGAGATGCGTCGAACGGTAGCCTTTCGCAACCCCCATCGCTTTGGCCAAGGTCTGCGCATGATAGGCGATATACCACGCGTCCTGGAATTGGAAGATCGCATGATGGTTGTTGCCGCCTACGCCGAAGAGCTGGCCCGGATTTTGGAGAATGGAGCCTTGATACGTCCAAGGTCCCATCGGATTATCGCTGGTCATATAAGCAATCTCCCCGGCGGGAGGACTGCCTTCCGGCCTTGCTCCGTTATAGAAGTTGGAGCAATAGGTGTAATAGTACTCCCCGTTGTATTTGTTAATGCCGGCATCCTCGAACATGAACGGAGCCGGGATCGTCGCCGCTTCTCCGGCTACGCTGATCATATCGTCCCCAAGCCGAACGACGCGGGCGGTATTCGGCATTTCGTGCTGTCCTTCCGGCACGCCGCCCCCGTAATAGAGGTAGCCCGTTCCGTCTTCATCCACCAGAACGGCGGGGTCGAACAGCCAGGTCACGCCTGCCGCCGCGGGCATATCCCGCGAGATAAGCGGCTTGCCTATCGGATCGGTCCACGGCCCGGTCGGACTGTCGCTCGTCAGCACGCCGATGCCGCTCGCATTGTTGGCGAAATACAAGAAAAACCGATCTTCTCCGCCAATCTTCTTATGAGCCGCGGCGGGGGCCCAGGACTGCGTCGCCCATCTGGCGGCGCCTTCCGGTCCCGCGGCGCGAATGACGCCATGATCCGTCCAATTGATCAAGTCATCGGAGGATAGGACCGATAATTTATTGATGTTCCCGTACGTATTGTCCTTGACTTCGCCCTCCCCGTCGTATTCCAGCACGTCGTTCGTGTTGTACAGGTACACCCGTCCCCCGAACGCGAGCGCGTACGGATCCGCTCCGAATTTGTGGGCGACGACGGGATTGCCGTTGCCCGGCAGCTTGCCGATCGCTTCCGCGGGCGCGGTGTAGCTCGCTTTCATTTCCTCGTTCATATCTGCCTTCAGCTCCTTGTTCCATTTATGTAAAGCGATCCCGGCAACCAATAACGCGGCGAACAAGATGAATGTTAATTTCCGCAGCACTGCCCTTCCTCTTCCCTCCTTTCATTCTGTAAAAAGTGTACCGCTCGCCAATAACGGCAACAACCTGCCGATTCGTATGTCCGGTACCCGTCTAGTTCTAGTTGAACGCGCAACAAAAAAAGTCCGTTGAACGGCCTCAACGAACTTTCCCCGCCTGCTAGTAGGCGATCATATCAGGTTGTCCCGGTATTCCTGCGGCGTCAGACCGGTCATCTTCTTGAAAAAGCGCGTGAAGGAATGGGCGGCCTCGTAGCCTACGGCGGAAGCGACGTCCCGCACCTTCATCTCGTGATTGCGAAGCAGCTCCTTCGCTTTCCGAAGCCTGCATTTATCGATATACTCGGATACGTTCATGCCGAATTCCTGCTTGAAAAATCTGGACAGATAAGACGGGTTGAAATAATGGAGCTCCGCAAGCCTGACCAAGGAGAGATCCTCGTCCAGATGCTCTTCGATAAACTGGCAGATGCGCTCGATGACTTGGGACGCCCTGTCCCGCTCGTCTTTGTTTTTGTATCGGAACACGGTTTGCGCCGTTTCGCGGAGGTACACAAAGGCGTCCTTCATGGAGCCGTGGTCATCGAGCCGCATCAGCTTCCCGTATTCCCCGAGCTGGCCGTGCAGCCCCATGCGGTTCATATAGGAGAGCAGCACGAGCGCAATCGCGTAGTAGCCTTCGATCGTCTTCTGAACGCTCCCGCAGCATCCGTGAAGAAGCTTGGAGGCGAGCGCCTCCAGCTCCTCCAGAAACTCGGACGCCTTCCCGCCTTCCAAGTGCGCTTCCAGCATGGCGATTTTGTAGTCGATGGATGTCCCCTCTTTCAAAACGTCCGCTTCCGACTCCTCGGCCCTGTCGATCAGGATCATGGAGAGGCCGTCTCCGATCCTTGACTGCTGAAGCCGGCGCAGCCTCTCGTACCGGAGCGTCACTTCCTCCCATTCGCATAAAGCCCCATTAACCGTAAAGCTGATCGCCGCTTGCAAGGAAGCCAGGCACGCTTCCTGGACAAGCTCCAGCGTTCCTTCCAAATAACGGAGCAAGTGCTGATTGAACTTCTCGCCCGCATCCGGCGTAGGTTGAATGAACCATAACATATCGCCCTGCTTGTCCACGACGCCGATACTGCGGGTTTGCTCCGACATGAAGGAGCTCCAGATTCTCCGGACGGCCGCAACAACCTTGCTCCTTCCCGCATAGCCCGTATCCGCCTTGTAGGACACCCGGCCAAGCGCCAGCAGGACGGGCGCATTCGGAGAGAGAACGATGTTCAGCTCTTCGAAATCCCGGACCAGCTCTTCCCGGCGACCGTTCATCGCGCTGCTTTCCTGAAGGAAATGCCGGAAATAATCGCCTTGCGAAATAAGCGCCAGCGCATCCGTCTGTTCGCGGGATTTCTCCGCCAGCTGTTCGAACCGGAGCTCCCGGTTCAGTTCTTGTACAACGTCCTCGACCGTCTGCGAAACCTTGTCGTACCCTTCCGTCTTGAGCAAATAACGCGCATTCGGCATTTGAATGGCTTGATACGCGTAATCGAATTCGCTGAAGCCGGTCAAAAATACGATTCTGCATCTCGGCCAGAACGACCGGATTTCCTGCGTCAACTCCAAGCCGTTCATCCCCGGCATGCGGATATCGGTTAGCACGATATCGATCCGGGTACGCGATAGCCAATCCAGCGCCCCGCGGGCGGAGTAAGCCCGGCATATATCCAGCGAATCTGACATGAGGCGATGGAACACCTCGTACAGACTATTCGTAATAATTTCCTCATCGTCGACGATTAAGAGCCTATACATCGTTCTTCTCCTCCTCCAGCCTGATTCGTATCACGACCTTTAACCCGTTCAGGCCGCTTCTGGACAAGACCAGTCCGCTTCCTTCCCCGAATGTCAGGGCAAGCCTTCGATGAATATTGATGATTCCCGTCATTTCGTAGGAATTGGCCGTTTGATTCAGCCTCTCCTTTAACGCTTCGATATCGGAGTCGGCGATGCCGTCGCCGTTATCTTCAATCGTGATCGACGCCTCGTTCTCCGTCCGGTCGAACGTGACGCGAAGCAGGCCTTCTTCCGTCATTTTCTCCAGACTATGCTCGTATGCGTTCTCGATGATAGGCTGAACGATGAGTCTCGGGACGCGAATCCGCTCCATCCCGGCGGGCAGCTCGTCGAACTGCACGCGAATGCGCCTCGAAAACCGCAGCTTCTGGATTTCCGTATACATCCGGGAGTGCTTGATTTCCTCCGACAGAGGCACGTGATCTTCCCCGTTGCGGGTAATAAACCGGAAGTATTCGCCCAGCATGCCGGTGAACGCTTCGATCCGGTCCACGTCCCCCGTCTTCGCAAGAGAGTTCAGTATAAAAAAGCTGTTGTACAAAAAATGCGGGTTGATCTGGGACTGAAGCTGCTTGAGCTCCGCCCGCTGCATCATCATCTTCT
This sequence comes from Paenibacillus arenilitoris, assembly GCF_014705655.1. Classification (GTDB taxonomy): domain Bacteria; phylum Bacillota; class Bacilli; order Paenibacillales; family Paenibacillaceae; genus Pristimantibacillus; species Pristimantibacillus arenilitoris. Next base: position 157,957 of record NZ_JACXIY010000001.1, on the reverse strand, counting down.
GCTTGAAATCTTGATCGATCAGGCTCTGCAGCCTGGCAAGCATTTGGTTGTACCTGGTGTACAGATAACCGAATTCATCTTTGCGCCCGTGTTCGATCGGGACGTCGAGCGCTCCGCCTTCCATCCGCTTGAAGCCTTGCACGAGCGAAAGCAGCGGCCGATGGATGAAGCGGTACGAAGAATAAGAGAATGCGACCACCGCGAGCAGGGACGTGAGCGCGAACAATAATCCCCAATTATAGAACTTGCTGAGCGGCCGCTTGACCGTCTCCTCGGGCAAATAGGCCGCAACGGAAAGGCCGAGCGATTCGGAATACACCTTGTTCATATGATAGCTCTTGCCATTCATCTTCATCTGAAATTCGTTGTCGTTCGTCGCGCTCGCTTCCTGCACGAACTGCAGGATCGAAGCGTCCGACTCCGGATGGCTGCGAATGGAATAGCCGTTCTCCTCCAGGATGAGCAGGGATCCGCTGTCCGGATAAATATTGATCTGATGCAACGACTTGCCCAGCTTGTCCGAATCCAGCTCGATTTGGACGATAAAGACCGGTTCGTCTCCCTTCTTGCCGCTTTGCTTGGCGGCGCTAAGATGAAGCCCGTTATTCCATAATAACAACCGGCTCTCGTTCGTGCCGGAGCGGGTATTAAACGTATGGAACCGGACCTCGTCCAGCGGCTGAACGCCGCTTGCCGCCGACACCGTTTTGTTAATGGGCCGGATATGCACGTAAATATCTTTCATGTAAGGACTGCTGTTCTGGAAGGAAGTCAGCCGGTGCAGCACCTCGTTCAGACGGGTTCGCTGTTCCGCGCCGTCCATCAGGCTCCAGGTCGCGGAGAGCTTATTCAGCCCTGCGTCTTCCACCGTATCGAATAGCTGCAGCTCCATCCATTCCACTTCGCGGTTCAGTCCGTCGAGGTAATACTCCAGCTGTTTGACCGTGGCTCTCGTAATGTCGTCGCTTGCGTTCTGATAGCTCCATTGATACAAATAGACCCCGAGCAGAATAATCGGGAACACCACGATAAGATAAGTAAGCACCAAGCGGGCAAAAATCGAGCTGCGCATGGAAAATGCGGGAAATTTAATCAAGCGAACGCCTCCGTTGCCGCATGTATGTCTAGGTTAAGGTTCATGTTTCTCGGCAAACCATTGGTTGACCTCCGCGGTAATCCGGTTGCCGCCCAATGCCGTCCATTCTTCGACGAACCGGTCGAAATCGCCGACGGAGCGTCCGAGAATAATGTTGATGAACGTCTCGAGCTCAAGCTCGTCCAGGACGGCCTGCTTGTCGATCATCGTATCCGTAGGCGCGCCGACGAAGCTTTCGTACAGCAGCTGTCCGTTCCGCTCGTACCGGTCCAAAATCGCAAAGGCTCCGTCCGGCCCGTACGTCTTCGCCCAGCCCCATCCGGAATCCTTGTTCGCGCTTCCGGCCAAGTACGTATCGATATTTTTCTGAATGGCCTTGGCCTCGTCCTTCAGCATGGAGAAGTCGCCGGTTCGGCGCGCTTCCTTCAGCTGAAGGAACGCCTCCAGGTTTTTTCGCGCGGGATAAGGCGTGATCGGCGACAATTGCCACACCGGGAAAGGATTGCTGTAATAGGTTTCGTATTCGGCCGTTTCTCCCCAATTTTTCTCCAGGTGCAGGTTGAACATCTTCACGACGGCTTCCGGGTAAGGATAATCGTTCCGGACCGCGAGGAACTGATGCGTGCTGAACCGGAGCGGGACCTTCGGAAGCTCTCCGTCAGCCGACACGATAGGGAACGCCTGCCATTCGGAATCCGGGAACAGCTCCCGGCTCGCTTGCGCGACGAACGAACCCCACTGCTCCCCGTAAAACATGCCGAGCTTGCCCGACGCTAGCACTTCCTTCACCTTGTTGCCGTCCTTCAATCCGAACTCGGGATCGATTTGACCGCTCTCGTACATCTCCTGCAGCGCCCGGAGCGCCGTCTTCACTTCCGGTTGAATGCCTCCGTAGACGAGCTTGCCGCTGTCGTCCTTCAGCCATAGTTTCGGATACGCGCCGTACCCGGCCATAAAATCCATAATCCCCATGACGGGATCCCACAAATATTGGGTGACGGCAAGACCATAGGTGTCGTTTTCGCCGTTTTGGTCGGGGTCCTTCTCTGTAAACGCTTTCGAAATCGCGAGCAGATCATCCATCGTACGAGGGGGCCGCATGCCCAGCCGCTCCAGCCAGTCCATGCGGATCCAAATGAATTGAGCGCCTTCGATCGAAGCGCTTGTCTCCGGGATCGCCATTAATTTGCCGTCGATCGTAGCGGAGTCGAACGGCCTCGTCCCCTCTTGGCTAAGAATACGTTTGGTCAAGGGCGTCGCGTACTTCTCGTACGTCTCCGTCATATCCCGAATCAGCCCCGCGTTGGCCAATAGGCGCAGCTGCTGGGCGTTCACCTTGACGACGTCGGGAATATCGCCGGAGGCAATGGAAACGCCTAACTTCTGCCGGTACAGATCGCCCTTCGCGAGCCAGTCATACCGTATTCGAATGCCTAATACCTCTTCGTAGAGCCTGGACCACGCATTGTCTTCCATGGATTGACCCGGCAGCTCGCGAATCAAATTTTCGAGACCGGTCCCGTTTTCCCTGACGAATGAAACGTCGATCGGGGGATCGTATTTGCCGAGTCCCGGCTCCTTGTAGATCATTCCGTCCTGCACGGCTTCCGGAATGGGCCCTTCCCCGTTCGCGTGATCGCTGCATCCCGACAACAGCGGGACAAGCGAAACGAGCAGACAGGCCTGCAGCAGCGTAAGCTTTGTTCTTCCCGAATTCGTAATCGGCACGACACAACCTCATTTCTACCGTTATCGGCGCAGCGCAGACGAGCTGTATAATCATCATTATCCGGATCCTTATTTCCATCGCGCAAGATGCAATTTTTGATTTTCGTTACCCGTTCATGACTTCTCCTGCATATGGATCGCGCGAGACGGCGCTTCATTCCAGCCCTCCTATCTTACCGCATCAGGCAAGGATCACTCCTCCGCATGCGTGATTCTTTCGTATAAGAAATCGACGACGTGCTTCACTTCCATTCGCTCGCTTCCGCCATGCTTCAATACGCCCAGCTTCATCTGAAGGAGGCAGCCCGGGTTGCTGGTCAGCAAATACCGCGCGCCTGTTCGGCTCGCATGCTCCATCTTGTGCGCCAATATTTCGTTTGCCATTTCCGGCTGCGTTACGTTATAAATGCCGGCGGATCCGCAGCACCGATCGGCTTCCTTCATCTCCACGAAACGTACGTTGGCCGCCTGCTTCATGAGCCGACGCGGGGCGTCCGGGCTCTTCATCACGTTGCGCAGATGACAGGAGTCCTGATAGGTGATCGTCACGGGCTCTTGCGCGCTCGCGCTGTCATCCGCAAACCTCGGCAGTCTTCCTCGTTCGAACAGCAATTGACTCACATCGACTACCCGCGAAGAAAACCATTCGGCAAGCTCGCGGCAGTCCGAATCTTGCTGCAGCAGATGATCGTACTCGACAAGCAAAGCCCCGCAGCCGCCGGCATTGGAGACGATATAGTCGGCCTCCGCCGCTTTGAACGCTTCCAGATTGGAACGGGCAAGACGTCTCGCCATTTCCAACTCGCCGCTATGCGCGTGAAGAGCGCCGCAGCATCCTTGTTCGTTCGGAATCACGACTTCAAAGCCGGCTTCGGAGAGCAGCTTCGCCGTATGGACATTCGTGTCCGCGAACATGACGTCCATGATGCAGCCTCGGAACAAGGCGACGCGTGCGATTTTGTCGCCTTTGGCGGGAAGCAAGGTGCCGAGCCGCTCCACGACGCCCTGGGAAGAAGCGTCCGGCAATATTTGCTCCATCTCTCTCATCGGTGCCGGCAACAGCTTCATGATGCCGCTTCCTCGAACGATTTTGCGCAAGCCCGATTTTTGATAGACGGCAAGCGCGCCTCCGAGCGCTTTCAGCCGTGCGCGATGCGGGAAAATTCCCTTGAAAAAGAAGCTGCGGATTCCTTTGACAGGCAAGCCGTGCTGGGCATGATCCTCGATCGCGTCCCGGGCTTGCTCGATCAATTGACCGTACTTCACATCGGCGGGACATGCCGGTTCGCAAGCTCTGCAGCCCAGGCAATGGTTCATTTGCTCCTGAAACGTGCGATCGGGATCCATCATGCCGTCGGCGACGGCCTTCATAAGCGCGATACGTCCGCGGGGAGACTCCTGCTCGAGGCCCGTTTCCCGGAACGTAGGGCAAGCAGGCAAGCAAAATCCGCACCGCATGCAATTGGTTAATTGATCGTAATCAAGCTTGATTTGCAGCGTCTTGGCCATTGGATTTTGGAAAATTATCTCCACATCGCTTTGCATCGTTTTCTCTGCTTTTTCGTCAGCCACGGTCAATCACCACTCTTTTCCTTGTTTCTTTCGCGAATAGTTTGCCGGGGTTCAGCAAGTTGTACGGGTCGAACGCCTGCTTGATTCCCCGCATCACTTCGATGCCGCTCTTTCCGATTTTCCATTCGAGGAACGGCGCTTTGACCATTCCCACGCCATGCTCTCCCGTTATCGTCCCGCCCAGCTCGATCGCCGCTTCGAATATTTCTTCGAAAGCTTGCTCGACGCGGCGCACCTCGTCCAGGTCCCTTGCATCCGTTGTGGCCGTCGGGTGAAGATTGCCGTCTCCCGCATGTCCGAACGTAGCGATTGAAACGTTGTGCTTTATTGCGATTTCATTGATGCGCAGCACCATGTCCGCAATCTTGGACCGCGGAACGGTGGCGTCCTCCAGAATGGTCGTCGGCCGAAGCCGCGCCAGCGCGGTAAAAGCGCTTCGCCTCGCCGTCAGCAGCTTCTCGGCATGCTCCCGGCTTTCCGCGACTTCGACCCGGTCGGCGAGCTCCGATTCGCATATTCGTCTCATGCTCTCCATATCGCGTTCCACCGCTTCCCGGTCGCCGTCCTGTTCGATAAGCAGAATCGCCTCCATGTCGCGGGGAAGGCCCAGCTTGGCGAAATCGTCCACCACCCGAATCGTCGGATTGTCCATAAATTCCAATGTCGCCGGAATGATTTTGGCTTCGATGATGCGCGATACCGTGCGGGCTGCCCCGTAGAGATCCTTGTACATGGCGAGCATCGTCTTCTTGCTCTTCGGGGGAGGGACCAGCTTCAAGACCGCTTCTGTAATAATCGCCAGCGTTCCTTCGGAGCCTATCAACAGCTTGGTCAGATCGTAGCCGGCAACGTCTTTCATCAGCTTCCCGCCGGTGCGGATGATTTCGCCGTTTGCAAGAACGGCTTCCAGTCCGAGCACGTAATCCTTCGTCGTGCCGTATTTCAAGCCGCGAAGTCCGCCGGAGCACTCGGCAATGTTGCCGCCGATCGTCGATATTCGCATGCTGCTCGGGTCCGGCGGATAGAACAGGCCGAGCGATTCGATATGCGAGATGAATTCCGCCGTAACGATGCCGGGCTGAACCGTTGCCGTCAAGTTTTCCGGGTCGACCTCTACGATTCGGTTCATTCGATGCATGACCATGACGACCCCGCCCTGAACGGGTACGGTGCCGCCGCAAAGATTGGAGCCGGAGCCGCGGGAGACGACCGGCACGCGATAGCGCGAAAGGCATTTCATAATTTCGGCAACCTGATCGGTATCCTTCGGATAGATCACGCCGTCCGGAAGGCTTTGCAGCATCGGCGTCCCGTCATACGAATGAGCAACCAACGCCTCTTTATCCTCCCTGAAGTATACATCTCCTACGATCTCGCGAAGCTTCGCGACAAGAGTCCGATCCAGCATTGTCGATCCTCCGATTCTAGCAGCTGTAGTCAGGTCATCTGATGACTTTTCCCCCATTATATGCTAAAATGATCTCGATTGCATAGTCCCAAATGAATGATGGATCACCTTGAACTTGTTGGAGGCGCTCATGAAAATAACGACCCCAAAAGGCCACGAACTCGTCGCCGATCAAATCCTGCTCAAAATTAAAGACGGCGCATGGCAGCCGGGCGAACGAATTCCATCCGTCGTGGAGCTCGCCGAAGCGTTCGGCGTCGGCCGCTCCACCGTCAGAGAAGCGGTAAGCGCGCTCAAAGCGATGGGCTGGCTCGATGTTCGCCATGGCGGCGGAACCTTTGTCAAACCGGTGCTTCCGGCCGAGGGCCATCGGGATGAACGGCTGCTGCTCCAAGGCGCCGATTCGTTAGTCGAACTGCTGGAAGTTCGGATGGCCTTGGAAGTTCGGGCGGCATCTCTTGCCGCCGAGCGGCGCAGCCCGGAAGATTTGCAGCGTCTAACCGAATGGTTAGCCGCGATGGAGATCGGACTGGGGCGCAACGATACGTCGGAAGGCGAACGCGCCGATGTGGCGTTCCATATGGCGATAGCGGCGGCATCCGGCAATTCGCTGCTCTTCCAGCTGATGGAATCGCTGTCCGGACGGTTCAATGAATCGATCCGTCAGTCCAGGGAGCTGTGGTTCTACCGCGAGAAGGCAACGGCGGCCAGATTGCTGCATGAGCATAGGATGATCTTTGAAGCGATCGAGAAGCAGGACAAGAAGCTGGCCGAAAGTCGAATCGCCGATCATTTGTCCAAGGTGGAACAGGTCCTTCGGGACGCTTTGCAGCACTAAATAGCAAGCGAGTTCGCGGCTGTTGTACGTTGTGCAGCAGAAACCTGACATCGAAGATCGACATAAAAAAAGAGAGGAAGCTGCCCTCTCTTCATAAAGGTTATAATTTTTGAGGTTTATGTATCGTTTGAAGCCGTTCATCCGAAATAATAACTCCATCCTTCAGCGTGATGAGCCTCTGAGCATAGGATGCAACCGTCAGATCATGAGTGATTAGAATGATCGTATTGCCTTGTTCATTCAGCTGGACCAACGTGTGCAGCACTTCGAGACCTGTAGTTGTATCGAGTGCACCCGTTGGTTCATCGGCTAGAATGAGCGTAGGCGAATTCGCCAATGCTCTTGCGATAGCCACCCGCTGCTGCTGACCCCCGGACAGCTTGCTTGGCCTGTGCTTCGCCCGCTCAGCCAGCCCAAGCTGTTCCAGAAGCTGCATCGCCTTTTCACGCCGTTCTTTGCGTCCTATCCCTGCGTAGATCATGGGGATCTCCACATTTTCTAAGGCAGACAGTCTTGGGAGCAGATTGAACTGTTGGAAGACAAAACCAATTTTCCGACTGCGAAGCTTCGAAATCTTCTCATCCGTCAGCCCGCTGACATCGACGCCTTCGAACCGATACGCGCCTGTGGTCGCAATATCTAAAAGTCCCATTACATTCATCAGAGTAGACTTGCCTGAGCCGCTTTGCCCCACGATAGCCAAAAACTCGCCATGTCGAACGGTAAGTTGAATGTTCTTGAGAATATGTAAAGGCTCAACGCCCGGATAAAGCTTGTTAATATCCTGCAATTCCATCACGTTCATAGGTATACTCCCTCCTAATCATAACGAAGGGCCTCGATCGGCTGAAGCTTCGCAGCGCGGTTTGCCGGCAAAATACCGAACGCAATGCCGATGACCATGGAGAACAGAAGTCCTCCGACTATGACCGGCCATGAAATAAGCGACGGCCACCTGGTGAACAGGCTGACAAGTTCTGCGCCTCCCATTCCGATAAGAATGCCTATTCCTCCGCCAAGCGTAGTAAGTAAGACCGCTTCTATTAAAAATTGAATCAGGATTTCGCCTTTGGTTGCCCCTAATGCTTTGCGAATGCCAATCTCTCTCGTTCGTTCCGTTACGGACACAAGCATAATATTCATCACCCCGATTCCCCCAACGAATAAGGAGATGCCCGCAATTCCCCCGATGATTCCCGTCATTATGCGGGTAATGGTTGAGAGCGACTCGCGAATTTGCTCCAGGTTGAATATATAGTACTCCCCCTTCACGCGTTGTCTGTCTTTCTTCATCGCATTAAGAAGGTTTACGGCCTTCTGTCCGGCTGCCTCTATACTCGCGGCATCCAGCGCCTGAACGGTCAGCGAGCTAATCTCATTCCGCCCGTATAAGACGGGCCATACCGTACGGGGGACGATCATTTCCTTCAATGCCAGCGAGAAGATTCCGCCGCTCATCGGCTTGACTACGCCTATAACCTTAAACGGAACACCTTCCAACTCGATATAGCTTCCTATGGGGTCGCGTCCCACGAACAATTCCTTCTCCACGTCTTCGCCGATTATCGTAACTTTGCGCCCCTGTTCCAGATCGGCCTTGTCAATTAATCTGCCTTTGAGCAACCGCTGGGGATATACCTCATAATAGCCCTCCGTCATTCCCACTAATTGCACACTAAGCGTCATATCCAAATATTGCGCATTGGTAGAGCTATTAACGGTCGGAATGACTCGTTTAATTTCAGGTAGTTTGCTTAGGGCTATAACATCGCTTTCGGTATAAAGCGGCTCCGAGCCCACATCGCTCATTAACGTTCCCTCCGCATATTCGAAGTCGATATCAATGGTATTCTGACCGGAGCCGGCAAAAGAAGACTTAAGCGCATATTCCCCGCCCTGTCCAATGGCAACGATCATAATGACCGAAGCAACACCTATAATGATGCCGATCATCGTTAGGAGAGAGCGCAGCTGATGCGCATAAATGGAGGATACGGCGATTCTAATATTTTCCAACAGCATTAAGCGGCATCCTCCGTTTGGATAGGCATGCCTTCTCTCATTTCCGGTTGAGGGCTGCTTACAATGAGATCCCCTTCCATAAGGCCGCTTACAATTTCTTTCCAATTATCGCTAGACCTGCCGGTTGTCACTTGCCGTTTCTGAATAATGCCTTCACGCACTAGGAGGACAACTTCTTGTCCTTCTTCATTAAGAATTGCTCCATGGGGGACAGCTAATCGCCTCTCGTTCGGCTCTACTTCGATATCAATATAGACATGATAGCCGCTTTTCAATTCTTCACTTGGCTCCAGCAGGTCTACAATAAAAGGATAAGAGGTAACAACCTCCTTATCGCCTTGGGTTGCTGAATCAGCCGTACTCCAGCCTACCGGAGTCGAATCTACGCTTCGTACTATACCTTTCCATGCCTGACCGGACAGCACCTTAGGCTTAACTTCAACTTTCTGGTCCATCTTCACAAGTACATGGTCGAACTCTGTTATGGTGCCATGAACCTTATAGTTCTGATCGGACACGATATAGATCAAAGGGTTATCGCTGTAATCAGAGGAATCGTATTCAATTTTCTGAACCGTTCCCTTCATTCCGCTCGTTACGACAAGTCTCTTCCGCTTGTCCTCCAAGGCAGCTGTCTGCATCTTAATCGCTTCTATATCCAATATAATGACAGCCTGTTGGCGTTCGAGATTGCGTTTCTTGCGTCCTAGCTGCCGCACTGCTTCTTCGCGCTGCGTATCGTCTGTGATATTCCCCAGCTCTTGTCTTAATTCAGGCATTAGATTCGAGAGCTGCTCCTTATTCTCTTCCAACTCAAGCTCCAGCCGCTTGCGAGAGATTTCAAATTCCTTAAGTTCATTCGAGATATCATCGGCCCGGTACCGGAGTACAGGTGTACCCGCCTTAACCTTCTGTCCTTCCGCAACCAGAATACGTTCAAGCTGACCAAGCCCGCTGTCCAGATAGATTCTTTCTTCTTCTGCGGGAATAGCGACTCCCGAGGCAATGACATATTGCTTGAGCTCTTGAAACTCTACTCTATAGGTCTCCACGTTGACAGCTTCTTGCTTAGTCGTGCTCGACTGGTTTAATTGCCACACATTAAAACCCACTATACTTACGGCAACTAACACTAAAGCTCCGACGACTGCCTTTTTCACATCGATCACCTCATGCTGCTTAGACTCTATTTGCCGATTGGACCCAGACTGTTATTTATATATCCCGAGACGAAGGTCGTAATGATCCAAACGAGTACAACAACGATAATGCTCCGCCAACGGGCGCGTTCCGGAGCGAGAATATAAATGCCGGTCGCGTAGAGCAGCGTACTCCATACGCCGAACACCGTAAAAACGGACAACATGCCCCCTAGTTGCGATTCTGAATCAAACAGGAATGAGAATAACGCCGCCGGCGATTTCGTGAGCGGTTCCCCGATGAAGGATTGAACAATAATCCGGACGAGAGTATCCATGAGGAGAGGAATATGAGCAAGAATACCTAGAATAAACAAGCCCCGGAAAGGAATAGTTACCCGTACCGCCCACAGGATCAGCTTATTTATCAAGGTGTTGAACAGAATGAAGACGATTGGCGTGAAGCTGGCCATGAAACCGGTACCCAGCAGCATGAATACTTTATAAGCTTCATAAGTATCCGAATCTATGGTTACTCCCGACGCTTCTGTCATATCTTCCGCACGAAAAAAGGATACGGAAACGACGGCGAGAATGACGGATAACAAGCTTAAAAGTACGATCATGGAGAAAAAGCGCTCTTGAAAAAGCCTTTTTTCCATGATCGGTCTGGGAACGAATAATACTTTGACGAAATCAACGAGTACCATCTTGTTCTACCTCCGGACTAGAATTTCAATGACAAGGGTTCGAATGTTTGGGTATCAGCCTTATGTCACCCAATCGATAATAGCTGGGGATATCAAAGCTTCCACAAAAGCGGCTGCAATGAGTAGGGCGCCAATCCATACGATGCTTAATACAATGGACATCCAGCCGATTTTGAGAGGCCTCTGGTTGCGGGCATATCGAACAAGCAGCTGCAACGGGTATAGCCCGACCGCTCCGGCAAGCAGCATCGCAGGAATTTCAAAGATACCATGCGGAATGATATGCATAAGCGTTGCCCAAAGCGGCGTATCTTGATTTCGTCCTGCGACAGAGAACCCAATCATGAATCCATTCGCAAATAATGCAAATATGCTTGTCATGCCAAACGTGAGAAGCCCGCTTAAGAACAGCAGAATTGAACGCGAGTTATGGGTTAAATAATAAAACGGATCATGTGGAATATCCCCTTCCGTATTTTGTAACGGCTCGTTTGAACCGACGACTGCGCCTGCAATAGCAGCCAATCCATATAGAACGGACGAGGCTATGAGCAGATAGCGCCACTTTGCCGCATGCGCATATACCCATTTAAAACCTTGAATCACTCCGTCACCTCTTCCGATTCCGTTGACATCCGCAGCAGCGCTTCCTCAAGCGTCTTCGAATCATTCGCAAGATGTTTCAATTCAGAGATCGCCCCGTTAAAAATCGCTTTCCCTTGATGAATGACAACAATTCGTTCACAAATATCTTCCACAACATCGAGCCGATGCGAGGAAAGCAGGATCCCGGCTTGCTGTTCATTCGCGTAACGGGTAAGAAAATTTTTCGTTTCCCTGGTCGCGACGGCATCATAGCCTGTCATGGGTTCATCAAGAACTAACGTCTGCGGATAATGGATGACTCCCGTGATGAGCGCCACCTTCTGCTTCATCCCATTGGACAACGTCTTCACAAATTGATGGCGCTTATCATTAAGCTGAAAGGCGTTCAGCATCGCATTCATCCTCTCCGACACTACCCGCTCTTCGAGCCTGTGAAGACTGGCCGTAAAGCGTATCATTTCTTCAACCGTTAACAAGGGATACAGGTAAAAGTCGGAAGGAACATACCCCAGATCGCTAATCCCCATTGTTCTATCATTCGTCCCGGCATCCTTGCCGGGTGCAGGAGCCATCGTTATTTCCCCGGCTGCCGGCTGCATCAGCCCCGCAATGCATTTCAATATCGTCGTCTTGCCTGCTCCGTTATGACCGAGCAAGCCGACAATTTCTCCTTGATTGACCTCGAACCTGATTTGCTCAACCGCTGGCCGTTCCGTTCCCTTGTACTGGAATGAAATATTGCGCACATCGATCACTTTCATCCTATAACCTCCACTCCTTCCACCAAGCTTTTCTAAGAAGCCACGCCGCCGCTATACTCCATATCGCGCAGGTCACTACAAGACCGAGCAGCGAAACTAGGAAAAACATGCTTTCATCGAGACGTTTCCCGAACAGCAAAGCTCCGCTCGTTCCAATTATCGTAATATTAACAAGCTCGAAGGTTCTCGTAATGAGCGATTCCATTAACCCTGCCTTCTCCGAGGTGTTAATTTTTGACTCATCATCCCAATCGAACCTCGGGAACATAGCTGTAGAGACCACCGTGCCTAAGCTCGATATCAGGTTGATTAGCAGCATACTAAGCATGCTCATCGCGGCCATAGAGGGCTTTATTCCCATTACGAAGGCAAGCACCGCAACAGATACGGTGACCAGACACGTAATGAGCGCCATATGAAGCACTAGCTTAGAAGCAATAATGGCATGCGGCTTTCTCAGGTGAGTCAGTAATATAGTCATCATCGTTCCTTCTGCATCTACGCTAGTCACTCGGGTAACCAGATCGCTGGCGAACGACGCGAGAAACAGCTGTGCCGCAAATAAGGCGGAGAAGGAAAAGGCCGACGATTGTATCCAACCTAATTCACGTACCGCAAGTCCGATTCCTCCGAGGGCCATCAACACCATGAGATAGGCCTTCAGTTGCGGAATGACGCGGTATCTATCACGAGTAAGAAGGATAAGGTCCTTCAGTACGAGATTGCGAATTTGACTGTTTCCTCCAAATACTGCCGAATAACGTCTGCGTGATCGCTGGATATGATCAGGCAAATTGATCTGCAAGGATAATAACCGGTCCTCATTGCGAACCAATAGTACCCAGGCAATCGACCACAAAAGGATGACTGCTATTACGAATAACCATTCATTTCCGCTTAACAGCCAGTTGGTTGGAAGTATCCAGGATCGGCTCAGCCCAAGCCAACCGGCCAGGCTGTTCATCTCGAATGGAAACAAGGACGAAAGGTCTTGGATCACAATCCACTTAACAACCGAATAACAAACAAAGGAGAAAAGGACAGACTTGGCGGCAAAGACGGCAAGCTCGGATCCAGCCGAACGTTTATTGCCGGAACTGCGGTAAAGGTGATTAAACAGCAAGGCAATCGTTCGCAGCGCCAGTGCGCCTGCCGCAAGAGCAAGAAGCCCATAGGTATACCAGCCTGCAGGGATTGAAGCGGCGAATATGCGGTTCCAGGATAAGGATGCGCCTACCACGACCGGCACCAACGGAAATATGAACTGCCAGGGGAAGATGTCAATAAGCTTAGCCAATTGTACAATCGCGATTCGCCCATGGTGAACGCGTATGAATTCCCAGTCATTGGAATGAAACGCCCGAATGTAGGTTTCCCGATAAGAGCCGCCGGCGAACCCTAATCCAAGGATTAAATAAATGAGCGAGAAGGCAATGCTGACATGCTCCCATTCGGGCTGGAATCCTCCAGCTCTAGCTAGCAGGAAGATCGCTCTGAATAAATAATAAGCAAGAAATGCCACTAACAATGGCGCACCGATGAACAGACTAATCAGATGAATCGTACCCGGCCGGATCGACACGTTGAATTGGTACACAAACCAACGCAAATATAGAAGATGTTGAAGGTGGAGCAGCGCAACGAGTTTCCTCATCCTTTACCTCTTCTTGATTTTTTAGTAAAATAAATGTGCGAGGCGGCCTGTCAGGCAGGCCGCACCGTACTCTTTATGCAACACCTGGGGGATAGCGCTAATCGCGTAAGATTGGCGCTATTCTATTAATAAGTAGCAATGATTTTGAATGAAGCATCCTGTCCAAGCTTCTTAAGAATGTAATTGCGGACGATAAGAGCGCCAACCGCCAATACGCCTCCTCCAGCCAAAATCGCACCTGCGATGGCCCAAATGGAAGTGCCCGCCATAACCATTTTAATTATGAAGTATGCCGTTTGCGTGCTAACTCCTGTCGCTGTCACGATCTCCAAAATTATATTTTCCACCTTTGAGATCCTCCTTTCTTATTTATGCATTGGATTGGATTAATAGGCTACCGCAACATCTTCAAGCTTCTTAGTCGCCCATTTCTTGACCGCGTAACGAAGCGCAACAATACCGATTCCAATAAAGCCTCCGCCTGCAATGATCATTGAAATCAACGCCCAAGTCGATGCGCCAGCCATGATGAGCTGATATACGCGAAACGCCGTTCCCGTACCTACGCCCATAACGAGAGCAATTTCCAACAACAAAGCTTCCATTTATTTTCACCTCCTTCCAAAAGTTATTATAATTACAAAAAGTACCAATATCCACTAGTTATAATTTAATAATTCGTAAAGATTAATAGTTCTTTTTACCCAAAAATATACACCATTCCAAAGTATCATATGTATTATGATGACTAATCATTAAAAAAATGAATCAATTTTAACTTTCGAAATCGTTGTACAATTGAATTTTTAGTTCTGTGGACACAGGAATTCATTTACAAATATTTATTTAAGATGCAGAAATAACACAACCGGCCAATCTATAGAGAAAAATAGCGGTACGGGAGGAGCTGAGGAGCTTCCCGTACCGCTATTTTCAAGGAACGATGCCTTCCGTCTTTCGGACAGCCTCTGACCGTTCAACGCTGACGGGTCTCCTTATAGAACCGCTGGAGCATTTAAGTCTTCTTGTCTAATTGTCCCTCTGGCGGCAGCCAGGCTCACAGCTTCTCAAGCGCTATGAGTACCGCGCCGAATGCGGCATCGCGCCTCGGCGCGATGCAATTAAGCCGCGGATATCGACGCCCAAGCAGCGCGACGAGCGAAGCGCGCACGTCGGCGTTCCCCGTAAGGACGCCGCCCGTCAGCGCAAGCTCGCCGTCCTGCAGAGACAGCTTCTCCGCGACGGGAACGACCAATTCGTACAAGGCGCCTGCGCTTCGCCGCGCGATGGCATGAGCCTCCTCGTCGCCAAGCGCGCACAGCTCGGAGAGAAGCGGAGCAAGCGCGGCAATGTCTTTTTTGTTCGTCCTCGGATCGTACACGAAGCCGATCAACTCCCTCACCGACTCCACGCCAAGCCTCGCGAATACCATCGGGGCGATATGCCGGTTCGCGATCCGGCCGTCGTGCGCTTTAAGCGTTGCC
Source organism: Paenibacillus arenilitoris (assembly GCF_014705655.1). Taxonomy (GTDB): domain Bacteria; phylum Bacillota; class Bacilli; order Paenibacillales; family Paenibacillaceae; genus Pristimantibacillus; species Pristimantibacillus arenilitoris. The sequence goes on along the minus strand of NZ_JACXIY010000001.1, from coordinate 142,939 downwards.
GCGATCAAATCGCGGCCGATGCTGTAGCCGCTGCCTTCGTCGTCGATCAGATGCCCGCCGCCTCCCGTCCGGTGCTCCGCCCCGTTCCCGTTGCGCCCGAAGCATATCGAGCCCGTTCCCGCGATGAGAAGGATGCCGGAAGCGCCCTCGAGCGAGCCGTACATCGCCGTCTCATGGTCGCCGGTAATAGTCAGCCCTCCCGCATAGCCGAACTCCCTGACCATGGCGGTCAGCCGGGAGCCGGCGGTCGGATTGCTTACGCCGGCCGCGCCGATGCAAATATGCGCGCAATGCTCGAGACCGCCGCATAAGCCGCCGATTGCCGCCATCATCTCCCGGACGCTGCCGCGGATGCCGGCTTCGTCGCGGCCGTTCAAATTAATCGCCCCGAACGTAAACGCGCCGATGAGGTTTCCCCGCTCGTCGGCGACGGCTCCCGCGGTTTTTGTTCCGCCGCCGTCCAACCCGGCTACGTATCTCATTATCGTCTTCACGCCTCCCGTGCGGCACAGCCGCAATCATCGCCGCCCTAGTACAAATGGTACTGCCGTTTCGTTTCCGCAAACCGGCCGCTTTCCTCCCGAAACCTCTCCAGCAGCGTCTCCGGCGTGGCGTCTTCCGCGCGGTACTGGCTGTCCCCGCCCAACAAATCGATGAAAGGCCGGGAGCCTTCCCGGATCGGCGGCAGAAACGCAAACGGCTCGAATAGCTTCTTAATCGTATACAGAAGCGTTACTCCGACGTCGAGCGGCCGGATCGCGCGCCGGTCCGTTACATGCGCCTGCACGCCGCCGCACAGCTCTCCTGCATGCTTGGAGGCCGCCGGCTTGAAATAAACGGGACGGAACCGGACGCCCGGCTGCCGCCGGGCGTTCATCTCGTCCGCCAGCCGCTGCGAATCGATAAACGGCGCGCCGATCATCTCGAACGGAAGCGCCGTTCCGCGTCCTTCGGATACGTTCGTGCCTTCAAACAGGCAGGTGCCGGGATAGAGCAGCGCCGTTTCGAAACGCGGAAGGCCAAGCGATGGAGGCACCCATAGCATGCCGGTGTCCGGGAACTGCATATTGCGGTCCCAGCCTTGGCAGCGGACGACGTGCAGATCGGCCTTCAAGCCCATTTGGTCGTTCGCCATGACGGCCGCCTCGCCCGCCGTAAGGCCGTAACGAACCGGCAGCGGGTAATGCCCGACAAACGATTCATAGCCCGGTTTCAGCACGTTCCCTTCGACGGCGGCGCCGTCCAGCGGATTAACCCGGTCCAGCACGACGAAAGGCTTGCCCGCCTTCGCGCAATCCTCCAAAGCAAGCAGCATCGTGGAAATAAACGTATAATAGCGGACGCCCACGTCTTGAATATCGTAGACGACCATATCGACGGCGTCCAGCATGCCGGCCGTCATCCGCTTCGAATCTTTGCGGTACAGGCTGTATACCGGCACGCCCGTGCAAGGATCGGCGTACGTCTCCACCATCCCTCCGGCGGCGATATCGCCGCGCACCCCGTGCTCCGGCGAGAACAAGGCCGCGAGCTCGTAACGGTCGCGCAAAAGCTGGATGGACGATACGAACTCGGCGTTCATGCCGGTCGGCGCCGTAATGAGCCCCAGCCGTTTGCCTTTGAATAAAGCCGCTTGTTCCGTTATGCCGTCGATGCCGTTCTTCACCATGGCCCCGCCCTCCTACAGCTCGGACTTCAGCACGCGCAGCGTTTCCGGCGGAACCATGAACGTCTCCGCGTACAACTTGCGCGCTTCGATGCCGCGAACCCGGGCGAGATGCTTGTAGTACTCGAGATAAGGGAACGATGGGCTCCCCGTAACGAACCAGTGCCTGGATACCGCCTCCACCCACAGGTCAAAGGCCGCCTGGTCGAAATCGACGTAGACGTACGGCTTGTAATCGACCGCGTCTTCCCAGTTCTCGGCGTAATAAAGCCTGGAGGCGAAATGCGCGGGCAGCTCTCGCTTGAGCGGCCCGAGCGCCGCGTAATACCGCGCGTCGGTCACGATCCGATGCGTCGTGTCGTGGTCCTTGTGCATGCTGCTTTTAAAATGCGTAATGATCGCGTTCGGCTTCGCTTCCCGGATCACGTCGCATACCTGGAGACGATTCTCCTCGTTATTAAGCAGCTCGCCGTCCGGGGTATCGAATACGATAGCGGTCCCGCCCAGCAATTCGGCGAATTCCTTCGCCTCCCGCACCTTCTGCTCGCGGTATTCGCCGACCTCGCGGCCGGCCGGCGCGCCTCGCTCGCCCGCCGTCAGCGCCAGCGTGACGATGCGGTCCCCTCGCAACGAATGGCCGGCGAGAACGCCGCCCGCCGTCAGCTCCATATCGCCGACATGCCCGCCGATCGCGAGTATCGTTTGTTTTTCAACGTTCATTTGAACAGCTCCTTCCGCATGACGGCAAAATGTTTGACGGTACGGAATCCGGCCTTCTCGTAAATGCGGGCGGCCGGGTTCGCGCTTCCCGTGTATAAAGACATATAAGGCGTTCCGATCGCGCGAAATGCTTCGCACAGCTTAAAAAACAACAGTGTTCCGAGACCGTGCCCTTCATGGTCCGGATGGACGCCGATGCCGGCGAAGTAGCCCCACCCGTTCGGCTGGCGGATGACCGGCCCGGCAAAGCCGGCCGCCAGGCCGTCCTTGGCCGCGTATACGACCGGGGTCCCCTCCGCCGCGCAACGAGCAATCTCCTCCGTCCAGAGCGGATTGCCGAGGCCGTCCAGCATTTCGGCGATGCCGCCGACCTCGCCGGAGGCGAATACGCCGACCGCGTAGCCTTGCTCGGAGGCCGCCGTTTCCTTCAGCCGGATATCCTCCGGAGGGGCAAAGCCGGACAACTCCAAATACATGGCCTGCTCCACCGCCCGCTCCGCATACCCTTCATCCAGCAGAAACCGGTGAAGCCCGCTGCCGACCGGCACGCCCGGCGCGTTGTTATGCTCGTGGCCTGGCGTATCCGGGATGTACCAAGGCAGCTGCATCGGGTTAAAAAACAATACGTCGGCCTGCGTCTTGCCCAGCTCGGCGAATCGAGCCTCAAGCGCGTCAAGCAGACTTCTATAATTCGCGGCAGTCGCATGTCCCTGCCGCAGCACGATGCAGGTAATATACCCGGCCTTGTCGCCCAATGGCAGATCGTCGCCCGTGCAGCCGCATGCAAAGCCGGCCACGTCCCGTCCGTCAAGCCACACGAACGCCGCCCCGGGGTCGAAGTACGGATTGCCCGTGAAAATCCGATTGAAGCTGTCCGCGTCCAGCTCCTTGTAGCCGTCCCGGACGGCTTCCTCGTTCCATAACGCGATTACGCCTCTCGCGTAACGCTCATCCCAAGCTTCGACAACCATCTCCATCGCCTCGATTCGTTAGCCGCCGACGGGCGGTCGGAATGAATACGATATTTTGCCCATGACGACGGGGCGCCCGGCTCCCGTCACGGACGGCAAATTGTTCGGCCGCCCCGCGATCGCGTAGTCGGCAAGCAGCGCGAAAGCGACCGCTTCCTTCGCATCGCTGCTGCCGCCGACCTCCTCCTGCGTCTGCACGATCACGCCGAGCGGCTCCATTTCCCGCTTCAGAAAGTCCATCAGCACCGGGTTGTAGCTGCCTCCCCCGCCGACGATCAGAACCTCAGCCGCGTAACGGTCGCGCACGTAACGCCGGTACGCGTCGCCGATGGACCACGCGGTCAGCTGCGTAACCGACGCGATCAGGTCGACGCCGGATACGCCGTGCTCCGCCCCGTACGCGAGCAGCTTATCGGTGTAAGGAGCGCCGAACCGCTCCCGCCCCGTCGTCTTCGGCAAAGGCAGCCCGTAATAAGGCTCCCGCCGCAGCTCCTCGAGCAGCGCTTCGTTCGCCACGCCTTGGCGGGCAAGCGCGCCGTCTTTATCCATCGCAAGCCCCGGATAAAGCCTCGATGCCAGGCCGTCGATCAGCATGTTGCCCGGGCCGGTGTCGAAGGCGAATACTTGATCCGCGGAGCCGCCGGCCGGAAGCACCGTCATATTGCCGATGCCGCCGATGTTTTGCAGCAGCAGCGTACGCCCCCGCTCCCCGTACAGCAAATATTCGGTGAACGGGACGAGCGGGGCGCCTTGGCCCCGGGCGGCCATGTCGGCGACGCGGAAGTCGGATACGCACGGGATTCCCGTGCGGGCGGCGATCACCGCTCCTTCGCCGATCTGCACCGTGAAGGAGATGTCGTAACCGAACGCGCGCTCCGTCTCCGGCGCATGCCATATCGTCTGGCCGTGCGAGCCGACTACGGCGATGCCCGCGCGCGACAGCCCAGCGGCGGCAATGACCGACAGCGCCGCTTCGGCGTACAATTCGCCGAGCAGGACGTTCATCCGGCCGACCCGGTCGACCGTTGCCCGCCGCGGATCGAACAGCGCGAATAGTTCCTCTCTGACAGCCGCCGGGTAAGGCCGGTTCTCGAAGGCGATCAGCTCCGCCCGGAGCCTCGCGCCGGGGCCGTCTTCGATCGCGACGACAGCCGCGTCGATGCCGTCCGCGGACGTTCCCGACATAAGGCCGACCGCGTAACGCCGCAAGCTGCGGCTGGCATGATCCATGTCCGCCACCTATCCTTTCACCGCTCCGACGGTAACGCCTTCGAGGAAATATTTTTGCAGGCTAAAGAACAGAATGAACATCGGTACGGCCGATATCGTCGCTCCGGCCATCATCGGCGCGAAGTAGGTCGTATTGGCGAACCGGAAATTTTTCAAGCCGACCTGGATCGTTTGCATCTCCATCGTATTCGTGACGAGGAACGGCCAGAAGAACGTGTTCCAGCTTTCCATGAAAGTCAGAATCGCCATGACGGCCATGACGGTTTTGGAAAGCGGCAGGATGATTTTGGCGTAAATCTTCCACTGGCTGCAGCCTTCCACCTTGGCGCTTTCGATTATTTCCGTCGGAATGGAGGAGATGAACTGCTTCGCCAGGAAGATGTTGTACACCGTCACGAGGCTTGGCGCAATAAGCGCGGCATACGTATTTTCGATCTGAAAAATATTGACGATCAGAATGTAGAGCGGAACCTGCGTCACCTGGTAAGGAATCATCATGGCGCACAGCAGGACGGCGAACAGAACGCTGCGGCCCCGGAATCGGATCTTGGAGAACGCGTAACCCGCGAGGCTTGCGAACAGGACGTTCGATACCGTCACGCAGGCCGCCACGACGAACGAGTTGATCAGCCAGCGGTAGGAATGCTCGCTATAATCGAAGAAAAATTTGTAGGACGCCAGCGTAAACTTGTCGGGCCATAACGTATAGCTGGCCGCGCCCGCCTCGATCGGATCGCCGAACGAGGAGATGATCATGAAGTAAATCGGAAAAAGGGTGGCCAGCGCGAATGCGAGCAAGACGATGATAATGATTCCGTTGCGGATGTACAGAATCGATTTGCGATTCGTATGCCGTTTGAACAAGGCCATGCCGTCTCTCCCCTCCCCTTAATATTCCACGTCATTGCCAAGGAATTTGAATTGGATAAAAGAGATGATGGCAATAATGACCGTTAAGATTAGCGCTTGCGCGGACGCTTCGCCGAACTCGAAATATTTGAACGCATTGTTGAAAATAAGCAGGCCGACCATCGTCGTCGCGTTGTCCGGCCCGCCGCCGGTCATCAGGTACGCATTCTGGAACACCTGGAAGGAGCCGATAATGCCCGTAACCAGCAGGAACAATGTCGTTGGTTTCATAAACGGAATGACGATGTACGACAGCTTCTGGAAGAAGGACGCGCCGTCAAGCTCCGCCGCTTCGTAATAGCTGTTATCGATGCCGATCAAAGCGGCCAAGTAAATGATAATGCTTGTACCGTGGCTGGACAGCCACGCCATCAGGACGAGCGAGAACATCGATGTCGCGCTGGTGCCAAGCCAGTTCTGATTGCCGATTCCGAAGAAGGCTGCCGCCTGGTTCAGGATGCCCGACTGCAGCGGATCGAATATCCACAGCCATACGACGGACAGCGCTACGCCCGAAGCGACGGCGGGCAAGTAATACACGGCTTTAAACGACGTTTGAAGCCATTTTTTCAGAGGCAGGATGAGAATCGCCACGCCAAAGGACAAGAGCAGGTTAACCGGTACCGTCAGCGCCGTATAAACGATCGTGTTTTTGATCGATTTCCAGAACAACTCGTCTTCGAACGAATGGACGTAATTATCGAAGCCGACGTAGGTCGAACCGAGCGGCTTGTATTCCTGAAAGCTGATCATAAACGCGTGGATGACCGGGTACGCCGTAAAAAGCGCGAACACGACCAGCGCAACCGCGATAAACGCGTAAGCCCAACCTCCGTCACCGCTAACTATTCGTTTCTTGACTATCCTTGCCAACCGAGCCATCATGCCGGACTCCTCTCTTCAAACCCGGTTCTCCGGTACCGGGCAAGCTTGATGAGGCCGGATAGCCGCAAGGCAATGCCCGCGCGGCTATCCGATCGCTGCTTATTCCGTAACGACGCCGTCTTCCCCGAACGCTTCGACGGCCGCTTTCTTCAAGGCTTCGAACATTTCCTCCGGCGTAATCTCGTCCGCGAGCAGCGCCTGGAATTTCGGAATGATGACCTCGTCTTCGAGCTTGATCGCTTCCGCTCCGAGTTCGGCCGGAATATCCGGACGGGCGGGGGAGGCAATGGACTGCAGGCGCTGCGACGCCGCGGCGTTGTCCGGGTCGCGTTCCACGGTCAGGCTCTCGGCGGCCGCTCTGCCGGAGTCGGTAATTTGTTCGACCAGCAGCTCGGTGTTCGTCGTTGCCGCGATTTTGCCGCTCGCAAGGAAATAGGCCGCCTTCGCCACGTTTGCTTTATGCTCCTCCGTCGGCTCTTTTTTGCCGCGGAACGTCACGTAGCCGTCTACCGCCGCGCTTGCCACCGGATCGGCGCCGGCGAACGTCGGAACCGGAAGGACGACGTAATCGACCGGAATGCTGCCCTCGACCGCTCCGTCGGCCGCTTCGATTTTTTTGTTGTTCGTTTTCGCCGAATTTTCGAACGTCGCAAGCCCTTTGCCCGTAATCATCGTTTGACCGGTCAGGAACATGTTCCAGCGCTTGCCGGCATCGACCGAGCTCAGCTCCTTCGGCATCGAGCCGTCGTCGATCAGCTCGCGCACCGCTTTCAGCACGCCGAGATAGTTTTGGCTCGTGTAAGCGTATTTCAGGTCCTTATCGAATGCCGCGGGCATGCCCGCGTTCTTGATCAGGATGTTCAGGTAGTCCTTCGCCGTTACGCCGGAAGTCGCGAATACGAAGCCGTAACGCGACGTCGCGCCGCCGCTCGACACGACGCCCATCTTGATCGCTTCGCGGAACTCCCCGTACGTCCAGCCGTTCTGCTGAACGCTCTTCCAGTCGATGCCGGCTTCCTCCAGAAACTGCTTGTTGCCGCCAAGCGCATGGATCGACATGTAAGCCGGGAAGCCGTACAGGCCGGAGCCGTTCTTCATATAATCCAGCGGCACCGGGTCGAAGTCGCCGATTATGTCCGAAGTCGCCTCCGCCGTAATGTCCATCAGCATGCCTTGCTCGACGTATTTGGAAATGCCGTCCGAGCCGATAAACGCGATGTCAGGCGGGCTGCCCGCGTTCACCTGCGTATCGAGCTTCTGCGTAATATCCTCCCAGCTGGCCGGTTCGATCTGCAGCGTCAAATTGGGATAAAGCTTGTTAAAGTCCGTTTCCATCTGATCGAAATTGCTTTGGTAGTTGGCCGATACCGGCGGCAGGAGCGCCGTAATCGTGTCCTTGGCATCCACCGCCGCGCCCGGGTCGTTCGACGCCGAAGCGCCCGGGCCGTTGCCGCCGTTATTGCCGGATGAACATGCGGATAAGGCCGAGAGCGATACCGTTAGTGCCAATACAGAAGCAAACACGCGAATTTTGTTAGTCAAAACCATCTTCCTCCCCCGTAGGTTTCGTTGGTTATGTCTTGCGCAGGTTTTTTATTTCGCCGCGCTTATGCGAACGGCCGCCTTCAGGCTGCCGTCGCAAGCCTTGAGCGCCTGCTCCGCCTCTTGCTTGCCAAGCCCGCTCTTCATCATCATGATCGCCAGCTTGCAGTTCATGGACGCCAGATGCAAATATTCCGCCGCTTTCCGGGCATCCGAGCCCGTCGCGCTCTGGATGATCCGGACGGACCGGTCGATCAGCTTCTTGTTGCTGGCCTTCAAATCGACCATCAGATTGTTGTACGTCTTGCCCAGCTTCACCATGGTGCCGGTCGTCAGCATGTTGAGCACCAGCTTCTGCGCCGTTCCCGCTTTCATCCGGGTAGAGCCCATAATGACCTCCGGCCCGACGACGGGAGCGATGCATACGTCGCAAATTTCCGACAATTTCGACCGCTTGTTGTTCACGACGCCGATCGTTGCGGCTCCAATCTCGGCGGATTTCTTCAAGCCGGCGATGACGAAAGCGGCGCTGCCGCTGGCGGAGATGCCGACGACGACATCCTTGTCGGTCACCCCGCATCGCTCGATTAACGCGATCCCCTCCTCCTCGCTGTCTTCGAATCCTTCTACTGCAGTACGCAGCGCCGTATCCCCGCCCGCGATGAACCCCTGCACCAGCTCGGGGTCCGTCCCGAAGGTGGGCGGACACTCGGACGCGTCGAGTACACCCAATCTTCCCGAGGTGCCGGCGCCTATATAAAACATTCTGCCGCCGTCCTTGAGCCGACGATGAAGAATGTCTACCGCCTTGGCGATTTGCGGAATTTCCGCGGCTACCGCGGCAGGAACCGAGGCATCCTCCCGATTGAAGAGGACAAGCATCTCTTCCGTCGTGCATTCATCGATCATTTGCGTGTTCGGATTGATTTTCTCCGTCGTCAGTTCCGCAAAGTGCTCATCCATACGGCTTCAATCTCCCACCTTTAGCGTGTCAGATGATTGTCACATTCTCTAACATCGCTTTTGTAATGTTTATATTAAGAGGGACCTCCGACTCTGTCAATAGATTTTGAAATATAATTTTATTTCGATGTTATTTTTTGATTTTTTAATCCAACGTTCGGCGCAAAAAAAGCAGCGGCCTCCAATCAGGCTGAACCGATGCTTCTATGGATTATTTGCGATGTTTGACGGCTAGCACGTTATGCGTTTTCGTTAAATACTTCTTCACCTGATCGTATTCCGCGCTGGCCACCCCGGCGAACAGCATGTCGACGACCGTCAGCATCGCGATGCGCGAGCCCATTGCCCCGCTGCGGAACGTAATTTCCGGCGTGGAGATGCTCAGCACGATGTCGGTGTTCTCCGCCAGCTCGCTCTTGCTGTGCTTCGTGATGGAAACGGTCGTGCAGCCGTTCTTCGCGGCGATGTCAAGCGCTTCCAGAATATCGGACGTGCTGCCGGAATTGGAAATAAAGACGGCCACGTCGTTATGGCCGAGCAGGGTGGCCGCCGTCAGCTGGCTGTGCCCGTCCGTGTAGGCATGGCATATTTTGTTGATGCGCGAAAACTTCTGCTCCGCGTCCCGGCAGACGAGGCCCGAAGCGCCCACTCCGAACAACGCGATCCGGCTGCATTTGCCGATCGCCTCCACGGCGCGCGCGACCTGTTCCCGGTCGATGACGCTAAGCGTGTCTTCGATCGACTTGCTGTTGTTCAGCGAAATATTGGCGATAATCGTGGATAAGCTGTCGCCCGGGCGAATGTCGGTATATCGGTCCCTTTGCTCGTCATCCATCGAGCCCAGCGAGGCGGAGACGCTTACAATAAAATTGCGGTAACCGCCGTAGCCCATGCTCTTGCAAAATCGAAGCACCGAAGCGTCGCTTGTTTTGCTCAGCTTCGCCAGCTCCTTGACGGAAAGAAGGGGAATTTCCTCCAGATTGGTCAGGATGTAATCGGCCACCATTTTCTCAACCGGGGTCAAGCTGTCTCTCATATCGCGGATTTTAATGAGCACGTTGTCGTTGATCGCCATAACTGCGTAAGCGATACCCCCTTTTCGTTAACCCTATGATTTTTTACTCCAGAAAATAACCATGTTTATGAAATATTTAATTATACTATAAGCGGTTTCACGAAAATTGACAAGACTCAAGTTTGTCTATTAACGCAAGAAAACTCCCGCCTGTTGCGAGAGCCTCTTCGTCCTTTACTTGTCCTTACTCCGCTATATACCGGTCATAGGCTCATTCCTCCTCTTCCCGCGAATCGAAATAAATCGGATTCGTCATCGCCGCCAGCCTCCTATCGCCGGCCTGCTCGAAATACCGCCACACTTCCGTCCGCAAAAAAAGTCGTTCTTCGCCGTCCGCCGTCAGCTCCCACTCGCCGTCCAAGGGAGCCGCCGCTTCCAGTTCCACGCCGCGCTCGCTGTAGACGCGGACCAGGTCGCCGGCAAGCAAATCTTCGAATTGCATCAGGACCTCTCGGCCGGGATTCCCGTAAGGCACGGCGTCGCCGACGCCGTAATCGCCGCACTGCATCCTGACGAACGGTCCGTCCGGCGCATACGTAATGACGACATGGCCCCGGTCGATGCCGCTGAGCACCTCTCGCACGGTTTTCTCCTCCGCCCTCACCCATACGCACGGCATCGCATGCTTCACGTAAGGATCCGGTCGATGCACGTCGCTGCCGCCTACGGCGACGAGCCTTCTACCCGAAGCCAGCTGCTCCTGCCACCAGGCCAGGGCGCGTCCGTTCCGCTCCGTCCACGGGCCGTTCCATACCTCCACCCAATCGTGATCCACGGCGAAATCCCATTCCCACGGACAATAGTCGCAGTGCGGATGGTTGAGCACGGTCCTCGCCCCCCGCTCGCGCGCGATCCGGAACTTTTCCCGCACGCCGGACATATCCGATACGCGGAAGTCGTGCATCGGGTCGGTTGCCCCGATAAAATTGGCGTGGCCGAAATTCGTCGTAAACTCCGTTCCCGGAATCATCAGCACCGATGTCTGGCGCGGGTAAGCCAGATTCTGGCTGCTCGTGTTATGGTCGGTCATCGCGATGAAGTCGCAGCCCAGGCTCTCCATGATGGCCGCATTCTCCTCCAGGGTGTAGGCGCCGTCGCTGTGCACGCTGTGCGTATGAAGGTCTCCCTTCAGCCAGCGCGGAGCCCTCTGCGAGAACGTCACTTCGACCGTTACCGTACAGCCCTCTTCGGGCACTTTATAGGCGTTATGAAGCACCGCCCATTCCCCCGGCTCGAGCGGGCCAGGCAAATAACCCGGCGTCGCTTTATCCGGGCCGATGCGGAATTCCCGCCTCGCGCCGCCGCTCCAGCCCCTCACGCGGGCGCCGTCCCGCACGCCCAGATCGATGACGGCCTTGGCGTCTTCTCCCCCATGCGACTCGACCGTATAGCGCACATGGACTTCCTCGACCAGCTCCGGCATCTCGAACGGAATTTCAATGTACGAGCTTTGCTCCGAATGCGCGATATATCGAGCATATACGGCGGAAGTCCGCCGTCCCTCCGTTTGCTTAGCCATGCCAGCAACCTCCCGTCTGCTTACTATTCTTTATTAGCGCCTAGAAAAATGCCTTTGACGAAATACTTTTGCACATAGGGATAAATAACAATAAGCGGAAGGAGCGCGATAACAATGCCCGCCATTCTGACGTTCGTGGTGATCATGAAATTGCTCGAGGTCGAATCCGTATCGACGATAAGCGATTTTAACGCGATTTGCAGCGTGTACTTGGCAGGGTCGTTTAGATAAAGCACCGCCGGCGTAAACTGGTTCCAGCGGCTGACGAACTCGAACAACGTAACCGTCGCCAGGCCCGCTTTCGCTAGTGGCATGTACATGGTTAGAAAGATGCGCAGGTCGCCGGCTCCGTCGATTCGGGCCGACTCGGACATTTCGTAAGGGACGCTCTGGAAGAAATTCCGCATCAGCAGCACGCTGAAGCCCGATACGAAGCCCGATAAAATAAGCGCGGACAACGTGTTCAGCAGCCCGAGATCCTTGTTCACGATATACAGAGGGATCATGATCGCTTCGCCCGGCACCGTCATCGTAAGCAGAATGGCGGACAGCATCCATTTTTTCCCCGGAAGCCCTTTTTGGATAAGCACATAGCCGGCCATGGAGCTTAGAAGCACATGTCCCGCCGTACCGACCAAGGTCACGATGACGTTGTTCGTGAACGGCAAATAAAGCTGCATCCGGCTCCATACCGTGGAGAAGCCCTCCAGGCTGAACTCTTTCGGCCATAGAATAATCTCCGGCCGCATGGAAGCGAGATTGGACGAGAACGCCAGCGCCAGCGTATTCAGGAACGGCACGATCATCGTGGCGACGAGACAAAGCAGGAACAGGACGTTGACGATATCGAATAGCCGGCCTTGCCAACTCGTTTGATTGGAGGATTTCATCTGCCTAACTCACCCTTCATCATAGCGGATAACCGCCCTCGTTACGTACGTAATCGCAAATGTGGCCAATATGATAAGAAACCCCGCGGCCGTCGCCGGTCCGACCTCGAACTGCAGGATGCCCCGCTGGTAGGTGTACATCATGATGACGTCGACCTTATCCGCGATGGCGCCGTTGCTCATGACGAAGATTTGGTCGAACATGCGGAGAATGCCCAGCATATTCAGCATGACGACGACCTTCATGGTGGAGACGAGCAGCGGGACCGTCACGTAGCGGACCTGCTGCCAGCGGCTGGCTCCGTCGATGCGCGCCGCCTCGTAAAGCGCCGGATTGATGCCTACGATCGCAGCCAAATAAAGAATGCAGGTGAAGCCCATCTCCTTCCAGCCGGAGGTCAGGATCATGACGGCGCGGGCAAAGCGGTCGGAGGACAGGAAGTTGACCGGATCGGCCCCGAACAGCATCATGATCTGATTGACGACGCCGGTGTCGGGGGACAGCATCAGAATCCACATCCCGCCCACGACGACCCATGAAAATAAATGCGGCAAATAGACGATCATTTGCGTGATCTTCTTGAACCAAGCCGACGCCACCTCGTTCAGGGAAAGCGCAAGGACAATCGGCAATATAAAATTGAGCGCGAAGATGCCGGCGCCGATGACGAGCGTGTTCCCGAAGGTATCCCAAAGAACGGGATCCTTTAACACGTCCGAATAATTGGCGAAACCGACGAAAGGCCGGTCGCCGATGAGACGGTACTGCTGAAAGCTGATGACGAGTCCCCGGACGAGCGGATAGAACGAAAATATGGCAAAGTAGGCCAGTATCGGAGCCATCATCAGGTAAAGCGTCTTGAACTTGAACGCGGCTCTCAAGGCAGCGTCACCACCTTATTGGAAAAATAAAGAGGAAGTAAGTCGCCCTACTTCCTCCTCCGGCGCCGCCGTTAATCGATCAGATTGGCGGCTTTCAGTTCCTCGCGCATCTTCTTGACCGCATCGGCGGCAGGCAATTCGCCCATGATCGCGTTGAAGGAATATTCATTGATGATTTTCTCGGCGTCCGCCCAGTTCGGCGGCGTCAGCTCCAGCGTCGCGTACTGATTGACCAGATCCTGCGCGGCCTGCACGCCCGGCAGCTTGCCGAACGGCGCTTCCACGGTGCTGTTGTACCAGAACGGAACGCCATGGTCGCCGGCATGCTCTTCGCCGGTCTCGGTCAGCGTGAGCTTGCCGCCGCTGTCGACCGTATAATCGTTGTCCTTGATGCCGAGGCTTCCGAGCGTAATCCCTTCCTTGGTGTTCCACCATTCGATAAATTCGAAGGCCGTCTTCGGGTGCTCCGCGTTAACCGGAATGACCCATACGTCCGGATCGCCCCTGCGCAGCATATAGTTGCCGTTCGCGTCCGGCACGCCCGGCAGCGCCTTGGCTTCGAACGTCGTATTCGGATCTTGTTGCTTGCGCGTATTGTTGAACATGCCTACCCAAGCGTCCCAATACGTCACCATGCCGACGCGGTCGCTGAGGAACAGGTCGCGCATCTTGCCGGAATCGTTCGTGGCGAAATTCGGATCCAGGATCCCTTCCTTATACAGCTTGTTCAGCCATTCGTAGACCGGAATCGCCGCGTCCGTCGAAAACGGAACGTCCAGCTTGCCGTCCGAAGTTTGTACGTAACGCGCTTTAAGGCCTGCGGCGCTGAAGAAGCCCTGCACGTCGTACAGGCCGGCCGTGCTGACTCCGTACGTGTCCTTCTTGCCGTTGCCGTCCGGGTCCTGCTCGGTGAAGGCTTTAAGCACCGTGTAGTATTCGTCCAGCGTCTTCGGCTCTTGCAGTTCCAGCTTCGTCAGCCAGTCCGCGCGGACGATCGGCATCGTTCCTCCCTGATACTTGGTGAATACGCCGTATATTTCGCCATCCTTCGTCTTCAGCTGATCCCACTCGTTCGTTGGAATAACGCTCGGGTCCGACAGAACCTTGGAGCCTGTCACTTGATCGGTCAGCGGCGTCAGGATGCCTTGATCGATAAAGCTATTCATCTGCGACTTGCTGATTTGGAGCAGATCGTATTTCTCGCCGGAAGCGATCGCCGCGAGAAGCTTCTGGTCGTAATCGGAGGCCGGCTTGTTCACGGTCGCCTTGATGCCCGTCAGGCGTTCGATTTCCTTCTCGAACAGGACGTTCTCCTCCGGCGTTTTGCCGCCGATGACCCCCGTCATGATTTTCAGCGCGCGTTCCTCGTTATTGGCCGGCTCCGTCGACGCCGGGGCCGTTACGCCCGCGTTCGTACCCGTATCGGCACCGGCGTTGGCGCCGTTTTCCGCTTTCGAAGAACAGCCCGCGAGCGCGCCTCCGATGAGAGATACCGCCATAATCGTGCTGAACAGCTTTTTGCCCTTTACCATGCTTTCACTCCTCATTATTCGTTAATGACCGACTTTGAACGCAACAAGTTTCTCCGATGACCAGCGAAGCAGGGATAATGACCTGCCGATTGACGCTCATATCCCTCATCTTCTCGATGAGCAGCTTGGCCGCTTCCTCCCCGAGCCGGTTCGCCGACAGTTCCACCGAAGTCAGCCTCGGATTCATATCCTGAGACAGCGTAGTGTCATTGCTGAACGCGATGACCGACAGCTCCTTCGGCACCTCGATGCCCAGCTCCCGGGCGGCCCGAAGCGCACCGAACGCGACGCGGTCCGTGTCCGTAACGACTGCCGAATAATGCAATTTTCCAAACGTATCCCTGATGGACAGATAACCGTAATCCGCTCCGTTCGCGAACAGCCTGTGGGAAAAATGGATGATATTCTCCTCGGGGAACGGCACGCCGTAGCGGCGAAAAACATCCTTGAGGCCGCTCTGCCGGTCGTGCGCCACGGTCATGTCGGCCGACGCATTGAGGAAGAAAACGGACCGGTGCCCGTTCCGGAGCAAATAATCGCCAATCTGATAAGCCACTTCCGCGTTGTTATTGTCCACGTAGCTCATGGACTCGTCGAATGGATCGGGCCGCCCGACCGACACGAATGGAATGCCCATTTGGCCGTAACGCTCGATTCGCGGGTCGTTCGTCCGCGGGTTCAGCATAATAAGGCCGTCGACCGGGTCTTGGGAGAACTGCGCCGGATCGTCAAGCTCAGGCAAGTTGTCGAGCAGCACTCTGTAGCCCTGCCTGGAACATTCCTTGATCACGCCGTTGATCAATTGGGATTCGAAGGCCGTGATATAGCCATCCGGCGGGAGCGGGATTCGCAATCCGGCGATCATCGTCTTCCGGATAGCCAGGCTTCTCGCGACATGATTGGGATAATAGCCGAGCTCCTTCGCTGCCCTGAACACCTTTTCCGTTACCTGCCGGCTGATGGGTCTTTTTTTGCTGAATGCCATGGATACGGTACTCTTTGAGACTCCTGCCATTCTGGCGACATCGTCGATGGTGGCCACTGGATTTATCGATTCCCCCCTTTTTCCCAAGGCTTCTTCCAAGCAGATCGTCAAACCGGTTTGAATGCGCGCGTCATTCCGTCATCAAACCGGTTTGATAACCTTTCGCTGCCTATTATACAAACGGCTATTGAATAAAACTGCCGTTTTTTGTTATCGGGATTTAAAGATTGAGTAAACCGAGAAAATAACGAAGAGGACTCCCGCCCTGTGGCGAGAGTCCTCTTCGTCTTTCATTGCCTTTATTCGATCGCTTTTTAAATCATGATTAGACATCCTAAATTATCCCTTCAACCCCGAGCTCGTAATCCCTTCCACAAACCACTTTTGGCAAATGACAACAACGATAAGGATTGGGATCAAGGCCGAGACGGAGGCTGCCATTGACAGAACATAGTCGGTTCCAAACTCCTCTACAAAGGTGGTAAGTCCGAGCGGAATCGTATAGAGCGCTTTATCCCTGAGGAAAATCAACGGTTGTTCGTAATCGTTCCAGTGCCAAGTAAAAGTAAGGATTAATAAGGTCATGAGCGCAGGCTTGGTAAGCGGCAAACATATTTGCCAAAATGTACGCCAATAACCGGCTCCGTCGACTTTGGCCGCCTCCAGCAATTCTCCGGGGAGGGTACTGAAAAACTGCCGCATGAGAAACGTCCCGAATACGGTAAACATTCCGGGCAGGATCAACGAGTAGTGCGTATTAATCAATTTCATCGTATCGAATAAAATAAACCGCGGAACGAGCAGCACCTGACTCGGAATCATCATGGTTGACAAATAAAGCAAAAACAAAAAATTGCGGCCTTTGAACTGCAGTCGGGCAAAGGCGAATCCCGCCATGGCGCTTGTAAACAAATTGCCTGCTACCGTTATGACGGTAATCTTCAATGAATTGAAGTAATACAGGTAGAATGGATTATCTCCCGTCCACACTTTCTTATAGTTCTCAAAATTCCATTGATTCGGAATCCACTGAATCGGGTAATCGAATACCTCCCCGTTTACTTTAAACGAAGTCGATATCATCCAAAGAAAAGGGATAATCATAACCAATGCGAATAAGCCCATTAAAAGGCTGACGAATACCTTCAAGGCGAAGGAAATCGATTTGCTTCTCGTGCGCTTATAGACGAAATGAGCCACTTCTTTCCTTTTATATGCGGTTTCCATGATTTTTCTCCCCCAAGTGTTTTAGAAATAATGTTGCCATCTTTTTTGGAGCTGCCATTGAACCATCGTTACGATGAAGATGACGGTAAACAGGATCCATGAAACCGTTGCGGCGTATCCCATCTTGTAAAAACGGAACGCGAGCAAATAGATGTGATAGGCCAGTACATAGGTAGAATCGATAGGGCCTCCTTGCGTCATAACGGCAACAGGTCCGAATACCTGGAAAGACCAAATGACCAAGGTGATGACAATGAGAAAGGTTGTAGGCGTGAGCATCGGTACCGTTATTTGCGCAAGCTGCCTTAATTTAGATGCTCCGTCTATCTCCGCAGCTTCATATAGATCTTTGGGAATTCCTTGAAGACCGGCCAAATAAATAACCATGGCGTAACCGATTGTCACCCAGACCGACATCAGGATAATCGCAATTAAAGCATATTGAGGGCTTGACAACCAACCCGGAGGATTCGAAACTCCGATACTGCGAAGGAATTCGTTAATCGGACCCTCCTGCGCGTTATACATGATGCTCCAAATGACGGAAACGGCAACAAGGCTGCTTACATAGGGCAAAAAGATCAGGGTACGGAAAAGCTGTTTAAAGAAAACGTATTTATTCAGAACAACGGCCAGCAATAGACCAAGCAGCATCGATACGGGAACGCTGACAATCGTAAAAATCGTGTTGTTGAGCAGCGATTTTAGAAACTTCGTATCATCCCCCAGTTCCTGAAAGTTGCCGAAACCAACCCAGCGAATCCCCTCAAAGCCTTTAAGATAATCCCAGTCCACAAACACCAGAAACAAGCTGAAAACGATCGGGAAAAATACGAACAATAAGTATCCCGACATATTGGGCAAAATAAACAAATAGCCGGCCATTTGTTCCTTGAATTTCGCCTTGTGCCAAAGTTGTTTCATCCCATGGCCTCCTCACCGATTTTACTTATACTGTAACAACCGCTCCCCGTGAAAGAAATGGATAAGGATTGATGAATTCTTCATAATTCTTATGAAACAAGTGGAAACCCGGCCTTTTATGACGGCCGGGTTTCCTTGTTTCCTATCGGGGCTTTGTTACTTGGAAAGCCGGAATTTCACCTGGAACGTCTTGCCTTCCGAATCCGCGGCATGAACCGTAAAGCGGATCGTCGGAGCCGTTTCGGTTACCGTAATGCCGGGGTCCGCGGAAATGACGGCGATTGCTTTTTTGTCAAGCTCGATCTCGATCGTTCCGTTATTTGCGCGAGTCGGGTCGGCTGCGGAAACGGTCAGTACACGGTCCTTCTCCTCGACCATAACGGAGGCGACTTGGTTGCTGGTTATTCCGCCCGCCGTTGTTTTTTCGTTGTTCCAGAAAAAAGCGCCGGTGATGCCGAGCCTCTTCTCTTTCACCGCATGAACGTCCGGCGAGTTCGCTACTATCCTGATATCCGGCTTGGAGGCATAATCCGCTGTTTGTTTAGCCGTTCTATTCGGCAGCGTTACGTATTGGTACGCGGCGTTGCTCGGGCTAATCCCGTGATCGAGCCAAAGCGTCAAATAATGGCGGGTTATCGGATTATCCGGCGACGGTCTCTGATTGACGTTCAGGTCGCCCCATTTAGCCGTTCTGGCTAGACGCGAACCTTTAACGGCAGTCTGTCCTCCCGGAAAATAGTATCCGATGTCGGATTTCGGAACATTGCCTGCCAGGTGCGCCCACGATACCTTGTTCATCGTTTCTTCCGATCCGAGCGAGGGAAGTTTGGCCTTTCCGTTTACGGTCAGCGCGTTATCTCCGGCTGCATTCAGCTTCCGATTGTCCACGATGGTTTCAACGGTGTAAGCTTCTTGATCGTCCAACCGAATGTCCGATCCAAGCGAAACCACCTCGTCGTCGAAGAGAAACCACGATTTTTTCCCTTTTAGCGATGTGCCCGATGCCCCCGGCGCCGTAAGGCCCATTCCGACAACTCCGAATTTCCCGTCAGACACGCCGCCGACCCGATTGTCCGAATTCACGTGAACCGACTCATTGACGTTAACCGTTCTTGGTTTTGTATCGACCGTCGTTCCGGGAAGCCGGTTATAATTAACGGTCGCCCAGAAGTTATCGCTGTATTGTTCTTTATCTTCCGTATAGATGTAGGTCATCCCCGAACCGGTGTACCAACCTTTGCGCAGCTCAAAATTGTTCTCGAAATTTGCGATTTTATCGGAGAACATACTGATGCCGAAGCCAAATCCGGGGCGCACATGCACGGCACGGGCCATTCTGCTGAATACTTTGTTATAGAAGAGGTCTCCGCGGGAAGGGATCGCCCGATCCTTCACGATTTCACCCGCTCTCCAATTCATTTCGATGGATGCGTCTATATAAAATCCGCTGTCATTGCCGACGAGATATTTAACCAGGCTTTTAAATCTTGCCGCATCCGCTTCCGGAGCGATTTGCGACAGACGAATAATGCTTGCGGTCGCTTTATGACCGGCCACGGAATCCTGGAAATTGTAGCGGGATACTTCTCTGCCCCGGACCATATCCATCATTAACCCGGTTTTATACAACAATGGCTCGAAGGAATCATAGACCCATTTCCAAACATTGGCGCTCTTCGGATCGGTCACTTCCCAAGGGGTGCCTTTCAATAGATACATGACATCGGAAAGGTCCTTGAGGAGGGAGTTGCCGTAACCGCCATTATAAGCGAATATTCCATGCTGGATAAAGGATCCGTCCGGATAGAAGCCATCGCCGCCGGTTGCGTACTCAAAAACGTTAAACCGGCCGTTTCGCCCGTCGGTGACATCGCTCAAACCGTCGCGCGCCTGAATCATTTTGTCGCTGCTTTCACCGGTAATGCCGCGCAGGGCATGGACGATAGCGCGCCAAACCCGATTGGCGGCCATATATTTATATTCTTCGACAGAGCTATAGGAGAGGGGGCTGTTATAATCGATCGCGGCCGTCCAGGCGGCGATTTGTTCCGGTGATAAATCGTCATACATCATGACCATGATTTCTCCGAGCCGCAGCGGAGATCCGATTTCAATAAACCACCATTGCGAAGTGCCGGGACCGGGTTTGGCCGAATGGAAACGATTCGTGTTCAACCAATCCAACGCTTCGATAATATCCGTCTTCAAGGCGTCGTCGTATTGAAGCGA
Source organism: Paenibacillus arenilitoris (assembly GCF_014705655.1). Taxonomy (GTDB): domain Bacteria; phylum Bacillota; class Bacilli; order Paenibacillales; family Paenibacillaceae; genus Pristimantibacillus; species Pristimantibacillus arenilitoris. The sequence goes on along the minus strand of NZ_JACXIY010000001.1, from coordinate 122,790 downwards.
GCTGCCATGGGTTGCGTAAGCCAGAGCCATTGCTTTGATCCGGTCATAGCTTCTAAAAATATAAGACCTGGCGGAAAGTTCCGAGGAGCTTGCCGTCCATAGGCAATTGCAATCGATGCGGTCCGTTCCCCGTTGAAGAGAATCCCGGTAACCGATGGCCGTCTCTTCGATCTGCCCGATTTTCGCGGCGATTTCCGGAATCGCTGGATCATAAAGGGTTCCGCCCGTCAATACATCTTTCCATTTCTTCCGAAGTTCGTCATAGGGAGCCTCCGCTTCCGCAGTAACGGTAAATGCCGACGATACGAGGAGGGCCAGGACAAGAAGGAGAGCAAAAGCCGGTTTAACGGCATGACGCATAATGATCACCCTTTCCAATCACGTAATAAAAACCATTCCCTGTAATGAATACTTACAATTTCACATCATTGAGACTAACGACCCCCTCCATCCGGACTATGATAAGTGAATTATATCAAGGAGAAGAAACCTGCTACATGGATTCATGTTGGCAGTTCCTATACAATTCTTGACTGTTGGATCGCCTATCTGCGGAGACAAAAAAAAGCGGCCGAGCAGCAAATAAATTCTGCTCAATCCGCTTTTTTTAAAATATAGGAAAGTATATGTCGGCGTAGCCGTTTCACCTTGCCGGTTACTTTTTTGCCTTTTGAATGGCTTCATCCGCACGTTTTTTCATGTTTGCCAACGTCTCGTCAATCGACTGCACATCCAACAAATACTTTTCCAACTCGTCTTTATAGATGGAATCTTTCAATTCCGTAGGAACCGGTACGTTATATTGGGTGGGATACGTATACGTTGCCGAAAGAATGGCGGTCAAAGAAGCCGTGTCAATCAGATGGCCGGAATCTCCGATCAACAGCTTGGCGATTTCCGCGCTGTCCGCTTTCTTGTTCGAAGGGATGCGTCCGCCAGGCACCATTTGTATATTTCCGCCTTGCAGGTACCAGGAGATGAATTTCATAGCCGCTTCTTTATTGGCACTGTTTTTATTAATCGAAATATAATCGCCGGTACCGCCCATCGGATTGACGTTTCCGCCTTTTTCATATTGCGGCATCGGAGCAAATACGACCGGAAAATCATGCGGGAAGTTCTGCGTATCCTTGATATAACGCAGCAGATATAAACCTGCCGGCATCATGGCCACCTTTTCGTTCAGCAGCTCGTTCTGAAGCGACAGCTTGCCGACCAATACATCGGTGTATTTCGTCATTGCACCCGAGTCTTCCAGCTCTTTCTCAATTTCCAAGCCTTTCCTTAAAGCAGGGCTGTCAAAATTGGACATTCCATCGGGCGTCAAATAAGAGTCCTGCGGTTTCGAGCTTGCCAGCGTCATCTCGCCTAATGTATGAATCGCGGGATCCGTCATCGTTCCTTTACGGCTTCCATTGGTTAACTTTTTGGCAAGCGCTGCAAAATCATCCCATGTCCAATCCGTCGGTACGGTCTCTCCTATTTCATCAAGCGCTTTCTTGTTGATTATGACGACCGCTTTGCTGCGCGTACCAGGCAAATAATAGTACTGGCCGTCAAATTTTTTGATATCCGAGCTGCCGATGACTCCCTCAACGTCGAATCCCGCTTTCGAGATTAAATCGTCAAGAGGAGCCGCCATTCCGGCATCCACGCGTTTGGTCATCCTTTCATCGCCATACGTGATAAAAATATCGGGACCGTCCGTTGAAGATAAAAGAGCGGTTTCCAGTTTCAGGTTCCCGGCATCGTCGTTCACATAACGCTCATAGGTTACTTGAATATCCGGATTTTCCCGGTTCCAGCTGTCTACCACCGCTTGCGGACCGCTTTCCGCCGGGACACCGCCCCATAATTTCAGCTTGACGGGCTCATTCGTTTCGCCCTTGCTTTCCTCATTTGGAATCGTAGAAGGCGTGTTCCCGGAGTTTGCGTTGTTTGTCCCGCTGCAGCCCGCAACCAATATGGCCAGAGATAATATGATGGCCAGTGTAATAAAGGAAGACTTTTTCATTGATCCATCCCCTTCTCACTTTGAGTGATCTTTAAGATCACCCTCATCATAATAAATAGGCAGCTAGAAGAAAACGGCATAACCTTCCCATCTTCTGCCGAATTCTTTTCTATTCCACCGGATGGAAAGCGTTATCGCTTCGAGCGGGAAAATATTCTGGATAATTCTTTTCAGAGTTCATGCTTTTCTTCTCAACTTCTGCCCGACACCATCTTGCGGTATTCGGTCGGATACATCCCTTCCAGCTGCTTGAAGCTGCGGCTGAAATGATTCGGATCCGCGTAGCCGACTTGCTCGGAAATTTCATATATTTTCAGGCCCGGTTCCTTCAGAAGCTCTCTTGCCTTCTTCATCCGAATCCGGGTGAGACAATCGGTAATCGTCTCGCCTGTTTCTCTTTTAAACAAAATACTTAAATAATTTTCCGTAAAACCGACTTCCGCAGCGAGATCGGATACCTTTAGAGGCATATGCAGCCGATCGTTAATGATTCCGATCACATGATGGATTTCAGCGCGCCACCTTTGCCGGCCATGCTTTTTTTTGTAATTCAGAAACACCTGGACCCATCCGGTAAACCACTCGTAAATGTCTTGTTGAGTCTCGGCGCCGCGTATCACATGATGAGGATATTTCCCCTCGTGAAGAGTCACCGAATAAATGTCCAATTGTTCCGATTTTAAACTTAGAGCAAACGTGTCCGCGAGCCGAATCCATTGTTCGCGCATCGCATCCGGAGTAGAGACGGGATTTTGGCCGGAGGATAGAACCCAATCCGAAATCAGTTGAAGGATGCCCGCTTCATCATGGTCTTCAATCCGCTTCAACCAGAGATCGGAGTCAAAGGGTTCCACCCTGTCCGTCATCGTTTCCGGAAGCTCGCCATAGGTAATAATTTGACCTCGCCCCCGGTAGAAACGGTATTCCAGCGCTTCGTTAGCCTCCATAAAACCTTTCGTCATTTCCGGCTTATTGTAACAAACGGAAACGCCGAAGCTTATCGACAGCTTTAAAAAAGTACGGACGGCATGGCAAATTTCTTTCAGCAGCAAAGAATCAAAGTGCGGTTTCAAAATGACGAATTGACCGCGTTCCAGCTCTACATACTCTGCGCCGCCATACTTTTTGCAAATTTCCGCTACGACATTAGCTACCGTAAAATTTAGCAGACGTTCGCTTTGAAACCGGTTATGGTCAAGCAGAGAATCATAGTCTTCGATTTTCGCTACCGCTACCGTAAAAGGCGCTTCAAATGACAACAGTTGAAAATCACGGAGCAGCTCCTCCATTTCGCGCTCTGTGCTTCGTCGCATCAGCAAATCGCGCAGACGCTTTTCCTTCACTTCGCGTCCGTACAGGTTCACCTTATTTTCAAGTCGCGTTACCTCCTCATTTTTTTGGCGCTCGGCAAATAACCGGCTTCGGATCAACTGCAGTTTTTCTAACAGCTCGGAAGGATCCATCTCCAATTTAATAATATATTCGACAGCTCCAAGGCGCAGAGCGGTCTGAACATATTGAAAATCATTGTGGTTGGACAGCATGAACACTTTGATCTCCGGCCATCGTTCATGAATGCTCTTCAGAAGCGTTAGCCCGTCCATCTCGGGCATACGGATATCGGTAAGCACAATATCGCATGGCGTTTGTTCCAATATTTTCAGCGCTTCCAGTCCGCTTGATGCCTCGCCGATAATTTCAAAATATTCATCCGCCATTGGAATAATCGTCTTGAGGCCGATTCTAACCAATATCTCATCATCCACGATTAAAATCCTCATCAGCTTTTCCCCTCCTTCGCAAAGGCAGACTGACACTCACTTTCACTCCCGAATCCGGAACGCTGTCGAGAGAAATTCCGTATTCAGGGCCATACTCCAGCTTAATCCGGTCATTGACGTTGCGAATGCCAATACCGCTATATTTCGCATGAGGCTGATTCATCTGTTCCACGACCTGCTGTCTTGCTTCCTCGCTCATACCAACCCCATTATCCGTTACAGTCAGTATTAACGTATCGTCTTCCGCTCGCGCGCAGATCAATATTCGTAACGGGAACCGGTTACCGTGAATAATGCTGTTTTCAATAATCGGTTGAATCGTAAACTTAACGATTTCACAATTTTGCAAAGCTTCCGGCACCTGCACCTCCACTTGGATCTGATCGTGGTATCTGATTTCCTGCATGGCTAAAAAGACCGTTAAATAATCCAGTTCTTCCCGAATCGTAACAATCTCTTCTTGCTGCCGCATCGTATAGGTTAACAGCTTCCCCAGCTTGGTCATCATGTCGCTTACATGGTTGGCACCGGATAACAAGGCCATCCACTTGATCGAATTTAGAGCGTTCAGCAAAAAATGAGGATTGATTTGCGCCTGCAAGGCTTGAAATTGCGCTTTTTGCTTTCGCTGCTGTTCTTCGGATAAATGAATAATAAGCTCCTGGAGTTGGCCGACCATTTTATTGAAATTGGAACCGAGCAATGCGATTTCATCACTGCCGCGTACGGCGACTTTAATATTCAAATCCCCTCTTCCGACCCGGTTCATCGAATGAATCAATTCCTTGATCGGATGCGTAAATCGAAACGTAAGACCTACAAAAGCGATCGCAAATAACGTGAACCAGAACAGCACCCATCCGATCGACCGGTTTTTGACTTGATTAAGCTGTGAACTAAACGCCTTGCTCTCGGTCAGCTGCAGCAAAATCCATCCCGTACCGGGCAGGCTTGTCTGGTTGACCAAATATTGCTTGTCTTTAAGCTGAATCCGGGAAATGCCGCTGCTGTCTTTATATACCTCTTCAAGAGGAACGAGGCGGTTTCCGGGACTAAACGTTGAATCGCCTAACAATACCTTCTCGTTATCAAGCAGCAGCAAATGGATGCCTGACCGATCCTTGATCCGCAATTCCTCGCTGGGGTAGAAAAAAACATCCGTCGGAATCCCGATCAGCAATACGCCGTTACCCGACTTCCATTCGGAATTGATTAAACGGGTTAACAGCAATAACGGCTGTTTATCCGCAGCGTCCGCCATTATAAAAGGAAGCGTCCAGTTCGGCGAACCGGATAGATCCAAGGTACGGGCAAACCAGGATTGATCGGCCAGGCTTTCATTTTGGGTTTTTATCGTACCCGCCCAGCTAGTATTGATATATCCTCTAAAATCATAAAGTGCCAGATACGCATCGCTGTCAAGCAATAAATCTCGTATATTGGACAATTTAAGCTGAAGATTGGAAAAGCTGTTAAAGGCCGAGTATTCCGTCGTCCAGTTTGTCGAATCGCGCAAATACTTCAACGTATCCGGATCGTTAATAATCAAGTTGGATGCCCTCACCGTTCGTTCGACGATTTCGTTCATCGCAAGGCCTTTCCTCTCCAAGGCCGTTTGATTGGACTCATACAGCGTTGTCTCCAAAATCTGCCTGGATGAGTCATAAAACCGGTATATAATAAAAACGACCGGAAGAAAAATCAGAATAGTCAGAGATAGAACAATTTTGCCGCGTAACGTACGAAGCAGCAGGTAAGACATTGTCATGCCTCCTCCCCTCGACAACCTATCCAATAATTCGTCATCTTGCTAAAGACTGTAAATCTATTATAAAAAGAGAAGCTGTCCTGCCAGGTTTACAGAGACCCGGCAAGGCAGCTCATTTCTTTTTCTACTAATTATTTTATGCGGAGTAAGACGGCCGCATAACTTCATTTCGTCTTTCATCCGCTTAACTTCATAGACTCCGCGTTTATATTTGCCTCTCCGCAACATAGGCTGATTGGATCGTCTTCTCGCTTTTGACTGCTTTTAAATTGTTTCTGACAGGCCCGACGATGAACTTGCCGAAAGGGACCTTGTTTATGTATTTCGTAGCGACCCACGCTACGCTCAGGCAAGTGACGTAAATGAGCGGGAGCGTAATAAATTGGCTCACGTTCACAGAAAAAGGCAAGTAGAGAATGACAAAAACCCTCATGAATACGCTATGGGTTAAATAAATCCCAAAAGAGTGATCCGAAATGGAAACGACGAAGTCGGGAACTTTTTTAATCTGATTGGATAAATAAAAAATGAGAAAAATGATCGAGGGGGCAAACAATAAATAACCAATCCCCTTGGAACTGCTGACAGGCGACAGATCAAAAAATTTCAACGCTAAAACCGGAATTACCGTGATGAACGGCAGGACCAGAACGATTCGTTTATTTCTGTTTAACACCTCAATAAACCGGTCGTAGTGTTTGCCGCAGTAATACCCTAAAGCAAAATAAAAAGCCCATCCGATAAATGGCAGCCAGCTTGTATAATACCAGATATACTCAGCGATGCTATCGCTCCCAAAGCCAAATGGCGGAACGAAATTAAAGAAAGCCAGATAGGCAAAATTTATGGCGAAAGAAACAGGAAGCACGACTTTGGCCGGCCATTTCTTCAGCTTGTTATGAAACAGGTAATGAATAAGGATGAATTGAATAATGATCAAAATAAAATAACCGTTATAATCTGCCATAAAAATATTTCTAAAAGCGGCGGTTAGTATATTTTGCGTTGTAAACGGTTCGTTACTCTCATGAACCTTATAAATCGAGCCTATGATCGCCATAACGATATAAGGGGGAATTAAATATTTAATCCGCTTCGAAATAAAATGCGTTGGCAAACTCCCTTTATAATTTTTAGCGATAAGAAATTCCGTGATGAAAATAAATACGGGCGTACCTACATTGAAAATAAGCCTTGTCCCGCTCAATAAAGCATTTTGTTCATGGATCCGGCCCGTAAATATTAAGGCATGAACCATAACGACAAACAGACACCCGACACAGCGTAATAAAAGGATCTCAAAAGATAATTTTTTATCCATAAAAAAGACCACCTCCATAATGAAGCTTTCCATAGATTATTCATTTCGAATAATAGTATACATCAATGTAGTTCATTTTGAATATATTTACACAAAAATAAGGAGGCCCAAGGCCTCCTCCAACGCGTCTCCTTCAACACCCCGTTCCGCTCGTGCCGCTAAGCACGGCAGCGACAGCCCTTCTCCATCCTTCGTAGAGGCGTTCGCGCTCGGCCGCCTCGATCATCGGAGTATATTGCCGCCCCTGCCGGCTCATCCGTACGATTTCGTCCAGCGACGACCAGTACTCGACGCCGAGCCCGGCCATATAGACCGAGCCCATCGCCGACAGCTCCGCGACTTCCGATTTCAGAACCGGCAAACCCAGCATATCCGCCTGGAATTGCATAAGCAGCGGATTGACGGAAGCGCCGCCGTCCGCGTTGAGCCTGACGAGCGGTATGCCGGACTCCTTCTCCATCAGATCGGCTGCGTCGCGCACCTGGTAGGCGATGCTCTCCACCGCCGCGCGAACGATATGCGCTCTGCCGGCTGCGCGGCTCATGCCCGTAATCGCCGCCCGGGCGTACGGATCCCAGTACGGCGCTCCCATCCCGACGAAGGCGGGCACCAGATAGACGCCTTCGTTATCGGGCGTCCGCCGAAGCATGTCGTCGAGCTCCTCGAACGAATCGAATAAGCCGAGGCTCTCTCTCGCCCATTTCACGGTGTCGCCCGTGCTGCGGATGATCGCCTCCAGCGCATACGTCACCTTGCCGTCCCGCCCCCAGGCGACGGCGGTCACCAGGCCGCTGCCCGGCGCGGCTGGACGTTCTCCGATGTTCATGAGCACCGAAGTCCCCGTGCCGTAGGTCGCTTTCGCCTCCCCCGGCTCCAGGCACAGCTGGCCGAACAAAGCGGCTTGCGAGTCGCCGATGACGCCGCAGATCGGAACTTGTTCGGCGAACAAGTCCGGATCGGCGGTGTGGCCATAAAGGTCGTCCGAAAACTTCACCTCCGGAAGCAGCGCGGGCGGAACGCCGAACAGGCGGCACAATTCCTCATCCCATGCCAGCGTATGGATGTTGAACAGCGACGTCCGGCTCGCATTCGTGTAGTCGGTTGCATGCGTCCGGCCGCCGGTCAGCTTCCAGATCAGCCAGCTGTCGATCGTTCCGGCGAGCAGCCGCCCCTGCCGGAGCAGCGAGCCCGCGTTTTCCGTATCCCTGAGTATCCAGCCCCACTTCGCTGCCGAGAAATACGGGTCCAACCTAAGACCGGTTTTGGTCTGAACGTCGCGTTCTCCGCCGGCTGCCCGGAGCTCCGAGCATCGGTCCGCGGTGCGCTGGCACTGCCAGACGATGGCGTTATGAACGGGCAATCCCGTCTCCCCGTCCCATACGACGGCCGTTTCGCGCTGGTTCGTAATCGATATCGCGGCGAGATCGGCTGCGGTGAGCGACGCCTGTCGCAACGCTTCCCGCATCGTCCGCTTGACGTTCTCGTAAATTTCGAGCGGGTCATGCTCCACCCACCCGGGCCTCGGATAAATTTGCCGGTGATCCGCGCTGCTTTTTGCGACGACCCGCCCGTACCGATCGACGACCAGCGCCTTGGTGCCGGCCGTGCTCTGATCGATTGCAACAATATGCTTTTCCATGGCCGGCTGTCCTTATCTGCCCAGCAGTTCGAGCGCGATATTCATGATATTGCCCGCGCTGATGCCGTAATGCGCGAAAACCTCGGACGATTTGCCTGCGATGGCCGGCTCGTCCGGGATGCCGAGTATGCGCATCGGGACCGGCTGACGCTGTACGATGACCTCGGCTACGGCGGCTCCGAGCCCGCCATGAATGCTGTGCTCTTCTACCGTGATGATATGGCCGGTTTCGCGGGCGGCCTTGATCACCGCCTCTTCGTCGAGAGGCTTGATCGTATGCATGTTGATCACGCGGCAGGACACGCCGATTTCCTTCAGCGCCTCATGCGCGTCGAGCGCCGTCCGCACGGTTTCGCCGGCGGCAATGACGGTCAAGTCAACTCCTTCCCGCATGGTCGCCGCTTTGCCGATCGCGAATTCATAGTCGTCGTTCTCATAAACGTCCTCGACCGGATTGCGTCCGATCCGCACATATACGCCGCCTTCGTGCTTCACGAGCGCTTCCGTCATCCGCTTCGTCTCATGCCGGTCGGCCGGCAAGATGACGGCAAGACCCGGAATGGCCCGGGAAACCGCCAGATCCTGTACGGAATGGTGGGACATGCCGAGCGCGCCGTAGCTGATGCCGCCGCTGATCCCGACCAGCTTCACATTCGTCGCCGAATAAGCGACGTCAACTTTGATTTGCTCGATGCCGCGCATGCTGAGGAAGCAAGCCGGAGAGGCGACGAACGGCTTTTTGCCGCTGTGCGCGAGGCCCGCGGCGATGCCGACGATGTTCTGCTCCGCAATGCCGACCTCCACGAACTGGTCCGGGAACGCCTTGGCGAACGGAGCCATGGCGGCGGAGCCGCGCGAGTCGCTGGCCAGCACCATAATGTCCCGGTCGTTCCGGGCCAGCTCCAGCAGCGTCTCGCAAATAATCTGGCGGTTCGGAATCGTGTTCGCCATCATGAACTCACTCCTTCTTCCAGCTTATAACGCTCGATAAGCGTCGACAGCTCCGCCAGCGCAAGCGCCAGCTGCTCGTCGTTCGGGACATGATGATGCCAATGCGGCACATTTTCCGCAAAAGAAACGCCCTTGCCCTTCACCGTATTCGCCATCACCAGCGTAGGCTTGCCCGAAACCGCCGGGACGGACTCGAACGCGCGGAGCAGCTGCTCCATATCGTTGCCGTCGATGGAGACGACGTTCCATCCGAACGACGCCCATTTGTCCTCGAGAGGTTCAAGGCCCATGACGTCCTCGGTCGGCCCGCTGATCTGCAGCCGATTCCGGTCGATGATGCCCACCAGGTTGTCGAGCTTGTAGTGCGAGCCGGCCATGGCCGCCTCCCACACCGAGCCTTCCGCCTGTTCGCCGTCGCCCATCAGGCAAAACACGCGATAGCCTTTGCCGTCCCGCTTCGCCGCTAGCGCCATGCCGACGGAAATCGCCAGGCCGTGCCCGAGCGCTCCGGTATTCATCTCGATGCCCGGCACCTTGTTGTTCGGATGCCCGATCAGACGGGTGCCGAACCGGCTGAACGTCTCCAGCTCCTCCTTAGGAAAAAAGCCCAAATCGGCGAGAATGCACCATAGCGATTCGACGGAGTGGCCCTTGCTCGCGATGAAGCGGTCGCGCTCCTCCCACTTCGGTCTGGCCGGATCGATTTTCATGATTTTATAATAAAGTGCCGTCAAAATATCGGTATTGCTGAGCGAGCCGCCCGTATGGCCGGTCTTCGCTCCGTGGATCATCTTCAGCAGATCCATTCGGATTTGCGCGGCCTTTGCCTTCAGCGCCATCGTTTCCATTGAAAGATCCTCCTTTTCTTACAGACCCGCACCGCGAAGCCACGCCTGGATTTCCTGCTCCGTCGGGTCGACGGGGTCGGGCGTCAGCCCCGGAATATAGCCGCATGCCTCATAGAGCGCCGGAATGACATTGGCATGAATGCCTACGGAATGATGGACATAAGGGCCTTTGACCAGCTTCTCTTCCCACAGCGGCCAGTCGTTCACTTCGACCCACACATAAGAGCCGCGGGTGTACGGTCCCTGAATGCCGCGGGCCTTGCCAAGAAACAGCTGGTAATCGCCATGATCGCCGTCGAAGCGAGCCAAAGTCATATGGCCGCCCTTCACTTCGCCCTCGTGCGTACCCGGCGAATGATCGTCGAACAGGAAGTGCTTGCGCAGCCTCGGCTTATCTTCTACCGACATGGACACCGGGAAGTTCCCGCAATGGAACAGAAGCTCGCCGTTCGGATTATCGGGATGGCGGACGGTCAGATCCGCGAAGAAAGTCGGATGCTGGTTCATCGTTGCCGCCTGAACCATAACGGATGTAATCGCGCCGTGAATATCCGTCTCGCAGGTGACGGGAATTTGCTCGTCCGTCAATATCGCGTTCGCCAGACAAGGCATGATGCCCATCGCATCCTGAAGCGACGACCAGCACTGGATTGCGATAGCGGTGCTGCCCGTGGAAATCGCGTACTGCTTCATCGCGACCTTCAGCGCGGCGATGCGGCGCACGTCCTCCTCCGTCACCTCGGACCAGTCGAGCTTGGCTTTGATGTCATCCACTGCCTCCGCGAGCTCGGAGCCGTTCCCCTTCTCGATCCGCCGGGAGGCGCGCTGAATGTCCACCAGCGTAATCGGATGGAGCTCGATGCCGAATCGCTCCAGCAGTTCGCCCTCGCTGCACATCATCGTCCAGAAGGAAGCCGGACGCGGCCCGATCTGCAGAATCCGCAGTTTCCTGAACTGCCGCACGACGTTCGCGGCCGCTACGAAATTGGTGAAGCCCCGCTCGAACACCGGATCGTCTACCCGGCTGTTCGTCACGTAGGTGAACGGAACGTTGAAACGTCGAAGCACCTTGCCGGTAGCGAACAGTCCGCATTGCGTGTCGCGCAGCCGCATGCCGTCCTCGAGCGGCGCCTCGTCGCGCGGACCCCAGAGCAGCACCGGCTTGCCGAGCGCTTTGCCTACCCGCGCCACCGTATCTTCCGTGCCGAAGTTGCAATGCGGGAAGAAGACCGCATCCACTCCCTCCTGCTTGAATCGTTCCGCGATGCGATCCGCATTAATGTTGTCGTCATAGAGCAGCCCTTCTTCGTTAATGCCTTCCAAATCGACAATGTCGATATCCATGCTGAAGCTTTCGATTTTCTCCTTGATCAATACCTTGTACTTGAAAGCGTCCTCCGCGCTGAATACGAACCGTCTTGTCGGCGCGTATCCCAACTTAAATTTTTTCATGCCGCACTCCCCTCTTCCATTCGATAAACAAACTAAACTAAACAAATTAAACAACAATAAACTATTCAGTCAAAACCATTCAGCCAAACCGATTTTCATCTTTAAATTAGCACCAATCCATCCGTTTCGTCAACAAGTTTATATAAACATTTTGGTTTGTTCAGTTAAAAATCAATAAACTTCGAGCGGAAATCAACCTTTTAAGTTGCTTCTTTCGTGAAGTCGGAGTAAACTAAACGTACTAAACTTCGAAACATTCGATGGATACGAAATGAGGCTGACAAGCATTGAAGATGGAGGATATCGCGAAGCTGGCGGGCGTGTCCAAAGCCGCCGTCTCGCTTGCGCTGAACGGGAAGCAAGGAATAAGCGCGGAAACGCGCGAGAAAATTATTCAAATTGCGGAAGAACACGGCTATACCCATAAATCGAGAGCGGCAGCCGACGAGCCGAACAACAAGTCTCTGACCTTTCTGGCGATTGCCAATTCCGGCATCGTGCTGGAGCAATATTACCAGCAGCCGTTTTTTCGCGAGCTCATTCATCATATCGAAGAGAGATGCCGCTACTACGGTTATTCTCTGATGTTCGCCTCGGTAGAGCCCGATCGGTTCGCGGAGCAGCTCAAGATGCTTTCGGAGGAAAAAAGAAGCGACGGCATTATTTTGCTCGGCACCAATTTGAGCCGCGAGCAAATGTCCGCCATCGCGGGAGAGGTCAATCTGCCGCTCGTCGTGCTTGACAACTGCTACGAGACGCTTCCCCTTCATTTTGTATCCATTAATAATAGGCTTGGGGCCTATCAGGCCGGGATTCACCTGTGCGACAGCGGCCATCGATCCATCGGTTATTTGGCGTCCAACGTCAGAATCAAAAACTTCGACGACCGCCGGATCGGTTTCGAAACCGCGCTTCGGGATAGAGGACTTGATCCGGGCAACGTTCGCGTCTTCTCGGTCGCGCCGACTATTCTTTCCTCGCAAGAAAGCCTGACGCGGCAGCTAACCGCTTATATGGAGGACAAGATGCCATTGCCCACCGCATTTTTCTGCGAATGCGACTATATCGCGATCAGCGCGGTCAAAACGCTGCAGGAGCTCGGTCTGCGAGTGCCGGAGGATCTGTCGGTAGTCGGCTTTGACGATATATCGGAAGCCAGAATCGTCTCCCCCGAACTGACGACGGTCCAGGTCGCCAAGGAGCGTATGGCGCACCAAGCTGTCGATCTCGTCATTCAGTCCGTCACATCGAGCGAGACCGTCACGTCCAAAGTGATGATCGATACGCTGCTCGTCCAGCGGAAGTCGACGGCATCGCCATCGGCCGTTTTGTACCATGAAACGCAGTAAATGTCCGGAATAACGGCAAAAGCCCGTGCTTCAATGAAGGCACGGGCTTTAATCTTTTTTCGTTATGGTCTTAAATCCGGTACGTTCCTTACACGGTGACCGCACCGTCGTAAATTTTTTGCAATCCGGGCTTGCCCTTCTCCATCAGGAAGGAAGCGCGAGTGACGATCGGCGCGCCGGGACGCGTTACATAGGGAACAATGCGGTAATCCGCTTGAAAGCTCTCCGGGGTAGCGGTGCATACCACATAGCCGCGCTGGTTATTGTAGAACTTGATATGCGGATTTTCCGCAAGTATGTTTTGTTGAGCGTCGGTAATATCGTAACCGTCCCCTCCGGAAGTGATGGAGGTGCCGACAAATTCGGCTCCGAGTATCTCGGAATCCGGATTGTTGAAGTCCGCTTTAATTTCGGAGGCCCAATTCGAGTGAACGTCCCCCGTCAGGACTACAAGGTTGGAGAGGCCCTTCTGTTTGGCAAAGCTAAGAATCCGGTCACGGTTGGCGGGGTAGCCGTCCCACGCATCCATGCTGAATTCGTCCCCCGTTCCGATCAGGAAGTCCCTCTCGCAGAAAAATACTTGCTGCGGAATAATGTTCCAATGCGCTTGCGACTGATTGAGGCCCGAAAGCAGCCACTGCTCCTGCTCTTCTCCCATAATCGAGCGATCTGCGCTGTCGGATTCGGGCGTCGGAGGCTTGCGTCCGTCGCCGCTCGCTTGATCGTCGCGGAATTGACGGGTATCGAGCACTTGAACGTTAGCCAGGTCGCCATATTGAAATTGTCTGTAGAGCTGCATCGTAAACCCGCTCGGCAGGGAAGAACTTCTTAAAGGCATATTTTCGTAATACGCCTGGAACGCCGCGGCCTTGCGGGCCAGGAAAGGCTCGATCGGCTGATTTTTCTCGGGGATCAGACCGGCATGGTTGTTCTCGATTTCGTGGTCGTCCATCGATACCACCCACGGGAACTTGGCGTGCGCGGCTTGCAGGTCGCTGTCGCTTTTGTACAAAGCGTAGCGGTTGCGGTAGTCCTCGAGCGTAAAGATTTCGGGACCGTTATGGTACCGGGGGCTTGGCGTAGTCGGTGCGGGACCGGGGCCTTCGTAAATGTAATCGCCCAGATGAAAGACCAGGTCCAACTCTTCCGCCGCCATATGGCGGTAAGCGGTATAGTAGCCCTGCGGGTAGTTCTGGCAGGAAGCGATAGCAAACGTCATTTTCGACACTTGCGATCCGTATGCGGGCAACGTTTTCGTACGGCCTGTCGGGCTGACTTCCTTACCTGCTTTGAAGCGGTAATAGTAGACTCGGTTCGGTTCCAGTCCATCCACCTCGACATGCACCGAATGCCCAAGCTGGGCTCTGGCAAAGCCTGCTCCTTCACGTACGACTTTGCGGAATTTATCGTCTCTTGCGACTTCCCATTTGACCGGAACGTCTTTGCCGGACATGCCTCCGCCATTCAGCGGATCGGGTGCAAGTCGGGTCCACAGCACAACGCTGTCAGGCCAAGGGTCGCCGGAAGCTACCCCTAATGTAAACGGATAAGCCGTAAATTTCGGCGCCGCATCGACAGGCCCCCCTTTCATCGAAGCAGCGATCGTCAAACCGAGCGATGCGAGCGCGATCTTCCCCGTTGACCGCAGAAAATCGCGGCGATCCATCTTGCCTTCCAACAAGCGTTGTTCCAGGTCATGGAATAGTCGTTCCTTGTCCAATTTCACCGACTCCTTTTAACTTGAGTTTTTTTCTATTAAAACGTTTATGTATTAAGCGCATGTCAACCCCATTTGTAATAACAATGAAGGTATATGCAAACGAACGTCGATTGTTTTTGGAATTTTATGGTTATTTTTCAGCATTAAATCGATGCATGTAAGGAGATAATTCGAAAAAGATTAGGATTTTGTCCGTCTATGTAACTACTCGCAACTTATCGATCGTGTGTAGAATGGATCATAGGACACGAAGAGTCCTATAAATCGTACGGCCGCTTTCTTTCACAGACCTTTACAAAACATATAGGAGTAGTCGCCGCGGAAAAGAGGCTGCCATTCCTGCGCCGCAAAAAATCGGACCGCGAAATGCGGTCCGATTTTTTGGGATTATTTTATTCTGCCTAATGGCTTATCTCCATTCCAATTCGGCGATCGAGACCGCATGCTCGTGCGGAATGCCTTTGCCCGGCCAACCGCATGTCGTGATGTACCACTTCCCGGTATCCGGATCCCGGAACACCTCGGAAGCATGCCCGAACAGCTTGGCGGCTACGATCTCGCTTTCATTGTCCCCGTTGTAGTCGCCGAAGTCGTACGGGTTGCAAGACCTGAACACCAGCGTGTCGTTGTACGTTTCCGTGCTGCAGTCCGTATACGTAATGAACAGATAGTAGCAGCCTTCATAGAAGACGACGTAAGGGGATTCCGTCGCCCCCCATGACGAATTGAGCGGCGCATTGCCGGACGTCGTCAGCGCATACTGCACGAATCGCCAACTGAGCAAATCGTTGGAGACGTAAACGGAGATGCAGCCGTAACCGTCCTTGATCCCCGTCGCGTACATGACCCAGGTATAGTCGTTTATTTTCAATACCATATGATCGCGATGGCACGCTTCGATCGGGGAGCCGATCAAATGCACGTCGTGATTGATCCAATGGTGCAGCTCGCCCGAAATCGCCAGCCGGGTCGGGGAAGGCCCGTAGTACATGTAGTATTTGCTCCCCTCCTTGACCACGCCGGGCGCCCATGCCCGGGTGCCGTGATCGATGACGATTTCTTCATGCGTAAGACCTTCCTTCAGAGAGTCCCCCCACGCATGAACGAAATAGCGTTCATGCTGCGGATTCACCTGAGTGTTCGGACTCGTAATGCCGAACAGATGCCAGCTTCCGTTAGGCGCTCTGACGATACTGTGATCGTTCACGTAACGGCCGGCCTTCCGCGGTTTGAATAACAACTTCCAATCGCTTGCGATCGCCGGCCGGTAATAAGTCGGTTGCGTCTTCATTGCGCGATTTGGTTCACCTCCTTCGTCATTTGGTCACCACCGAGCGCCTTCCAGTTCTTAACGAATTGATCGAACGCTTCGATCGGGTCTTGACCGTAAATAATCTTCACGAACGTCTCGAGTTCCAGCTTGCCGAGCGTCGCCCCCTTGGCGGTCATCGTGTCGGTCGAAGGATGGACGAATTCGTTAAGCTTGATCAGGTCGTTGTCAATATAGTGCTGGATGATGCTTTGCGAGCTATCCGGTCCGAAGATGCGTTCGAACCACCACGCGGAACGGTCTCCGCCGCGATAGCTTTGAATCCCGTCGTAATAGCTTGTTTCTTCGATATTCAGCCCGCTTGGATCGTTTACTTCGAGCGCATCCACGACATGATTGTAGATGCCGATATTTTTGTTCGGCTGGAGGAGCCTGACCGGGGCGAAGCCTTCTTTGCCGAAGTATGAAGCCGCGGCTTCGGATTTCGACGACTCCCCGTAGCTCTTCTCGACTTGGAAATTCATCAGCTGGATCAGCGCTTCCGGATGCTCGTAATCTTTGCGGACCGCGAAAATTTCGCCGTAATCGATATTGTTCTGAACGAGCGCGGGCTTATCGTCCGCGGATGGGATCGGGTACGGGAGCCAGTCGGCTTCGCTGCCGTCCTTCATCATGCCCGAGACCGCGAAGGGCGAGGTCATATATCCGAAAAATAGGCCGATCCTGCCCGCCATGACGGTTTCGGCGGATTTGCTCAAATCCTTCGTACCGAATTCCGGATCGATATAACCGCCTGCATAAAGCTCCCGAAGCTTGGCCAGAGCCGTCCTCATCTCGGGTTGAATGCTTCCGTAAGCTAGCGCCCCGGATTCGTCCTCGAGCCACACGCCGGGATACGCATGATACCCGTTCATAAACCCGGTCGGATTAATGTCGCCGCCGCTCGTCAAGCCCTTGTTCAGCGCGAGCCCGTACGTATCGTTCTCCCCGTTGCGGTCGGGATCCTGCTCGGTGAACGCTTTCGCGATGGCGATGACGTCATCCATCGTTTGCGGGGGATCCAGGTTCAATTGCTTCATCCAGTCGGTCCGAATCCACAGCATCGGGGACGTGTCGTAGGAGCCGCTGTAATACGTCAGCCCGTACAGCTTGCCGTCTTGCTTCGTCGGCTGCAGCCCGTCGGCCCCCATCGCGTAAAATTGCTTGACCAGGTCGGAGGCGTGTTGCTCGTACACCTCCGTCAGGTCCGCCAGTTGGCCGGCTTCAAGCAGCTGCTTGTACTGCGCCTGGTTGACGGCCAGAATATCGGGCAGATCGCCGCTTGCGAGCGTAAGGTTCATCTTCTCGCCGGCATTCGAGCCTTCCACGATCCAATCGTAGGTGACCTTAATGCCAAGCTCCCGCTCATATCCTCGCGTCCAGACGTTGTTCTCGAGCGTATCCCCCGCATCCAGAGAGTCCTTCGCTTTGTCCGTCAACGTCGTGCGCAGCGTAATCGGCGGATCGTATTTGCCAAGCGGGCCGCCGCTCTTCGCGCCGTCTGCAGGTACATTCCCCGTTGCGGTTCCCGTCTCTTCCGCATCCGCCGTTTCCTTGCCCGCCTCGCTGCCGGAGCACGCGGCGGTTGCCGACAATGCCAGCACGGATAACAACAACAAAGAAAATTTCCACTTCGATCTCATGTTCTTCTTCAACCTCCCCTAATTTGCAGCTTCCCTTCAAGCTTATTTGCGGTAGGGTCCTTGCTGATAGTGGGAGACGTTTACTTCCGGTATCTTCTGTTTACTTATAGCGTGACGCAGTCCACATTCATGAGGACGGCGATTTTCTCGAATACCGAAGCGTTGCGGCCGACCGACATCGCGCAATGATGCGTAGGCGCCTCGGCGAACCAACGCGCCATATATTCGTCCGGATGCGTTCGGAATTTGACGGGAGTCTGCGTGTTTCCGATTCGCATAATCGGGCCTTCCGTCGACATGCCTTCGCTTACGATCCACTTGAGCCGTCCCTCTGCGGTCTGCGTCAAGTTCAATGTCGTAATAGAGCCCGACCTCACCTTCGCCTCCACGGATACGCCGGTCCCCTGCTTCCCGTGGTAAAGCCCCATGCCCCGCAAGATCGGTTTTCCCTGCGAGATAGCAATGTGGAACGGTCCGTCATGTCCGAGGAGAATCGTGCCGTCGATATAATCCGCGACGACAATCTCCGAGAAGCTTCCCCCGGTGCCTAAAATATCGCACACCTTCATCGCGACCGCCGTCTTTAAGTCCCCTTCTCCGGCGCACGGGATGCCTTGTGCGGTCAGCAAGGAGTGTCCGACAATACCGCCGCCCTGAAGCTTCTCGTATGCTCCGCCCGGGGCCCCGTGGTAATAGTACGTTAAAGCGTCCAAGTCATATTCCCGCACAAGCTTCTCCTGGGCGACCGCGACTTTGCATGACCATTCCATCTGCTCCTCCGTAGGCTTCTTCGCGATCGGATCGGAGGGCGAATCGCCGCTTATTTGGAACATGTCATAGACTTGATCCCGTTTCGCTTTCGTCTCTTCCGCCGTCACGCCGCGAAGAAGACGATCCAAGTCGCACATTTCCAGCACTTCCACATGCAGCCCCGTTTGCGCTTGCATCATGGTGAAATCGCTGTACATATCGAGCATGCCGCTGTACGTATTCCCCAAAAAACCGAATCGGCTATGACGCATCGTCCGGGTTACGCCCGCCGCGTTGACCCATTCCTCGATTTCCTTCCACGCCCGAATCGCTTCCGGGCGTTCGTGCGTCGATTCGTCCGTCAAGGAAACGGAAGGGGTATAATCGAGCCCGAGGAGCCCGTTCACGACGCGGAACGGGATCCCGGCGCGGCCCAAGGCGTTGGAAAATTCGGGAACCGGACAAGCGCCGCAATGCGCCAGCCATTCGCCGGTCGTCGAGCGCTCGTAATTCAGCCGCGCGGCAGGCTGCAGATTCAGGAAGACAACCGGCGCTTTGTTGATTTGATGCACGGGCAGCACGGCGGAGCTCGTCGTATAGGTCGCAGCATGGCAAAAAACGAGATCGACATTTTCCGCGTTAAACCACTCTCCCGCCCTTCTGGCGCTTCCCTCCGTATCCGCCAGTCCGTAATTGCGGACGATTCCCCAAGCCGACATCCGTCTCTCGATGAAGGCGTTATATTCCAGCAGCCGTTCCCGCAATCCCGGAAATTGGCTCCAATACGCTTCTAAGCCAACCGTGTACAATCCGATTCTCGGTTGTTTTGCCGGCTTTATTGGTTGAAACATCGACATCGTCTCCATTTCGCTTGTATGTGCAAAGAGCTTGCCGAATCACGAACGGCATTCATTGATTTTACGATTGATCGTCTCTCTCTTCGACAGGAGCCATTCCGGATCTCTTGGATACTCCGAGAAGGTAAGAGGCTGACGAAGCCCCTCCTCCAGCAGCTCCAAGGTGTTCTCCCTGCCGATCCGGTCCTCCAGCAGCCGCAGCGCTCTTAAATCCTGCAAAGCTTCGCGGAACACCTCGAGCCTGAGCGATTCGATCGGGCCTTCCGGGCCCGGGTACACGACGAAAGCGTCTCCGGAAGGGAAAGCATAATCCGCATCCGTCGTTTTGAACGGATCGATCGGCTTGCGCGACAGAAAGGAGTACCAGAAGTTATACCCCCAGTGCAGGAACCCTTTCATATTGAACTTGTAGAGCTGCATGCCCAGAATCCGGTTCCGGGCCGACGGCATATGGAAGAAGCGGTTGGAAACTTCCTTATACTGTCCGCAGCAATAATACGTCCATAGATCGGGTACGCCATGCTCCAGGAAGGGCTCGATATGATTGGTCGCCGGAATCGGATTCTTCACAAGACCTTTCTCGTAAAATTCATAATCGGACAGCGCATCGATGACCGGGAAATCGGATAAATAACCGCGGATCATCTCGACCGCCGATTGATATTGCTCCAGATGCGCGGGATTCGGCTCGTCGGACACGTGAAAATAGCTGCGTTCCTCCAAACGATGGGCATGCAGGAATGAAGTGAGTTCCGGCAAAAACTGCGACAGAAAGCTCCTGTACGCATCGCCGGATGCTTCGGTCTCCCAGCCGAAAATCTTCTTCCTCTCCCCCTCGACCGTGGCCACGATTTTCGGTGCGTGCTTGGCTCCCCACTGCGTAAACAGATGCGAAAATTCAAAATAGCGGATTCCTTTGTCGCCGCACATCCGGATCCAGCGTTCCAGTCTGTCGAAGCCGAAGCGGTAGGTATCGCCCGTCTTCTCCACATCCACCAGCTGTACGGTCGGCCTTTCGCCGCCGACTTCGGTGTCGAGCGGAGGGGTAAACAGCGGCGTAAGCAACATATTGACGCCATGCGTTACGGCGGTATGCACATACTTTTCGATCAGCTCCCAGTGCTCCTCGCTGAATACGTCAACCCCATAATACGTAGCCAAACAATCGCAATGGAACCATTCCGTGTGAATGAGCCGCTGCTCGGGCAGTTTGTCGGCGAACACTTCGAGCTCGAGGCATTCCTTGCCTAACTCCTCGCCGGAGTCCAGTTCAAAGCGAACCTCGATCTCGTAATCCCCCGGCTTCGTCTCGCCCGCAAGATCGACCGTAACCCAGATCGAACGCCACTGACCGGGAACGGCCGTAACCCCCTCCGATTGAACCGGGAACAGCGGATCCGGGTACAAGCCCGGCGTCCGGCGAACAATGTGCTCGTCGTGATCGGGATAGCACGGAAATTCGGAAGGCACCAGCCCGACCGTGCGGACGGTAATCCGTGACAGATCGGACTTGACGGCCACGCGCACCGGCCGCATGACACGGCTCGACCGGAAAGCGATTTGAAAGGAAAACGTTTCGTCAAGCAACGCGGAGCCTTGATTGAACGCCTTATCCTGCAGCTCCTCGTCCGCAAATACTTTCGTTAATGAACTTAAACACCTGGTTTCGAATCCGTTCATTCGCCAATCACCTCGAAAGAATAAGTTCCCGATCCTACCTTGACCACCCTACTTGCTCCCCTCTCGCCCAGCCATTCGATATCCTTCGCGCTATGAAGCGGATTTCCGCTTTCAAGAATGGAGCACTCGCCAAATTTCGGAATATGGACGATCGCCGTCGTGTTGACGGGGATCGCAACGTCCAGCTTCCAATGATCCGGACGCTTAAGCCGCCATTGCACCTCTACCCGTCCTTCGCACAGGTCGTGATGCGCGCTCACCCACTCTACGCCTCCGACAAGATGAGGCTGAATCCGAACCTCGTTGAAGCGGGGAGACTCATAATCGATTTGGATGCCCGCCAACGCCGCGTAGAACCACTCTTCCGCATGGCCAAGCATAAAATGGTTTTGCGAAAGGCCGAAAGTCGGTCCGTCCCACAGCTCCGTCAGCGTCGTCGCGCCATGGGCCACCTGGTAGCCGTAGCTCGGGTTGTCGGTTTTGAGCAGCATGTCCGCGACCGCCTCCGGCTGATCGAATTTCGTTAACGCCATGAGCAAATAGCGGAAGCCGACATCGCCTCCGGACAAGCTGTTGCCTCTCTTCCGAATGTCATCGAGGAGATTGCGGGCAATGGTGTCCTCAAGTCCCTCCGGCACCATGCCGAGCGCAAGCGGCATCGCGTTGGAGGTCTGGCTTCCGGATGCGTATTGAAGCGTTTCGCCGTCCAGAAAATTTGCGTTATAGGCGTCCTTGATCCGTTCCGCCAAATCCGCGAAATACCGCGAATCTTCTTCTCTTCCAACGATGTCCGAAACCTTCTTCATAATGTCCGCGACATAGTAGTACATCGCGGTTGCCGTTACGGGGATCGGCGTATTCTGAGGATAGCCCGGGTTGGGACCGACATCGCACCAGTCTCCAAGTCCATGGCTGACGATATGACGATCCGCCTTGCCGGACAAGTACCCGACATAGTTCTTCATGCCCTCGTAATGCTGCTCCAGCAGCTCGCGATCCTGATACCAGTTATAGGCATACCAGGTCGCGATGATGTAGGCGCTGCCCCACTCCGGAGAATCCCGGAAATCGTGATCGAATACGGTATACTCCGGAGCGATGTCGGGAACGAGTCCGTTGTCCAGCTGCGCATCCCGCATATCGTCGATAATCTTCCGGTACAGTTCGGGAACATAATAGTTGTACATAATCGAAGGACCCATCAGATGCGTCTCTTCGAGCCAGCCCAATTTCTCCCGATGCGGACAATCGGTCAGGACGCTCTTCATGTTGCTCAATATGGCCCAGTTGATCATTTCATGGATTTTATTCCACATGGTATTCGAGCAGGAGAAGGAGCCTGCCGTCGCAACATCCGGACCGATCATTTGACCTTCCAATCGCAGCATGACCGGCAGCTCGTCGTTCCCGGCTTCCGGGATGAGTTCGACCGGCACCGCGCCTTCCACCGAAAGATAACGGAAGCCCGTATACGTAAACCGGGGCGCCCAAATTTCTTCGCCTTCGCCGCTCAGCGTATAGGAAAACGAGACATTCCATGCCTGATTCACATCGCCTTGCGGTTGGAGCAGCTCGCCCGGTTTCAGCGTGATCGTCGAGCCCGGCGCGCCTTTCACGGCAATCCGAACCCAGCCCGAGAAGTTCTGGCCAAGATCGTACACATACGCGCCCTGCGGGCTTTCGCTTACCTTGACAGGCGCAAAACGATGCGTCACCTTATTCGGGCGAAGATTTTGCAGCGCAAGCTTCCCTCTGGGCGCCGGAACAACGCTCGCTTTCCGCCATCTTCCGTCCTCGGCGAACTCGGCCCGATCCCAGCCCGCTTGCTCCAGAAGCGCATTGTAATCCTCTCCGCCATAGATGCAAGAGAACGTAATCGGGCTTCTGCCGATCGTCCACCCTTCCCCGCTGACGATCCGCTGAACCTCTCCATCCGCATATTCCACTTCCAGCTGCATGATCAGCTTCGGATCGCCGTAGCTGCCCTTGTATTTGGCGTACCGTCCGCCGGTCACATTATAAAAGCCGTTGCCGAGCAGGATGCCTACGGCATTATCCCCGGTTTGCAAATACGGAGCCGCATCCAATACCGTGTAAAGGCAGGTGCGGTTGTAATCGGTCCATCCGGTATCGAGTACTTGGTCCCCGACCTTCTCGCCGTTCAACCTCATTTCATAATGGCCCAATCCGCAAATATAAGCTTTCGCCCGCGACACTTCCTTGCCGACCCGGAACGTCGTCCGGAACAGAGGCAGCGGATCCTTCGGTCCGAACGCCCCCTCCTCTGCCCATGCCTCCTTGTCGCTTGCCGTTACACCGATCCACCGTGCCTGCCAATCCTCCGGCCCAAGCAAAGCCATATCCCAGGTCCCCGCCTCGCTATACGGCGAGACGCTGCCTGCGGCGTCCCACACCTTGACTTTCCAGTAGTAACGCTTGGCGGATTGCAGAGCAGGTCCTTCATATGCGACGTTTCGGTTCCGGTTCGATCGAACCTTGCCGCTGTCCCATACATCCGCAGCGCCGTCCGCAAGCTTTTCCTCGGCGGATGCCACGACAATCTGGTAAGCGGATTGGCTCAGCCCGCGCTCCTTGGCCGGTGCGAACCCCCAGCTGAAACGGGGACGCTCCTTGTCAACGGCGATAGGATTTTCCATATATTCGACTTGAAGCTTCGCGATTCGAAGCGATTGTTCCATCCGTCATCCATCCTTTTGATTAATGGTTTACCGTCACTTTTTTCAGCATGACATCGGCCTTCAGGCCCCGCTTCGGCACAAATTCGATGCTTGTCATTTTTTTGCCCGGAAACGGGTTGGCGATCACTATCGCATACCAGGTTTTCGAGCCTTCGCGAATCGGAAGCGCGGCGTACGAAACCTCGATCAGCGACCGGTCGAATTCGTAGCAGTCGAAAGCTTCCGCCATTCGCAGCGTCCAGGATCGGTCCATGCCGGATATGTTCGTGCCGTAATCGACGGAACAGCTCACTTCGGCGCCGTCCTCGAATGTCATCCGGTATTGCCCGAGATGGTCCGTATCCGGCTCGAGAAATTTGCCGTCAAAGAAAAACTCAAATTCGCGGTAAAAATTCGTAGCGTGAACGATCTCGATATGCGGCCCCGACAGGATGTCCCGATTCTTGTAGCGGAAGAGCTCCGCGAAGGTGTCCGCCGCCATAACCGGAAACCGGGTTTCATCGTATTCATCTATCCAGAACATGCGGGACGCATACGCCATATTGAAAAAGATCCCGTTCCGCTGCATGTAGTTTTCGTTTAACGCGCTCCAGTTCGACAGGCTGGCTCCCGGGACTCCTTGCGCGATACGCCGGCTCCATTCCGGGATTCCCGGCCCTTCGAAATTGCCGTACACGACCGTCAATCCGCGCTTATGGAATTGCTCATCGAAATCCCTGTGGATGGACCAGTACCAGTGCATGACCTCGATGTCTCCGGGAATACGATCGATCGCCCCGTAAGTTGCGGGATTCGCCGCCCCGCCGTACCGCACCCCGTCTTTGCCGACGCTGTTCAGAAGCTTGTCGCCCCACATCATGACGCGAATCCCTTTGCCGGCCAAATAATCGCGAATCTTCGTAATATCCTCGGTATAGATTTCCGCGGCTTCTTTTCCCTTGCACGCGTCGCAAACCGCAATGGAATAATATTCATCATGACCGATATGGACCGTCTCGGGCTCGAACGCCTCCGCCACTTCGTCGAGCACATCGAACAACAGGTCGTAGCTCCCCGGATTGGAGGGGCAATACGTGTCCGGATACGGATCGTTCCGGCGCTCGGCCAGCTCGGGATGACGGAGCAGCAAATAATCGGAATGGCTCAGGCAGGGCACCTCCGGGATCACGTCCAGCCCTCTGTCCCTGCAATAGACGACCAGCTCCTTGACTTTATCCTGCGTCAGCCACCGCCCGCCGCCGTTCTCGCAATGAATCGAATTTTTCCCCCATGCGAAACGTCGTTGGACATCCACCGTTTTGCCCGAATATTCGCGCATCTCGTCGCAATATTCGACCCATCCTTCGTTGATCTCGGGATGTCGCTTATATTCCATCGCGCCGCCGACTTCGACGATGATTTTGTTGTAACGGTAATAACAGGCCATATCGATAAACGCTTTAAAAAAATCAACGTCATCCGGCGCGGGAAGATACACTTTCAATCCGCGATAGGAGCAGAGAGGCACATTATAGACGAGCCCCTTCCTTACGAATCCGTCCTCTCCGATCTGACGAAGCGTGCAAGCGCCATACACGAGCCCCCTGACGCTCATGGCGTAGACGAGTACCTCGTCCTCTCCGGATTCGATCGCGTACCCGTCCTCATCTTCGAGGGCGGACACGCCGAACCGTTCTTTGATTCGATCGGCAATCTGCTCGTTCCACGCCTCTATGAACCGGACCGTCTTGACGAAATTCGGCTTGCGCTCTTTGCTCGTCGCTTGGAATGCCATTCGGCGCACAACCTCGCTGCCGCTTTCGATTCGGGTATCCGGCGTTAGAAATGCCCCTTGCTCTTCGAAGCTTTCGTATCGGTTAATGTTATACATCTTCCCCGTGAACCTCCTATGAAAATAAAAGATCTGCGCAGACCGAATTCCCGCAGATCTTTTACCTGATTCTTCTGCCGCTTCTTTTATTGCAAAACTTGATTAACCTCTTCCATCATTTTTTCGCCGCCAAGCTTCTTCCAGTCTTCGACGAATTTGTCGAAAGCATCCACCGGCGCTTGGCCGTAAATGATTTTGACGAACGTTTCGAGTTCCAGCTTGCCGAGCGTTCCGCCCTTCGACACCATCGTGTCGGTCGGCGGATACACCCACTCGTTCATCGTAATGGCGTCATTGTCAATGTATTGCTGGATGACCTTCTGCGAGCTGTCCGGTCCGAAGATCCGCTCGAACCACCATTGCGATTTGTCGCCGCCGCGGTATTTCGTGATGCCGTCAAAATAGCTCTTTTCTTCGGTATTCAAGGCGCTTGGATCGTTGGCCTCGAGCGCGGCGACTACATTCTGGTAGATAAAGACGTTTTTATTCGGTTTCAATAGTCTTACGGGAGCAGCCTGAAAGCCTTGTCCCGATGAGCCCAAATAGTTAGCGGACTCGGCCGCCGCAGATTCGCCGAACATTTTCTCGACGGCAAAATTCATCAGCTTAATGAGCGCTTCGGGATGCTCATAGCCCTTGCGGACTGCATAAATACTGCCGAACGACATATTGTTCTGAACGAGTGCCGGCTTGTCGTCCGCGGAAGGGATCGGATAAGGCAGCCAATCGGCGGTGCTGCCGTCCTTGATCATGCCGGATACCGAGAAGGGCGAAGTCATGTAGCCGAAGAACAATCCCACCTTGTCCGACATGACGGTTTCGCCGGCTTTGGCCACATCCTTCGTGCCGAATTCAGGGTCGATATAACCGGCTTTGTACATCTCCTGCAGCTTGCCGAGCACCGTCTTCATTTCGGGAAGTATGCTTCCGTACGACGCTTTGCCGGAGTCGTCCTTGAACCAGTGGCCGGGATAGGCGTGATAGCCGTTCGCGAATCCGACGGGGTTGAAATCACCTCCGCCGAACAGATCCTTATTCAGCTGAATGCCGTACGTATCGTCTTTCCCGTTCCGATCGGGATCCTCTTCCGCGAAGGCCTTGATCATACCGATCGCTTCATCCATGGTGGCCGGAGGTTTCAGACCGAGATTGTTCATCCAATCCGTCCGGATCCACAGCATCGGAGACGTGTCGTAAGAGCCGCTGTAATAGGTCAGACCGTAAAGCTTGTCGTCGCTTCTCGCGGGAAGCAGTCCGTCCGCGCCCGAAGAGTAAAACTCTTTCAACTGAGGGGAAGCATACTTTTCGTATACCTCGCTGAGGTCCTCCAATTGCCCGGCTTCAAGCAGCTGTTTGAATTGGGATTGGTTGACGCCCAGCAGGTCGGGCAAGTCGCCGCTGGCCAGCGTAATATTCATTTTTTCGCCGGCGTTCGCTCCGTCCACGACCCAGTCGTATTTGACCTGGACCCCGAGCTCTTCCGAATAACCGCGAGTCCATACGTTGTCCTCGACCGTATCGCCTTCGTTTAGAAAGTCCGTTTCGATCATGGTGGCGCGCATCGTAATCGGCGGATCGTATTTGCCGAAAGGCCCGTCGCTTTCCTCGGAAGCGTTTCCCGAATCGGACGAGTTCGACGCGCCCGGGCTTGCCCCGTTATCGTTCCGGTTATTCGCATTCGAAGCTCCATTGCTGCTGCATGCCGCTGTCATCGCAAGCGCCAGCGTGCACAAAACCAAAAAAGAATTCTGAAAAAAGCGCTTCATCGTTTCGGCTTCCCCCTTCGCTTTATAAAATTCCAAGAATCTATAAGATTTGCACCTTATCCGATCTTAGAATTCTCGGAATGAAACCGCGCCACGCCGCTTAAGGATGGCGATAGCCGTTTCACCTTGATACAACTTCATTGTAGTTTCCGACGAGTTAAGCATGTAGTGGACGCTTTTTACATTCAGTATCTTTTATTTACTCGTTTTTGGCCGGGCCGATTCCGTTGCGGTATTCCTGCGGCGTGCAGCCCATCGCTTTCTTGAAAAACCGAAAGAAATAGTGCGGATCGGTAAAGCCGAGTTTCTCGGAAATTTCGTGCACCTTATAGCTCGTCGTCTGAAGAAGCTCCTTGCTCTTCTCGATCTTCGCTTCCTGAATATAATCGGATAGCCCTTTGCCCGTCGTCTGCTTATACCATCTGGATAAGTAGGAAGGATTCAAGGACACTTCCCGGGCGATGCGGGACAGCGACAAATCCGAATCCAGATGATTTTGAACGAAATAAGCGATCCTTCCGATCAAATGGCTCTCTTCCCTGCTTAAATACTCGCTTCGCGTACGCTGCATCCACTCGAATATGGCTTGATAAAAGGCCAAGGTTTGTTCCCAGGGCACCGTATGGTTAAGCTGCAGAATGCGCGGCAAATCGGTTTGCGAGACGGCCCGATCCTTCAGACCGAGCTCCTCCAGGCAGATGACGCAGGTTTCCGCAAGATGATGAAGGATCATCATTCGGTCGAACGGATCGCTCGGCCCGTCAGGCGGAAACAATGCCATGAATTTCGCGTAATATCGCGACCATTCATGGCCGTTGCCATCAAGCATGCTTTGCTTGATCTGACCCAGCGCATACTGAGCGGTCGGCCGGCTGTAACGGTCCGGACTCTCCTCCGGCTTGTGCTGCGGAGAGCCCACGATCGACAGCCTCTCCACGCCTTTGGCTTGTCCGTTCAAGATGGCGAGCCGCAGACCGTGCACCTCCCGGCTCGCCTCTTCAAAGGGGTGCATGAGCATCGTCGCGGCGGCGGATAGAGGAGTCCCCAATAAATCCCTGCAAACCTGCTGCACCGATTCCAAGGTTCCGTGCGTGAATTTTGCCGTTTTCTCCGCGAGCGTTTGGGCGTTCTCGAATAACGGATCGCGGCTTTGAACAAAACCGATTAGCGATGAATGGTCATACGCCGCGAATTTGACCTTGGTCTTGGCGCCGAGCAATTCTTCGGCGGCGTTTCCGATGGCGAATAGCATCAGATTTCGTTCATGGACCGTCTCGTATTTTCCCCAATCCTCGACGCCGAGCAGGATCAGCATGACGGGTTTATCCGCCTTGAACGGCAGCTTCAGCGCATCGAATTCACTCTGTAAGCCGCGAAACCGTTCCATGTCCGTGCGACGGAGCACGTCGAGCAGGAGCTGGCGCTGGAGCTGCGACATCACCTTGGGAAGCTCCGTCTGCAGCCACTCTTTCTGATGATAGACCGACAATTCCTCTCTCGCCATGGCAAGCGCCCGGTCCACCGCCTCCCCTATTTTATCCATGCCTTCGGTTTTCAGGATATAATCCACAATACATGAGCTGCGCAAGGCTTGCTGCGCGTAATCAAATTCGTCATGACCGGTCAACAGGATCACTTTGCACCGCGGCCACCTCGTTTCAATATGGCCGAGCAGCTCCATTCCGTCCATTTCGGGCATGCAAATATCGCTGAGCACGACATCGATTTTCAAGTCATCCAGCCGGGAAATCGCTTCAACGGCTGAATAAGCGAGAACGACCTCCACATCATGCAAGCCCTTTTTCATAAAATATTCGTTCAACCCGTTTACAATAATCGGTTCATCGTCAACCATCAACATTCGATACATGGCGATCTACCCTTTCCGAGTAATGGGAATATGCACGGCCGCCTTCAATCCTCCGAGAAGACTCCTGTCCAGACGCAGTCCGTATTCGTCGCCGAAATGGATGCGCAGGCGTTGATGGACGTTAAACAAACCGGTCGTTTCCCGATCCTCCCAAAGCGAAGACGGAACGTCCAGTCGACTCTTCAATTCGGACAGCTTCTCGTCCGTCAGCATTTGTCCGTTATCCTCCACATCGATCATGAGAACGCTGCCTTCCGTTCGATGCGTCATCCGCAATAGCCCTTTGTATGCGGTATGCCTAAGCCCATGCTCGAATACGTTTTCCAGAATCGGCTGAAACAGAATGCGGGGAACCGGAATGGCTTCGAACGCCTCGGGCAAAGGCTCCAGCTCCACTTTGATCCGGTTCGAGAAGCGGGTTTGCTGAATGCGCAAATAAATGACGGAATGCTCGATTTCCTGCTTCAGCGTGACTTCGCTTGCCGAGTCCTTCGTGACGAAACGGAAATATTGTCCAAGGTAATCCGAAAATTCCTCGATCCCTTCCGTATCTTCCATTACCGCCATTTGTTTAATCGTAAATAAGCTGTTATACAGGAAATGCGGCTTGATTTGCGATTGCAGATGCTTGAGTTCCGCATCCTGAGTTCGAATCCGATGCACGTAATTATCTTCGATCAGCGTATGAAGACGATTTATCGTTTTGTTGAACTGGCCGTACAGATAGCCGAATTCGTCCCCTCGCCGATGGCTGATTTCCTGGGTGGTGTTGCCTCTTTCCAGCGTTTTGAAGCCTCTGATCAGCTTGACCAAGGGCATGTGGATCAAGCGGTAAATCCACACGGAGAAGACGATGACAATCAAGCAAGAGGCGATGGACAGCACCCACATCCATCCGGAATAGCGGCGGATCGATTGGTAAAGAACATCATTCGACACGTAGCTGACGAATTCGAATTGAAAGTAGGAATCCTGCATGGAGTAGTAATGTTCCTTGTCGGTTATCGTTCGGACAAGCTGCCCGGGAACGCCTTCTTTCTCCTGCTCCTTCAGAGCGGACCAGTGATCCAGCATGTCCCGGTCCGAAATGATCACGTGATTGCCGCTTCCGAAGACGATGAACGCGCCGCTCATATTTTCCTCCTGCAAACTTTCAAGCTGTCTGTTCAGCTCCTCGACGGAGATTTGGATCGCCAATATAAAATTCGGCTCGGAGGAAGCGCCCAACATAAAGGGGGAGACGGCTAGAAGGAATAGATTTCCGTTGTATTCGGAAACCGCTCCCTTCAGCTCTCCCCTGTTCTCGATGAGACCTATCCATTCCTCGTCCGGATCGTCATAGATTTGATTCGTAACGGAGACGACTTTGCCTAGCGCCGGCAAGTAGTAGAAGACATCCTTGATATACGGACTGCTGGATTTCATCTGTTCCAGCTTGATTAATATATGATTCAGTCTTTGGCTGATATCGTATTTGTTCATAATGGGCAGCAGCGTGCTGAAGTCGGAGAGCTCCTCGTCCTGCGAAAACTGTCCCACCAAATTTTTCATCCGGTTCAATTCGAATTGCAAGCTCGAAAAATGGAAGCTTAGCACGGATTCGTTCGTGCGCTCGATCGATTCGCGCATTTGGTCCGAGCTGTTGAAGGTATAGTAAACGCTTAATCCGTATAAGGGCATAATAACGAGAAAAAACGAAATCATGACTTTAACGATCATGGAATTCCACTTGGACCTCATCAGGCATCACCTACGCTTATCTTATCCTTTAACGCTTCCGATCACTAGTCCCTTAACGAAGTATTTCTGCAAGAAAGGGTAGACCAACAGAATCGGGAACGCCGCCACGAAGATTTGCGCCGCGCGCGCGGTACGGCTCGATACGCTTTTGAGCAAAATGGCTTGTTCCAGCGTCAAGTTCGTTTGCGGTATGGCCGTAAGGTTCAAAATCGATTGCAAATAGGTGGCGAGCGGATATTTGTCGACGTGATTCATATAGATCATGCCGTCGAACCAGGAATTCCAATGCCCGACCAGCGTGAACAGAAGGATAGTCGCAAGGCTCGGCAGCGAGATCGGCAAGTAGACGCTCCATAACGTTCGGAAGTGGCTGGCGCCGTCAATCAGGCTCGCATCCTCCAATTCTTTCGGAAGGCCCCGGAAGAAATTCAACATGAGCAGCACGTTGAATACGGATACGGCGCCTGGCAATACGAGCGCCCATATCGTGTTAAGCAGCTGCACTTCTTTGATAATGAGAAAAGTAGGGATCAGACCGCCGTTAAACAGCATGGTGAATACGAAAATCCATACATATAACGTGCGCTGAGGGAAGGCGTGGCTTTCCTTGGACAACGGGTACGCGATCAGCATCGTGATGACCGCGCCGATCGGCACGCCGAGTGCGACGCGAAGCAGACTGTACAGGAAAGCGGTGTTGAATTCTCCGCCTTGCAGAACGAAGTCGTAGGATTTCAGGGTGAAGCCGACAGGCCACAGCACCACTTCGCCGGCATCCGCCGCTGAGCTTGAACTGAAGGAAACGGCCAGCACGTTAATAATCGGAAACAAACAAAGCAGCGCAAGGAAGGCAAGCACAACGGAATTGAACACGAGAAACATCCGATACGGACGAGAAATCAAATGCATGATGATGCCCCTCCCCTATTAAAAGATTCGATAATTAGCAAATTTGTACGCCAGATAGTAACCGAGACCGATAAGGATGAACGAAACAATCGATTTCACGAGGCCGATGGCCGTCGCGACGGAATATTGGGCTTCCTCGATCCCGATCCGGTACAACAGCGTGTCCAGAATATCGCCGGTTTCGTACACGAGTGGATTGTAAAGGTTGAAGATCTGATCGAAACCGCCGTTCAGGATGCCTCCGAGACTGAGAATGGCCATCAGCACGACGATCGGACGGATCCCCGGCAGCGTCACATGCCAGGTCTGGCGCCATCGTCCGGCCCCGTCCACGATAGCGGCTTCATAGAGACCGGGATCGATCGCCGTCAAGGCGGCCAAATAAATAATCGTACCGAATCCGAATTCCTTCCACTGATCCGTAATGACCATAATCGGGCGGAACCACTCGTTGCTGGAGAGGAAGGCGATCGGCTCCGCGCCGAACAAGCCCAACATTTTATTGACGATCCCTTGGCTCGGAGACAGAATATCGATAATAATGCCGCCCAGAATAACCCAGGAGAAGAAGTGCGGCATATAAATGATCGTTTGAACCGAACGCTTGAACAGCACGTTGCGAGCCTCATTGAGCAGCAGCGCCGCCAAGATCGGCACGGTCAAACCGGCGACGATCTTCATGACGGAGATCACGACGGTGTTTCGCAAAGCCGGCATAAAATCGGGAAGCGACAAGATATACTGAAAATTCTCAAAGCCGTTCCACCGCATTTGCTTGAACCCGATGATCGGATTAAAATCTTGAAACGCGATGACGATGCCGAAGATGGGGGCATAATTGAAGATGAAGACCAATAATAGACCGGGAATCAACATGAGGTGCAGCTGATGATTTTTCCGGAACGAGCTCGCTTTCGTATTCAATGGCCAGACCTCCTATCCAGATTAGCGGTACTCGATGCGCCGATTGGTACCGAATACAATCATTATAGAAGGCGGAAAACTCGAGCTGCTAGTGGAGGTTCTTTACCTCGTGTATCTTTTGTTTACCTGTCCCCAAAATGAAAAAGCGGAGAACCGGCCAGGTCGCGGCCTGGCCAATTCTCCGCTCAAAATAGACGTTACCACTCCCAGGGCATCTTCGCGGCATAACCGATTCGCTCAAAACGGAACAATTCGCGAACGCGAGGAGGCAATGCGTCGTAAGTTTCCTGCGGGATATGAATTTCTCCTCCCGCTCCGTACCAATCCTTATTATAAATTAATGCCACGTTCGTTCGGTTGGCGTTCGTACGATTCGGCGTGCCGCGATGCCACATTCGAATATCCCGAATGACGATGGAGCCTGCCGGCATGAACACTTTCTCGGCATGCATCATGGTTGCCGCCTTCACCATTTCACCGTCGATCGCCGTATGTTCCGTATTATCGGGGTTAAGATGCGTGCCGCCCGGCCAGACTTCCAGCGGTCCGTTCTCTTCGTTCACGTCGACAAGCGGGACATTCAACACAAGACTATACACGGGAAGCGAAACCCCGAGACCGGGGAATAGAGGCGGCAAGTCGGAATGGACATTCTGATAATCCGAACCGGGACAAGCCGTATCCGAAGCCAGATAGGTGCAGCGGACTCCGTCGTCAAGCACGCGATCGATGACCGGCATCGCAATGGCGTTAGCCACGACATACTCCGCGTGGAACGGCTCCAAGAACGGCAAGTGCATTTGCGCTCGATTCGTCCCCGTATTATAGCCTTTTTTCCGTATATATTCATCGAACAAAGGTTGGAATGCGTCTCTCATCGCTTGCACCTGATCGGCAGTCCACACGCTTATTGTATTGTAAAGTAACAACGATTCTATTGTAAAAAATCAACCGAAAGGAGAACCTGCAATGAATCGCCTTTCTTCCGTTGCCGCTTCGCTGGAAGCGCTAATTCAACTCCTCGACCATGAATGGCAGAAGATTCGCATCCATTCCTGCGGCGTTTGGCGAAATCAAGGATGGAATGGACCCGGGCTCCGCTTCGAGATTAATTATTATGCGGCTGGCCGCAGCATGCTCTCGCTGGACGGACTTCAACTTGATCTATCGCCCGGCCGCCTGCTGTTTCAACCGGATACCGTCCGGAATAGTTCATGCGACGAAGGAAACTTCACCGTATATTACCTTAACTTCGATACGGATTGTTCAGAATTGAATCGAAAAATTAGAGCTTGTTATGAAGCCTTGCCATTCAGCGAAGCTTTGTACGCTGCGGAGCTGGATAAAGCATTCGGGATGCTGATGATGGAGCTGCAAGCGGAGGCTGCCCGACCGATCGTTATCAAGCATTACTTTTTTCGAATCCTTATCCAGGCTTTTCAATCCTTTGCGGCAGAAAGGAAATGGAGGGCCGCGACGCAAAATCAGTTCAACGAGCTGCACCACAGCTTCCTGGATAAAATTCATCTCGATAAGATAGCGGACGAGCATAAGGTGAATGCGAACAGCTTGAATCGAATGTTCAAGCAGATGACCGGCCGCACGATCGGGCAGTACGTCATCCGATTAAGAGTGGATCACGCCAAGCGGCTCTTGAGCCACACGCGTCAGAGCGTCACCGAGATCGCATTGCATGCCGGATTTTACGATACCGCTCACTTCTGTCATGCGTTTAAGCGTCTGGAGAAGCAGACGCCCGAGCAATTCCGCCGGACATAAACTCCATTGGATAATCCGACTGTATACAACGCCCACACTTGGCAATAGTAAACGTAAAGAATTTTCAAGTCGCAGGGAGTGTATTTGTGATCATTCTGAATATGATAATGGTTTTAATCTGCATGGGGCTGTTGTATACATTACGAATGATGCGCGACATTTTCCGGCCTATCGAGCTGATTATGTACTATATGGTTATTGTTATTGCCATCGAACAGATACACTCGGCTTTTCTTGACAATTTTAGTTTGCTTGAGTTTTCAGAAACGTTTTCGGCTTATTTTTTTTATAAGATGAATCAGTTAATTGTTTTCCCTATAGCAACGATGTGGCTTTTATTTTCGTTTTTCCACAGCAGAACCCGCTTTATCCTCAAAATGCTCTTTTTAGGGCTATGGTTTTCAGGCTTGGTTGGTTCTTATCTGTTATTTCCTCAATTAGGCATATTGAAAGAATTGCGGTTGACTTTCGGGGATTCCCTCGTCGTATGGTATGTCGTCCTGGTTGAATCCTTTTGTTTCAGCTTATTGTTCCGAAAAATGCTTGGAAAGCGTGATAAACGTGATATTGTACCCTCCTGAGCGGTTTGACCTCAATGAATGGTTTATTTTACTTACGATGGCTGTTACTTTAACTACATCCTTTTTACTTCCAAAACGATTTTCTCCGCAAACGATAACCGCAATTGTCGTTTTTACGATATTTATATCGCAGACGGTCGATTCGCTTATAGCGGTTAAACCTTTTGATTTGTACGACGTTAACGATAGCTCTAAATATGAGGTCATGGATATCGTCATGTATTATTTAAGCTATCCCTCATACATTTATCTGTTTTTGTACTTTTATGATAAATGGAATTTAAAGGGGATGAATCGCATTCTTTATCTGTTGGGCTTCTCTGTCTTATCGGTCTTTTTGGAGTGGCTGGCCTACCTTTGTCACGTGTTTACCTATAAGGGTTGGATTATCGGCTACTCCTCCTTGGTGTATATTGGCACCTATATTTTGTATATGTTTTTCATTCATATGATACAAAACTTGTTGAAATCCGCCCCCGAAAGCAAAATCAAATCCTGACCATTTCGGAAAAAGTGTTACGTTCTTGTCACCGGACACCGGCTGTGAATTTCAGAAGGGCATCTTGGACGAATCCAGGATGCCCTTTCCTTATCTATTCCATGCCCGATATTCAAAGTTTTTGAACGAGACCTTCCCTTGCCCTTGAGCCCAGAGTGCCAGCCGCAGAGCAAGAAAGCCGCCTAGCGCGTTGTGATGCCAGCCCGAAGTTTCGAAGGAATGCTCGAATTTGGTCCACTCCGCGCCGTCCTGGCTGCAATAGAAAATGACTTCATGCTCGATAGATTGAAGACGCACGATGAGCTTCCGCGAAGGCCATGGCTTCGCGGGCGTTCGCCAGCCGCGGATCACCCCGTGAAGACCCTCGCCGGAAAGCTCGATGCCGCTGTAAGTCTTATCATTATAAAATAAGACAAAGCGCCCCGAAGCAGCCTCCTCCGAAAGGTCGATCTCAACCTGCGCTTCGTAATGATGGTCTTCCGGCATGAAGACCAACGGAGCACTTGCCGGATCGGAACTAATCGTGATCGCCCGCTGGGAGACCTCGAACTCGATCGGACTTACCGGTTTATACCAGCTCCAGGCGTATCCCAATTCGCCGGACTCGGATCGAAACGACCGTAAGCTCCCGGAACGAATCACGGCTTGCCCGCCGGGCTTTCGAATCGGCTGATCGGCGCTGATGCCCTCCGGACTGCGGAACCAGCCATCCTCCGTCCATTCCAGCGGCTCCAGAAGCGTCTGCCTCCCCAGCGTATAATAGCCCTTCTCATAAGCGTGGTAGACGAGCCACCAGTCTCCGTCCGGCGTATCGACGATCGAACCATGCCCCTTCGAAAGCCATCTTTCGCTCCGGCTTTGGGTTCGGACAATCGGATTATAGGGAGAGTCCTCGTAGGGGCCAAAGGGATGCTTCGATCTGGCGGAAGCCACCATGTGGCTGGTCGCAGGTCCGGAAGATCCGCCTTGCGCCACGGTCAAGTAGAAGTACCCGCTGCGGTAAGTCAATTTCGGAGACTCCAGGAACCGGCCCTCCACCACCCATTCTTCCGGGAAGCGCCAGCCGTCGTAAGCCTTGCGCGGCTCGCCTTTCACCGACAGACCGTCCGGCGTAAGCTCCGCCACGTAACCCGATCCGTAGAACAAGTATCGATTCCCTTCTTCGTCCGCAACATGGCCGGGATCGATCCCGCGTATGCCCACTTTGGCCGGAGCGCTCCACGGCCCCTCAGGCTTCTCGGCCGTCAGCACCATAATTTCTTCGTCGATCGGGGCGTAAATATAAAATTGTCCGTTATAATAGGTCAAATCCGGCGCCCATACATTCCCTGCGTATTCCGTCAACGCTCTCCCGACAGGCTCCCAATTGACCAGATCGGTGGAATGCCATATGAGAAAGCCCGGCGCGAATTCGAAGCACGAATGCGTCAAGTAATAATCGCTGCCGACCCTTACAACCGTAGGATCGGCATAGTCTCCCGCCAGAATCGGATTGCTGTACGTCCCGTTTCCTTGATCGCCTTTGCCTGTAATGGCTGTATGCATATGTCCAACTTCCTTTCGCTTACGTACAATTATCACGTTTATTCTATATCGAGCAATCGCTGCGCGCAAATGCCCGTACCAGCCTCGGCCGATACGGGATTCGCTTCATGAGAGGATTCTATTATCGATTAGGGAATACGGTTTTCTCCGCAAGCTCCACTTCATATTGGACAACCTCGTCATAGCCAAGCCCCTTCGCTTTCGAGATCATCTCTTCCTTCAATTGATCGTACTCGGCTTCGTTTTTCGCATAAATCATTTTCCAGGAATACTCTTTAATGATTTTGCCGATTCCGGTTGTCATTTGCTGCATTTGGGCAGATGGCGTAGCCGGGGTTTCGGTCGTGAAGAAAGGCTTGGACACTTCGATCATCTCGTTCTTCACGAAATATTCCTTCGCCGTCATAACCCCCATTGCTTCCCGCCAGCTCTTGGTCACCGGATCGGGGTTATGCGTCAACGTGGAATTCCAGATGTTGTAGTCGTAAGGCTCGCCCGTTTCCGGATGAATATTCGTCAGCTTTAATGTCGTATTGTTGATCTGATTCGTCCCGTCCTTGAACGTGCCTCCTCCGTATTCCGCGGGTACCGGCTCCGCATTGGCAGGCAACGCCTTCCAGCCGAACTCCGTTACGAACGGCTTGCCGTTCTCGTCGATATCCCATGCCAATCCTTTGGGACCGTAGTTCGACTCCATAACGCCTTCCGGCGTATAGAGCCAGTTCACGAACTCCATGATTCTGGCCGGATCCTTCGCTTTCGCCCCGATCGCCCATACCCGGTTTCCGCCGTAAGGACTTTGACCATAGGACGTAATTTTCTCTTCGGAGAACGGCACCAGTGCAAGCCCTTTGCCCTGCGCCGTCCGTTCCGGCGTGTTGTAGACGTTATCTACCCAAGGGAAGTGAGAGAATAGAATTTGACCATCCTGGAACTTGCTCGACACGTCGGAAAACTTCTGCGTCAGAGAGTCCGGATCGAGCAATCCCATTTGGTTGGCATCGTAGTAAAACTTCAAGCCTTCCAGGTAATGCCCGTCTTCGTCCAGCACGCCTTGCCATTCGTCCTTATTCTGATGCGTCAGAATGAGGCCGGCCGGATTCAGGCCGTCGCCCTCGTTGTAACCGTAGAACTGCGCGACAACTTTGGCAAGCGTCATGTAGTTGCCGTCCCAGTCCGACCACAACGATATTCCGTAGGTAGGACGTCCGGATTCGCTCTTCGGCTCCAGCTCCTTCATTTGCTTCAGTACCGGCAAGTAGTCGTTCAAGGTCTTGATCTCCGGACTTCCGAGCTTCTGGTACAAGTCCCAGCGAAGATTCGGACCGTAGGTCATCGTCGCGCCTTCGGACGGACCTTCGCCTGTTCCCACGTCGAACCCGATGCCGTATACCGCCGTGCCGCCGCCGAATTGTTTTTTGTTGGCTTCAATCGCTTCGGGGGCGTTCTCCAGCAGCCCTTGCCCATGCTTGTTAAGCAGGTCGTCTTTCGTCCAATCGAGGAGCAGTCCGGCTTTGATGGCATCCTGATAGTCCTTGCCGTTGCTGCCGAACACGACCAGGTCGCCCATATCTCCCGAAGCCATCATGGTCGCGATTTTTTGCTGCCCGCCGGCCAAATTCGAAGCGATGATGTTAAGCTTGATGTTGAATTTGTCCTTGACCAATTTGGCGAACCAACCCGGCTGCTCGCCGGCATAGTTCGCAAGCATGGAGAACACGTCGATCGTGATCTCTTCCCTTTCCCCGCCTGCTCCGTTGCCGGAATCAGCCTCCGAGCCGGAGCCGTTCGTATTCCCGCCATTATTGCTGCTGCTGCACGCGGCCGTAAAAATCATGATGGCGCAAATTAAAATGAGAAGCGCGGAACTGCCTAATCTCTTTTTCATATGGTCATATCCTCCCCTTGTTATGCGTTACGACTGCTATCTTGGCCATTGCAACATATATTCACAGAATCCATGCTTCTTGCGCGAGCCTCACCTCCTTCATCGAAAAGGCGCAGAAGGAACCCCTTATCCCTTAACGGCGCCGATCATAATCCCCTTCACGAAAAATCGTTGGAAGAACGGATAAACCAGCAGAATGGGCAGCACCACGACCATGGAGACGGTCGTCTGGATCGATGTCGGCGTAGCCATGTTGCTGAGATCCATCATCGCCCCGGAAGATTGCTTCATTAGCTGGGCGATGGAAGTCGCTTCGTTCATGTACCGGTACAGGATGAACTGCAAAGTAAACAGGTTTTGATCCGTGATCAAGAACAACGTATCCGTAAAGCTGTTCCACTGCGTGACCGCGGAGAAGATCGCAATGGTAGCCAATATCGGCGTAATCAGAGGAAAAATAATTTTCGCGAATATCGTGAAATAGCCGGCGCCGTCGATTTGAGCGGATTCCTGAAGAGCGAGCGGCGTCGATTCGACGAAGGTTTTGACCAGTATGATGAAGAACGGCTGGACGATGGCCGGCAAAATATATGCCCAGAAATTATTGGTCAATCCGAGTTGAAGCATCGTCAAATACCACGGGATCAGACCGGCGTTGAAATACATCGTAATAATCAGAAATCGATACCAGAAGCTGCGTCCCCACATTTGCTTGGTGAACAGATAACCGAGGAACGCGGAAGCCGCCACCGTCAATATCGTGCCGAGCACCGTACGTCCGGCCGATACGAGCGCCGCCTGCCCCAAGCCGGGAATCCGGAACACATCCGTGTAATTCGTCCAATGGATGTCCTTCGGATAGAACATGACGAGCCCTCTGCTGCTCAGATCATTGTTGCTGATCGTGTTGATGAATAGATAATAGAAGGGAAATACGCAGATCAAGGTAATGATCGCAAACACGGCATAATTCACAAAATGAAACAACGTAAATTTTTCTTTGATCGGCATTTGCTGCATGTCTCCTTTGTTGACGTTCTCGTTCTCTTAAAAGATGCTTTCGCCGCGAATGACCTTCGACATGCTGTTGGCGACGAACAGCAGGAACAGGCTGACCAGCGACTTCAGCAAGCTTACGGCCGTAGCGAAGCCGAAGTTGGAATTCGTCATTCCGATGTTGTAAACGTATAAGTCCAAAACTTCGATATTGTGCATATTCATCGCATTCTGGAACACATAGAACTGCTCCATCCCATTATTGATAAAATTGCCGATGGAGAGCAGCAGCAGCACGAAAAACGTCGGCATAATACCCGGGATCGTCACGTGCCACATCAAGCGGAACCGGCCGGCGCCGTCGACCCTCGCCGCTTCGTAGATTTCCTGATCAATGCTCATGATGGCGGCAATGTACATAATCGCCCCCCACCCGAGACCTTTCCAGACGCTCCATAGGGTCATGCTTAGCCAGGTATGATCGTCAGAGGCGAGAACGTTGAGCGGCTCGGAAATCCAGCCCAGATCCATTAGAAAATGGTTAATGAAGCCGTTATTGACGGAAAACAGCATGAACGCAAACGAGTAGACGAGCACCCAGCTTATGAAATTCGGCAGCGTTGTGAGCGTCTGCACCAGCTTCTTGAATTTGGCGCTTCGCAGCTCGGCCAGGAAGACGGCAAAGACGACGGGCAGCACGGAAGTCAGAATATTCAGAGTACTTATGGCGAACGTGTTCCGTAGTACCCTCATCACTTCCTGACGCTGAACCTCGTTGGATACCATGGAGGTGAACCAGTCGAAGCCCATAAATTCCGACTTGGACAACGGAATGCCGGGCCGATAATCATAGAAGGCGTAGATCCATCCGTATAGCGGCAAATAACTGAATACAAACGCCAAGGCCAAGAATGGCAATGCCATTAGAAATAATGTGTATTTATCCTTGGGCCTTATCCGATTGCGTGCTTGCGGTTTTATCATTTGCTTGCTGGAAGTGTGATTAACACTCATGCTGCTCCCCCTTAATCGAATGCGTATAGGTATTTTGGGCA
Source organism: Paenibacillus arenilitoris (assembly GCF_014705655.1). Classification (GTDB taxonomy): domain Bacteria; phylum Bacillota; class Bacilli; order Paenibacillales; family Paenibacillaceae; genus Pristimantibacillus; species Pristimantibacillus arenilitoris. The sequence continues at coordinate 81,587 of NZ_JACXIY010000001.1, read as the reverse complement.
TATTTTAATAAGCTGCCGGGCAACTGGATTTTTTTAAGGATTCAATTCGGAAACTTCTTGCAAGATCTGCTCTCCGCCTTGTCTTCTCCATTCCTCGACGAACTGATCGAAGGAGTCGAGCGGAGCTGCGCCCAGTATGATTTTGAGGAAGGTTTCCTCTTCAAGCTTCTGAAGCTTCTCCCATCTTCTCTCCATCGTTGCCGTCTGAGAGTAGGTGACGCTGTACACGCCGTTGATCTCATGATCAATTAGCGGCGATCCGCCCACCATCAAGGCATAAGCGCGTACCCACATCGCCCTGTCTTCTCCCGGATCCCAATACTGGACGTCGTATTTGTCATGAGGTTCCAATTTCACGGGACCAATCTTGTCCGCGTCGGAGCGCAGCATTTTGTACTCGGGCTTATCCAGAAAATCTTGAGCGGTTTTGGTTCCGGCCAGCACTTGCCTTAGCGCCTTCACTTCATACTCCGTCTCGTCGGCAGGAGCATACGTTATTTTTAACGGGTATTCCGTAGGTCCCCTTTCGGTTGTAAACGTACCTTCGCTTTCTCCAAGAACGAGGTTGTTCAATAATTTCATAACGGCTTCAGGATGCTCATACCCTTTGCGCACGACAACAAATTGATTGGTCGACGTACTCATGTGAGGCCGATATTCGCCATTCCGGTCAAGCGGCAGCGCATAGGCTTGCCAATTCGCTTCCTGGTTATTCTTGATTGCGTCGCTCACCGGTCCATATGGCGCCCACCACGGTCCGAAGAACATTCCCGCTTCTCCGCTAATGACGGTTTCCCCCGGCTCCACGCGCACGCCGATTTCCTGATCGATGAATCCCGATAAATAGAGCTCCCTTAATTTGCTCAAAGCTTCTTTCGTTTCCGGCTCAATCGAACCGTAGACCACTTTGCCGTCTTCCTCTAGCCAATAGCCCGGGTAGGCATGATAAGCGGCAAATATGCCGTCGAAGCCATACAAATTATTCGTCGATTGAAGGAAGTTGGCATACATCTTACCCATCGAGCCGGGTCCGGCGAGCCCTATCGTATCCGGCTTCTTGTCGCCGTCCGGATCTTGTTCGACGAAGGCGCGCGCAACGGCTTCCAGCTCTTCGATCGTTCCCGGCGGATCCATGTTCAGCTTATCCAGCCAGTCCTTGCGAATCCATAATAAATGAACGCCATCCGCTCGCAGCTGCACATTGGGGATAGCCATCATCTTCCCATCGAACGTAACGCTTCGAACGGCTTCTCCGTCCGTGCTTTCCACGATCCGTTTGATGACGGGGGAAGAGTAATTTTTGTACACATCCGTCATATCGGCGAGCTGATCGGCCTCAACCATTTGTTTCAATTCCACGGGCCCCACGATCATGGCGTCCGGCAAGTCGTTGCTTGCTATCGCCATGCTTACTTTTTGGCTATAATTTATGGGCGACGCTTTCAGGGAATAGTCCACGATTATATTTAAGTTTTGTTTGATGTTTCGGGTATATTGATTGTCGAGAAGGGTTTCTCCCTCCAGCATCGATTTGGTAGGCTCCACGATCATTGCAACCCGAATGGCAACCGGCTCCTCGTACCTTCCGAATGGATCGGGAGGCGCAGCGACACTCGGGCTTGTCCCTTCATCCGAATCATTCGAGGCGCTGCACGCGCTCGCGATCAGCATCAGGACGACCAGACCGATCATCCATCGTCTTCTCTTCATTCAACGTTCCCTGCTTTCGCTAATTTGGCCTCGTGGTCTCAAGTATAACATGCTAGCAGCCGCCTTCGTGAGAGAACGCGGTTGCCAGTTTGGGTGGTGATATGAGGGATATTTCGACAGCGGTTTTAGACAATTGTCCCCCAGCTATTCGGACAATCGTACCACCGACTGGGTCGCTTGCCGATATTCGCTGGGAAGCATACCCGTTTTCTCATGAAAAACGCGGCTGAAATATTTCTGATCGGTATATCCCGTATTTTCCGTTATCCACTGAATGGTCTTTTGCGTATATTGCAAATAATCCTTCGCTTTCTCCATACGAATATGGCGCAAATACTCATTGAAGGTCATGCCGATCAGATCCTTAAAGCACTGACTGAAATAGCTCCGGCTCATATTCACCCTCTTGGCCATTTCCGAGGCATGGACCGAACCGGCTAATTCATCGTGCATCGCCTGCACCGCTCTCGCGATACAGTCTTTAACCTCCTCCGAATATTGGGCCTTTCCGATAGCGTCAACCAATAGCTCTCTAACCCCGTACAGCCACTCCTTCACTTCGAGCCAGGAATGGAACTTGTCAGGCGGTTCGATTTGCTTTTCGGTTACGGATGCATAGACTCGATCCCATGCCATCAGCTGCGAATGCAGGAACGACGTAAGTTTAGCGGGGGGCAATTGCATGTTTTGCAGATCCTCCAGGAATCGTTCAAACTCGGACGCCCGATGAACCCAGCCTAAAGCTTGTCCGCGCTTTTTCAATTCGGAAAGCATATTCTCGTTGATGGAATGAAGAGACGTCTCCGTCGTTACATCATAGAACATCGCCGCCTCTTTGCTCCTGACTTCGCCCGATTCAAAGGAAGACCCGTTCTTCAATTGTTCTTCCATAATCCTCGCTTTCACTCTCAGCATCACTTCTCCAAAGTTCTCCTGTTCCATTTCCACTTTGGCTATATAATCAATGGCGCCGAGTCTCAGGCACTCTTGAATGTATTCAAAGTCCTGGTGAAGCGTGAGTACGACAATAAAAATATGCGGATATTGTTTCCGAACGATGCGCATCAGCTCCATGCCCGACATAACGGGCATCGCCAGATCGGTGAGTAATAGATCTACTTGATTAGAGGCTAGAAACGCAAGCGCCTTTTCTCCATTTTTGGCTTCGCCGACGACCTCCATGTTATATTGCTCCCATGGGAGAATCGACATAAGTCCTTTTCTCACCAGGTTATCGTCATCCACGATCAATACTTTGATCAAGCTTCAACACCTCCGTATTCGGCAATTTCAAATAAACGGTCGTTCCTATGCCCAATTCGCTTTCGATTTCCAGACTCGCTTGATCTCCATATCGGTTATCAACCATTCGTTTGACATAATTCAAGCCGATGCCCATTCCGGCCCTTTGTTGTTCGACTGGCTGTTGATTCAGCAATTTCTCGATCTCCTCTTCGGAAATGCCCGCTCCGTTATCATGAACGGAAATAACGATCTGTCCATCGACATTCACCACATCCACCTGAATATAGCCCTCGTCATCCAGTCCGTGATAGAGGGCGTTCTCCAAAATCGGCTGCAAAATAAAACGCGGAATCGCGATATCAAGTACATCGTCGTCCACTCGTATTCTGACGTCGAACGCGAAATCGTATCGGATTTTTTGCAAAGTCAAATACTGCTTGATCGAATCGATCTCTTCGCGGATCGTTGAGGCTTGCCCTCTTTTGCCCAAATTATAATACAAAAGCTTATTCAGGGATAAAATCAATTTATCCAATTCCTTATTCCCGTTCATGGCGGCCAGCCAATGCGCGGTGTCGAGCGTATTCATCAAAAAGTGGGGGTTGATCTGGTAAAGCAGCTTCTCGACCTCCAAATCCGCCCTTCGTTTCTCTTTTACCTCCACCTCGTTAATGAGTTCGGAAATTTGTTCTTTCATATTTTGCAATTGTTTGATCAGAAAATCAAACTCCGGAATCTTCGTTGGGAGAGTGTCGAGCGGCGGCGTGTTTTTTTGCGTGATCGATTTAATGCCCTGGTTAAATTGCTGCAGCGGCACATACACCATTTTCCATAACAGCCACGCAACAAATAAAGTGATCGCGAGGAATAAGACGGATAAATAGATCATTTGGATAACCCAGCGATTTTTCTCCTTGTTGTACTCGTCTTTGGGAATGAGCGAAACGATGCTCCAGCCTTGATTGCTCGTGCTCTTAAACCAATAATAGCCATTCTGCAAACCCGAATTATCAACGCCGTCGGAATCATCAAAGTAATGGTTAATTGGAAAATCCGAGGCCATGTCGCTATAAGCGATCCTCTTGTCATTATCCAGGATCAGATAAGAGGCGTAATTCCCCAGTTTATTTTCAAAAATATTTTGAGACGTTTCAAAGCCCGACTCGACATATACGTATACCACATCGTGTTCCCCTGAAAAGTCCATCTTACGGAGCGCGGAAATGACAAATTCGTCATTGTAACGTTCATTGCTGATATGCGGACCAAAATAGGAGATTCTAAAGTATTCGGCAAGCAGCGGCAATTCATCGATCTCAAAGCCTTCTTTGACGATCGTATTATTAAACATGAAGGAGCCGTCCTCCTTCGAATAATACATGACGAGGCCAATCGTAGGATTCGTGAAGGAGATCAGGTTGAGTTCCGTATGAATCTCCTCCATTAGAACCCTTCTTTCGAATGGATCTGCAGAGAATAGAAGCGTATCCACCTTCTTGCCGATACTCCCCTGAAAGGCAAGCTGCTGCGTAACGTGATTCAAATTGCTGATCGTTCCTTCGAACGATAATTCCACTTGCTTCAAATTACTGCGAACGCTGCTCTCCAGATTGCCGGATAAAATGTTCGACATGGTGTGGTAGGAAATGATCGCGACGCAAATAAAAGGAACCAATGTAGCCGTAGCGAAAACAAACATGATTCTCTTCTTAATCGTAGCTTGCTGAACATAATTTACAATTAGCCTAATGAACCCCATCCCGTACTACTCCTTCTGCTATGCTATCCCCATTGTATAAGCTCCACTAACATTCGACAAATTCATACACCATCCCTGCTTATCCGGTTTAGCCAAGCATTGACTTACAAAAGGAACAAAAGGACGAAACCGAGGGACCTAAAATGGATTGACAAGTCGGAACGAATGACTTATTTTAAGAATGAACCGTTCATTCTCAAAATTTGAATGCTCGTCAGCCGTTTTTAAGTCAGCTTGGGTAACTCAATATTTAATTAGGAGGAATAACTTTATGAACACGGAACGCGCTGTTATTGTCGGCGGAGGTATCGCCGGACTGCTGGCTGCGAAGGTACTGTCTGGATTTTTTGGCGAGGTTGTCATCGTGGACCGGGACGCTTTTCCTCAGGAACCCGATAACCGGGCCGGAACGCCTCAGGCATTCCAGCCTCACCGTTTTACGCCTCGCAGCCGTTTGATTCTAAACCGTTTATTTCCCGGATTTATCGATGCATTAATCAAACACGGAGCTCACCCCGCGCGCGGGCAAACCACGCATCTCATCAGTCCTTACGGCCGGATGATCGCAGTCGAACAAAATCACGACGCTTCATTCAGCCGAGCCCTGTTCGAATGGGTCATACGCAGCTATATACGGAAGATCGAAAATGTTCGTTTGGTTGGAATGAATGAAGCGATTCGCCTCCAAACGTCCGAGGATCGTTCTCGGGTAACCGGCATCGTCATCCGGGAGCGTACTTCGGGCGAACGTCAGCCGTTCACGATGACGGCAGACCTGATCATCGACGCCAGCGGCCGATTCTCCAAAACCGTTCAATGGCTCTCCGAGCTCGGGTACGAAGTGCCGCAGCCAGAGCGATTAAAGCTCTCTCTGGGTTACAGCACCCGACGTTATCGCATCCCTGCCGGGCGCAAGCAACAGCTGGATGCGATTCGCATGGAAGGCAACCCTCTTACGTCGACGCACGCGGGCGCTTTTTCGATCATTGAAAAAGACACTGCGGAAATGGTACTCTGGAACTTGAATGGCCGGTATCCCTCCACCGATCCGGCGTTATTCGAACAAGAAGTGAGACAGTTAGAGAACCCTTTATTGAATGAAGCCATCAAAGGCTTGGAACCGATCGGGCAACCGCGCGGCTTTCGGGTACCGGAGCTGTTCAGGTACCGTTTTGAACAGATGCGGCAATGGCCGTCCGGACTGCTGGTCATGGGGGACGCCTTCTGCCAGCTTGATCCTGTGTATGGTCAAGGAATGACGCTCGCGGCGATTGAAGCGGAAATTCTTGAAGCATGTCTTCATCGTCAGTTGAATCACCCCAAACCGGGCTTCGAGCTCGATGTTCTTCAGCGGATGCAGGATAGCATCGAGGCGGCCTGGTGGTTAAATGTCGTATCCGACCTGCGGTGGGAAGGCGTGGAGCATGTCGGTACGCGGCCGATTCAAGGCTTGGCGTTCGCGCAGCACTATTTCGAGCATGTCCTTAAGTGGTCTACGGAGCATGCCAATTACGACGTATACGGATTATATTGGCTCGTCAACTCCTTGTTCTTATCCCCTTGGGAATTGTTCAATGCGGATAGGATCACATCCTTGCTGGCTGCAGGCGGTTCCGGCGAAGCTAAGCGATGGTTGGACCGATGGATCGAGGAGTCGGATCGGCCGCTGGATGAACGACTGTCGCTCACGATCCCTTCATTTAAGCGAGCATCCTTCGAAAGCATAGACCAACTTATGTCATCGTCATAATTCTGTAGCAATTAACGAGAAAAAGGAGTGCCTAGCCGGTGTCGCCATTATCCGAAGAACAGTTGATGAAACGGCAAGAAGCTCGAAGACGGCAAATTCTAGAAGCCGCGTTAAAGGTATTTGCCGTCCGCGGCTTGCGCGGAGCCAAGATGAGCATGATCGCGGACGAAGCCAAACTGAGCGCGGGCCAGCTCTACCGTTTTTTCGAATCGAAGGAAGAGCTGTTCGTCACCCTGATCCGGCAAGTTGCCCAGGATACGACTCGGGAGATCGCGATGATCCACGATCTCCCCGGTTCCCCATATGACAAGCTTCGCGCCTTTACCGCAACCATTCTGGAGGATAAAAGCACGCAATATCCGTTCAAGCTGATTCAGCACGCCAATACGGACGAAGACGTGCCGGCTGAAGCCAAACAGCTGCTGCATCAATTTTCCGTGAAGCGCTATATTGAACAGCTACTTCCTTTGTTCGAGGAAGGGCAGCGGATTGGGGATTTTGCGCAAGACGACACCCGCCGGCTCATCTCCGCTTTTTTGACCATGCTGTCCGCATTGATTACGCTTAACATGCCGCTCGATGACGATCATCCATTGCCGAATGCGGATATGCTCATGCGGATCGTAGCGGGACCGCGATCTCGGTGAGAAACTTTCGAGCAACTTCTATAGCTTCCTATTGTGGGACCGGAACATTAAAAATAGAAAATAAGGCGCACCGATCAATGTAATGAACAGGCCGGATGGAATTTCGACCGGGGCAAGTATCGTTCGACCGATGGCGTCGGCCAATACAAGAAGGAGAGCCCCGAGTAAGCTCGATAATACGATGGATTGCCGCGTGTTATGTCCGATTAAGCTTCTAATCATATGAGGGACGATTAAACCGAGAAAGCCTACGGTTCCTACAACGGCTACTGCACCGGCTGAGAGAAGGACGCCTACCGTCATCGCGGCGAAGCGGGTTTTGCGCACCGACAAACCGAATCCAATCGCGCTATCATCGGAGAAGGCGAGTAAATCAAATCTGCGGCCGAGCCACCATGCAACGGGAAGAAGAACGGCTAGAAATATACAGATCATGAGAAATTGATCCCATGTGCGGCTGTACGTCGAGCCGGTCAACCATATGTAGCTGCTGCTTCCCCATAACGGGCCAAGTACGATTAAGGCTTGAATTCCTGCGGAGCCGATAGCCGAAGCCGCGATTCCCAGAAGAATCAGCACCGAGGGATTCAGCGACTTTCGCCATGCGAATAAGAATATGACGGCTGCAGCGATTATAGCCCCGCCCATTGCAGCAATCGGAAGAAATACGATCGATACTTGCGGCCAAGCAATGAGCACAAGCAGTGCCCCGAATCCGGCCCCCGAGGACACCCCCAGGATAGACGAGTCGGCTAACGGATTACGAACGGAAGCCTGGATAAGAACACCGCTTACGCTTAGCGCTATTCCTGCGCCTGCGGCAACAAGGGTACGAGGTAATCGTAAATGCAAGAGGAAGGAATAGGATTCCGCTTTGTCGGACCCGATTAATCCGATGAATAACTGACTTAACGGAATGCGCGTGCCGCCCATTGTCATGCTGATAAGAATGATTGAGACAACCAAGCACAGCATGATGAAAGCGACAACCGGGAACCGAATCCGACCTCGAATTGTACCAATAGAGATGGATGAGGATGAGTAGGAACCCGATATCCCTTTCATTCTCCGAAGGATGAGCCAGATTAGACATGGCGCTCCGATGATCGCCATCATCGCGCCAACGGGCATCTCGCCTATGCTGCTGCGGACCATTCGCGTAAGAACATCGGCCAATGTGAGCAATATGGCCCCCCATAGGGCAGTTGCGGGAATGAGCCAACTATGCTTACGCACACCGCTCAGGCGTACCAGGTGCGGGGCCACGAGACCAACAAATCCGATAGGTCCGACTACGCTGACGACGACGGAAGCAACAAGCACCGCAAGCGCTAATCCGGCGAAGCGAGCGAGATCAACCTTTTGACCTAATGATGCAGCCGTGGACGGATCCAAGTTCAATACATCGAACTGCTTACTCATAAGAAAAGCGATGATCATAACGGCGCCGACGCCAGGCCAAGCATACGCAACGCCTTTCCAGTCGAGCTGGGCGAGCGATCCTGAGCCCCATAAAAACAGCGACTGCGTTTCTGTAGCGTGGAATATATGCAGAGCGCTTGTAAATGAACCGACCACCATCGCAACGATCATACCGGCAAGAGCTAGTCGAATCGGACTTGAAGAGCGGCCCCCTCCGAGAACGTAGGCACACATCGCAGCCAAGCCTCCGCCCGCGGCGGCAAACAGAAACGGCGCTTGGTGAAGCAGGGACGGAAAATAAATCGTTCCTGCAACAACCATAAAATAAGCGCCGGCATTAATGCCGAGCGTATCTGTCGAAGCTAGCGGGTTTTTAGTAACGGTCTGCAACAAGACCCCGGCTACGGCAAGCCCTGCTCCGGAGAACAATCCAAGTATCGCGCGCGGCATGCGCATATCCCATATGACATGATGAGAGAGAATATCCTGACGATGCAACAGGGCTTCGAATACGACCTTGAAAGAGACCTGTGCTTCACCGAAGCACAGACTGGCTATCAACAGTAGGAAGAGGGCGGCTAGGCCACCCCCGAATAAAAGAACAGCTCTCATTTTGTTATAGCTTCTACAACGCGGTCAACCAATACTTTGGAGGAGAGAGGGCCGCCGAAGGTCCATGTGTCTCCGCCTATGCCATAAGTCCGGTTTTCTTTAACGAAATTTAATCCGTTCCAAATCGTGTTATCCTTCGCCGAGTCGCCGAATACGTTATCGTTGTCCTGAACGATGTATATGAAATTGGAGTCGCTTACGGCCGGCAATGATTCGAAGGTGGCGTCCGTAAAACCGTACTTCTCGAATTTTTCCGATTTCCAGTCGCTGGTCAAACCGATCCGATTCAGCGTTTGAACGACTGTCGAGGTATCCGTAAACATTCTCAACGTTGCCGCATTCTGGCTGCTGAACGCTTGGGTTATGACATAATTGAATTTATCCTTGCCGGCTGCTGCAAGCTTTTCCTTAGCCGCCGCATAATGCGCGTCAAGGTCGGCAAGCACCTTATCGGCTTCTTCCGATTTGCCTACCGCTGCGGCAATCGTTTTAAAATCATTGACCATTCCCGTATAGGCATCGCCTTCGTCCGGATAAGGATCAAATTCGATCGTGGGTGCAATAGCGTTAAGCTGATCGTAAATCGCATCGTTATTGTCCGTATTCGAGATAATCAGATCCGGCTTCAATGACGCGATCGTCTCCAGGTTGGGCTCCCAGCGCAAGCCGACGTCCGTAACGCTGTCCGCGAGCGCCGCTTCATCGGTCACCCAAAGGGAATATTCCGCGTTGTCCGCATTTCCTGCAGGCTGAATGCCCAGCGCGATTAATTCCTCTGAATAGATCCACTCTAAGGCGACGACTCGTTCGGCAGGCTTATCAAGCTTAGTCTCGCCTTTTCGATGTTTAATAAGGATAGGCTCTGCCGCGTCGGTGTTATCCGGCGCAACGTTATTGGACTTTTCCGGTGCAACGTTGCTGGCGTTATCCGAATTTTGCGAGCCGCAAGCTGCAGCGATAAATACGATAGATAATAGCACGATACTAATCTGCAATAGACGTTTCATTCTGTTTCCCCCAAATAATCGCTATTTTTATCGCAATCGATAATGAGAATCAATACCAATTGAAACAAAAACAGAATATCATTATTGGTTAAATTTTGTCAATAACCGATTCTCATGTCGTACTCCAAACCCGCGCCAAAGCAAATAAGGGGGATTCCATTGTAGGGTTCTCGCATTCAAAATTGAAAAAAGCCGGCATCGCCGGCTTCTCTTCACAAATTGCGTTCTTTCTCGCTTCTTCGTCTTATGAAATTTATGGTACGCTTCAAAGCCCGCTTCTCGATCCGCGACACGCAGCTCCGCGAAATCCCGAATTCAAGATGACGGTCCAATGCGAACGCCGTCTTCCCCGGTCTCCATCGTGAGCGCGACGACCCCGACGCTCGCCCGGAACGGAGCCGTCCGGTCATTGCCGAACAAGGTGCACTTAAGCCCGCCTTCCCGATCGATGAACATCGTACCGTGTCCGCCATGCGGAACCGCGACGCGCCGCTCGCTATAAGGACCGTAGAGCTGGTCGGAGGTGGCGTACATCAAGTCGTAGGTGCCGTCCACTCTCTCGTCGCCGTGCCATTCGGCTCCGCCAAGAATGTATTTCCCTTTGTACTTGACGATGAATGCCCCTTCGTAGCCAACCGGGATGCCGCTTCCCGTCAGCAACCGGCGCGGCTCCTCCGCGAATCCGGACATATTCGGCTTCATCCGCGCAATGTTCCCGTTTTGCCATACGTAGTATACGGTGCCGTCATCGTCGATAAAAAAGCTCGAGTCGATGTCCGTATTCGTCATTCGGCCCATGTCGACGTACGGCCCTTCCGCAAGGCCGGAAATGCTTTTCAATAAGCCGGTGCTTCCGCTCTTCAGCGAATAAGTCAACCAGAACGTATCATGGAAGTAAGCCATCTCGGGAGCCCATAAGCACGGCGTTTCGTAAATGTTGTTCTGCCACGTGCCGTCTGTATGCAAATCCCATGCTTTGGTCAGATGCTTCCAATCCTTCAGATCGTTCGAGCTCCAAATATGAAGCTGGTCGTTCCCGTTCCAGAAATCGGCGTTCGGCTGATCGGACGTTCCGGTCAAATAATAGACGCCGTCAGGACCCGTGCATATATGAGGATCGCGGATCGGGAAGTCGGCCAGCGGCTTCAGGGCGGCCACCGGCCCGTTCTCCAGGAGACAATCGGCGGCAGGACGAATGAAATCGGCAGCCGCCAGCTCCAGCCGGACGACGGCAGGACGGTCCCGCACCGGAGAATACGCGCCGCTGCCCGAGAATGCGGCATATAACGCACCCTCTTTCCCATGAAACACCGACGCCTGGCCGCCGTGCGGAACGACAAGGTAGCGCCTGCCGTATGGACCGTACAGCTGCTCGCTCACGGCCACGAAGGTGTCCGTACCGTCGCTGCCCATCCGGTTGAACGCTTCCGCGCAGAACAGGAAGTACAGGCCGTTTATTTTTTTCAGAAACGCCCCATGCGTCCCGATTCTCTCATCCTGAGTAAGGGAAGGCTTGTCCGATCGGATCCACTTCTTCCATGGCACCGTATGCATTGTCCGGGGCGCCTCGGCGAGTCCCGAGAGATCGTCCTTCAGCTTGGCGATTTTCCCGTCCTGATACACCCAATACACCGCGCCGTCGTCATCTTCGAATATCGAGGCATCCGTTCCATCCTCGGTTATGAGTCCCATGTCTTGATATGGACCTTCCGCCTCGCCCGTCGCGCTCTTCAGCAGGCCGGTTCCACCTTCGGCCAAAGCGTAGGCGATCCAGAAGGTTCCGCGGACGTAATGGATTTCCGGGCTGACGACCGCCTCGCGCTCCTTGCCCGCGTCCCAAACCTCTCCGGCAGGTAGGAATGCCGTTAAATTTTGCGATTTCCACAGCCGTATACGAGAATCGGAGGTTGTCCGCCGATCGGACCCGGCCGTTCCGGTCATGTAATACCACCCGTCGGGACCGGCGCATACGCTTGCGTCTCTCAGCGGGAAGTCCAGCACCGGCTGAATCTCTCTCGCCTCTTCCGAGTAGACCGTGCAGGCCGACCATTCCGCTTCCGGATGAGGGGGATTTTGAACAAAGTCGGTTAGGACAGGTTGCCTGGACGGTACGGGTTGTTCGGTTATCGTCGGTCCCGAGACATAGATGGAGCCGTCGTCACGAAAGCCCATCCGGTCCATGCACACCTGGCGGTTGCCGCCTCCTTCGGCCGGATCCGTATGCGTGTGATAGACCATGAACAGCTCCTTGCCGTCGGGCGAAGCGATGATGCTGTGATGCCCCGGACCCGAAACCTCCTCGCAGCTGCTTGCCAGAACGGGGTTGTTTTCATATTTTTCAAACGGTCCCAGAGGCTGATCGGAAATCGCATAACCAACCGAATAGTCCCGGCCGCCGAAGAAATTCGCGGAATAAGTCAAATAATAGACGCCCTTTCGTTTCAAAACGAACGGTCCTTCATTCCAGAGCCGCCCGCGGTCCAGCGACTTCATCTCCCATTCCTGATCCGGCTTGCACAAGCAGACCGCTTCCCCAATCACCGAGATCATGTCGTCACCCAGCTCAATGCCGTAAATGTGGCTCTCACGCCGGCCGTTCACGAAATTTTCCGAGCAGTCTCTGGAATAGTACATGTACATCTTGCCATTGTCATCAAATAAAATATTGGCGTCGATCGCCGCGTAGCCGAAGTCGAACAACGGGCGATCGTACACATCGACGAACGGTCCTTCCGGACGCTCCGCGACGGCCACCCCGATCCGCAGGCTGTCCTTCTCCTTCCAACGCGCCGTGTAATACATATAGAATTTGCCGCCCTTTTCCACGACTTCGGGCGCCCAGAACTGTCTGAACCCCCAAGAGCCTTCCTTCTTCTCATAGACAAACCCTTCTTCCCGCCATTGGACCAGATCGTCCGACGACCATGCCTTGAAGCCCTGATCGATGGCTGAAGTCGGATAACAATAATACTTGCCGCCGGAAGCTCTCATCATATACGGATCGCCTATTTTCTGAATCGGCAGCGGGTTTCGGTAGGTTAATGAATGAATGGACATTTGCGATTACTCTCCTTCACGATAATAGTATAGGAATGAATCGGCTTGACCGCCGAATTACCATGGTGCGACTTTCTCCGGGAGCGGATCGATCGTCGGTACAAATCCATAAAATGTTCGGTTTCACCCTCTTAACCCTCCTCTTATCGTGCAACTCACGGTCGATGTCCGCTGAAGGACCCTACACGGATTGGATCTAACCTTAATTTTAGCATCGTCCATTTTGATGCTGAAGACAGAGAATGGATCAAATGGTGTGGAATCCGGACATGTTCAACCGAAGGGATATCCAGGCACTTACATAAAATTCCTCAATTTGTGGAATGGTAATGAAATGTTTAATTACTATTTAAATCCACGGGGGATTTAGGAATGCCTATGCATCAGGATAAATTGCAGGAACATGCGCACAAGCTCGCCCTGGAACACGATCCGAACGGAAAACGCATGACGTCGAAAGCGTTATGGGATCGAATGGAAGAGGATATCCGGGAGCTGCGAAACTTCATTAAGCATCTGAATGAGCATCGCAGCTCATGCGAACAGCCGTCCGAAGAGTGGCTGCTGGACCATTCGGAATTTCTGGAAGCCGAATTCATCGGGATTGAAGAGGAGCTGGATCGGCTCTATGTGAAGCCTCTTCCTGCAGTAAGCCATGGCTCGGAGCTAAGAATCTCTTCGATTTGCGATGCGTACTTGGACTATACCGACGGGTTAGTTGAGGAGAATACGTTCACGTCTTATTTCAACTCCTATCAGGAAGTGGCCGTACTCGCCACGGTGGAGGCTTGGTCAGTCCCTCTATTCATGAGAATGGCTCTGATTCGCCGGCTGGCGCATATCATGAAGCCGGTGAAGGAACGTCGCGCCATCTGCGAGCTCGTCGAACGAATGCTATCGGGCATTCCCGCGTCAGAACTGTCGCCTGAACGATTCAAGCAAGCCTTGGAGGAGGCAAATGTGGAGCTTCCGTTATCGGGCGCTATGATTGTCCACCTCGTGAAGCATCTAAGAGAACACGCGGAGGATTCGGCTCACATCGGAGAGTGGCTGATCTGCAAGCTGGAGAATGCTTCTGACCATTTAGACTCTATTCTCTCCTATGAATACAATCTTCAGGCACAATATCAGGTGAGCACCGGCCACGTAATCGGGAGCTTGCGCAAGCTTTCCAGATGGACGTGGAGCGATCTGTTCGAGCAGATTAGCATAGTCGAGCAGACGTTGCGGCAGGAACGCGCCGGAGATTATCCAAGATTGGATAGCGCAAGCCGGCATACGCTGCGCCATCGGGTGGAGCTGTTAGCCCGGCGCATGCGGGTTCCCGAAAATCTGGTTGCTTCCCAGTCTGTTCAATTGGCAGACACGTGCTTCGAGGCCGCAAGCAAGTCTAGCGGCTCTGCCTTGCCTCCCAGAAACGGGAATGCCGCTTATTATCTATTGGAAGCCCGCGGGATGGGAATGCTGCGGAAGGCGCTGAAGCAATGCGGGAAGACCGGACCGCTGCCTGAGGCCGGGTTCAAGCTGCGGGCGCCGGGCTTGTACATGCAAATGCTCGCGCTGTTCATGCTCTCGGCACTTATTGCCTTCTCCCTGGCGGTGGGAGCAGCCGGTCTCATCTCCCCGCTAGGCTGGGCGGCGACGTTATTGCTTCTCGTCATCCCGGCCAGCGAATGGGGCGTATCTGCCATACATTGGGCGATAGAACGTATCACCCTGCCTGCCAGATTGCTCCGCTTCGATTTCTCGAAAGGCGTGCCGGAGGAAGCGTCCACGATGGTGGTCATCCCTGTTATTTGGTCCAGACCGGAGGAGGTGACGGCTACCGCCGATCGTCTGGAGCTGCATTATTTGGCGAATCGGGATCCTCATATTCATTTCGCCATTCTAAGCGACTTCCGGGATGCGGATGCGGAAGAGCTTTCCGAGGATGAAGCGCTTCTGAGCTTGGCCAAGACGGAGATTAACCGTCTGAATCAAGCGTATCCGGGCCATACGTTCCACTTGTTCCACCGCCGCAGGCTGTGGAACGCTTCTGAACAAGCCTGGATGGGATGGGAGCGGAAACGGGGCAAGCTAGAGGAGTTCGTGCAGCTGCTGAGGGGAAGCGAGAATACGAGCTTTCGCACGCAATTAGGCGATACGGCCGTCTTAAGAGGCATCCGGTACGTCATCACATTGGACGCGGATACGCAGCTGCCTCTCGAAAGCGCGCATCGAATGATCGGCGCCATTCATTTGCCTTTCAACCGCCCTCGTCTGGATGACAGCAGAACCAGAGTCATTGAAGGTTACGGCGTGCTTCAGCCTCGGATCGGAATGACCTACGAAAGCGCGCAGAGGTCGCGGCTGTCCGCGCTTTACGCCTACGAAGCCGGGCTTGACCCGTACGCCTTCGCCGTATCGGATCCTTACCAGGATGCGGTCGGACAAGGCATCTTCACGGGCAAAGGCATTTTCGATGTCGATACCTTCCATCACGTACTCGGCAACCGGTTTCCCGAAAACAAGGTGCTCAGCCACGATCTGCTGGAGGGCGGATTTTTGCGGGCCGGCCTCCTCTCGGACATTGAGCTGATCGACGACCATCCGACTACCTTCTTGTCGTATCAGAAGCGGCTTCACCGCTGGACTCGCGGCGATTGGCAGCTCCTTCCTTGGCTGAGGCGCAAGGCGCGGAACGGCAGCGGGAAGCTGGCGCCGACGAACCTGTCGATCATGACAAGGTGGCAGATTCTCGACAATCTTCGGCGCAGCTTACTCCAACCCGTGCTTGCGGCTATTCTGTTGCTAACCTGCACGGTGCTGCCCGGCTCGCCGATTGCCTGGTTTGGAATCGTGCTGCTCACGCTGCTGCTTCCGCTGATCCGTCAGCTCTTGACTCCGCGAACATGGCTTCAGAGGCCAGAAAGCTTGGTTCGCACTTTGGGACATGCGTTCCTTTCGTTCCTGACGCTTCCTTTCCAAAGCGCGGTACTGCTGGATGCCGTCATCCGCACGTTATATCGGCTGTGCTTCTCGAAACGCCGCCTGCTGGAATGGACGAATCATGCAGAGGTAGATCGGACAAGCCGTACAGGGGGCATTTTGAAGCTGAACGGACTATTCTTCGGGTACTTCTTGATCGCTCTTATGGCGGCGAGCGCCATTCTTAGCGGTTCTGCCCTGGAACGAACTTCGGGACTTTCGATTGCTCTGATTTGGTGTATCGCTCCGCTCGTCATTCGCTGGCTTGATCAAGCTCCGGCACGCGGGGCGGAGACGTTCAACGAGCAGGAAAGAGAATCGCTGCTTAAGCTTTCGCACGACATTTGGTCGTTCTACGAGGATTATGTCACGGAACGCGACAATTGGCTGCCCCCGGACAACGTTCAATTCGAACCGGATAAAGGCATAGCGCACCGCACCTCCCCTACCAACATCGGGATGTATGTGACATGCGCTCTTGCCGCCAGGGATTTCGGGTTCATCGATACCCCCGGACTTGTCGAACGATTGGAGAGAACCGTGGATACGATTGAACGGATGGAGAAATGGGAAGGGCATCTCTACAATTGGTACGATACGGAATCGTTGTCCCCTCTAATGCCCGTATACGTATCCACGGTTGATTCCGGAAATATGGCCGCTTCCTTAATGACCGTAAAGGAAGGTTTGCTGGAATGGCTGCGAGCCGACAGGAACGGGATGACGGAGAAGTCTCTCCCCATTCGCCCGGGAGGACAGTCGCAGCACCGGTTCGAAGTCGCTTTCGCGCAAGAGCTGGGCTCCGAGGGCCTTGAAGAAATTTGGGTCCGCGGCCATCGTCTCGCGGCCCGTATCGATGCCTTGGTTAAGTCAACCGACTTCCGGCCTCTCTATGATCCGAAGTCGAATCTCTTCTCGCTTGGCTATCAGGTGCATCAGCATGCGAGGGATAACGGTCTCTACGATCTGCTGGCCTCGGAGGCTCGGCAAGCCAGCTTTGTCGCCATCGCTATGGGACAAGTGTCGGTCTCGCATTGGAACGCGCTCGGCAGAACCATGACGAAGGTAGGCAGCCTTCCGGTACTGATCTCATGGTCGG
This sequence comes from Paenibacillus arenilitoris, assembly GCF_014705655.1. Classification (GTDB taxonomy): domain Bacteria; phylum Bacillota; class Bacilli; order Paenibacillales; family Paenibacillaceae; genus Pristimantibacillus; species Pristimantibacillus arenilitoris. The sequence goes on along the minus strand of NZ_JACXIY010000001.1, from coordinate 64,312 downwards.
GCACGATGTTCGAATACTTGATGCCATGGCTGCTGATGAAGACCTACCGCCGTACGATTTGGGACAGCACCTACAAGGCCGTAGTCGCGCGGCAGATCCAATATGCGAATCAGCGCAACGTTCCATTCGGCATCTCGGAATCCGGTTACTTCGCCTTCGATAACCAGATGAATTATCAGTACCGGGCATTCGGCGTTCCCGGTCTCGGGTTCAAGCGCGGGTTGGATCAGGATCTGGTGCTTGCTCCATATGCAACGATCATGGCGTTGCCTTATGCTCCGAAGGCGGGACTTCGTGCGCTGAAGCAATTGGAACAGCTCGGCGCACGCGGCGAATACGGCTATTACGAAGCGGTCGACTTTACTCCCAGAAGACTGCCGGCCGGCCGCGATCATGCGATTGTCCGCAGCTTCATGGCGCACCACCAGGGAATGAGTCTGTTGACATTGTCCAATCTCCTGCTGCCGAATACGATGATCGATCGGTTTCATCGGAACAAGGAGGTGCGCGCAGCCCAATTGCTCCTTCAGGAGCGAATCCCGCGCCGCTCGAAGCTGATCAAGCATCCGGCGTTGTACCGCTTGCCGGCAAGAGAAGAGGAAACCGTCAAGGCTGCCGGCCCGCTTCGGGAGTTCACCTCTCCCCACACCGCAACGCCCGAGACGTGCCTGCTGTCGAATGGACGCTTCACCTCGATGGTAACCGTCAGCGGCAGCGGGTACAGCAGCTGGGACGGACTCTCCGTCTCCAGATGGCGGGAAGAGCCCGTAACCGATTCATGGGGATCCTATGTGTATATCCGGGATGTCATGTCCGATTCTGTCTGGTCTCCCTCCTATCAGCCGTGTCTCTTGGAATCGACCGGGCAGCGAGTCGTGTTCGAAGCGCACAAGGCGACATTTACGCGCCATTATGATGAGGTTGAGACGCGTTTGGAAATCTGCGTCTCGCCCGAAACGGACACCGAGGTGCGCCGCATTACGCTGACGAATCGGGGAGAGCAGCCGAAAGTGCTGGAAATCACGTCTTTCCTTGAGCTGGCGCTGTCCAACCCGATTGCCGACGATGCCCATCCGGCCTTCAGCAAGCTGTTTATCCGTACGGAATATGAGGAAGAAAGCGGGTGTCTGGTCGCCGGTCGGCGCAAACGCGAAGCGAAGGACAGAGCTCTCTGGGCCGCCCATACCTTGGCCGTCGATGGCCGCGTCTTGGGAGAGGCGGAATTCGAGACCGACCGGGCATCATTCATCGGCCGGGGGTATCGACTGGCAGAACCGGGCTCGATTCGCTGCCGGTTGAAGGGGCGCACCGGGTCCGTCGCCGATCCCGCCTTCGTCATGAGGCGCCGGGTGCAGGTGGAACCGGGCGAGCAGGTCTTCCTATATGCCGTGACATCGGTCTCGGAAACCAGGGAAGGCGCAGTGGAAGCGACGGCCGGACTGACAAACGCGCAATCCGTGGAGCGCACCTTCCAACTTGCATGGTCGCGCAGCAAAGTCGAGCTTCGCAATCTTCATTTGGATCGATCGGACGTTAACGCGTTTCAGCGGCTCGCCTCCCAAATTCTGTATACGCCGCCCTTAAGCTCCGATCGCAGCAAGCGGATTGCGGCGAATTCGAAGGGGCAGCCGGGTTTATGGCCGTTCGGCATATCCGGGGACAGGCCGATTATTCTCGTTCAGATCGATAATCCGGGCCATTTGGCTTTTATTATGAAGCTGCTCACCGGTCATGAATATTTAAGGAGGCTTGGCCTCCGGTTCGACCTTGTCCTCCTGAACATGTCGACCGACGGCTACCGGCAGAATCTGCAGGACGCGCTGAGCCGCGCGGTAGAGCATGGCGTAGATCGGTTCGGCGCCGGTTCCGCCGGCATACATGTCGTTCCGGCCAACCGGCTAAGCGAGGAAGAGCACACGCTTCTTATGGCTGTCGCACGCGTTACGCTGCTGGCCGGCGGGCCGAATTTGGCCGGCCAGCTGCGGCTGCAGCATCGCGACAACGTGATCGAGTGGCCGAAACCGATGCAGTGGAAGGCTGAATCAGGACTTCTTCCAGCAGGAGGCCAACCTCGGCCGTCGTCTCCCAAGGCCGATGACGTTCTGTTCTATAACGGCTGGGGCGGATTCACCGCTGACGGAAAGCAGTACAAGCTCTCGATCGAGGACGGCAAGCATCTGCCTGCGCCTTGGATCAATGTTCTTGCCAATCCCGGCTTCGGCGCGCTTGTGTCCGAGCTCGGCACCGGATATACATTCTGGCGAAACAGCCGGGAATGCAAACTTACGCCGTGGTCCAACGATCCGGTGCTTGACCCGCATGCGGAGCTTGGCTATGTGCGGGATGAAGATTCCGGCTCGCATTGGACCATTACCCCTGCCGCCGGCAAGAACGTAGAACGGTATGAAGTGACCCATGGTCTGGGCTATACGACCTTCGACCATGAGCGCATGGGCATCCGTCACTCGATGACCGTCTTCGTTCCGACGGATGATCCCGTCAAAATGATGAGGCTGCGACTGAGTAACCAATCATCCGAGACCAGGCGCATCTCCGTCACCTATTACGCGGAATGGGTCATCGGCGTGCAGCGACAATCGAATGCCTCCTTCATTGCCAGCGAATGGGATAAAGAGAATTCCATATTGACCGCCCAGAATCGGTATCAGGAAACATTCCGGGACGCGACAGCCTTCCTCGGCATCTTCACGCAGAACGCGGCCGACCATGGCGACTTGTCCTGGACCTCGGATCAACTGGAGTTCATCGGCAGGAATGGCAGCGTGTTGCATCCGGCAGCTTTGCGCCGCTCCCACCTGTCAAGGCGGGCAGAGGTGCACCATGCCAGTTGCGGCGCCGTTCAGCGCAAATTGACACTCGAGGCCGGAGAGGAGACGGAAGTGCTCATCCTGCTCGGCTGCGCCACATCGCGAGATGAGGCTGCGGGGTTAGCTCGGCAGTACGGCAACGCTGCCCGCTGCGAAGAGGCTTGGCAGGAGAATATGGACCATTGGAATCGAACGCTTGGTCAGATTGTTGTAGACACTCCATCCCCCGACACGAATATCCTCCTCAACGGCTGGCTGCTCTATCAATCGCTCGCTTGCCGCGTATGGGCGCGTTCAGCCTTTTATCAAGCCGGAGGGGCTTATGGATTTCGGGATCAATTGCAGGATTCGCTCGCACTGCTTCATACAAGACCCGAGCTTACGCGTAAGCAGATTCTGCTCAACGCGTCCCATCAATATGAAGAAGGCGATGTGCAGCACTGGTGGCATGAGGAGACGGAACGCGGCATACGCACCTTGTTCTCCGATGATTTGTTATGGCTTCCGTATTCCGCTTCCCGTTATATGGAGCATACGGGCGACGGTTCGGTACTGGACGAGCGTGTAGCTTACATTACCAGCGAAATGCTGAAGGAAGGCGAGCATGAGCGATATGAAGAAACGGTGCGATCCGACCATTCAGGCACCGTATTTGAACATTGCTGCCGAGCCATTGATAAAGCGTTGCAGCGGATCGGCGAGCACGGACTCCCGCTCATCGGCGTTGGGGACTGGAACGACGGCATGAACCTGGTCGGGGATGAAGGGCGCGGCGAGAGCGTCTGGCTCGGATGGTTCCTATGCGAAGTGCTGCAGCGGTTCGAGGGCTTATGTGCGGATAGGAGCGGTGAAGCGGAGCGCGCCGTCCGTTACAAGAAGGCCCGCGAGGATCTGGCATCGGCTATCCATGAACATGCCTGGGACGGACAGTGGTACCGTAGAGCATACACAGATGCCGGTACTTGGCTGGGCTCCATCTATAACGAAGAATGCCGAATCGATTCCATCGCGCAATCGTGGTCCGTCATCTCCGGAGCAGCTCCGAAGGACCGGGCCGACCAAGCGATGCAATCGTTCGACCGCGAGCTGGTGGACCGCGAGTTGTCCGTCGTAAGGCTCCTGACCCCGCCGTTCGATCATACCGAGCCTAGTCCGGGGTATATTCAAGGATACCCGCCCGGCATTCGCGAGAACGGCGCGCAATATACGCACGGGGTCATCTGGAGCATTATCGCCTGGAGCAAGCTGGGCCGCGGAGACAAGGCATTCGAGCTGTTCCGCATGCTCAACCCGATCAACCATACCCGCACCGACCACGAGGTGCGGCAATATTTCGGAGAGCCTTACGTCATGGCTGCCGATGTCTACACGGCATCGCCGCATCACGGACATGCAGGCTGGACATGGTATACCGGAGCTTCGGGATGGATGTATCAGAGCGGAATCGAGTGGATACTGGGACTCCGCAAACGCGGAAACCGGCTTTACTTGGATCCGTGCATACCCGCCGAATGGCCCGGCTTCAACGTAACCTACCGATACGGCAACACGAAGTATCATCTGTCCTTCCAACGCGACGCAAGCGAGACGGAAGCGCTGAAGGCCGGTCCCGATGCTTACATCGAGCTGGCCGACGAGGGCGAGGAGCATCACATAACGGTTAAATTGTAAGCAAGAACCATAGGCTTCAAACAGCAGCATGAACAACCCTCCGGAACTGCTCAGCGGATTCGGAGGGTTGTTCGTATTTTCGCCTCGCCCGCCAACTTTGGCAACATCGTCAACGGCGAATCGCGGTTGCCGCATATCGATAGAGCTCGGCGGCGTAGTGGCCGAAGCCCTCTTCGGTCGGATGCACGCCGTCTGCGAATAGATGCGGCAGGCACGGCACGAGCTTAGAGCCGTCGACGACGCGGGCTTGCGCAAATCCAGAAGCGACGCGAGTGATCGCGGCGCGAACGTCGGCGAGCGTGCCGGCAGCCTTCGCGAGCTCCTCCTCGCGATGCCAGATCGGCGTGATGACCAGCACGGGCACGCCCGCATACCTGGCGCATACCCGCTCCATATACCGCTGCGCCCGATTCTCGATCTCGGCTGCCGGCGCATCCTTCGCCCAATCGTTCACGCCATAAGCAATCGTGATCAGATCGGGCTCGAACGGGAGCTCCGGATCGAAGCTGTCGGGATCGAATACAAGTCCTCCCACGCCTTGATTGAGCAGCTCGGCGTTCAGCAGGCGCGCGAGCCGAATCGGGTACGTACCGACCGGATTGCGGGATTCGAGCCCCTGTGTGATCGAATCGCCGAGGCAGAGCAGCCGCCGGCCGGGCCGCTCCTTCGCCGGAGCGGCGAAGGCCCCCGGGGGCAGCCGCACGTCCACAACGGTTAAGCATGCCGCCTGGGGAAGATGCGCCTCGACGCGCCGCAGCTCCCCTGCTGCGGCAGGCGGCTCTAGCGGGAGCTTCAGCACGGCTGTATGCGGCAACGCGCCGATTCGTCCGAGCGAGACCGAATCGGCCCATCGGTCGCGGACGATCGCCGTCGCCTGCGCGTAGGCGCGCGCAGCCCCCTCCACTAAAAGCTCGAGCTCCAACCACGCGGCGTCCGTGTCCACGGCCAGGCAGACGCCGGCAGGACAGCGAGCCCGCAGCAATTGCGCTTCATTGCTCTCGAAATGCTTGAGCTGCTTGTCGGTGAACCGGACGGGCCTTACGCCTGCAGCCGAAGCATATGGCGATAGCTTTCCGGTTTTCTCCAAAATGCCATGCGTCCCTCTCCTCATTCTCACAGGATTGAATGACTTTGCCGAGAACCTGCTCGCCACTCAGCGCCCTATAGCTTGAAATTCAAAATCCGCTTCTTGCCGCCTAGCCGCAATTCGGACAACCCGCTGCCGTACTCGCTCTCGGCGAGCTCGTTACGGATGAGCGGATAGTTATCCGCCAGCACCGGCTCGCCGTCCCGCAGGCATGTTCGTTCCCAGCTAAGCCGCAATTCGCCGGCAAGCGGAGACGCATAGTCTACCTCGTCGCCGGCTTCGATCAGCCTGGCATTGGCGACGGCTTGAACGAACGCGTCGAACGATCCGTGCTGCGCCTCGCTGCCCGCTTCGATGATCCAGATGTTGCGCTTGTCGTAGCATATGAGCTCCCGGTTCTTATATTTGCCGGATATGGTTCGCTCGCAAGGCTTCAGCGAATACGCCGCGACGTAAGCGCGGCCCTTCCTGCCGAACAGCCACTTGCCCGCATCCCGCGTCTCGTCGAACTGCTCGAAAGGGAAGTAGCAGTGCGTGTAACCGATCGGGCCGTCGATCCGGTAGACGTAGGCGAGCACGTTCCGGCAGGCGATCGTCTTCGGCATAACGTATTGGCCGCCCCAGTAGGAGGGACGCGTCGACTCGGACTTATTGTCGAAGCATGTGACGAACACCGGAAGGCTTCCGTCCAGAAGCACCTGGCCCGCCTGCACCTGATGGCCGTGCCTGCCCGCCTGCGATTCGACCAGACCGGATACCATATAGTCCTTCGTCCGGTACGTAGAGCAATTGACTCCGCCGAGTCCCTCGTGCGGGAACAGTCCCATTCGGGTCAGCGTGAGCCTCTCCGATTCGTCGCTTGCGATCGCTTCGAGCGCCGGATCGGGTTCGTAGCCGCTGTCAATAAGCGCGGCCGCGCCGATGGACAATCTGTCGGCGCGCAGCCGCTTCGGCGCTCCGAACAACAGCCAGTTGAGATGGCTCATCGCCTCAAGCTCCGGATGGATGACCGTCTCCTCGTAGCATCTGCCGTGGGTCGTGCCCATGACGCCCTTGTGGCTGTGGGTGGCGATAATGAAGACGGTCAGATCGATCAGCTGCTTGGCGAGTATGCGCAGGTAGCTGTTGCTCTCGGCAAAGTCGTACAGATTGAGCAGCGCGAGCAAGTCTTCTTCGTAATACGTGTTCGAGTGCCACTCCATGTAGCCGTAGGTTCCCTTCTCCTTAATCCAGCGCTCCGTCATCGACTTGCCCTTCTGAATATGGAAGAGGCCGTTCTGGCCGCTGTTCGCGAAGTTCTCCTCCGGGAACAGGAGCCCCGCCAAATATTCCGCGCTGAAGAAGAGAATCTCGTGATTCTCCGACCTGGTGAACATCATCGATCTTCCGGGCTCGTCCTCCCAATACTTGAATTCCAGAATGCAGCGCTTCATCGACGCCAGCAATTGTTGCGGCAGCACGACGCCGTTCCGGTGCCTGGCATACAGCCGGATCAGCCCATGCATCGCGAAATCCGCGCAGTCGTATCTGCCGTCGATGTAGGCGATCGTCTCCTCGATCGCCTTCTCGTCGGGCTTGCCCCCGAGCGCAAGCTTGATCAACTCGCGATAGACGCCGTTACGCTTCGCCACCGTGCCGTAAGCGGATGGAACGAACGCTTCGCCGCCGGCATACCTGCGCATGAGATCGGCTTTCCGCTCCGCGAACGAAGCCGTCTTGGGGCAGTCGATGAAGTCGATGCGGTAGAACGTCAGCCGGACGCCCTCGACGCGCGAGCCGTCCTCCGCTTCATAATCGATATAAAGCGAATATTCGCCAAGCGAGCTAAGCTCCGCGCAGCCGCAGAGCTCTTGCGGGCTGCCGTCGACAAGCCGTCGGCAGGCCGACCAGACGGGCGCGGCGGACAGCTTCACGCCCTTGACGCTCGGGTAGACGGAGAACCGCCAAGTGCCCGAAGCGTCCAAACTCCCCTCCGTCTCGAGCGTCAGCCGATCCTCGCCGCTCATGACATATTGCCGCAAATAAAATTTTGCGAAATCCGCTTCGATCCGTTCGCGGCCGGCGGGATTTCCGAGGAGCGGCAGCTCGGTCGCAAGGCCGTCGCTCTCTGGAATCAGCATGAACGAATTCGTGCAGTGCAGATGAACGTTGCAAAGGACGACCAGCAGATCGTTCGCGCCTTGTCCCAGCTCGGCCTCGAACCGGAATTCCCCCTCCGTGCGCCCGAGCCGCTCGTGGCGGAACGACTCCTTGCCGCCGGCGAATACGACGATGCTTCCCGCCGCCCAAAGGCGGAACCGGTAGGTGCCCGCCTTGTCGGCAACGACTCGCGCATACGCGCACGTCGTCAGGAAGCGCGCGTATTCGCCGAAGCGCGCCCAGGTCATCTTGGCCTCGGACGGGTCGCATCGCTTCAGCGCCCATGAAGAGGTCTGCCCGAACAGCTCCACGGCATGACCTTCCGCAGGCGTGCAGTCCCTCGCCTGCCGCTCCGCCTCTCTCATGATCGGCAGGAACGGCTCCAGCGGCACCTCGTAATTGGTGACGTATAGCCGGGACACGTCCGTCTCGAACGGTCCCGCGCAGAGCCACTGCCGCATCGGCTCTCCGCTCGTTACGCGTGCGTTGCTCATAAATGTTCCCCTCATGCTTCGCCCTCTCCTTCGCTCGCCTTATTGGCATAAGATTCTCGCAGCTTGGCGATTTCAACTCCCGCAAGCATGACAATGCCGATGCCATGCGTGTCGTTCGTCGCCCACGGCAGCTCATTCTTGTAATAGTCCGACGAAAAGGCGTAGCGGGAACCGACGCAGACGCCGTGCACGTTGCCCGATTCGTCGATCGACCGCTCGGCGAGCGCGCGCCAACCTCGCTCCGCGGCGCGCTCGTAGCCCTGCTTCTCGGGGAGCAGACCCAGACGGAGGCCTCTGGCGTAAGCGTAGACGAACATCGCCGTGCAAGACGTCTCCTCGTAAGCGTCCGGTTCGTCCAGCACTTGATGCCATAGGCCGCTTGCGCCCTGCACGTCCAGCACGCCGGCGCTCAGCTCCCGGAAGAAGCCAAGCAGTTCCCCGTGCGCGGCATGCCGCCTCGGGAGAGCTTCCAGCAGCTCGGACAAGGAGAACAGCACCCAGCCGTTGCCCCGCCCCCAAGGCACGTACGTCGGCGTGCCGTATTTGAAGTCGTAGACATGGCTCATCAGCCGTTTCGCCGGCATATACAAGTAATCGCGGAACAGCAGGAACTGCCGCGCCGCCTCGTCCAGACCTTCCGGCTGTCCGGCCAGCTCCGCGTAACGGATCAGGAACGGCACGCTCATGTAGAGATCGTCCGCCCACATCGTGTTCTCCATGAAATAGCCGATCTGCCTGCGGTAATACGCACCATCCGGCTTCCGCTCCTGCCGGCGAAGCATGTAATCGGCGATGTCCTCCGCCGCCTGCTCCCAGCCGCCGACCAGCGACCGCTTCGCCGCCTCCAGCATCGCCGAGCCGCAGGAGCCGCAATCGTCCAGCATCGCCATCTCGACGAGCTGATGGTTGACGGACGGATATCCTTGCGTCTCCCCATCCCAGCGCGAATACGCGTAAGTGTCAACGCATGCCTGCAGGTGCGACGCCGCGTAAGCGGAGATGTCCTCCCGCTTCAAATGCTCGCCCGCCCGCAGCAAGCCGTACAGCGTCACGCCGAGCGGGTAGGTCCACCGTCCGAACAGCTTGTTCGCGATGTAGGGCCGCACCGCCGCGCCGTCGTCCGTCCGCCAATACCGGGAATCCCCCCGATTCGCGTACAGCTTCGCGATGGCGGGACCTTCGCGAGCGATGTCCGCCGGCGGCTCGTCGAAGCCGCCGAGCGTCAGCCATGCGCCCGCGAAGCCGTGAACCGGATGCGGGCACGCGAATGACAGCCCGGAAGGACTGCCATCGTCTCCGGCTGCGCAAGACGCGCCGAGCGTGACAGGAGCGTCGGCGATCAGGACGACGTCATGATCGCCGTAATCCAGCCGCAAATCTGCTTCCAGAGCCCTGCCGAATCCCTCGCGCACGAGCTTCCCGTCCACGTACAGACTTGCGGTGCCGGCCGCGTCACCCTTGAAACGAACGTCGACGGCCCTGGCATACGGCTGACGGAGCTTGCTCCACCAGAGCGTGAAGGCGCCGGTGCCGCCGTCCGACGAAGCTGCTTCGCGCGGATGCCAGATCAGGCCGCTAACCGCTTCGGCTTCCAGCGCGTCCGGCAGCGCCTTCCCTGCGTCGCGCCAGCTCTCCCGCCCGGGTTCGGAATATACCCAGCCCGCTTCTCCCTCGCGCTCGCGGAACGGCGACAGCACGTCGAGAGGCACCCACTTGCTCCTCGCCGATCCGATCAGGCAGCCGAAGCCGGACGGAGCGTCGCGCAGCTGAAGACAGAGCTCGTTCCAGCCTTCCTCCAGCTCGACGCCGAACGTCTTCACGACCTCGCGGTTGACCTCTTCCGCGATGCCCGACTTGTAGACGGGCATACGGTTCACCCACAGCTTCATAGGGCCGTAGCAGCTGACCGCCAGCTCGATCCAACGCTTCTCGTCGCTCCAGACGAGCCCGAGCGCGAAGGCGGATTGCCCGTACTCGGAGCCGGGGAGCCGCTCCCGCAGATTCAGGTCAAAGCGTCCGTCCGCCTCCTGCCGCACGCCGCCGGTCCGGAACGCTCGGTATACGTAAGGGAGCGGCGGGTGGTCGCCCATATACTTGCCCGCAATTAAGCGTATGACGCCGTCGATATCGTCATGGCCGAGTCGAACCGCCGCGCTTCGGTGCTTCGGAAATAACGTCGTCATGCTCCCGCCCCCTCTTCATAAGGCGGATAGATGACGTGCCCGAAACGCGCCGGCTCCATCAGCCGGGGCGTCTCGACCGGATGGCCGTACGGCTGAATCCCCTTGTCGCGGGTTTGCATGTAGATGATATTGGTCATGAGCGTCATTCCTCCAGGGCGTGAAGAAGGAGGCAAGAACCGGACGCCGAAGCGCCAGCCTTTCCTCCTTCCGTCTAGTTTGAGCTCGCGAGACTCCAAGGTCTCTCGTCTCTTAGACTCGTTAGTTCAGTTCTGAACGGATCGTCTTGTAATCGTCGTACGTCTGTTTCGCGAGATCGATGACCTCGTCCGCAAGAATGGCTTTGTCCTTGTCGTTCTCGTACCAGTTCTTATACCAATCTTCGACTTGCTTGCCGCCGGCGGCATCCCATTCCTTCCGTGCGTCCTCCAGCGCTTTCTCGACCGTGTACTTCGACCCGCCGACGATTGCCTTCAGCCAAATATCCTTCATCGTTTTGTCGGCGTTCGATTCGATCGTTGCCAGATCGTTCGGCAAAGTCGGCATCAGCTCGGATAAGGTCAGCTCCGGATAAGCGCGGTCGAACGTCATATACGTATCGATAAAAGAATCATAGAAATCTTGGTATTCCTGCTTGCGCTCGTCGTTCTTATATTGCATGAGCGGCATATCGCATTTCGTGATCTCCCCGCCGCTGGCGGTAAGCAGCCGCATGTCGCCGGTTAAGTAAGAGACTTCCTTCTGTGCCTTGTCCGTGTCGATAATGGCCGGGCAGCCTTCCGCCGTTTCGTAATGCGTGCCTTCCACGCCATAAGACAAGGCGTTCGACGTGCTCTCGTTCAGCAAGAAGTCGACGTATTTCATGACCGAATCGGGATTTTTCGCCGTCGCGCTGATCGCCCCAGGCGATTGCACCGGATTTCTCAACGTCGGCAGGAAAGTGCCTTCCGGACTTGTCGGATATGGCAGGAACGCAAGCTCGGCTGCCGGCACATTCTTCTTCAGCGGATCGATCAACTGCAACTGCGCCTGCACGGGATCGTTGAGGAAGCCGAATATGCCCAGCTTGCCGTTAATGAAGTCCTGCTTCGCCTTCGTGCCGTTGTCCGTCGAGAAATCGCGGTCGATGAGCGCTTCGTCGAACAGTCGCTTCGCGAACGCCGTGTAGTCGGTGCTTCGGTTCCAGTCGACGGCGAGCTCGCCGTTCTGAACGGCCCACTTGCTCGTCGCGCCGAACATTTGCTGCAGGCTCGCCACCGTATCGCCGCTAAGCGCGATGCCGTACGTATCCTTCTTGCCATTGTCGTCCGGATCCTGCTCCGCGAACGCCTTCACGACGTTATACAGCTCTTCCGTCGTCTTGGGCATCGACAGATTCAGCTTGTCGAGCCAATCCTTACGGATCAAAACGCCGCGATTCGGAGTGACGTAGTTCACTTTGCCGAAGTAGTACAGCTTGCCGTCGCTCTCCGTACCCGCCTTCCTCAAGATCGGATACTTTTCCATGTATTGCTTGTACTCGACGCTGTATTCGTCGATCAGATCGTCGAGGGGCAGCAATTGCTTCTGCTGGTAGAGCGGATTGCGAATCTTCTGGTTGTATTCCAAAATCAGGTCGGGAGCGCTGCCCGAAGCGTACAGCACGTTCAGCTTATCCGCGGATTCGAAGCGCGGGATCGCCACGTACTTGACGTTGGCCGGCCCGTTCTCGTTCATCCACTTCGTCCAGAAGTTCTCCTCGATCGTCCCCTGGTCCGGCGTTACGCGGCCTCGGTCGTAGATCATGACGGAGATGTCCTTGCGCTCCGCTTCCTTCGGCCCGCCGTCCGTCGATGCCCCGGAATTCCGGTCTGTTCCTCCATTCGAGCCGGCGTTCTCTCCATTGTTCGAACAGCCCGACAGCAGCGTTCCCGCGACGAGCGCGAGCGTCGCCAGACCGGATACCCATAATTTCCTGGTCATTTCATTTCCCCTTTTCTGTTTGAAATAATGGCGCGATTATACGGCGCCGCGTTTATGATCGGCTCAGCCCTTGACGGAACCGAGCATGACGCCTTTCACGAAGAACTTCTGAATGAATGGATAGACCGCCAGCATAGGCAGCACGATGACGAGCACGCCTGCCGATTTGATCGATTCGGGCACGATTGCAAGCTGATCGTCGTCCGTGACCCCGGTGTTGACAATCTCCTGGAGAAGGCTCTGGCTCTTGATCATATTCTGTACCAGAACCGTCAAGTTGTACTTCTCCGTCTCGTTAATATAAATCAGGACATTCATGAACATGTTCCAATTGCTGACGCCGTAGAACAGCGTCAGCGTCGCGATAACCGGCATGGAAAGCGGCAGCACGACGCGCAGCAGATAGCCCATCTCGGAGCAGCCGTCGATACGGGCCGCGTCGTCGATGTCGTCCGGAATGTTCTCGAAGAAGGTCCGCATGATGAGCAGGTTGTACGCGCTGATCAAACCGGGCAGCCACAGCGCCGAATACGAATTCACGAGTCCGAGCGAATTCACGACGAGATACGTCGGAATCAACCCTCCCGAGAACAGCATGGTGAAGACGATGCCGAGCGTGAACGGCCTGCGGCCGATGAAGATTCGCCGGGAGATCGGATACGCCGTAATAATCGTCGCGACCATGCTGGCTGTCACGCCTACGATCGTAATGACCACGCTGTTGCGGAACGCCTCCACGATACGGGTGCCTTCGATCAACGACCGGAACGCTTCGGTGTTCCAGCCGATTGGATAGAAAGTAACGTTGCCGGATTCGATCTCGTGAATATCGCTTAGCGACAGCGCGATCGTATTGAGCAACGGGAACAGGCACGTGATGCCCAGCAGGATCAACAACGCGTAATTGACGCCATAAAATATTTTCTCGCCTCTGGAAGCTTTCATCGAATAGTCACTCCTTACCACAGTCCCCTGTCGTATTTCCTCGCGATGGCGTTCGCGGAGAGCACCAGGATTAAACCGACGATCGACTCGAACATCCCAAGCGCCGACGTCAGGCTGAACTGCGCGCCCTTAAGGCCGGTATTATAGATATACGTACTGATAACGTCCGCAATATCGGTGACCATCGGCGTCTGCAGAACGTAGATTTGGTCGAAGCCCACCTCCATGACGCGTCCCATGGACAGGATGAACAGAAGGATGATCGTCGTGCTGATGCCCGGTATCGTAACATGCCAAATTTGCCTGAACTTGTTGGCGCCGTCGAGACTCGCCGATTCGTAGAGGCTGGGATCGATTGACGTCAGCGCCGCCAAATAAATAATCGACCCGAAACCGATCTCCTTCCATATCCCGGAGCCCAGATAGATCGCGATCCAGGACAACGGCTTGTACAAGAAGGGGTATGAATCTCCGAACCATCTCTCGATCCAATGATTAATCGTCCCCGAATCCATCGAGAACAGCGTCACGACGAACCCCCCGATGATGACCCACGAGAAAAAATGGGGCAAATACACGATTGTCTGAATGGTCTTCTTGAACCAGGCACGTCGCACTTCGTTCAGCAATATCGCCAGAATGATCGGGAACGGAAAGCCGACGAATACGTTCAGCAGGCTCAGCATCACCGTGTTGCGGATGACGTTCAGAGTGTGGGGCTGACTGAAGATCGTGTCAAAATGCTTCATCCCGACCCACGGGCTTCCGAAGACGCCGTCATGAAAATTGTAATCCTTGAACGCGATCATCAGGCCGCCCATCGGCACGTATTTGAAAATAATGAAATACAGCGCTCCTGGCAAAAACAATAGAATAAGCGGAATGTTGGCGCGCAGGACGCGCTTGCTCCATCTGCCTGTCTTCGCGGATCGGGGCAGCCGCTTCTCCGTTGTTGCCGCCGTAGTTGTCTCCATGCCGCAGCTCCTTTCCTTGTGTCGTTGAATTTATTATAGGACACGGGGAAGGAAACCCGCCTTCGTTCATCGATGCATTATCTTCAATTTTGAAGGATTGCGAATGCGAGAAACCGCCCGCGGCGATGCCGAAAGGCGGTTTCTCGAGAAATTCGCTAATGGCGGTTCTTCGATTTCCGGAATTCCGTGGGAGTCATGCCCTCGCCCTGCCTGAAGGCGGTCGCGAAATAGTTGGAGTCCATGTAGCCGATCGCTTCGGCGATTTCCGCGATTTTCATATCCGTGTTGGCCAGAAGCAGCTTCGCTTTCTTCAGGCGGTACCCCGCGACATAAGCATTGAAGCTCTCTCCGGTCGCCCGCTTGAACAGATTGCCGAAATAATTGGTGCTCAGATGAACGTGAGCGGCAGCCGCTCCCAGGCTGCAGTCCTTCATATAGTGCTCTTCCACGTAACGAATGGCCTGCTCGACGGAACCGGAATTGCGCTCCCCCAGCCAGCTCTGGAATGCCTGCTCGAAGGAGGCAAGCCGTTCGCCGAACCATTCGCTCAACGCCTCTCGGCCTTGCAATCGGCTTAGCTTGCCGATCCTGTCTCCGAGGCCGATATCCGCAGCTTTGTGCCCGAGTTCCTTCCGAATGACCTCGTTCAGCGCGATCGCGGCGCTAAGCGCGTTCATCTTCCGCTCTTCTTCTTCCGTACCCGCGTCGGCCACGTTGCCGGCCAGCCTCGCCAGATACGACTGCAGCTCCGCGTGCCTGCCAAGGAACAGGAGCGACGTCAATTCGCCGGCATACGTGCGCACCCTCTCCTCGTCGAAGCTCTCGAGAGCGCCGGAAGGTTTCCCGGCGCTGCCCGCGGCAGGTCTCGCCGCTTCTCCCCTGCCGGATACCTTCGTGCCGTACAGACGCTCCGCGTCCCCGAAACGCTCGATCACGCCGCAGAAGGACGTTACGGCATCAAGCCCCAGCAATTCGTCCAGCTTAGCGGCCGTCTCTTCGAGCATGGACGCATTCGTCTCGCGCTTCTCCAGAAAAAAGGCGATCTCGTTAAATTCCAGCGGGAACCATCGATGCCCCTTCGTCCGGTTGTTGAGCATCTCCTCGATAATGTTGCCGACTGCGAATTGCAGCAGCTTCATGTCTTGCTTGCGGTAACCGCGCGACTCCGGCACGTACGTCGCGATACGGAGCAGCCACAGCTCGCGGCCGATGAGTCTGCCCTCCACCGGTCGCAGCGCTTCTTCCTCGCACGGAAGCCGAAGCAGCATGGAACGGAGCAACTGCTCCTCCTGCTGCCGGTTTCGCCGCGTTTCCTTCTCCCGCGACAGATCTTTCTCGCGCACGGCCTCGTAGGCCTTCCGCAGCACTCTGCACAGCTCTTCCTCCGAGCATGGCTTGAGCAGGAAATCCCTAACGCCATAGCGAAGAGCCGCCTGCGCATATTCGAAATCCCTATGCCCGGTCAGGATGACGACTGCCGTCTCCGGCATGCGCTGCGCCGCGTGCTTCGCCACCTCCAGGCCATCAGCCAGGGGCATGCGGATATCCGTCAGCACAAGCTGCGGCTGCAGGTCGGTCATCTTCCGAATGGCTTCCTGGCCGTTGTCCGCTTCCCCGATCACGACCCAGCCGGTAACGTTGCTGTCGATCAGCTTCGCGAGCCCCTTGCGGATAATCAGTTCGTCGTCGACGATCAACATCGTGCCTCTCATGCCGCCATCTCCCTCTTGGTCGTCTAGTCGCCCTCGCAAGGCAGCGTCACGCGGATACACGTTCCGCCGCCTGTCTTCGATTCGATCGTCACGCCGTAGGGCTCGCCGTATAGCAGCTTGATCCGCCGCACAACGCTGCGAAGACCGATCGGCACCCTGCGCTTCCCGTCAGCCGTCTTGGATGGAACGGCTTGCCCGCTTGTGCGCATAGCCTGCGCCATCAGCGTCTTGATCTCGTCCTCCGCCATCCCCTTGCCGTTATCCTTGACTTCGATACGAATCGCATCCTTACCGTTCAATTGAATCCGCACTGCCCGAATCATCAAAGTCTTGCCGTCCGTCTTATCGGCGAAGCCGTGTACGAAAGCGTTCTCCGCAAGCGGTTGGAGAATTAATCGGGGCACGGGCTCCTCCAGAATGTCCTCGTCCGCATGAATCATCGCATGCAAGCCTTCTCCGAAGCGCGAACTCTGGATCATCAAGTAATTGCGGGTCTGGGTCATCTCCTCCCGCAGCGTCGTGTGCTTGTCTACCGGCTCCAGCGCGTAGCGCAGCATGTCCGAGAGCGAGACGACGAGCTTCGCCGTCTCCTTGTCTTCTTGCAGATAGGTCTTCCAATAGATCGTGTCGAGCGTATTATGCAGAAAATGCGGGTTCAGTTGCGCCTGCAGCGCGGTCAGCTCCGCTTCGCGCTCATTCAGCTGGCGCTCGTACACCTCCTGGATCAGCGACTTGATGTTGCGGGCCATGTCATTGAAGCTCTCACTGATGAAGCCAAGCTCGTCGTTCGTACGGATGCCGATCCGCGTATCGAAGTTCCCCGCCCGCATGCGGCGCATGGCGGTCACCAGCTGCCTGAGCGGCCGCAGCAGACGATTGCCCGTCAACATGACGAGTACGCTGGCAACCGCCGCGCCAAGCAAGCCGATCGCGATATTCGCCTGGAAGATGATCGAGCTTCGGCTTTTCAGCTCGTCGAGCGATACGCGGCTGATCAGCGTATAGTCGACCTGTTTCGATTGGCTTTTGACATACACGTACGAAATGCCGCCCGCCGTCTCCGTCATGTCCGTCTCGATCTTGGACGGATCCGGAACCGTCTCGCCGTCCTTCATGTCCGTGTATACGAGACGGTCCAGCCTGTCGTACAAGAACACGTTCGCCTTCTCGTCCCGCGCGAGCTCGTTCAGATCCTCCGAGAACAGCGACTCTTCGAACAGCATGACCATAATGCCGTACTTGACCTGTGTCAAATCCTTCATATAACGGGCCGCGACGTAAACGTTGCGCAGCTGGTCCGAGCCCTGCTCGAGAATCTGCGCGGGGAACCAGATCAGATTGCCCATCGTCGACTCCAGACGGGTCTTCACTTCATCGTAAATATCCGATCGAAGCAGGGTCGGCGCCGTGTTAGACGTCGTGAAATAGAAGCCGTTATCCTCCGTGTCGAACAAATACATCGTATACAGCTTGTTCTCGTCGAATTTCACTTGCATGAGCAGCTTCTCCAGCTCGTTTTGATCGTAGATTTTCATGAAGGCTTCCCGGTTGACCACGGCCGCGGAACGCTTCAACACCCCTTGCACATAAGGATGGAACACGACGAAGTTGGAAATCCGGTATATATCGCGGATCTGCAGGTCGAGGCGGGAAGCCGCCTGCTCGTTGGCCTTGGCGAATTGCTTGCTCACTTCGTCCGTGAACAAGCGAACGTGGATGAGATAGGAGATAGAGCCGGACACGAGGAAAGCCGCCATGATGACAAGCGACAGACGGAACGCAAGATGCCTTGAGAAGCTCCTCGCGGGCTTCCCTGACGGCTTTGCTTTACGGTTATGTTCGGTTCCGGACTCGTTTTCATGCTCCATAGCCACCTTCACGTTCCCGCCTTCGGATTTGCGGATTTGTTCACTCCGAAGCCGGATGCGATTGAGTTTGAGTTTGTGCTTGCAGCGTTTTATTCGAAGAAGCCATGTATCGATCCTGAGCATGAGCGCTGCATCCTTTCCGGGTTGTTGCGTCGGACGCGTTTTTTCTTCCATCTTACCATCGCGGATTGCGGAGCAACAACGACATATCGGACTTGGAACGGTCAATTAAATGATTATTAAAGAAATTCGAGTGTATTTTCAAGAAATAGAAAGATCGCCCGCGTCTCAATAGATACCAAATTCCGGATTGCCCGGATTGTATTTTAATTGAACGAAGCCGGGACCTAGTGTCCAGGCTTCTTTTGGTCATCTAAATCTAATTCCTTGCAAGAGAATCAAAGGTTATGCTATTCCATTGAAAGCTTGTAATAGCGGTCTTCAACCCGCACTTCCGCCTCGTCGATCAACTTATTCAAATATTCATCAAACTTGACATCCGTGTAATGATTTCGGACTTGCCTGACTTGCTCCTCATAGCTGCTGTAGCCGCCGGACTCTCTCCCGACGATCTTCGCCAGAACATACCGGCCTGCGGCGGGGTTGTCGATAACCGCACTGACCCGGTCGGCATTTGCCGGGTCTGCCAGCCATTCGTAAAGTTCGGGTTGCGATTTGAAATATTTCCGCGCCGAATCATTATTAAAATGCTCTTCGGTAAAGACCAATTCAAGCTCGCCTGTTTCGCTCTGCAACTGATTTACCGCTTCCTCCGCGGTTTTGCCGCGTTCCAGCAGCTGTTTGACGGCTTCCATCCTTTCTTTTGCCTGTTTCTGTTTGACTCGATCGCTTTGCAGCCCGTCCCGTGTATAGGAAACCGAAATTTCGTGGAACCGGACGCTGTCTTCCAGCCTGAACCAATCATCCTTGATCATCTCGTAATGCTCTCTTAATTGCTTGTCCGTTACCGCAATCGCATCTGAGAAGAGCTTCTCTTTCAACTCGATCAATACTTTGCTGATATACCAATCGATAAATGTATGTTCATCAAACCGGATCGGTCCATATACCGGACGGCCGGCGTGCAAGGCTGCGCTTCTTCGCGCATTTTCCTTCTCCATTTCAGCAAGCAGATCGCTGTACGAAGTTCCTTGAATAATCCCGTAGGATTTGGAAAGATTCAGTTGCAGTTTCAGCTTCACAGCTTCCGATAAGGCCCTTTGCTTCGCCGTATCGGCAGGCACCTCCCCGTTGAATTCGGTGTGCCAGAAGCCTTTGTCGGGTTCGGCGCCATAGGTTCGTTTGAAATCGTCGATGACAGCTGCCCTTTGCTTGCGGAGCAACCGGCTAAACTCTACGGCGGTGACAGGGTCGCCGTTGACCGTAACTACGATCGCTTCATCCGGTCCTTCCGCCGATTCGCCGGAGCTAACGAATCCGACAATCGCCAACCCCGCCGCCAGTACGAACGCGCAGATCACAATCGCCATTCGATTCGGAAGCAGGCGTTTGTTTTTTTGAGTCAAGACCGTCCCCCCAGTCTTCCGCACGTTTCTCGAAAAATCTCGCCTACGTTCTTTTCACGGTGACGAGACCGCGCACGTCAATGATCGCCTTGTCGGCCGGAGGCAGCATTCTCCTATGCCTCGTAGCCCCACGCCTCCATTTCAATCAGCCTTACCGTCGTTTCGGAAGAAGAGGGCGCAGGTTTCGTAATATACAACCGCATCTTGTTCGTTGTGACGGCAGGGAACTCCAGATTGTTCATGGTCGTCGTATTGCCTGTAACCGATGCCGCCGTCGCCCAATCGCTGCCGTTCCAATACTGGATCTCGTAACCCGCGATCGCCGAGCCGCCGGTCACAAAACCGCTCCATACTTTCACGTTGTCGATCACATATTGGCTGTTCCATTCCAGATCGAACGTGTAAGGCGGCGTGTCGCCGCCGGCCGACAACCATCTTGATGCGTTGTTGTTCTTGATGCCGTCCACGGCGTATTCCGGCGGGAACGAACCGTCTGTACGCACCGAGCTCGCCGACACCTGGGCAAGAGGAGCGATATTGGCATTCTCAGGCTCTGATACGGTAATCGTCACGAGGCTTTCGCCGCTCACCCCGGAGCCGTCGTTCGCCATCGCTACTACTTTCACGATACCGGCTGCATTCGCCGTCAACAGCCCCGTGGAGCTGATCGACGCCGCTTCAGTCGCGCCGCCGTCCTCGCCATACACGGACCAGGTCACCGACGGATCGGTCGCGCCCGCCGGGGAAACGGCTGCGTCCATTTGCAGCGTGCCGCCTATGCCGTTAATCTCAGAAATGCCGCCTGCTCCCGACACCGCGATTGAGCTGACCGGAACAGCAGCCTTACCCCATGCTTCGATTTCGAACACCCTTGCGGTACTGCTGCCGGAGCCTGCTTTCGTAATATACATTCGCAAGCTGTCGGTCGTTACGGCAGGGAACACGAGATCGTTGTATTGTCCCAAATGACCGTCCTGCGTATTGCCGACGACCGATGCCGCCGTCTGCCAGGCGCTTCCGTCCCAATATTGAATTTCGTAGTCTTGAAGTCGCGACCCGGTGCCGCCTATGATCCCGCTCCATACTTTCACACGGTCGATGACCTGATTCTCGCTCCAGGTCAATTGGAACGTATGCGGTTCGGGTACGCCCGGCTCGGACAGCCATCTGGACGCGTTCTGATCCTTAATGCCGTCCACCGCTTTGTCGGCGGTTTGCGTAGCGTGAGTCGAGCTGACCGCCAACTCGGCGAGCGGCGCAATATTCGTATGGGTCGGATCGGGAATGGCGATGACGATCGTGCTTTCACCCTGTACGCCGGATCCGTCTTTCGCCGCGGCATGAACCTTCACCGTTCCGGGAGCTAGCGCGGTCAGAAGTCCGGTTGTACTGATAGTTGCGGCATCGGTCGGTCCTCCGTCCTCATCGGTTACGGACCAGGTCACCGATTTGTTGACCGCGTCTGCCGGAGATACCGTCGCCATCATTTGCAGCGTTCCGCCGATTTCATGAATCGAGGACGCGCCGCCCGTTCCTTTTACGGTGATGGAGCTGACGTCTACGGGATCGGGATTGTCGGCATTCTCGTCATGCTCCCATACCTCCATCTCGAACACCCTTGCCGTATTGTCAGTGGCGGTCGCTTTTGTAATCCATAATCTCACCTTGTCGGTCGTAACCGGATGGATGACGAAATGGTTGTAATACTTCGTATTGCCGACAACGGACGCCGCCGTCCGCCAACCGGTGCCATCCCAATACTGAATTTCATAGTCGGCTAAGGTCGAACTGATGCTGCCGCCGCCGATGAGTCCGCTCCATATCCGCACCACATTGATTTCGTACGGCTGTTCCCATTCCATCTGAAGCCAGTGCGGGGCCGTCGCATCGACCTCGGTCAGCCATCTGTCCGCATTGTTATCCTTGATGCCGTTAACCGCCTTGTCCGGCGTAAATTCCGCTGTGCTGTTCACCCGGTATGAGCTGGCCGACAGCGCAGCGAGCGGAGCGAGATTTTGCAGCCCCGGCGGCGGCAGAGCAGGCGGCTCGGCCAGCGGCAGCACCTCCCCATACTCGTACAGCACCAAGTCGTCGAAATAAACCGTTCCCGTCCCGCCGTTCTTGTACAAGTAAACGATCGCGCTCGTGTCGTCGTTTCCTGTCGTGAACGTCAGTTCCTTCTTTGAATAATGGGTACTGTCGAATTTCACGTCCTTGAGCGCTCCGCCGTATTCCTTGACGCCTAGCACCGCGTCGCCGCCGTTCGCCTGTTTGCCGAAGCCGGACAACACGTACAGCGTGTTCGGAGCAAGCCCGGTCACCGCTTGCTCGATGCCCGATACCGCGTTGCTAAGGCTTGCCGCATACTGCCCGGTGCGCGATTGCCCGCTCACGACCGCCGCCCCGTTGTAGGCAGTCGGATACCCGGCGAAATCGCCGGCTTCAAAGCCCGAATTGACAAGCAAATTCGCCAATTCCGGCGGCTGCGGAAGCGGCGGCAGGTTGTTCGGATCCAGTCCCGCTCCCTCGTAAGCGCCGATGTTCGGCGCCGTATTCGCCGACACCGGATTGCCCCAAAAGTCCAGGCCGCCGTTGCTTGCAACGATGCGGCCCGCTCCGATGGCCGGGGACCCTTGCAGCAGCTGATACCCGGCCGTCGTGCTTCGACCGATCGCGGCCGAGCCCGGCGACGCCAGCATCGGATCGGCGACGACCTTGTTCGCGTCCATGGTGAGCACGTCCGCCGGATGATTGCCGTGGAACAGGTTGCGGTCGAACGTGTAGTTCGTGCTCGAGCCGAAATTGTAGCCGCCGGTGCCGTGATTAACCAACAGGTTATTATAGAAGTGGTAGTCGGCAGACCAACCGTTCCAATTAAGATTGTCCACTACCTTCGTATTTGAGTACTCGGGAATGTATACGGTGTTGTTATAGACGAGCGTATGCTCCGTCGGCCCCACGAAATTGAAAACGCCGTGATAGTCGTTCTGGCTGATGTTATAGCGGATGACCGTATCGGTGTTGAAATTGCTCGCGTTCGTACCGTCATTCACAACAAGCGAGAAGCCCCCGGCGTTGCGATGGCTGTAGTTATATTGAATGACTGTGCCTTCGCTGTTGTAGTCCGAGTCGATTGCCATTGCGTCGCCGCCAGGATGCGTGTTGAACACTTCATTGTACTGGATGACCGCGTTTCGGGTCCCCCAGGTCCACAGCGGCACGTGGTACCCGCTCGCTCTCTTGTGCGTGTCGTAGACGACGTTATTTTCGATGAGGCCGTCCGTCGTGTTCAGCAAGACGGCGCCGTCCGCCGCGATATCGTAAATCGTATTGTTCACGACCTGCAAATTGGACGAATGGGCACTGGTCGCCCCGTTCAAATAAATGCCCACGCTATCCAGCGAATAGATCTTGTTGTTTCGGATGATCACGTCGGATACGATGAAGTTCCAGCTCGGATCCCATACGACAATGCCGCCGTTGTGCGCGTAATCATTGGCGACGCTGCCTTTCACACTGTGGATGTCCAGGTACTCGAACACGAAATGCCGGAACACCTTCTCCGGGTTCGACCAGCCGTTGCTGACGCCGGTCACGTGAATGCCGCGCCGCTGTCCGGCTTCCGCCTCGTAGTTGGTAATTTCCAGATTCCGGACTTCCCAGTACTCCTGATTGTTGAAGTAGATCGTCGCGTCGACGCCTCCTCCGTTCAGAAGCGGTTTCGGCCCGTCGCCGTACTTGTCGATCGTGATCGGGCTGCCGTCCGCCCCCGACCCTTTCGCATGCAGCTGCCCCGACCAGACGCCGCCCGCCTTGAACAGAATGGCGTCGCCCGGTTGAAACGTCGTGGCGTTCAGTTGTTCGAGCGACTTCCACGCAGCCGCGGGACTTGTCCCGGCATTCGCATCGTTGCCGTCGACATCGTCGACATAGTACGTCGTTCCCGTTGCCGCTTGCGCGCCCATAGGCCCAATTCCCGCCGCCATGACGGCGATGACCAGAAGCAAGTACGCTAACGTTGATCCCATCGGTCTTCTCATTAATAAACCTCCCGAAGTCAAAATATTTTTGAATCCGCCGCCAAGATGGATGCGCTTTCAATTTCGCAGCCTCTTGCGTGCAAGGATTATTATAGACGTATCCTGACCGGCTTTCCTTGAGTTATTAAAGAGAAATCTCGAAAATACGACGTTGCGGGCTGAAGCCCTCCCTTCTGCCGGATTGGTCGGACCTCTTGCCTGTTTTAAAAGAAAACGGCCAGACCCGAGCGGGTCTTGACCGTTTTTGAGAACTCGCATATTCTTCATTGCCAAGTCGTATGACAATTTCCAAAATAATCTCAGACAAGAAGCTCCTATCCCCTCGATTCGGCGGATACCGCTTGTCTCTTGTTAAAATAATATCGTTTGTAATTTTTGATATGGCCGAAATAATACCTCGAAACTTTTAAAATGCGTTTCAGGTTCAAGTCCCTTTTATACCAAAGTGTTGTGAGCACCTTTTTCTGTTTGTACAGCTGTTTAATTTCAGCGGACAATTCCGGTTCGGTTACATATTTTCGCAATACGACTTTCGGTACATTTGTCCAAAGGGCTGTTTGGTCACTGTATACGCAGTCTGCGTCTGTGCCACTGACGACATTTTCTATCAACGCTGCTATCATGTTAAGACCTGCTGACCTGACAAAAAAACTGCTTCTCCCTAGTCGCGGGTTAATTTCGAACATCATATATTTGCCCGTTCTGCTATCGTATTTCATATCGATATTCGAAAAACCGATATAACCGATTTCTTCCAGAAATGCCTTTACCTTTTGATAAATCTCCATATCGGAACGACTAATTATCGCTGCATAGTTGCCGAGCGTTTTCGGCGCATATTCCTCAAGCACCGGCTGGCCGAGACACATCATTTTCACTTTCCCGTTGTCGTCGGAGTAGCTATTGATGACGCGCATCGAGCTGTCCCCTCCGGGAATAAATTCCTGTATAATTAACTTTCCTTTATAATCGGAAGTTTTCATGTTCTGGACCATTGATAAATACTCATCCTTCGCGTTAAAGAAAAACACCTTCTTTTTGCCTTCAAACTGACAATGCAAATACGCGTAGGCATTGCTGTTCTCGGGCTTAACGACGATTGGGAATTGAAAATCCATTTGTTCCAGCGCCGTTTCGCGCTCATGCTGCTCGCAAACGATCGTTTTTGGATAATCCAGTCCATGTTTTTCGCATAATTTATAAAATTTATCTTTCGTATCAAGCGTATCAAGCAAAGCCTCGGATATAAAATGATTTCCGATAAGTCCCTTGAATTTGCTATAATGCCGAGTCATCATGCCCGCATAGTAATCCGAGCAAGGAATGACGATTAGTTTTCTGTTCGGGGCGGCGTTTTTTTCCAAGATGGATAGCAGAGCGCCCGGAAATACGCTATCATGATCAAATCGATCGATTTGTATGAGATCAAATAATTTGCTATTCATGGTTGGGGTTAACAGCCGTGTGCACAGCAGCAGCGGCTTGATCTGGTAAGACTCGTGGATGAGTCTTACGTTTCCATATGCATTTTCGTCGCTTCCGAGAATAATCGGTAAAACATCGTAACGAGTCATGTTTCCTCCTTGTTCAACTTCCTTCCTATCTCTTATTATAACCGAAAGCATGAATGCATGAATTACACTTAATTCACTATAATCGAAAAAAGCCGCCGATTACACATGCAAAGTAGCACCCTACCGTCCGCTTGCTCAGTAAGGTGCTATTACAAATACAACTGCACACTGACTAACGATTGGATTTATAAAACTCATGGTAAAGCTTCATTAACGCCCGCTTCTCGATCCGCGATGTCAACCCGTAAATAATTCCCGAATCCCAAATATTGATGTACAATAGACTTAACGTATAAAATCAAGTTTTTTGACTAAGCTTGATTTAATCCAGGCTAAGGAGGGAATTCCGAGTGAAACGGAAGCTCAATTCCATACTCGACAGCATGAAGGCTCAAGTGACTTACTTTGCTCATGCCGTTCCTGAAATGCCAGAAACTAAACCACGTGATATCGAACAACGTAATCGAGTGATCGCAGTCGAAATGCGAATAATTGAACAACGACTTGATCTAAGCAAGTTTTCGAAGCCCAAACATGAGTTGGTGACGGCATGGAAGAAATACATGTAGCTCCCGCATTATGGGAATTGTTCGAATCTGTCAAACAAATATCAGATACATGGCGCCAAGATCTCGCAGTCGCCAGCATCATCTCCAAGATATTTGAAGATAATCATGTGACAGTTCCTATTGTTGTCGGCGGTCTTGTTGTGGCCACCTACACACAAGGTCTATACAAAACTCGGGATATTGATCTAATTGCCGTTAATACGGATTTTCCATACCGCGTAATGGAGGACCAACGTTCCTTGGAATGGGCTACAAAAATGATGGGCGTCATGTACGATCATTTAGAATGGTCCTACTGTCATTCGCAAGCAAATCAGCGAAACATCATAAAAGAGTTCGATGATGTTCAGCACTCTGTCAAACGCTACAAAGATGACTACGAGAAAATGATGGACAAAGTCAACGAGCAATTAAAGACACGGAGAAAAAAATGAAAGAACCTTGCCAGCGCAAGGTTTTTTTCATTTTCATGCCCGTTATTTCGCGGGAGATTACCGCAAACGGAATGGATGGCAAAGGACGGCAAAAAGATTCATCCCAACTTAATGCCCAGCCTGCCTAAAGAAATCGGTCTAATCCATACGAATGCGATGACGCCGATTAACGATGCGTGGGTAAAAGCAATCGTTAGCGACAGTGCCTATACCGTTGACCAGGCCTACCAGGAAGCGGTGGATACGTGGAACAAAGCCGGCGGCGCGAAGGTGGAGCAGTGGTACAAAGACTGGTACAATGAAAACAAAAGCAAGATCGTTCCTACAGCCGATCCATTAAAATACGCGCCAAAACCAAAATGATACGCAGCGTGATCGGGTAGAACAGCTAAGCGTCGGCTCCGGCAGTGGATGGACTCGACGAGCGATCCGCTGCTGACGGGGCCTCTGGAGAAGCCGGTCGACGCCCGAATCAATAAACGAACCAGTTTATCGGCTTCGGATAGCGACTACGAAGGAGTCGATTAGGAGTTAATGAACGCCAGTTGCTGTAACAACCGGGCAAGAACAACCGCAGCCTGGGCGCGAGTAGCAAGCGACTCCGGCGCAAACCGTGCGTCGCTCATGCCTCGCATCAAATCTTGTCTTACCGCCTCGGCTACCGCGGACCTTGACCAGCTTGCAATCGAGGTCGCATCCATGAATGAAGCAAGCGTCTCCTTCACATCGATTGCCGCCCCGTCAGCCGACAACTTTGCATGGCCGCCAGCAAACGATAACGCGCGAATCAGCATAACCGCCATTTGCTCGCGTGTAATGGTGTCATCCGGTCCGAACGTTCCGTATTCGTAGCCTTGGATAAGACCGGCATTCGCTGCGACTCCGATTATTTCCGCAAACCAGTCCCTTGCGAAGACATCCGAATATTGAGCATCATAGCTTTGTACGGTCAGCCCAAGCCCCCGCACAAGCATCGCCGTAAATTCCGCTCGGGTTACGCTGCGCTCCGGCGCAAATCTCCCCTCGCCCACTCCCTTCACAATCAGCTTGGACGCCATCGTCTCGACCTCATCCTTGGCCCAATGACGTTGCATATCCGCAAAGGTTCGGACTGATTCGCCGATCATATAGATGCTATTGCCGCTCCTTTTCAGTTCGGCCGTCACCGTTCCGTCCGATACGCCGAAGATCGTTGGAACAAACGACAAGCCTTGCTCCGAATGATAAAGAAGTCCGGTCGCTTTGTCAGGATCGACCTCATCCTTCAAGTAAATCATCCGCGATACGTATACGCCGCCGTAATCTTCTATCGTGTGACGCTGTCCGCCGGCTTCCGCCGTAACCGTAAACGCGATCGGATTGCCAATCAGCTTGATGCCGTCGCGTGCTGAATCTTCTTCGATCGACTGCCGCTCTGCGCCAACCTTTTCTCTAATCGTGATCGAAAGCATTATATCGTCCATGTCCGCTTGAAGCGTATCCGCGAGAGCCTCCAGATCAATCGCAGCAACAGGCAGATGATAAGCTGCTGAACCGGTATTCATAGCGATTACGGATTGCGAAGCTTCTTCGACCAGACTGCCAACCGCCGAAGCAGGCCATTCCGTAATCCATTCCGTCGCATCGCCGACATGCTCAATCGTAACGGTCTGTCCTTGTCTGCCCTCCAGCAATTCCATCGCTTTGCGCAGCATGTCGCCGCTAACCGTAAACCGGGAAGTGATAATCCCGTCAACGACCGTATCAATAGCTCCATCTGCTTCGATCCTCACACCGTCTTCTGACGGATAAGGCTCACCCACAGGCGGCGTCACAACCGGCGGACTGCCCGTCCCTCCTCCTTGCTCCGGCGGAGTCGTATCGCCGATCCGAATGAACAACGGACGATCGGCCCCTGCGCTGAACACGAAGGTGAGCTGCAGCGTCCCTTCTTCCACACCTGCCAAATATTCCTTCTTCAACGTATAGCGGCTGCCCAGAACCGTATAATCCACACCTTCGGCCAATGCCTCCGATCCATTGCGGATTTCGACCAGTTCGTTGCCCATCAGGGATACGGTTACTTCAATGTCCCGATGTTGTTCGCCTCCGCTCTGTTTGTCAAAATCAGTCTCAAGCGGTGAAATGCTCGAATCGTGTATGACACCTTCGTCGATGGAATGTGCGACGATTTCAAGATAAGGCTTGCGAGCCGCATCTTCCATGCTATAAACGAACATCCTGCGACCGACCGATACATCCTGCACAAGCGCCAGATCAATCGCGGATGAAGTTTTCAGCCGATCTTTCACATACTCCGTTATATCGAAGCTTTGCTTCGATTCCGGGACGGTGTAACGTGATGGAGCTGAAACAACCTCGCCCAGTTCCGGTTTGTTCCTGTAGGTTGTTTCTGTCGAAACCCAGCTCCCTTCAATCGCCCTGATTACCGTATCGACAAATGTACCGCTGGTCTCTCCAATCTTGCCGGTAGCGTAAAATTTGACGGATTCGATGTTCCCGACTATAGAACTCAGGTCAAAGGAGAAGTAAGCTTCCCTGTAATCTTCGGCGCCGCCATTTTTGACCGTTAATTCCACATCGGATCCGAAAGTGTCATTCTCGTAAATCCCGCCACGGATATACGTATCCATGACCGGGAAAACCTGCGTTGTTGACGGAGCGGAGGACGCGACGAGAATCTCTAGAGCCGCGGATCTCGTAATGCCATCCCGCGTCGCAACTGCCGTAATCGTTGCGGTTCCGGGACTGATCGCGGTTATCGTTCCATCTGCGCCCACAATCGCTACGGCTTCGTTGCTGCTGGAATAGTCTACGGAATAATCCCCATCTTCCGCGGTACTGTTGTCATCCAGTACCGCCGTTAACTCAGGTCTCGCCGTTTCGCCCAGATCCGCTACGAGATAAGCGGAGTCGAAACGAAGCGAATCCAGCTGGGGCTCGGCGAATTCGGCAACCTCGGCTTGCTCGTCGAACGCAAACGCGACCTGATGCGTCGCGCCGGGATCGGCGGATGCATCCACTTCGAACCGGATCGTCGGCGACAGCTGAAGTACGGTTACGGTAGGATCCTGACTCAGCACTTCCGTTCCCGTCCGTTTGATTTCAAAGCGGATTCGCTCCTTCTTCTGGGTCGGGTCGGAGACGGCAAGCTTCAATTGTTCGCCGCTTTCCTGCATCATCACCGAGGAAGGCTGGTTTGCCAACACATCGTCGAATGCGCCGCGTTCCCAGAAATGGATCGCCGTAATGCCAAGCTGCGATTCCCGAACCGCCTGAATCTGCTTCGTATTCGACAAGACGGCAGCATCCGGATTCGCGCTGTAGCCCGCCACTTCCTCCCTTTCCTTCTTCGGCAGCAGGATATATTCGTACTCTTCATCCACCGGATCGACGCCATGATCGAACCATACCGCCATATAATTGCGGGTATGCAGGAGCCTGAAATAATCAAAGGAAGCCGTAATGCCCGCCAGCTCTTCCAATCCGTTCTGTGCGAACAATCCCATCTTGAGGCCGTCGTTCATACGATCCTCGCCGGCCATCGGATTCTCGAACGTATGCAGAGGCTCTCCCGGGTTCGCTTCATCCGCGCTTGCGTACAAGTCATATTGGCCGCCGCTTTTGTCGATTTTCAAATAAACGTTCTCTCCCGCGGGAGCCGGATAATCGGCAACGGTAGTTACTCCGTTCACCTCGCCCACCGCAAAGATCCGCTTGCCCTCCGTATCCGCTCCTACCGATAGATAAACGTAGTTATCGTCATCTTTCCGCAGAATAAGTCCGGCCTCCTGTCCTTGCTCTGACGGATCAAATGCAAGAGCGGTAGAAATATAAAAATCTTCGATCGGCGCGGCTGTTTGCAGCAAATTGTTCGTATTGTTGGCCGGACCGATCAGACTGCCTTGCTGCGTGGTTAAATTGAATTTGCTGCCGGTAAACGAATAATTCGAGCTGTCTTCTCTCGTGAAACCCCAGAACGACGAACGTATCGTGCTGTTGAAAGAATCGTTGCCCGGATAATAAAACTTCTCGTTAATGTCCTGCGACCTGCCCGCCCTTTCTTCCCTGAGCATCTGAACATCCGCACCGCCCGGGAACACATAACCGCCGGTTCCCTCCAGATGCATCCACTCCGTGCTCTCCAGCTGCTCTTGCTGGCCGCTTGGCGTTTGATTCGTGTCGCCATTGACGGTTAACGCATTATCGCCTTGCGAATTCAACGCTCTGTTATCGACGATCGTCTCGATCCCTCTGGATGAGGTGCTGTTAATGCCCGCCCCTAAAGCGACGATTTCATCATCGAACATGAACCACGATTTTCGGGCCGATACATCCATATTCGAATAATGATGCTGCTTGAAATCCATGCCTGCCGTTCCGTACAGCCCGTCCAGAGACACGCCGCCGGTCCAGCTGTTCTCCATCAGCTCGCCGTCGCCCTGATATTTGCTAATATCCACATACGGCCGGTTGGCGGCCGTCGCAGGCGGACGGTTTTCGTCGCGGTCAACCGTAATGCCGGGCAGACGATGCGGATCGACCGTGATCCAGAACAGCGACAAATAATCGAGCGGGTCGAGGTAGAGCTGCGTCATCCCGTCCCCCTGATACCAGCCCTTCAGGTTTTCGTTGCTGATGCTTTCGAAGTTGGCCATCCGTTAGGAATGCATCCCGATGCTGTACAGCCAATTAACGCCTCGATGAACGACATTGTCCTGATTATGGAACAAATAATTGCCTTGCGGTTCAGCGTAGGGCGGGATCGCAGCATCATTCATCAATTGTTTGGCCTTCTGAATGTACCATATCGGCGAAGAGGCCATGAATAAAGCCGCATTCCCTTGCTCGAGATGGTATTCGATCGCGCTTTTCTGCTGCTGCGCATTTGGGTTCCCGTCCAGCTCCAACTGCAGCAGCAAACCTCCCAGCACGGAATTTCCCGAATAGACCGAGGTGCGGGAAACTTCGCGGCCGTTCACGGCATCGATCAGATGCCCATTAAACATATTTGGCTCGAAGGTATCGGCGAACCACTCGAAAATATTCGCTTTCTGCGGATCGTCATTATCCCACTGGCTGCCGCTGACCAGCCATAACGTCTCGGACAAGTCATGCAGCAGCGCTTTGCCGTAACCGCCCGCGTAAGGAAAATAACTGTGCTGGATAAAGGAGCCGTCTTCATAGAAGCCATCTCCATCCTGGACGTAACGGAATACGGCGGACAACCCGCCGGAGCCCTCCTGTATTTTGTCTCCGTCCTTGCCAATGATGCCTCTGAGAATCATCACTTTGCTCAAGTAGACCCGGTTGGCGCCCGTAAGTCCAATCGACGGCACGAAGTGATCGATCGCTCTATGCATCTTCTCGACCAAATCCGGATGCTCGCTGAACGGCACCGCCTCGTAAATCGCCGAGATGGAGTCATGGAAGTTGTTCGGGACGTGGACCTGCAAGTCGAACCAATTGCCAAATTTGGCCATCGTTTCGTTATAACGCGTGTCGTAAAAGGTATTCCACGTTTCGATGATGTCATGAAGCAACGATTCGTTCTGATAATAGACGGATCCATAGGACGCCCACTGTCTCGACATCGTTCTGAGGCGGCTTGTCAATGTCGAGAGCTGCGCGGTTGCGGTCGTCGAAGTCAAATCGTCCCAGCCATAAGCCGTTTTGTTCAATGCGTTCCAGTAGCCCTTGGCCAGTTCGTCCTGACTTTGAATATAGGAGCTAATATACGGATCGGATAGGTCATACGGGTCGTCCGGATCGTATCCGGTAAACTTCGCCGCATATTTGTTGCGCAGTCGGTCGAACTCGTCTCCCACTTCGCTCAGTACCCGCACCAGAACAGGCGCCGATTGCCTGGTGACTCCGTCAAGCGTCACTCGCGCCGTAACGTAAGCCGGTCCCGCAAACATAGCCTCCGCTACATGCGACGAACTGTCCGCGAATACAAGACGGTTGCTGCTGCTTTCATACAAGATAGCCGCTCCGTCAAGGTCGGCAGTCGTGCCGTCGCTCATGACGCCGCTTACCGTTACGGTCACTGTCCGACCGGTCCTGACCGCCGGCTGGCTTGCCGTTGCCGCAACCTCCATCAGCACATTGGGCTGCTCGTATTCGATCGAGTGAACAACGCCAGATGACTCGTTGCCGGCGCTGTCCATCGTTCTGATCGTAAGCGAGTAAGTTTGTCCGTTGGTTAAACCGGCAATAATTAGCGATTGTTCGCCTTTGGGCACTGTCCCAAGCAGCTGATCACCATTGTACACGCTTACATTTTCAAGATCTTCATCGCTCGGATCCGTCCATGTCAGCGTGAATTCGCCATTATCGATGCCGTCCTGGATTTCGGCAACCTCCGCCGGCGGCGTTCCGTCCACCGTGAGCGTCCGCACTGCCGTGCGCGTTACCCCATCCAGCGTTACCTCGACCTTAACATTAGCCGTCCCTTCCCCAGCCGCAGTCGCCGTACCGATCGAAGGATCGCTGAATGCGATGGCCGGATTGTCGCTGGAATAATGCAAAGTCGCCCGGGACAAATCGGCTGGACTATTCGTATCCATTGTTCCCTTGACGGACAGATTGGCCGTTTGATGCAGACCAAGTGAAGTTTTGTCCGCTGTTAGCTCCACCGATTTCAGCGCTGGCGTACCTTGTATGACCATGTAAGGCTTAGCCGGTTTGCCGTTGCTGTCATTAAGGTAGGTTGTGCTTGATTCTATACGGATAAGCGCGTTGCCGCCTGCCACGGCAAAGGTGGCTATTTTGTCATCCGCTTGTCTTTCTTGAATAAATGAGGTAACGTCCAAGCTGACCCAGCCTTTATTCGTACCTCCTGGAATCGTTACCGTGCCGATCGATCCGCCTCCCTTGTCCGGCTTGTTATTCCATGTCAACGTGCTTTCCTCCCAGTCGTTGCCGGCTGAAGCATGTATACCGTATACGCTGGTTTCTACCGTTGCCGTATTATTCTCGCCATTATTGGCATGAAAATAGAGCGTGGCGGAGCTGATTTGCTCCGGATAATCCGAAAGATCAAATTGAAGATAGGCCTCTCTCGGCGAGGTCGTATTGCTTTCCTTCACTTGCAAGTAGCCCGTCTTGGCCGCTTCGCCTCCATAAGGCATGCTGCTGTAATCCGGCACGGGACTCGATGGATTGGATCTCCGCACGAAGCCATCCTTCGACGTATACACCGTATAGCGCTGTTCTGCAGCCATCGCGACAGGCGCGATCGGTGCGGCGAGCTCGATCAGCAGCTGACCGATCAGCGTTAGTACCAGTACGATAGCTGTTCTTCGAATAACGCGTAATGACATTTCCATTCCTCCTTCAGGTATGATTTGAAAAAGGCAAATGAAGAAAGGCAGCCCTGTTCCATACTGGACTGCCTCTTCTTGCTGAGATATCTTCAACCTTTAGCCATTCGTTTTGGCATACCATTCTCTGGCGCGTTTCGTCACTTCTTCGCCGCCGGAGGCGTACCATTTTTCCACGAACTCATCGAATTTGTCGATGGAGAATTGTCCGAGAATAATTTTGGTCGCGTACTCCACGTACAGCGTACGGTTATTAATATCCGCGAATCCTTCGTAGATGCTGGCGGGCAGTCCGTCGCCCGCAATCGTTTTGATATACTTCACATTTTCGTCCATATTCCGCAGATTGAGATCGATCGCCCACTTGCGGTCGCCGTAATCGATCGAGTTGAACAGGTTTTTCTTGAATTCTACCGTATCGAAGTCGTTGTGCGGCGCGAATACCTTGTTCTCCATCGTGCTCTTGTCTTCCGGCAGCGTCGATGGCTTGCCGTTGTTCATCACATGATGCATGCCTTCAACACCGTAGAACAGCTTCTCCCAATTGTTCGTGTCGTACAAGTTGTTCAGCAGCTTCAAGGTCGCCATTAGCTTTTTCTCGTCCTTGTTATTTTTCACAACCCAGACCGGTCCCTGGAATCGCTTGGCCGTGTAGAATCCTTCGTAGCCTTCAACCTTAGGTACCGGCAGTACGGCGAAGTCGCCTTTGACGCCGGCGTTCGCCTGGATCGTCTCCAGATGTCCGCCGACGGATTCCGCCCAGTGGAAGTAACTCCCTACCCGGTTCGCGTCGATCTTGCCGTCCCATTGCGCCTTGTTGTTCAGGAGCGTCTCCGGATCGAGCAATCCCTCCTTATACAGCCTGGCGTTAAACGCCAGCGCCGCCTTCATATACGGCGTAACGGCGGAGTAGGTCAACTCGCCATCGTACATATCCCAATCCGGATTGCCTTCATGCATCGCAATGCCGTACATCGCGAACAGATGGTCCATCCATCTCGCTTCCTCGCGTCCTCCGGTCGGAATTTCATCCCGCTGGCCGTTGCCGTTCGGATCTTGATCCCGGAACGCTTCCAGCACCTTCACGTATTCTTCCTGCGTCGTCGGCATCGAAAGGCCGAGCTCATCGAGCCAATCCTGACGAATCAGCCCAGCTGTCCGGCCATAGTCAAGCACGCCGGGCACATAATAGATCCGGCCTTTGCCGGTCGGGTCGTTCGCCTTGACGATATTCCAGACTTCCTCGGGAATCAGGTTCCACAAGTTTGGCGCGTATTCCGGCAACAGGTCCGTCAAATCGGCAATCGCGCCGTTTTTGGCCAAGCTTTCTTCGATGCCTTGCTGCGGCTTGAACAAATCCGGCATTTCGTTGGCCGCGATCTTCAGATTAAGCTGATTCAGGTAGGCCGTTCCTCCGTTCCATTCCACATACGGATGAATAACGCCAACGCCAAGCACGTCCTTGTAAAGCTCGTACAGCTGACTTCCCTTCTCGATCGGCTTAAATCCAAGGTTTGTATTCCATACGACCAGATCAATCATTTCCTCCACGGCTTCGGTTGCGGACGGCGTGTTGTTCGCCTCTTGCGTATTGCCGCTCGTGTTGCCGTTTGCGTTGCCGTTGTTCTGCGCGCAGCCTGCAAGCATCAATAACGTCAATGAAGCGGCGATCACAAGCGTCCCCCATTTTTTTGTTGCCATTTCAGATGCCCCCTCTGATGAGTTTTGACTATTTAAAAGCCTTCAAACAGCCCTTAAACCAAAGTGAGATTAACCTTTGACCGAACCGATCATCGCGCCTTTCACAAAATACTTCTGCAAAAACGGATAGACGAGAATGACCGGAATGATCGCAAACACGACCGTAGCGGAACGGAGCGTCCGTTCATTGTAATTGACCTCCTGCCTGGAAGCCAGGAAAGGCATTTCATTCGGATCGGTAATAAATTGCCTGATCTTGATCTGAAGCGGATACCAGTCCGTATCGGTTATAAAAAACAACGGATGCTGGAATTGATTCCACAGCACAACACCATAAAATAACGCAAGCGTTGCAAGCACCGCCTTGGAAAGCGGAAGCACAAAGCTGAACAACAATCTGAAATACCCGCTGCCTTCCATAAACGCCGCTTCCTCCAGTTCTTTTGGAAACTGCTTGAAGAAGGTTCTCATGATAATCAAATTAAACGGGTTCAAAATATGCGGAACGATCAGCACCAGAGGATTGTCGTAAAGCCCTATGCTCCTCACGGTCAGAAAATAAGGGACAATCGGCGCTTTGAACACCATCGTAATGACGACGCCGACCATCAGAATGCCGCCAATCATAAATTCTTTCTTGGCCAGCGGATAGGCCAGCATCGCCGTGACGAGCAGAGCAAGCAGCGTGCCGATTAAGGTCGTAATCAACGTCAGGAAGAACGAACGCCACAGATCCGGCCGATCAATCATATACTGCCAGGAATCGAACGTAAACGCTTTGGGCCAGATCGTAACCTGGTTCAAATCGACCACCCAGCCGGAGCTGAACGACACGGAAATGACCGACAGCAGCGGCAGCAAGGCGATCACGGACAGCAAGCCGAGCACGATCAGGATCGCAAATCGGAATACTTTTTCTCCTCTGGATTCGAATACCATTACCACAGCCCTCCATCCGATATTTTTCTCGACATCCGATTGAAGGTGTGCACCAGAATAAATCCGATGACCGACTGGAACAATCCGACCGCCGTCGCGAAGCTGTATTGCGCTTGCTGAATGCCCGTACGGAATACATACGTATCAAGAATATCGCCTACGCTGTAGGTCATCGGCGTTAGCAAGTTAAAGACATGATCGAAGCCGAGTTCCATGAAATTGCCGATATCCAGCAGGAAGAGGATCAGGATCGTCGGCATAAGGAGCGGCAGCGTGACATATAGCATTTGCTTCCACTTGGAAGCGCCGTCCATCATCGCCGACTCGTACAGCTGCGGATCGATCGCGCTGATCGCCGCCATATACACAATCGTTCCCCATCCGGCGTCTCTCCATATGCCCGTAATGACATACACGGCACGGAAGAATCGGCTATCCTGCATAACCAGCACGGGATCATAGCCGAACCAGCCGATGACGATGTTGAACAATCCGCTAATCGCGAATACATCGAACACAATGCCGCCGACGATAACCCACGAGAGGAAGTGA
The DNA here is from genome assembly GCF_014705655.1 of Paenibacillus arenilitoris. Taxonomy (GTDB): domain Bacteria; phylum Bacillota; class Bacilli; order Paenibacillales; family Paenibacillaceae; genus Pristimantibacillus; species Pristimantibacillus arenilitoris. The sequence continues at coordinate 27,792 of NZ_JACXIY010000001.1, read as the reverse complement.
GGAATGTATAGCGCCGTTTGAATGCCTTTCTTCACGAGCGCGTGCCGCACTTCGTTGATCATAAGCGCCAGCATGACAGGTATCGGAAATGCCAGAATCGTTTTCAGAGCGCCCAATAGTAACGTATTGACGAGCACCCGCTGGAAATCGGGATAACGAAACAGCGTTTCGAAATGTTTGAACCCCACCCATGGACTATCCTGCAGCCCTCTGAATACGGAATAATCTTGTAAGGCGATGACCGAGCCCAGCAATGGAACGTATTTGAAAATAACTAAAAACGCGATTCCAGGCAACGCCATGGCATAAAGCGGCCAATACTTTCTCATGTTGTGCAACAGTCCCGCAACTAACCGTCCAGACCGCAAGCGCTTTCTTATTATCTGCTTCAGTTGTCCGACAGTCGGCGTTTGGCCTTGCGTCATATGGCTTCCACTCCCCTATCTCTATTTTCCACTAATTCCGAGCAGCTGCTTGAATTCGTTTACATGGATAATGATAACGCTTTATTGTGGAAATGACACAGGGACATTCTGTAGTTTAGACCGGGTCATTTTTTAGATTTTCAACGAAAAAAACTCCCTCCGGCGCGAACCGGGGGAGGTCTATATCGCTAGCGCTGACTGGATCGATTGCGATATTCGGTCGGCGTGCAGCCGACTGTCCGTTCGAACAGCTTGCTGAAGTAGCCCGTATCCGCATACCCGACCTTCTGGCAAATTTCGTATACCTTCAAATCGGATTTCTCCAGCAGCTCCTTGGCTTTGTTCATGCGAATATGCAGTAAAACACTTAAATACGTGTCGCCGGTCTTCTCTTTGAACAGCTGGCTAAGATAATTCGGATTAATATAAAACCGGCCGGCCAAATCCGCTAGCGTAATATTTTCTCCGTAATGCTCCGCCATATAGCCTTTAACTTCGGCAATGATGTCCCGTTTCTTCGGTATGGCGGAACTGAGCGCTTCCATCGCCTCGACGAATGATCGCTGAATGCCGCGTATGCTGTCATATTCTCGTCCGACGGCCACCGTCAACTTGATGTTCAAGCGGCTCTCGATCCTCACTCGCGCTCGTTGAAGCGCTTGAGACAGCAGAGACGCGGCCGGATGGGGATCGGCTATGATGATGGCCAGCCTTCGCTCTTCGTATCGGAAGATTTTGATATGACTATACATCGCGAGCTCCGTTCCGAGCATTTCCATAATAGCGGATAGGGGGTCAATCGTCATATTGTCCGCCGCTTCATTCATCTCAGCCAATGCCGCAACGAAGCGATGATGCGCCAGCGGGAAGGAGAGCATATGCACAAGGAAGTGATCATGGGCGTTCGGTTCATACCCGCCTTCCGCAATCTCCTTCAGCATCAGCTCATTAAATTGCTTTGTCTGCCTGCGCTCCCGTTCAATCTCCTCCATCACTTTGTAGACGCAAGCCTGCAGCTCTTCCTCTTCAACCGGTTTGTTAATAAAAAATTTGACGCCCAGCTCGATTCCCCTTTTCGCATATTCAAATTCCGCGTATCCGCTCAAAATAATAAACTTGGCTTTGCACCCCTCAGCCTTCAGGAGACCGATCATCTCTAATCCGTCGGACTGCGGCATTCGAATATCGGTCATGACAATGTCCGGCTTCAACTCTCGCACGACTTTCGCGCCTTCGATCCCGTTCATAGCCGTTCCGACAACCTCGCATGCCGGCAAATATTTTCCGATTATTTTTTGCAAACCTAGGACAATGCCGATTTCATCGTCCGCGATGACCAGCTTCACTATTGATCGCCTCCCTTTGCGCTACTGTTTCGGGATTACAATTTCGATCGTCGTTCCTTTGCCTTGTACCGAATGAACCGTTAAGTAATAACGGTCTCCGTACTGCAGCTTGATTCGCTCCGCTATATTTTTCAGCCCGATGCTCTTCGCCGAATCCTCCGCATCGATACCGACCTTCAGCTTGTCCGAATCGGCTTCCAGCAGCTGTTCGTTCAGCTTTGCGGCCTTGTCCGCCTCCATGCCGCCGGCGTCGTCGGCTATCAGGATCCGGATGTCGGCTTCAGGCGTTATCTCCCCGTCAATTCGAATATTCACCGGCTTGTTGTAATCCTGGAAGCCGTGCTGAATGCTGTTCTCTACGATCGGCTGGAAGACAAGCGGAATAATGCGGCTTTGCAACACCTCGTCCTGCAAGCGGATATGGAGCTGGAACAAATGGTTAAACCTCAAATTTTGCAAACGAAGATAGTTGATCGTATAGTCGGCTTCGTGCTGAATAAGATGCCGATCACCTTCCCTGCCTAGCGAAAGCCGCAGCATTCGCGCCAATATTTTGATCATGTCCGCGATTTCCTCCTGATCTCTCATAAGCGCTTTCATTCTGATGGATTCGAGCGTATTGTACAGCATATGCGGATTGATTTGATGCTGCAGCGCCAGGAATTTCGCCTGTTTCTGCTTGATTTCGGCGACATACACTTCCTCAATCAATGATTTAATGGTTGTGATCATTTTGTTGTAGCTGAATACGAGATGTCCGATTTCGCCGTTCACCGCCGTTGTTTCGATCGGCGCGTATTGGCCGGCCTCCGCCAGCTTCATGCTTTTGCGCAAATTCTGAATCGGTCTTGTAATATTGGAGCTGAAGACGACCGATACCACGATGATAATGATAAAGCTGATTGCGAACACAAGCAAAGCCGCGTAAGCGATCGTATCAATTTTTTGCAGTAATTTATCGCGGGGAATTTCCGTTCTGACGGTCAATTTGGTTGCATCCGTGCTGCTTGTCAGAACGATAAGACCCTCTTGCGATTCAGTTGCGGGATCAAGTTTTTGAGCCGATAGTTCTTTCCAGGTTGTTTTGCCGCTGACCATATCCGAATGATAAACCATTTCTCCCGAATTCGTATAAATAATGACCCGCATATCGTAGCGGTCTCTCGCCACGATAAATTTTTCATTCAGTTTGAGCAGCTCTGAGGGATCGAGATCGATGAGCAGGATGCCCGCACGCGATCCATCCGGATTGTACAGCACCCTGCCAACCGTAAAAAGCGCGCCTTCGCCTTGCTTCTCAAAGTACGATTGATCATGCAAGCCGGTAATAAACACGGCGTCGTCCGCATCCGGCACTCGCTTATGCCATTCCTGCTCGAGCAGCAGGTCTTCCTTCACCATATTCGATGTGTTCGTGTAGGAATAGACATGATGGCTATTACTGATCAGCGTAATGCCGGAAATTTCCGGCTTTAAGACAGCCACCCGCATCAGCAGCCGGTTAATGCTGTTTTTATTGTCGATCAGCTCGCTCATCGGAACGTCATCCTCTGCGCCGAGCCGTGACAGAATGTCGTTGTCGATCAAGACCGACTTCGTAATTCTGTCATATTCATGGACAAAATTAAGAACGGAAGAGTCGATCTGCGACGTGTATAACGCCGCGAATTCTTCCGCCGATTGTTCAAGACTGTCCGCGGATTGGCGGTAAATAATGAGAATGGCCGTCAGCAACGGAATCATGCAGATCAACAAGTAGCTGAGCATCATTTTTTTCTGCAGCTTCATATTGGCTATGGCATCGCGGGTATTGCCCAAACTTAGTCGTCTTATCATTGCCGATCGCTCCCTTGAACAACGAAAGTCGCATAATAAATCTTGACGGGCAACAGCCATGTCGTTTTTTTTGTGAATCATAACATTGCGATGCAAAAAAAATCAACACCGAACGTCACCTTTCCCAAAGGGACTCCTATAGACATCGAGACACTTCAAAAAACTCTGACAACTAAAATATCACTAGACGATATGCAGACATAAGCGTAAACGGCTGCGCCGTCCTTTGGTAGAACAGCATACGTTTCGCGTTGAAATATAAGCTCAGTATAAAGAGTACAGGGTGATCCGAATGCGATCGGATCACCCTGTTCGTTAGTACGATATATACAGCGTTGATGTAACGGCCCATTTCGAGAACGTCCTAAGCAAATGGCACTTGCGGCTTGATCCATCCATTCCTTGACGTTCTGTATCATATCGTTCCTCTCCTCGCCTGGTTACAACGGGACGGTCAGCCCCGCCTGCGGCCATGTTTTTTTTCTAAGCGCCCTGCACTCTTTTTGAATCAGGAGCACCGTCCAAACAACCATCAGCGTATCGATGGCCAGAGCCCCCCAGTAGACGCCTGCAACACCTGTGATCGCAGGAGCAATCAGCATGACCGGAATGTAGAACACCAGCTGTCTGACGAGCCCGATCACGGCGGCCGGCCTTCCTTTGTCAATGGCGGGGAAAAACGTCATCGCCATGAAGACGATGGACAACAGCGGCAGGATCGCCATATAAATTCGGAAAAATTGCGATTGCTCCGCCGTCATAGCCGAGCCCGGCAGCATCAGCCCCAATACCGAGCCTGGAGCAAGCATGGAGATGAGCCAGAAAGGCAGCGTCAGCAGCACGGAGGCTGCAGTAAATATTTGGTATGCACGAATGACCCGCTCGTATTGTCCGGCGCCGTAGTTAATGCCGACTACCGGCTGCAGCGCGCGCATCAATCCGAAGATCGGAGTGAGCAGGAACGTAAATACGCGATACACGACGCCATAGAAGGCGATGTCCTGCATGGTGCCGTACCGGGAAAGCGCGTTGAACACAACGATGCCTTGAACGAGATTCATGACGTTCATGATCAGCGATGCCATCCCGAGGGAGACGATCGATTTGACGGTCGCCCAATCCCAATAGAAGGCGCTCGCTTTCGTTTGGAACGACGACCAGCCTTTACTGAAGTACACAAAGCCGAGAAGCGTGTATACGATCATTCCGGCGTTCGTCGCCCACGCCGCGCCTGCAACGCCCAGATCGAGCGCCGCAACGAGAAGGTAGTTGAACGCTACGTCCGCCGCGAGCCCGATGCCCATGACCAGCGCTGCCGTTCTCATTTTCCCTTCGGCTCTGACAATCATGTTGGCAGCCAGGCCGTAAATCCAGAAGAACGAGCCAAGGACCGTAATGGTGAAGTAACGTTCGCCTAGAACGAGCGCTTCTCCTTGCCCTCCCATTACCTTCACGAATTCGCTAGAGAGAGGCAGTGCGACAGTCATATACACGATAGTGACGATAAGAGACAGACTGTTGACATGCCCCAGCAGCCGCTGCTGAACCGCCTTGTCCTGGCGGCCTATGGCAATGCTTAATACCGCTCCGGCGCCGACTCCGATCAAGGAGCCGAAGCCCATGCCGAACATAGTTAACGGATACGCCACGGACACTCCCGCCAGCGCGGTCTCCCCGATATAACGCGCAACGAACACGGCGGCTATAACGGCGTTCAGCCCGTACAGCACCATCGCCATGATCGCCGGCCACGACAGCTGAACCATCACTTTCCATAAGCTATCCTGCAAAATGAAGCGCTGCTGCCGTTCTTTGTCATTCACGGCGGTTTGACTCATTGCAATACCTCCTTCGTGCCGGATGTGCCGGGAATTTTCCACCCGCTCGCGCGGGTTTGCAGCTCCCATAACCTTGCATACAGACCTCTTCCGCCGAGCAGCTCCTCATGCCGTCCCTGCTCCGCGATACGCCCCCGGTCCAGGACGATGATGTTGTCCGCTTTGACGACGGTTCTCAACCGATGGGCGATCATGATGACGGTCCGCCCTTGAACCAGCCGGCCAATGGCCTTCTGCAGCTCCGACTCGTTCTCCGGGTCCAGAGATGAGGCCGCCTCGTCCAGCAGCAGGATCGGGGCATTTTTGAGCATCGCGCGGGCGATGGATACCCGCTGCTTCTCGCCGCCCGACAAGGTAGAACCTCCTTCGCCCACGACGGAATCGTAGCCCTGCGGCAGCTTCATGATGAAATCATGGCAGCAAGCTTCCTTGGCAGCCGCCTCGATCTCCTCCTGGGTCGCGTCCTCCCGACCGTAGCGGATATTGTTGCATACCGTATCCTGGAACAAATAGACGTCCTGGAACACCATCGAAATGTTCTTCAGCAGCTGCTCCGGGTCCGTCTCCCGAATGTCGCCGCCCCCTATCCGCACACTTCCTTGCTGCGGGTCGTAGAAGCGGGCAATCAGGCGCAGCATCGTGCTTTTCCCGCTGCCCGACAGGCCTACGATGGCGGTAAGCGTCCCTTCCTTCATCTCTGCCGTTACGCGATCAAGCACAACGAGCTTGTCGTAACGAAACGTAACCTCGTCGAATCGGATGTGAAAGCTTCCCGCGGGCCCGTTCTCCCCTGTCATGACGGGCTCCTTAAGCACGCCTGCGATACGCTCGCCGGCCATAGCGTCATATTTGAACGCCGGCAGACGCATGATCGCCACCGACATCGGATCGAAGATTCGCGTTCCGATGAGCAGAAACATGACAAACACGGGCACGGTTACCGCTCCATCCAGCATGAGATAAACGCCTGTCATCGTAATCAGGGACAGGCCCATCTCGACAAAAGCGATCGCTACCAGAAAGAATGGGCCCAGCACCCCCTCCAGCCTGATGCTCTCGAGCATGAAATGATGGTATGCCCGCTTCAGTCTCGTAAAGTTGTCACCGCGCAAATTGTAAGCTTTGATCACCTTCATGCCGAGCAAGTACTCCTGAAGGCGGCCCGATTGGTCGATTCTCGCTGCGGAATGGCTCTGGCCCAGCTTGCGCTCCAGGCGGGACACTCCCCATAGAATGAGAAGCGCGACGGGAAAGCCTGCCATCATCGCCAGCGCCATCCGCCAGTCGACAAACAACAATCCGGCAAACGCCAGCAGCGGGACGACAGCGCCGCTAATGAGCTGCGGCAAAATATGGGTCGCGGCATTCTCGGTCTGCGCGAAGTCGTTCATCATCATCTGGCCCAGCTCGCCGGCATTTTTTTTCATCAGAAAGCCAAGCGGCAGCTTGCGCACATGCTCAGCCAGCTGCGTCCGGCCTTCCGCCGAAGCGCGGTAGGCTCCGCGGTACACGGAGCGGTAAGACATCAACTCGGCGGCAAATACCAGAACAAGGAAGATCGCCATGCCTCCCCAGGCAAGCCACATCCCCTGCCAATTTAACGGTACATGCGGGTCCGCGTAATACGCGTACAGGATGCTCACCGCCGCGGACAAGCAGGCGAACGGAATCATATTGTCGATATTGGCGAGCGCCGTCCAGACAATCGGTCTCCGCATGGTCTCCGGACGGCCCGCGGTAATATGCCGCAATCGCTCCATCATGTGGACAGTCCCTCCTCTCTCCCGGGCACGCGTTCAAGCTGCCAGTGCGCGGACATCGTATAGGCGTCCCACATGCTCTTGTACAGGCCTCCGCGGCCCAGCAGCTGCTGATGGTTGCCCGTTTCTTCAATGCGCCCTTCCTTCAGCACAATGATGCGGTCCGCTTCGCAGATCGTCGTCAAGCGATGGGCGATAATCAGCACCGTTTTCCCTTTCATGAGCTCTCCGAGAGCCAGCTGCATCTGATATTCATTCTCCGGATCGGAATACGCCGTCGCTTCGTCAAGCACAAGAATCGGAGCGTTTTTCAGAATGGCTCTAGCCACCGAAATCCTCTGCTCCTCGCCGCCTGACAAATAGACGCCCCCTTCGCCGACCCGCGTATCGTAGCCGTCCGGCAGCCGCTCGATAAACGAATGGCATTGGGCCGCGCGGGCTGCCGCAAGCACATCTTCCCAGCTTACTGCCGGATTGCCCGCCGCGATGTTGTTGTACACCGTATCCGAGAACAGGAACGTTTCCTGAAACACGAAGGACATCGTATCCATCAGCTCGCTCGTCTTCATCCTCCTGATATCGACGCCGCCAATCGTAATGCTGCCTGTCTGAACGTCCCAGAACCGTGGAATCAGCTGAGCGACAGTCGACTTGCCGGACCCGGACGGTCCTACTAGAGCGGTAATCTCCCCTTGCCGCGCCGTCAAGCTCATATGGTGCAGCACAGGGACGCCATTCGTGCCGCCGTAAGAGAAGCCGACCCCATGAAACTGAACATCGTAGGATGACGGACGTTCATTATCGTCAGGCTCCGCGATCGCCTCCTGCTCGAGAATATCGTCGATGCGCCGGACCCCCTCGACGATGACATTCAGGGCGGAGGCGAAGCTGTTCAGCTTGAAGATCGGCGAAGCCACTCCCGGCACAAGCACGAGAAAGAACATTAGCGTTCGTGCAAAAGCCATATTGTCCGGATCCCTGCTGAGAATAAACAATCCGGCAGGAAGCACGAACGTAGCGAGCGATAAGACGATCACTTTATAAGACACGTAGCCGTTCTGGAAATGATCGGCGTACTTGAGGCTGAAATCGCGATAGCGCACGATGTCTTCATGGAATTGGCGGAACGAGTGGACCGTCTGCCCGAACATCTTAATCGCAGGCATCCCCCGCACATACTGAATGGCGGAGCTATTGATATTTTCCAAGGAGTCAAAGTATTCCCTCATGCCTCTCTTCGCCTTGTCGCCGGCCATCATCGAATATTGGACGGTAAAACCGATCACAATCGGAATGATGCAGGCCAGCGCCAGCCAGACGTTCAGGCAAAGCATGACAATGAACATCGCCGCAATCATCGCCGCAGTAGAAATCAGATCAGGCAGCTGGTGGGCGATAAAAAGCTCTATTCGTTCCACGTCCATCTCCATGTTCTTTTTGAGCTTGCCTGTCGCATTTTTGCTGAAAAAGCCGAGCGGAAGCCGCCCCAGGTGATCGGAAAGCTTGACCCTGATCTGGTACAGGATGCGGAAGGCGGCGATATGAGAGCACATCCCCCCAAAGTACATGAGGACATACCCGAGCACCATGCCCGTTACTCCCCATACGGCCCATCGAATCACATACCCGCCGTCGATCGAGGCCATGTCTTGATCGTGCCGAAGCAGCTCAGCGATAATAAAATACACCGCCAGATACGGTACAAGCTTCATCAGGACGCTTGCCGCGGATAATAGGCCGGACCACACCAACAGCCCCTTCTTCTCGCCCGCCAGCTCGAGCAGTCTTGCTATTCCTTGTTTGTTCCCCGCCTTCACTGCCGCTTCCCCTTCCTTTCTTCAACGTCACCACATGGCTGCAAGCCAGATCCGTCAAGATCCGGTCGTGCGTAATAATGACAACGGTTTTGCCGGCCTGTGCCAGCTTCCTCACCCAGGCGGCAACGTGCAGGACGCCGTCGCCGTCGAGCCCGCTTGTCGGTTCATCCAGCACGATCAGCTGCGCGTCCGAGCAGTACGCTGCGGCCATCGTGACCCGCTGCTTCTCTCCTCCGGACAAGGACGCCGGATGTCTGTGCCGAAGCTCGCTTAAGCCGAATGCGTCCAAAGCCTCGTAAGCCCGGGTACGCAGCGCTTCATCCAGACGCCTGCCCAGCACCAGCTCGTTGCCGACACTGTCCGCATAAAGCTGATAATCGGCATCCTGCATGACGAGGTAACTGAGGGATCGCCGGACGCGAGCGCTCAAGTGAGAATCGTTGCGGGTGACCTCCCCTTTGCTCTGACGGAGCAGACCGCTCAATATTTTGCCTAACGTCGTTTTGCCCGCGCCATTGTCTCCTGTCAGTGCGGTCACGCTGCCCCCAGGGAGCGTAAGATCCATTCCTTCAAAGCCTTCGCCCTTTCTCCCGTAGCGATAAGCGAGGCTGCGCCCCACTATAGCCGAGCCTCCCGCCGGGCATTCCTTATCGCCAATTCCAGATACATGATGTATCATATCCGGATGACGCAGCCCGAACGGACGGACATCTTCGTAGTTGAGCTTGGCAAATTCGTCGTTTGTCCATACGCGGGCTATCTCGCCGCGGTCCATGCAAACGAAGGAGTCGGCGATCTGCAGCAGCGAGTGCAAGCGGTGCTCGCTGATGACAAGGGTCGTACCGTTCCGCTTCAGCTGGCCGAGCAGCTCGATGACAGCTTGCGTCGTCGGCTCATCCAGATTGGCCGTCGGTTCGTCCAATAGGAGCAACGCAGGCGCAAGAATGGAAGCGGCGGCAATAGCGACGCGCTGCTTCTGCCCGCTGGATAGATCGTTCAGCTTCCGGTCCAGCAGGTGAGCGATATGAAGCAGCTCCGCTTGCCGGGTGATTCTCTCCAGCGCCTCTTCCGGAGGAATGCCGAGATTTTCTGCCGAGAACGCCAATTCGTCCCGAACGACATTCATAAAAAATTGGCTGCGCGGGTCCTGGAATATCACGCCGATCCGCCTCGTACGCTCCTCAGGCGTCATTAACGATGGCGACTGGCCCCCTAAGAGCACTTCACCGGCGAGGTTCCCTGGATAGAAGCCCGGCGCCAGCCCGCTCAAAAGCCGCAATATCGTACTCTTGCCGCTTCCCGAACGGCCGCACAGCACCGTGCACGTACCGGCCGGGACAGACAGGCTAATGCCGCGCACCCCGGATTCGCTTGTCGGCTCTGGCCCGGATTCCTCTTCATCGATGCCGTACCGAAACGTTACATTGTTCAGATGAATCATTGGACAATCCCGCCTAACCCGCAAATCATGCCGCCAATCAGAACATACAGCCCCGCTGCAGTACGGTCGACCGCCGTCAGCCCGATGGGATAGATCGTCGTTCGTACACGGTCGCATTCGATACCCCGCAGCTCCGCCGAGGCCGCCAGCTCGGATGACAGCTTCAGACATCGGACGATGAGCGGTACGAAATAACACTCATATGCTCTGATCGGATGCAGCAAGGCGTTGTGCCCGTTCGAGAATATGCCTCTTGCCCGGATGCCGTTGCGAATCGCTTTGAATTCGAGCAGCAGCAGCGGGAAAAACCGGACCAGAATGCACAGCATGACGACGACGGGCTTCGGCGCGTACGCTCTCTGCAGGGCGGACATCATTCTGCCGGGCGGCACGTTCAGCAGCGCCGCCCCCACCATCGCTATAGGCATCATTTTGGAGAAGGTAAAGAGGATAATCCCCAATATGGCAGAGATATCTGGAATAACAGGAAGCAAAGCCGTCATCGCCGAGTATGCCAGCACAAAATACAGAGCATTCCGGAGCAACCCGTTCCAAATCAAATACAAGGCGCTGACCGCCACCAGCATATGCACTTTCACAAGCTCAGTCGCAAGAAAGGTCAGAATGCCGGACGCGATCAGGACAATGACGTGTGTTCGCGGGTCCATCGCTGTCATACGAGCTTCGCTTTCCTCACATGCTTCTTCAGCAGCGCGCTTCCAGCCAGGCAGCCGGCCGCAGATCCGACGAACGAGACAACGCACATGATGATCACCATACTGGGCGTACTGTAGTAATACAGCATCTCCTCCAGCTTGGCCGGGGTGTAGCTTTGCTCCAGAATGGACATATATTGCTCTCGGAACAAGATAAGAGGCACGAAGCCGCACAGCGAATACCCGACGTAATAGATTCCGTAGCCTATGGCGTTGCGAGCCGCTTTCTTATATGTACCGCTGCCTCTCATCGCCAGCTCGCACAGCGCCCCGAAGACAGCCAATATCATCAAGAAATAAATAAATCCAAAAGCGGTATAATATAAGCCTAAAATGATGGAGTTGAAAAAAAGCACACCCGGCTTGCCTATTTTACTGGCCAATACCATATAAACGGGGCCGTTAATAAGAGCAACAACGCCTCCTCCAATCAAATGCCAGATCGGATGTACAATCATCATATTGCAGGCGGTAAGAATGATCAGCATCACCACATTGAATATGGCTAAAGTAATGAAATCCCTCATTGTCCACCGGTTCGTATTCAAGGCGACATTTGCTTGCGGTTGCATAAGTGGATAACCCTCCCTAAATGTAAATAACCTCCAAAATTTGCCCTAACAACAAAAAGTTTGCCTAGTTTTGGTACAATACAAAAGTTTTTACCTTAGGCAAAAAAACTGGTTATTTTTAACTTTATCAGTTTCCATTTCTTTGTCAAGACTTTTTGTACGCTCTAAAAAACCTTTATATTCCTGGATATGACCTCGTGGTGCTTACAGATATACGTGAATGTCAAATAGCCCCCGCCAGGCGGCGGGAGCGGAGAAATAAGCTGAGACTAGCATTGGGGAAATCAGAACTCGGGCGAGCCTTCTCCCTTGAGAACGCTTAGCTTCCTTTTGAAGTTGCCTGTCTTTCTTCCAGGACATGCAGCCAATTTCGAAGCAGTTCAAGCGTGCCCCAGCTGAAATGATGCTCCAGCTGTTCCACTTCTCTTTCGATGCGCTGCTCGGGTACGCCAATCTGCCGTAAGAACCGTTCCAGCAGCCGATGCCTGTCGAGCAGCTGTTTGCCGATCGTTGTTCCTTTCCCCGTCAAGGAAATCCGGCCATATTTCTCATATTCAATGTAGCCGGATTCACCGAGCTTCTGAGCCATCTTCGAAGCGGAAGAGGGAAGAATGGATAACGCGTCGGCAACATCGGAAACCCGGGTATATCCTTTGGTTAGCGACAGCAGATAGATTTGCTCCAAATGATCTTCCATGCTAGGCGTCGTCATCTTGTCCCCTCCTGTTTATGTGGATGTGAGGGTCGGCCGCATGAACCTCGCAACGATTCCATGCTTCGGCGAAGCAATGAAGCAGATCAGGAATACGAGCCCGGTCGAAAAAGCCATCGATCCGGAAATGGACGTATCCAGCCAAACGGCGATAAAATATCCGGATACGGCGGAAACAATGCCGAAAACACCGCTTAAAGCCATCATCATCGCCAGTCGATCCGTCCACAGATACGCCGCTGACGCCGGCGTGATGAGCATCGCCACAACCATAATCGCGCCCACAGCGTCGAAAGCCGCTACCGTTGTCACCGAAACAAGCGCCATAAAAACGTAATGCATGAGCACAACCGGAATGCCAATGCTTGCTGCAAGCGCCGGATCAAATGAAGTGAGCTTCCATTCCTTGAAAAACCCAATAATGGCGATCAAAACAATGATAAGTACAATGGATAGAATAAATACCGCTTCCGGCACCTCCCCGATCCAGGGCAGGCTCATTCTCTCCCAAGGGATGAACGTAATTTCCCCCATCAAGGTGTGCTGAACGTCCAGGTGCGCATTCCCGACCTTGGTCGCAATCAGTACGACGCCAATGGCGAATAAAGAGGTAAACACAACGCCGATCGAAGCTTCCTGCTGTACGCCGAGCGAGTGGAGCCACTGAATGAAAATCGCGGTCAGCAATCCGGCAGCGATTGCTCCGATCAGCATATGGATGCCGCTCAATTCGCGCGTGATCAAATACGCTGTAACTATGCCAAGCAATACGGAATGGCTGATGGCGTCTGCCATCATCGCCATTCGGCGCAATACGAGAAGTGCACCGATTAGTCCGCAGGAGACCCCGACTAGCGAAGCGGTAAGTATAATCCAGCCTGCGTAACTCATCCCGATCCCCCCCTTTCCGGCAGATGGAGATTTTGGACGGACGGTTGATTAAGCTGCCTTCTCTGACGATATTGCTGAATCCCGATGACCAGCAAACCTTTGCGAATGCCCAAGGCCAACGAGAAAACGAACAACGAAGCGGCTGCAATTACAATAAACGGGCCTGTCGGCCATCCCTTGCCGTACGCGCTCAGCAGCGTCCCGATGACGCCCGCTCCGCCTCCAAACAAGGCCGACAAAACCATCATCCACTTGAAGGAATTCGTCCAGTATCTGGCGCTGACGGCCGGCGTAATCAGCAGCGCCGCCATAAGAATGACTCCGACCGCCTGGATGCCGATGACAATTACCAGCACAAGGCAAAACATATACAGGCTGTTCATCCAGCGACTCGACAACCCTAGCCCTTTGGCGAATGCCGCGTCGAACAGAAACAGCTTCCATTCCTTGAAGGCGACGATCGCAATGAACAGAACAAGCAGCGCCAATCCGGACATGAGCCATACGTCCTTGCTCACCATGGAGGCGGCCTGCCCAAAGATAAAGCTGTCCAGGCCGCTTTGGTTGGCTCCGGCCATGCGATTGACGAAGGTCAGCAGCATGACGCCGAAACCGAAGAAGACGGACAGGATAATGCCCATCGCCGCGTCTTCCTTGACACGGCTTGAGGAGCGAATCCAATGGATGATCAGGGCACCGAATAGCGCGCTCGCTGCAGCTCCGGCGATCATGACCGGCAGATTCTTCACCCCAAGGATGGCAAATCCGATAATAACGCCTGGCAAAGCCGCATGAGACAACGCATCGCTCATCAGGCTTTGCCGCTTCCAATAGGCAAAGCAGCCGATAATGCCGGCAGCCGTCCCCAGTATCAAGGTGCTCAGCAGCACCCATTGCGCGTTATGCGACAATCCCAGCGTCATCCCGACCTCGCTCCCCTCCAGCGCAGCGTTCCCCCATACGTTCGGTAAATATTGCTTTCATTAAAGATCTCTTCCGTGGGACCATGCGCAATGACGGATCGATTGAGCAGCAGGACATGGTCAAAATAATCTTCAACCGTCTGCAGGTCGTGATGGACGACCAGCACCGTTCTTCCCCGGCTCTTCAGCAAGTTGAGCGTTGCCATAATCGCACGCTCCGTTGCAGCGTCCACGCCGGCAAGGGGCTCATCCAGGAAGTACAGATCCGCATCCATGACGAGCGCGCGGGCAAGAAAGACCCGCTGCTGCTGACCGCCGGACAGCTGGCTGATTTGACGGGAAGCGTAATCCGCCATGCCCATCTCTGCCAAAGCTTCCATGGCTTTTTCGCGATGAGATCGTTTCGGCCATTTCAGCCAACCGATTTTCCCGTACAGTCCCATCATGACGACATCAAGCGCGTTGGTCGGAAAATCCCAATCCACGGAGCCGCGCTGCGGCACATAGCCGATTCGGGACTTCACTTTCGGGTAGGGGGAACCAAAGAAGGCCACCTTGCCTGCCAGTCGGGGATGCAATTCCAGGATGACCTTGAGAAGAGTTGATTTCCCGGCTCCGTTAGGCCCTACAATGCTGGTCATGGTCCCCGGCTCTACATCAAATACAACGTTGTCCAGCACTTTATTCTTACGGTAGGAAGCGGATAAGCCTTCAACACTGAGAACCGGAAGCATACCCGTTACTCTCCTTCTACGCTTAATGCTTGATAGATCGTATCTACGTTATGGCCGTACATGCCGAGGTATGTACCTTCCAGCGTACCCGCATCGCCCATCGCGTCGGAGAACAATTCGCCGCCGACCGCTACATTCAGCCCTTGCTTTTTGGCTCCTTCGATCACGGCATTGATGGAGGCTGGATTAATGCTGCTTTCCACAAATACAGCAGGCACCTGATAGTCCACCAGCAGCTTCACCGTATTGTCGATATCGGATAACCCCACTTCATCTTCGGTGCTCAGTCCTTGCAGCCCGACCACTTCCATATCATGCATGCGGCCAAAATAACCAAATGCGTCATGAGCCGTAATCAATACTCGTTTTTCTTTCGGAATTTGCGTTAATTTTTCCTTGGCATCCGTCTTCAGCTCATCCAGCTTTTTGAAATACGATTGTTTGTTGGTCTCGAAGTAATCCGCGTCATCGGGAGCGGCCTTCTTCAATTCCTCGGTTGCCGCTTCAAGCGCTTGCTTCCATAAGTCAATATCGAACCAAACGTGCGGATCTGTCGCTCCCGTTTCATCCTTCAACAGCTGGTCTGCGGGAATCGACTCGCTTATCGCCAGCACAGGCCTGGATTTGCCAATCTCCTCGAACACCTTGAGCATATTGGCCTCCAAATGGAGCCCGCTGTAGAAGATCACATCGCCTTTTTCCAGCTTGCCGATATCCCCTTGGGTCGCATTGTATAAGTGCGGATCGACACCCGGCCCCATCAAGCTTTGCACCGTGACCCGGTCGCCTCCAATGACGGACATCGGTTCGGCAATCTGTGCAATGGTGGTTACAACGTTCAGCTTTTCCCCGGTTGCTTCACTCGTTTTCTCGTCAGAGGCGCACCCCGCCATCCATACGGCAAGGACAAGCAAACAACCTCCTAATACAATCCCTTTCAACCTCACTCGTACTCGCTTCACTCTTTTCTCCTCCCAAAAACCAAACTGTTTTAACTCAAAAGTTTTTCCCGTAGGCAAAACTTGTGGTTAGGTATAACTTAATTTTTCTTCTTTTAGTTGTCAAGACTTTTTTGTTTAGCTTCTACGCTATGAAATAATACGAATCGTTCAAAACCATTGATATTACTTGGATTCTCCTGATTGATTTATAGATTAGAAATATGTTTCCCTAAGGAAACACTTTTCTCAAAAAAATCTGTCAGCTCGCCTCCCTGCTTCCATCATGACTCCCCTCTCACTCCATTATTCTGTATTTACACGTACGCCTACCTTCAGCCATACATTCCAAACGTTGCACCTTGGCGCCGAGCACCTCTGCAAACAAGGCCATTTCGCACTGGCACGCATGTCGGAAAGAAGCGGCGACCTGCAATATGGGACAATTGGCCTCCTCCAGAATCCACATCGCATCATCACTCCTGTACAGACTGGTCATGTATCCTCTCTTATCCTGATAACTCGCAAGTGTGTATAATCGTTCTTCCAGGTCCTCACTAGACATGAGCAGCAGGAGCTCTTCGTTCAGCTTCTCTTTCAATCGCAAAAACACTAGGCGAATCGCGTCCTCTCCGCCGAGCTCCTGCAAGCTCTCCAGCAGTTCAACGGCCAAATTCCCATATTGCTCAGGAAACAAATTGGAAGCTTTCGAGGTTAATTGATACACCATTGCCGGCCGGTGTGCATGGCCGCGCTTGCAGGCAATCTCCAAATAACCATCAGCCTGCAATTGATGCACATGCCTGCGAACCGCCATTCCTGTAAGGCCCAGCTCACCTGCAATCTCCCGAATCGTAAGCCGGCCGTGCTTTTTATATAGCTCCACGATCTTCTGTCTGGTTGCACCGTCTCTGCCCGGCCTATATTTCATTTTTTCACCGCCTCGGCTTGCTATTTTTTTGAATAAAACTTGTCATTGCAAGTTAATATCTTCCTGTTGTAGAATAACAACAAATTTATTTTTTGCCTATAGTAAAATTTTTTTCATTCAGTCAACTTTATCCTTTACATAAGAAACGCGTGAAAAAGGAGCAATTGGCGAAGCCCGATCCTCTTGATGGATCGGGCTTCTCAATTTAACCTTATACGATGCTTATATTTCACCGCGAAACGAGCTTATGCCGCAAAGACGGCGTCAGCCGTTTACGCTTGACCGGGCGGCTTATTTCTTGTTCAAGGACTGGCCGGCCAGCCATTGCATCAGCGTGATCGTTGTCCCGTTCATTTGCTCCGACACGTCGTTGTTATAGACGTAAATCCAAGACCAGTGTCCGTCGTATTCGAACGGCGTGCCGTCCGCTTTCGTGTACAGGCCGGACGTATCGACCACGTTGTCGAACAAGGAGAGGTGAACGTCCTTCGCGCCGGCTGCGACCAAGCGTTCATAAGTCGGAACCGCATATTCGGCGGGCGGGACGAGCTGATCCGTCTTCGCCGCGACGAACCAGATCGGCAGGTTCTTCATGCGCTCGATGTCCGCGTCGGTAATCAGCGTATCCTTCAAGGCCTCGCAAGTCGGGAAAGCCGCCGCGAAGTAGCCGGGATAGTCGCGGATCATCAGCATCGTCATGTACCCGCCGTTGGAATCGCCGCCGATGTAAATCCGATTCGTATCGATGTCCTTGTTCTTCTTCACGTACGACTCAATGAGCGCCATCAGCGCGCTTTCGTACTTCGATGTGCCATCGCCGAAGCCTTCGAGGCCGTCCATCCAGAACGTCGGCGTCTGCGGGGCCAATACGTAGGCGCCTCCGAAGAACCCTTGCACGCCTTTGGAAGCGAAATTGACGGCTTTGTTGCCGGCAATCGCGACCGTCGGGTCCGTGCCGCCTTCACCCATGCCGTGCAGCCAAATAATTAGCGGATTTTTGCTCTTGTCTTTGGCCGGCGTGTAATCGGCATAGGTCAACCTCACGCCGTTGTGCGTGAATTTGCCCTTCGTCCGAAAATCGTCGACCAGCTCTCGGACCTCGCCTTTAAACGTATCGACGACCAATCCGGTCAAATTCCCTTTCGCCGTCGCGATCGGTTTCTGCTGGGTAATCGTATAGCTGCTGTCGATCCAATCGTTCAGATACGTCTGCACACTGAAGTTCATGGCCGATCCCAGCGTGAGAGTCGGACCGATTTCCATTTCCAGCACGACATGCTTTCCCGCTTTGACGGCCGGCTTGCCGCTCGCGTCCGCGACGTACGCTTTCGTCACGTTGCGATACCCTTCCTCCAGAACGGGATCTTCCAGCCGGCCGTCGCTTCGGACGACATGTACCTTGAACGTATCCGTCGCAACCGATTGGATCGGAATCGGCCTGCCGATATCGACGATGAGCTTCGTGACGGCCGGTCCCCAATCCTCGACTTCCGTCACCGTCCGGTAGGAGCCTGTCGTCTCCTTCTTTTCCGCCGCGAACGCCCCCGTCCCGAACGACATCAACACCGTACATACCGCCAATGTCCATACCCCCGCCTTCCTGCCGTATTTGTGCATTGCGCTCATCATGCCGCCTCACCCTCCATTATTAGAGAACCACTTCTTTGCCGGTTTCGGCCGATTGATAGAGGGCTTCGAGAATTTGCGTCACGACGAACGCCTGCTCCGGCTTCACGAGCGGATCACGGTCATGAATGATGCACTCGAGCCAATGCCGGGCTTCCCTCGTCCCTCCATCCTCCGCGTTCGGTCCGAAGTAGGCGATGCCCGGTCCTGCTTGCGGCTTCGTCTCGACGAGCTTGCCGAACTGCACGCTGTTGAACACGAGCTCGCCCTTGTAATCCGCCGTCTGCTTCATTTCCGCACCGCCGTCCGTGCCGAATAACGAGGCTTTCGCCTCCTTCACGTCGGTTGTGTTAAGCGCCCAGGAACTCTCGAGGAATATCGTCGCCCCGTTCTCCATCTTGATCAGACCGAACGCTGAATCCTCCACGTGAAACGTCTCAGGATTCCACGGCCCCATCATATTGCCTTCCGGCTTATCCCGCAGCTTATAAAAAACGGAGCCTGTCACCGATTTGGGCTTGTAATTGTCCATAAACCAGAGGGCCAAGTCCAGCGCGTGCGTGCCGATATCGATCAGACAGCCGCCTCCCTGCTGCTCCCTGTCGGCGAATACGCCCCACGTCGGTACCATCCGGCGACGGACGGCATGGGCTTTCGCCATGTAGATTTCGCCCAAGAAGCCCTCGCGGCAAGCCCGGTAGAGAATTTGCGAATCGTCATTCCATCGATTCTGATAGCCGATCGTCAGCTTCTTGCCTGTACGTTTGGCTGCATCGAGCATCGTTTGCGCCTCAGCAGAATTGATCGCCATCGGCTTCTCGCACATGACATGCTTGCCTGCTTCAAGGGCGGCCACCGTGATGAACGAGTGCTGAAGATTAGGCGTCAGGACGTGGACGACGTCGATCGATTCGTCGCGAAGAAGCTCTTGATACTCCGTATACACCTTGGCGTTCTCGCCGCCAAAGTCTTTGGCCGCTTGGCGCGCTCTCTCTTCGACGGTGTCGCAGAAGGCGGTCATTTCCGCCAATGAGGCGTTGCGGGCCAGAGCCGGCATATGCTTCTGAAAGGCGATTCCTCCGCAGCCGATAATGCCGATCTTCAACTTTCGGTTTGACATGATCTAAACATCTCCTTTCATTTGATCTTGCCAATTACAGGTATTGCCGAAGAACGGACAAATCGTTCCGAATGCTTTCGAACTTATCCGACGATTCGCCCTCATTCTCTACGAGCGCATAGCGGACATGCCCCATTTCATGGATCCTCGCATACGTCGACTTGAAATCGAATCGTCCGGTACCCAGATCGACGAAATCCGAACCTTTCACATATTTCCGGTACGCCTGCAGAACGTCCATCTCCTCGTCACCGCCCTGTTGCATCGCTTCGAAGATATTGACGGGGCCGCCAAGCTGCTTATTCAAATCTTTCTGATGGACGATATCGCAGCGCTCGCCCAGCTTCTCCAGCACCGTAACGGGATCCATTCCCGCCCGCATCACCCATACCAAATCGACCTCGAACTTCAGAACGTCCGGATCCGTATTCTCCAAGATAAGATCGAACAGCGTGACTTCGCCGGACGCTTTGAACTCATGCGCATGATTGTGAAGATAGAAGCGGAACCCGTTCTCCTTCAGTCTCTTCCCTACCGCGTTCATCTGTTCGGCGGCGGTTAACGTTTGCTCGCGGTCCTTCACGAATAGCGAAGGCAGCACGATGGTCTCGCAGCCGAGCGCCTCGTAGTACTTCATCACGGAATCCCAATCATGCGACAGCAAATCCTGACCGGGCATCGTCCCTTCATGCGCGGCTATTGCCGTAAGGCCAAGCTCCCGCAGCTTGGTCTTGACGCTCGCCGCCGGAAACTCGTCGCTGAAGCGGGTCATCTTCTTCATATTGAACCCGATAAGTTCGATGTTCTCGTACCCCATCGCCGATACCTTCTCGAGGGTGCCGTAATAATCGCTCCCCAATTGCTCGTGTACGGAAAAAATATTAATCCCGGCTTGAACGCCCATGTTTCGAATCTCCTCTCGGTATGAGATGCTGCGGTATGACCGGACCGGCCATACCGCCAAGACGATGGATCGGATTACTGCTGCGCCGCCCAAGCGTCCAGCTGCTTCTGCTTCTCGGCGATAATCTTGTCGATGCCCGCCGCTTTCATCGCTTTGATAAACTTCGGATGCTCGACTTCCGGATCGACCGTTCCCGTCTCCAGCGCCTTGTAGTATTGGTCGAACACGTTGCGGACCGCCGCGACCTCCGTCTTGACCGGCTCGGAATCGTACGTGAAGCCGAGCGCCTTCGATTTCTTCGATACGCGGTTGAACTCCGCCAATTCTTCCCACAACGTCGGGCTGTCGCCCTTCCAGGTGTAAGACAGGAACTGGTTGCCGAACATCCAGCCCATGTTCAGGTTGTAGCCGGAATTGGCCGGGTCGACGCCCTGCGGATAATCGATCACGTTCGGGTCGTCCGTCTTCGCGTAATGCTTGCCTTCGATGCCCCAGTCGAACAGGTTGATTAATTCGGGATCGGTATACATCAGGTTCAGCAGCATCATCGCGCGCTGCGGATCCTTCGAATTGCGGGCGATGCTCCACATGATCGACGTAATGTTGCCCGTGGCCGTCGTCGGCGGCAGCAGTTCCTTGGACACCATCTCCATGCCGACGATCTTCGATTCCTGCGCTTGGTAGCCCGGCTTCATATGCGACAGCCAGGCGAACGCTTTGCCGGACTTCACCAAGTTGTACTGCGTCTCCGTGCTCGTCGCGATATCCTTCGCGACGTACCCGTTCTCGTACCATCTGCGCGCGATACGAAGCAGGTCCATGTACTCCGGCGTCTCGAAGTAATTGACGACCTTCAAATCGTTGTCGAGACCCGGCAGCGTGCCGAATCCGTCGTCGAGCGAGTCGCGGTAATAGTTCAGATGCGTATCGAAGATCGTATTGCCGTATTTCACGAGCGGAATCATGTCCGGCTCGTTGTCCTTGATCGTCTGGAACACTGCGTCCAGATCGTCGTACGTCTTGATCGCGTCCAGATCGATGTTGTACTTGTCGACGAGATCTCTGCGCATCGTGACGCCATAGTTGGCCGCGAGATCGCGGATGCTCGGCACGGCGTAAACGTTGCCGCCTATCTTGACGGCGTTCAGGAACGCCGGGTCAAGATCGTCCAGCGCCTGCTTCACGCCCGCGCCTTCCATCTCGAGCATGTCGTCCATCGCGAGGTATTGTCCTCGCGCCACCGTCTGGCTGTACGTACCGAGGCCGCTCAGAATGAGGTCGACCTGCTCGTTGCCCGCCAGCATGAGCGTCGTCTGCTGCTGCCAAGCCGCCCAGCCGATCATTTGCAGCTTGACGGTCGCGTTGATCTTCGCTTGCGTCACTTTATTGATCGCCGCTTCGATTTCCTTGAAATCTCTCGGCTCGCCCGGACCGGCGAACACCATGACGAGTTCGACCGGCTTCAGGCCGGACGCTTCGCCGCCTTCCTTGCCGGCGTTCGCCGCCGCGTTCCCCGAGCTTTCACCGCTGCCGCTGCCGCCGCCGCTTGACGATCCGCTGCAGCCTGCAAGCACCGCGGTCAGCGCAAGCACGAGCGCCAGCAGAACGAATGCCGTCTTTTTCCCCTTTTTCATACCGTAGCCTCCTCATGGATATATGCTATCCGGCCGCAGCCGGGAATAGCTTCAGCCTTTGACCGCGCCGATCGTCAGCCCTTTGACGAAGTATTTCTGGAAGAACGGATAAGCGGCGATCAGCGGGACAATGCCGATGACGGCCATCGCCATCCGCATCGAGTCGAGCGGCAGCTTGGCGACAAGCTCGGCTCCTTTGCCCATTTGCTGCGTATTGTTCTGCAGGAACTGCAGATCGAGCAGAATGCGGTTGAGCAAGTTCTGAATGCTGAAATATTGTTTCTCGGTGACGTAGATCAAGCCGTTGAACCAGTCGTTCCAATACATAATCGTGTAGAACAGCCCGACCGTCGCGAGAACGGGCAGCGACAGCGGCAGGACGATCGCGCAGAAAATTTTCCATTCCTTCGCGCCGTCGATGTACCCCGATTCGATCACCTCCTTCGGAATCGACGCGGCGAAGAACGTGCGCATCAGGATGACGTAGAAGCCGTTGGCGAGCAGTCCCGGGAGAATGAGCGCAAGCAGCGTATTTTTGAAGTCGAAATAGTTCGTGTAGAGCAGATAGGTCGGCACAAGGCCGCCGTTGAACAGCATCGTGAAGAAGACGTAGAACGCCAGAGCATTGCGGAATGGCATTTCCTTGCGGGACATCGGATACGCGACCATGGCGGTAATCGCCATGCCGGCCGCTGTGCCGGTCACCGTGACGAGGATCGTGATTCCATACGACCGCATAATGTCCGTCGAATTGTTCCACATATAGCGATAAGCTTCAAGGCTGAACTCGTTCGGAATGAGCTTGTACCCGGAACGGACGATCTCGAGGTCGTTCGTTAGCGACGCGGAGAACAAGAGCACGAACGGGAAGACGCAGAATAGCGTGAACGCCAACATAATGAAGATGATTCCGAATTGATAAAGTCTGTTCGTTTGCATAATCCCTCACCTCCCTTTAGAACAACGCGTTGTCGCTGTTCTTCTTGTTCACGATATAGTTGGAGACGAGCACGAGCACGAATCCGACGGCGGCTTGGTACAGGCCGGCGGCCGACGACATCCCGAGGTCGCCCATCGTAATCAGCGCGCGGTAGACGTACGTGTCGATCGTGTTCGTTACCGGCATGAGCACGCCCGTATTGAGCGGAACCTGGTAGAACAAGCCGAAGTCGGAGTAGAAAATGCGCCCGATCGCCAGCAAAGTCATGATCGAGACGACCGGTGTAATGAGCGGAATCGTGATGCTTCGGATTTGCTGCCATTTGCTCGCGCCGTCGATCGTCGCCGCTTCATAATATTCTTGGTCGATGCCGATAATCGCCGCAAGGTAAATGATGCACAGATAGCCGACGCCCTTCCAGACGTTGACGATCGTCAGAATGAACGGCCAATGCTTCGTCTCGCTGTACCACGAGATGTCGCCGATGCCGAAGAGCGGCAGAATCGAGTTGTTCATGTAGCCTTTCTCGACGTCGAGCATCGCGAGCACGAGGTAGCCGACGATGACCATCGAGATCAGATAGGGAAGCAGGATCAGGCTTTGGAACGTCCGGGATACGATCCGATTCTTGATATCGTTCAGCATGATCGCCAGCGCGATGGCCAGCACGGTATTGAGGATGATGAAGACGATATTGTACAGCAAGGTGTTGCGGGTAATGATGTAGGCGTCGCTTGTCTTGAACAAATACTCGAAGTTCTTGAACCCGATCCATTCGCTGCCCAGGATGCCGTCCGCGAAGTTAATGTTCTTGAAAGCGATAACAACGCCGAACATCGGCAAATAGTTGTTGATGAAAAAATAAAGCACCGCCGGCAGCGTCATGAGCAGCAGCGTCCGGTATTTCCGCACCCGCCTTAGCAGCTGCTTCCATGACGCGGCTCGGTCTGCCGCGGCTTCCGCCCGCCGCTCGGCATACGCCTTCGTGCTCGCTTCCATGATTCTCGTCCTCCTTGTCTGGAATTGTTTACAAGGTTAAGGGTACAAGAATCGCGCGGCGGCAACTACCTCAATTCCGTCATGGCATTTTCGATTTTCCGTCATCGCATAAAATAATAGAAACCGTCCCGCACGGACGGTTTCCCGCTTCATTCGTCTCAAGCACCCGTCTCGTGCGCCGGCAGACGGATTTCGACGATGGCGCCCTGTTCGTTCCGGAACGAAATGTCCGCTTGATCCCGATAAATCAATCTAAGCCTGCGCCTTACGTTCCAGATGCCGATGCGTTCGCCTTCCCCGTTCCTCATGCTGCGCTCCCCCTGCAGCTGGATCAGGACGTCGTCCGGGAATCCTCCGCCCGTATCGGCGATTCGGATAACGATCCGTTCGCCGCCGCCCGTCTCCTCTTCCCGAATGCCGATGTCGATCCGAACCGGCCGGTCGAGGTCGATCGCGTGCTTGATCGTATTCTCCACGAACGTCTGGATGACGAGCGGCGGAACGGGACAGGCCAGGAACCGGTCGTCGGCCTCGATGCGGCAGGCGAGCGTGTCCGGGAAACGGACCTGCTGGATGCGGATATAATTCTCGGTATGCGTAAGCTCATCCCGCAGCGGCACGAATTCCGATTCGCTGCGGAACATGAACCGGAAGTAATGCACGAGCGACATGGACAACTCTTCGATCAGCGCGTAATTGCGCTCTCGGGACAAGTAGTAGACCATGTTGAGCGAATTCAGGAAGAAATGCGGGTTGACCTGCAGCTGCAGATGCTTCAGTTCGGCTTTCTGCGATTGCAGCTGTTCTTCGTAGATGTCGATCTTCAGTTGCTGGATTTCGGAGGCCATCGTGTTGAACGTCTCGTTCATCAGCATGAATTCGTTCGAGGTGCGACGGCTCGCGATTCGGGCCTCGAAGAAGCCTTGCCGCAGCTTCCGCATCTCCGACATGATGCGATTGATCGGCGCGAGCACGACTTTGCGCAGCATCAACAAGGCGACC
Organism: Paenibacillus arenilitoris; assembly: GCF_014705655.1. Classification (GTDB taxonomy): domain Bacteria; phylum Bacillota; class Bacilli; order Paenibacillales; family Paenibacillaceae; genus Pristimantibacillus; species Pristimantibacillus arenilitoris. The sequence goes on along the minus strand of NZ_JACXIY010000001.1, from coordinate 2,687 downwards.
GCCACGTACAGCAAGAGCCCCCACGTCATCCATTGGATAATTCGCTGCAGGAACGGCAGTTGCTGCAGAATGCTCGAATCCGGAATGAGGGCGACGAGGCTGAAGGCGCCTTTGTCCGATTTCTCCCCGACGACCAGATACTTCGGATCGATGCCGGTCAGCGTGTAGGCGTTCCGCTCGAACCGGAGCGCAATCGGATTCCCGTCGCCTGGCATCGCTGGCGTAAGCGGCAGGAAGCCATCGTCCGCGAGCAGCGAGAGGCCATTGTCGCCCAGATCGACGAAGTTAAGCGGGACCATGAGATGCTCCGCGCCGACGAGCGCGCCGAGATAGACCTGGCCGCTCTTGAACGCGCGGACGAGAAAATATTTTCCGTCGATTCGAATCGGCGTCCACGCCTCGAACGGAGGCAGGCCGTCCGCTTCACGCTCCCGGAAAGCGACGGTCAATTCCGCCGCGATTCGCTGCTTCTCGACATAAATCGCATACGGCTCCTGCGCGTTCTTGGGCACGATCATGAAATCCCGGTTCACGGCGGAATAGAGGAAGAAATAGTCCAAGACGCTCATGTTAACGCTTCCATCATTGAGCGTGTTCCATAAACCGAGTTTGGCCAAATGGTACGGGTCGTCGTCTTGTCCGGCCGACCTCTCCATCGTCAGCAGCCCCGTATCTCTCGCGACGATATCCAGCAAATATTTATCGATCTCCTCCAAGTTCCGGTCGATCTGCCGCATGTAAAGGCTGACCAAATTGCCGTTCGATTGCGCGACCTGATTGCGCACGACGTCCATCGAGTAATAGTTGCTGTAAATGAGCAGCGCGCAGACCGGCAGCATCACGACGAACAGCCCGACCATCAGCTTGAATCGCAGCGAATTGGCCCCGGACCTCAGCTTCGTCCAGATCGTGCGCTTCCCGTTATACGGCATCATTCCGGTTTCTCCTGTAATCTTGAGGCGTCATGTTCGTCTCCCGCTTGAACAGCGTCGAGAAGTAGGCGAAATTCGAATATCCGACGGCAAGCGCGATGCTCCCGATCGGCATGTCGGTCTTCTCAAGCATCGTCTTGGCGAGCTGCAGCCGCGCTTGCACGATATAATCGGACACCGACACGCCGGTCTCCTTCTTGAACAGCTTGACGGCGTAATCCGGGCTGAGCCCGACATGGTCGGCAATGTAAGTCCTGGACAACTCCTGATCGATGTTGGCGGCGATATATTTCTTGATGCGCTCCACGATCGACACGCCCTCCGCTTCCCCGCCGCGGATGCGCGCAATCGCGCGGTCGAGCACTTCTTCCATCCATTCGCCGAAGACGTGAACCGTACGAGTCGCCTCGGACGTGCGAACCGGATCGAGATGATCAAGCAGCATTTCGTCCGCCTGCAGCCCGAGCTGCTGGAACGTGGACAGCATCATTTGCAGGAACTGTTGATACCACTGCTGCAGCGCTTTGGCATTCATCGCTTCGTTCCGGCTGCAGCCTTCAAGGAACGACTTCGTCTCCGCGAACAGACGCTCCTTGTCGCCGCGCTTCAGCAGTTCGGACCATAGCAGCATCGGCAGCGACGGGAAGCGGCAATCCCGATTCAGGCACGACCGTTTCGCATATTCATCCAGGAAGATAACCTGTTCCAGCATGTTGACGTTGTCGCGGTGGATGGCGGCGAGCGCGCCGTACATGTCCGTCATGCCGTGAATCGGAACCGGATCGCCGACATAACAGGATAAGCTGCAATAGAAATACCGGCTGCCTGCTTCGATGAACGATTCGAGTTCGCTCCGGAATTCGGAGCGGCAATGATTTGCGTCTTCCGTCCGGCCGCGGGGCGGTGAGACGAGCAGCAGCCCTTCCCGAACCTGTACGACGCATGCGTCGGCGTAGCGCCGGCCCAGCGGTTCTTCGAGCGCGTTCCGGATGGCGTACCTCAGCAGCTTCTCTTCCCGCGCCGTGAACGATCTCCGCCAATGCTGAACCGTGACCAGCACCGGCACGAACAAGCTGTCCGGCTCGTACGCAATGCCACGCTTCCGGATCGCTTCCGCGGCTTCAATCGCCCGCGGCGGAATCGTCTGCTCCAGCACGTCCAGCCAGAACCGTTCGACGAGCAGCGGCCGATGCGTCTCCCACAGCCGCTGGTAATGCGCGTATGCATCGGCAACGGACAGCGTCTCGCGTTTCTTGCCGATCTTCTCGACCGCCCTCGCGACGATCGCCGCGAGCTCCTCGTTCCGCACGGGCTTCAGCAAATATTCCAGGCTGCCGAGCTGAATCGCTCGCTGCGCGTACTTGAACTCGGCATGGCAGGTCAGGAAGATGCATTCCGAATGAGGATAACGCTCGCGAACCCACGCGAACAGCTCGAAGCCGTCTCCTTGCGGCATCTCGATGTCGCAGATCATGATGTCGACCGGCTGCTTCTCGAATACGGCGATCGCCTGGCGCATATTGTGCGCGACCGCAACGCCGACGATGCCCAGCCGTCCCCAATCGACGCTTTTCTTAATTCCGCTTGCGATAATGCGCTCATCGTCGACGATTAACAATCGGTACACGGCAGATCCTCCCATGCATTGAGATAAGAAACGGATGAAGATGGGCAAACAGTCCGGTTCGATGAACCGGACTGCGGTCTATTGCGATTATGCGCTTGCGTTCAATTCGGCGATCATCGCGTCGAGCA